>NZ_JBITXI010000010.1:0-400920 GCF_044544605.1 Streptomyces sp. NPDC053560 | reverse complement strand
GGGGGACCCTGTGGGAGAGTAGGACGCCGCCGAACAATCTTTGTGGGAAAGCCCCGCACCGTATGGTGCGGGGCTTTTCTGCGTTCCGGGGCCATGGTGTGCGGGCCCGCGTCTAAGGTGCGGAGATGGGATACGACATCAGGCCGGTCACAGCCGGCGAATGGCGCGAGCTCAAGGAACTGCGGCTCGCGGCGCTTTCGGACCCGGCGGCATCCATCGCCTTCCTCACGACCTACGCGCAGGCATCGGCGTACCCCGACGAGCGCTGGCAGGAGAACGCTCAGGCAAGCGAATCGGGACACGGCGTCGTCACGTACGCAGCGGTGGCCGCCGACGGCGACTGGGCCGGAATGGCGACCGTACTCCTGGAGACCGCCGACCAGCCGAAGGCCAAGGTGGTGGGCTTCTACGTCCGTCCCGAGCACCGACGGACGGGCGTGGCCGCCGAGTTGCTGCAAGCGGCGGTGGCGCGGGCCACGGACGGACCGGCGGGAGCCGAGAGCGTCTTCCTGTCGGTGCATGAGCAGAACGTCCGCGCGCAACGGCTGTACGAAGCCCAGGGGTTCGTACGCACCGGCGAGACCGAGGAGGACGCCACGGGGACGATATGGGAGTACGTACGGAAGCGGACGTCGTGAGCCAGTCGGCCCAGTGAGCCGGTCAACCCGTTGAGCCCGATGGCCCCGGGGCTCAGGCCGGCAGTGCGGCGTGGGGCCAGCGGGCGCGGGCCTGTTCGGGGGAGCGGAGCGTGGCGAGCGTCAGCAGGCCCTGCGTGGCGCCCGAGGAGATGAGTTCGGGAAGGGCCGGCAGGGGGGCGAGCGCCGCGATGTCGTCGAGGACGAGGGTGAGTGGTGGGTCGAGGCGACCGTCAGATGACCGTTCGGCCATGCGGCGGCCGCGCTCGACCACGCTTGAAACGAGTGCGGTGAGCAGCGGCATCGCACCCGGCGTCGTGCGCGGGTCCTCAAGGGGCTCGCCCACAACATAAAGCGTTCCCCCTTCGCCGACAAATGATTCGAGGGCGAGGGCATCAGCTCGCCCTGGATTGCACGCGTCCCGGATATGGACGGAGGACAGGGCGGCCAGCGCGCGGGCGACCAACTGCTGGGCCATGTCGCGGCGTTCGGGGTGCGCGGTCAGCACGGACTCCAGCTCGCCGGCCCGGCCGGACGCGGCCTTGGAGTTCGTACGGAGAATGCGTACGGGTTCGTGGGCGGCGCCGCTGCCCTGTGCCCAGCGGTGGATCTGCCGGAAGGGCCGGCCGTCCACGGCGGCCGCGTGCAGCCAGCAGCGCAGCAGCGTTTCTGCGGCGTCGGCGAGAGCGGAATCGAGCGTGCTCGCGGGGCGTACGGGGGCGAGGAGCGCGGCGGCGCGCGTACCGGCTACGGCGATGTCCGTGCAGCCCGCGGTGGGGGACCAGCGGAGGCGGGCGGGGGTGTCGAGGGCGTGCAGCGGGTCGTAGACGTGCAGCGGCCCGAGTTTCGCCCGTGCGTCCTTGCTCTCGGCCCAGAGGGTCGGATCGGTCGTCGCTACGAGGAGCGGGCCCTCGGCGGCGTTGATCACGTCGAGCGCGGCGGCGCGGGCAGCGGGGCGCTCGGTGCGGTGGTGGTAGTGGACGCGGGGGAGCGCGGCGCCGGCAGCCGCCTCGGTGACGCTGCCGCCGCCGACGGGGGTGGGGGGAGGGGCCGCCGGGCCGGTACCGGCCGCGCCGAGTGCGGCGATCGACCCTGCTGCTCCTGCCGCCCCTGCTGCGTCGCCCGCGGCGGACACGGCGGACGTGCCGGCGGCGTCGGCGGGGCCAGGCGTGGGGGCGTTGGTACGGGCCTCCGCGGGGGCGGCCGGTGCGGGAACTTCTGTACGGGCGTCTGCGGCCTGCTGCGGCGCCGGTGCGACTGTGGGGACGGTGGCGGCCGCTGCGGCCGCCGTGCCGGCACCCACGGCGGTCTCCGCCCCCTCTGAGGCAGGGGCGGGAGCAGGGGTCGCGGAGGGGGCAGGCGCGGGAACCGTGGCGGGAGGCGTCTGCCCCGGCTGCCCCGCCTGCGGCTCCTTGGTCATCGGTACGGGGCGCTGAGCGTCCCCCGGGGCCTCGCCGGTCACGTGCCCCCGGGCGGCGTTCCGTTCGGCTCGGCGCTGGGCGCGTACCGCGCGGAAGCGGGTGACCGTGCCCAGTACGAAGACGGTGAGGACGACCAGGACCATCAGCTCGCTGATGAGGACGCCCCAGAAGAGGCCGTAGCCGGAGAGCTGGCCGGCCGGGGTGGCGGGCCAGGCGCCGGCCAGGTCGTGCGGCTCGGTGACCAGTTCGCGCATCGCCAGGGGCGTGCGCGTGAAGGTCAGGTGGTCGGGCCAGCCGCCGTGGGCGAAGAGGCCGGAGAGGCCCGTGGCGAGCCAGACCAGCACGGTCAGGCCGAGGAGGAAGGCCAGTACGCCGACGAGCAGGGAGTCGGGAACGCCGCGTTCCCGTCGCCGGGGCCCGGCCCCGCCGTCCCGGCCCGGTCCGCCGGGGCCCTGCTCTCCGTACGCGTGCCCCTGCCGGTCGTACCGGTCGTACCCGTCGCCGCTCACGCCACCGACCTGTCCTTCGTGCTGCCGTGCTGTCCGTCCGGGGCCAAAGAGGCCAATGAGGCCAAAGAGACCACCGAGGCCCTCACGCCACCGTTTCGCTCGACTCGTTGCTGAGCTGGCGTGCCATGGCCATGGCTTCCGCGCGTGCTTCGGCCTCGGCGTCCGCGGCGCGCTCCAGGGCGCGGGCCTCCTCCGTGGGCTGCGCCGACGCGTCGGCGATGGAGGACTCGGTCATGGCGCGGTCGGTGTAGACCAGCGGGCGTTCGGCCTCGGTGATCAAGTGCTTGACGACCTGGACGTTGCCGTTGACGTCCCAGACCGCGATGCCGGGGGTGAGGGTGGGGATGATCTCCACCGCCCAGCGTGGCAGCCCCAGTACGCGCCCCGTGGCCCGTGCCTCGTCGGCTTTCTGGGCGTAGATGGTCCTGGTCGACGCCATCTTGAGGATGGCTGCCGCCTCCCGCGCCGCCGCGCCGTCGACCACGTCGCTGAGGTGGTGGACGACGGCGACGAAGGAGAGACCGAGCCGTCGGCCGAACTTCAGCAGGCGCTGGAAGAGCTGGGCGACGAAGGGAGAGTTGATGATGTGCCAGGCCTCCTCGACCAGGAAGATCCGTTTCTTCCGGTCGGGGCGGATCCAGGTGTGCTCCAGCCAGACGCCCACGATCGCCATCAGGATCGGCATCGCGATGGAGTTGCGGTCGATGTGGGAGAGGTCGAAGACGATCAGCGGCGCGTCGAGGTCGATGCCCGCGGTCGTCGGGCCGTCGAACATGCCACGGAGGTCACCGTCGACGAGGCGGTCCAGCACGAGGGCGACGTCCAGGCCCCAGGCCCGTACGTCGTCCAGGTCGACGTTCATCGCCTCGGCGGACTCCGGCTTCGGATGGCGGAGTTGCTCGACGATGTCGGTGAGGATCGGCTGGCGGTCGGTGCCGGTCTCGTTGTCCTCGGCGGAGCCGGCCCCATTGAGTACGGCGGCGTGCGCGACCTTGAGCGCGAAGCCGGAACGCTCGTCGAGGCCGTGGCCCATGGCCACCTCGATGATCGTGCGGAGCAGCGCCAGCTGGCCGGTGGTGGTGATCGACGGGTCCAGCGGGTTCAGGCGGATGCCGCCGTTCAGTGCCGCTGTGGGGTCCAGCCGGATCGGGGTTATACCGAGTTGTTCGGCGATGAGGTTCCACTCGCCGACGCCGTCCTCGCCCTGTGCGTCGAGCACCACGACCTGGCGGTCGCGGAACCGGAGCTGGCGCAGGACGTAGGTCTTCTCCAGCGCGGACTTGCCGTTGCCGGACTCACCGAGGACGAGCCAGTGCGGGGCCGGCAGCTGCTGGCCGTACAGCTGGAACGGGTCGTAGATGTATCCCTTGCCGCTGTACACCTCGCGGCCGATGATCACACCGGAGTCGCCCAGTCCTGGTGCGGCGGTGGGCAGATAGACGGCCTGGGCCTGCCCGGTGGAGGTCCGTACGGGCAGCCTGGTCGTCTCCACCTTCCCGAAGAGGAAGCTGGTGAAGGCCTCGGTGATCGCGGCGAGCGGATCGAGCATGGCCATGACGTACGCGCCTCCCAGCGGCTTAGCGGCGGATCCCGGTCGCGAACGGAAGCGTGTTGACGAAGGCCCGGTGGTGCTCGCGGTCGCACCACTCCAGCTTGAGGTAGGACTTGCCGGCCGAGGCGCGGATGGTCCGCTTGTCACGGGCCAGCGCCTCGGGCGAACGGGACGAGACGGTGATGTACCCGACGATGTTCACCCCGGCCGCGCCGGACGCCAGGTCCTCGCCGCGCTGGTCGACGCGACCGTGGTGGGCCACGTCGCGCGGGTCCACCACGCGGTTCATCTTGGCGGCGCGGCTGGCTTCCGCGTCGTCGTTGGTCTTCTCGGTCAGCATGCGCTCGATCGCCACCTCGGTCGGTTCGAGGTCCATGGTGACGGCGACGGTGCGGATGACGTCGGGGGTGTGGACGAGCAGCGGGGCCAGGAAGTTGACGCCGACCGGGGTCAGCGGCCACTCCTTGACCCACGCGGTGGCGTGGCACCACGGCGCGCGCGTCATGGACTCGCGGGTCTTGGCCTGGAGGTAGGTGGGCTCCATGGCGTCCAGCTCGGCCGGCCAGGCGTTGCGCTTGCTCATCGCCTGGATGTGGTCGATGGGGTGGTCCGGGTCGTACATGGAGTGCACGAGGGAGGCGAGCCGGGCCTGGCCGAGGGGCTGGCGCACCCGGATGTCGGCCTCGGCGAGGCGGGCGCAGATGTCGGTCAGCTCGCGGGCCATGACCACGGCGAGTCCCGCGTCCTTGTCCAGGCGCTTCCGCAGCAGTCCGCCGTTGTGCATGCGTGCCGCGCGGGCCATGGTCTCGGCCTCGGTGGCCAGCTCGCGGTTGTAGTGCATGCAGGCGACTAGGTACGCGCGGTGCTGCTCGGAGGAGGTGGAGACCATGGACTGCAGCTGGTCGTAGGAGTCCTGCAGCCACTGCGGGGAGGTTTGGTCGCCGCGCTGGGCGACGTCCTTGGCGTGCGCGTCGGGGTCGGCGGGGAGCGTACGGGCCAGCATCTGCAGGCGCGTCACGAACCCGTCGCCGTTCGCGACGTGCTTGAGCAGCGTCCCGAAGCGGTCGACCAGGGCCTCCTGGTCCTCGCTGTCGCGCAGGCCGACACCGGGGCCCTCGATTTCTATCGCCGCGGTGACCGTACGCCGGTCGGCGTGCAGCAGTACGGCGATCTCGTCCGGGCCGAAGGGCGCGGAGAGCCAGTTGATGCGGCCGATGCCGGGCGGCGGGCCGATCTCGACCTCACGGCCGTCCATGCTGATGCCCGCCTCCTGGGCGCCGGAGCGGTACGTCGCGCCCTGGCGCAGTGTCCGCTTGTAGCTGCGGTTGATCTCGAACCACTTGTAGAACGTCCGGCCGCGGTACGGGACGTACACGGCGGCCAGCGCGATCAGCGGGAAGCCGGTGAGCGTCACGATGCGCAGGGGCAGGACGGGCACCAGCAGGCCGCACATCATCCCGAGGAACGCGCCCGCGATGATCAGCCCGATCTCGCCGGTCTCGCGGTTCTTGCCGATGACCGCGTTGGGCCGGGCGCGGCCGATGAGATACGTGCGTCGGGGCGTGATCGGGTGGGACTGAGTGCTCAACGCCCATCACCTCCTGCTGTCTTGCCGGTGCGGGCGGAACCGCCCGAGGCCGCGCCGGGGCGCGGGCCGGGGCTCGTACGGGGCGCGGGCGGGCCGGCGGTGCCGGAGCCGCCGCGGGAGCTGTGCGCGGCGACGCCGCCGGCCACGGCGTCGGCCGGGCGGGACTGGCCGCCGCTGCTGTTCCCGGTGTCGCCGGTGTTGCCGCCGCTGCCGCGGGAGCTGTGGGTCTTGATGCCCTGCGAGACGAGGGCGGCGGGGGAGGAGACGAGCGCCGCGGCCTGGCTGCCGTCGGTCGCGGCCTTCTTGTTGGTGCGGGCCGCCATGATCTCGTCGCCGAAGCCGGGGACGAAGCGGTAGATCATGGCGCTCGCGAAGATGGCGAGCAGGATGATGGCGAGGCCGGAGACGACGGCGGAGAAGGAGTCGGGGCCCTTCTCGGAGGAGAGCGCGCCGGCGATGCCCAGCACGATCACGATGACCGGTTTCACCATGATCACGGCGATCATGATGCCGGCCCAGCGGCGGACGTGGCCCCACATGTTCTTGTCGACGAGGCCGGCGTAGACGACCGTGCCGAGCAGGGCGCCGACGTAGAGCAGGGCGGCACGGATGACCAGCTCCAGCCAGAGGATGCCGGCGGCGAGCACGGAGACGAGCGCGACGACGATCAGCATGATCGGGCCGCCGCCGATGTCCGTGCCCTTCTTGAGGGCCTCGGAGAACGATCCGAAGAAGATGTCCGTCTGGGCGCCGGTGCCTCTGGCGATGATCTCGGTGACGCCGTCGGTGGCGGAGACGACGGTGTAGAGGATCAGGGGGGTGAAGGCGGAGGCGAGGACGGTGAGCCACAGGAAGCCGACCGCCTCACTGATCGCCTCGGTGAGGCGTACGCCGCGTACGGCGCGCTTGGCGACGGCGAGCAGCCAGAGCACGAGCGTGAGGATCGTGGAGGCGGCGAAGACGACGGCGTACTGGCGCAGGAACGCGGCGTTGGTGAAGTCGACCTGCGAGGTCGCCTTCACGGCGTCGGACAGCTTGGTGACGATCCACGCGGCGGCGTCGGCACAGCCCTTGGCCAGCGACTGAAGGGGGTCGAGGGGGTTGCTGCCGGAGGCGGGCGGGGTCGAGCTGCCGCTCCCCCCGGAGCCGCGCTCCTCGCAGAGCTCCTTGGCCTTGTCGGTGAGGAGGTCGCAGGGGTTGTCGCTCGGCTTCGGGGAGGGCGCGGCGAAGGCACGCGAGGCGAAGAGCACTGCCCAGACCTGGACGCCGGCGAACACTGCCGCGAGCGAGCGGCCGCGGCGTGCAGGCCTGCTGGTGCGGGGAGACTTACCGCGCATACGTGAACCCTCCGAACCCTTCGACGGCCTTGGACATCTCCTCGGCCGTCGCGGCGGCCTGGTCGCGGCCGACCGGCGCCGGCCCCTTCTTCTGCGAGACCCCGGTGACCTTCCAGTCACCCCCGACCCACTGCAGCTTCATGGTGGTCGTGTACCAGCTCTCCGTGACCGGGTTCTCCGAGCCCTCACCGGCCAGGCCGAACAGGGAGGAGTACCAGACGGCGACCTTGGCGGACGTGCCCCCGAACGTGTCGACCTTCGTGCCGACCGGGTTGGCCCGGGACACGAACGTCTGGCCTTCCGGCGCCTTGCCCTCCTTGTCCAGGCCGACCCCTGCCAGGAACTGCGGATCGGCGTATACCTTGCGCAGCGCTTCCTTGCGGGCGGTCGCGGCGGAGGGGGCGTAGACCGCCTCGACGATCGCGTCGCGCGAGTCGGTGCGGTACATGCCGTCGCTGGCGAGCGCCACCGCGTAGTTCGCGGCCGCCGATTGGGCGCCCTGTTCGGATTTGGGGAAGCCGGAGGGGATGGTGGGGGTGTCGGAGTTCTTGCCGGAGACGGGGCGTTGGCCCGTCGGGGCGGTGGGCTGGGCGGCCGGGGCGCCGGAGTCGCCGTCGGCGGAGTCCGAACCGGAGCCGGAGCCGCCGCGGTTGGCGAAGGCGATGGCGGCGATGAGCAGCACGACCACGCCGACGATCGTGACGAGGTTGCGGCTGGACATACCGCCGCGGGACCGGCGGCCGGAGCCGTAGACGTCGCCCTCGCCGCCGGGAAGTCTGGTACGCGTCTGGCCGGGGCCCTGGCCGCTGTACTCCCCGCCGCCGTACGCTCCGTCGTCACCGAGACTCATGGTGCCTGCGCCCCCTCAACCGGCATCGCTGCCGTCTTCGCCGTCGCCTTGCCGCAACCCGGGTACGACCGTAGCCGCGTGGGAGGCGGCCCGGTCGTCCTGATACGAGTACACCCCACTGTGACGGAACGGCGAACCCGTCCGCATCGCCTGTGGACAACTGCACGGGCGGTGCGGAGCGGGCTGTGGACGAGTGGGCGGAGTGGACATCAGCATGTGGCCTCGGACAGGGATATGGGCCAGGTGTGGCGGCCGCGCACAGCCGACGACCCATGGGACGTGAGCCGGGGCACGGCGCGGTAGAGCGCGCGGCGGGCGCGTGGACGGACGGGCGGGGCGTACGCACGGGCGTACGACGGATGTACGGGTCGGGGCACGGCGGGCAGGCGTACGGCAGCGGCCGCGCGGCCCGGCGGAGGGGACGTTTCGGCCTGCTAGACCGCCATGCCGTAGACGATGGTGAAGAGGGTGCCCAGTGACCCGATGATGAAGACGCCGGTCAGGCCGGCGACGATCAGGCCCTTGCCCTGTTCGGCGCTGAAGGTGTCGCGGAGGGCCGTGGCGCCGATGCGCTGCTTCGCCGCGCCCCAGATCGCGATGCCCAGGCAGAGCAGGATGGCCACTGCCATCACCACTTCGACCATCACGCGGGCCTCGTTGCCCAGGCTCCCGAACGGGCCCCAGTCCGGGGCGATTCCGCCGATAATGGTGGTGATGTCGCCCTTTTCGGCCGCAATGAACATTTGTGAACTCACCGCCCCAATTGGGTAGTTGTCTCCCGTACCACATGGCACGGCCAGTCTCTATCTTCGCTGACGATTGCCCGTGACGATGTCGACTTGGCGTCAAACTTTGGCGGATCCCGTGTGGGCGGCGGGAGCAGGGGTGCGCACGTCGCCCACAGGGCCCATTATTCTCACCGTGTGTACCATGCTTGGTCACTCTGAGCAATATTGAGGCGGGAAGTGAACACGCAGCGCGGTCGGTGCAGGGGGCGCCGCTGACGTGCGGTCAATGTGCCGCCGCTCCGGGGCCAATGGGCCGCTGAGCGGCGGGCGGTGTCGCGCGGTACCCGTGGCGTGAGACGGGGCGGACAGGTGAACGGTTCGTCGGTAGCCTGACGGGGATCGATGTGGGGGTGAGGGGTGCAGTGCGCAAGGTCTGGGTGGGGACAGGGATCGGCACCGGCCTCGGTGCCGGCTTTCTCGCACTGCTGATCATCGGTACGTACGCAGCGGCCGGCGGTATCGGCGGCGCCGCGGGGCGGGCCGTCGGCCTGGCCAAGGGGTCGGTGCCGGCGGCGTACCAGGCACATGTGCAGAAGTGGGGCGCGCTCTGTCCCGCGATCAACCCGGCGCTGCTCGCCGCGCAGTTGTACCAGGAGAGCGGCTGGAACCCCAAGGCGCAGAGCCCGGCGGCGGCGCAGGGGCTCGCGCAGTTCATCCCCGGCACGTGGGCCACGCACGGCGTCGACGGTGACGGCGACGGAGACAAGGACGTCTGGGACCCGGTGGACGCGATCGCGTCGGCCGCCTCGTACGACTGCGAACTGGCCAAGTACGTGAAGAACGTCCCCGGGGACGCCACGCACAACATGCTGGCGGCGTACAACGCGGGCGCCTACCGGGTCATCCAGTACGACGGCGTGCCGCCATACCGGGAGACGCAGAATTACGTCAAGGTCATCACGACCCTCGCGAAGAGCTTCGAGGCGCCGGTCCAGAACGTGGAGCCCTCGCAGCAGGCGGCCGGCGCGATCTATTACGCACAGAAGAAGCTCGGGACGCCGTACCTCTGGGGCGGCAACGGAACGGCGGACCAGGGCGGCCGGTTCGACTGCTCGGGTCTGACGAAGGCCGCTTTCAAGACGGTCGGCATCGAGCTGCCCCGTGTCGCGAACGACCAGTGGAACGCCGGGCCGCACCCGAAGCGCGACGAACTGCTCCCCGGCGACCTGGTGTTCTTCGCCCACAACCTGAACGACCCGCGGTCGATCCACCACGTGGGCATCTATGTGGGCGGCGGCTACATGATCAACGCTCCGTACACGGGCGCGGTGATCAGATTCGACAAGATCGACACCCCTGACTACATCGGCGCCACTCGCGTCACAGAAGATGGCGCAAAAGCGCTCCCCCGTCGGAACGCTGCGTGAACATGGGGCCTGAGCTGCGGCGATGAGTCAAGCTTCGATAACGTCCTGGTGATCATCCGGTGGAAAGTGGAACGTCGTGCGGGTGCATGACGTTTCCTTGGAGTGGGTGTGAGAGGCACTGCGGAGCGGGCTGTCGAATGACGCGGCCGGCACGGCACTGCTCGACGACCACGGGGGTTGGCAGCACTCGGATGGCGCTCGCGCGCGCGAAAGGTTAGGGGCCGCGGCACATGGCTGGACTCGCACTGGACGGGTCGAACCCCGACGTTGGCCTGCTCTATGAGGTCAACGGCCTCGCCAAGGACGCTCCGCACTGGTTCGACCAGGTGATGGAGTACGTCGGCGAGTACGGCATCATCGCCGGGCTGGCGATTCTCTGTCTGGTCGCCTGGTGGGGCGCCCGCAAGAAGTCCGACGCGCCCGCCGCGGTGGCGGGCCTGGTCTGGGCACCGCTGGCGGCCGGTATCGCGCTGCTGGCCAACATCCCGATCCGGGAGTTCGTGGCCCGGCCGCGTCCCTTCAAGGACCACTCGGGCCTGCAGGTCCTGGTGGAGGGCAAGAACGACTTCTCGTTCGTGAGCGACCACGCCACGCTCACCATGGCCGTCGGCGTCGGCATCTTCATCGCGCACCGCAAGTTCGGGCTGGTGGGCATCGCGCTCGCGCTGCTCGAAGGGCTGTGCCGGGTCTACATGGGCGTGCACTACCCGACGGACGTCATCGGCGGATTCGCGCTGGGTACGGCGGTCGCGCTGCTCTTCGCGCCGCTGGCGCAGGCGCTGCTGGTGCCGTTGATGAAGGCGATCGCGGCCTCCCGTATCGGGGCGCTGGTCCAGGTGCCCCGCGCGGGGACGGCGCACGCGGGCGGAGCGGGCGAGGGGGACGGCGCGGCTGTGACGGACGCGTTCGGGCCCGCGGGGGCGGCCGGTGCCGTCGGGGCCGGGGGCCCCGACGGGTTTCCGGAACCGCCGGGCGCGCCGCGCGACGGCCGCGTGAACCGCGACAAGGACCTCGCGGCCTGACGGTCCCGTCGCCCGACGGACGATCCGCATCTCGGCCCCGCCCGGACACCGGGCGGGGCCGACGCGTATCCACCGCCGGCCGGGCGCCGCAGCCCGCCGCGGAGCCCAGCCCGGCGCCGTATCCGCCGCAGGCCCCTGGGCCCGCCCCGGGCCCAGGGGCCCCGCAGCACGCCGTGGCCCGTACCTCGCTACAGCGCCTGCGGGAACGTCCGGAACAGGTGCTTCGGGTCGTACGTCTGCTTCACCTCGGCCAGCCGCCCGGCGGCCGCCCCGTAGTACGCCTTCTTCCAGTCCTTCAGGGCCGGGTCGGCGTAGTTCTGGTAGGCGGCGCCCGAGGCGTACCGGCGCATCGCGGTGTGCATTCCGGCCAGCCAGGCGTTCTGGGCCTTGCCCGTGCCGCTGGGTGCCCAGGAGGCGAGGTACTGCGCGAGGAACCGCGAGCGGCGGTGCACGAAGGCGGTGGCGGTGGGCTGCACGCGGTTGATCGCGCCACCCAGGGCGGTGAAGGCGACGTTGCCGTTGACGCCGTTGCGGCCCGCGCGCTCGATCTGGTCGAGGACCGTGCGGATGCCGGCCGCGCTCAGCGAGCGGTCGAAGAAGTCGGAGCGGGCCGCGTAGGTCTCCCGGCCCAGCTGCCCGGCCGGGTTCCGCCCGGGGGTGCTGCCCGGCTGGTGGCACTGGGCGGTGGTCTTCGAGGCGCAGCCCGCGTACGCCTCCATGGCGTCCAGGTACGCCTTCGGCTTGAGCGAGACGGAGGACGCGGGGCCGGGGCCGCCCGCGCGGTCGGCGAGCTTGTCGACGGCGTTCTGGAGGTCGCGGTACGAGCCGAGCGAGAACGCGGCGACGGAGACGGTCGGGGTGGCGCCGGGCCGGGCGTCCAGGTGGCAGCTGGACCAGATCTCGTCGGCCTGGTCCGGGCCCCACTCCTGCCAGGAGCGCAGCACGGCGGCGGCCTTGGACCAGGGCCAGGTCAGGTACGCCATCACCGCGTCCGGCGCCTTGTGCGTACGGAAGCGCAGCTCGGTGACCACACCGAAGTTGCCGTTGCCCGCGCCGCGCAGCGCCCAGAAGAGGTCGGGGTGCTCCTTCGTGTCGCAGTGCACGGTCTTGCCGTTGGCCGTGACGAGCGTCGCGCCGACGAGGCTGTCGCAGGTCAGGCCGTACGCGCGGGAGACGACGCCATGGCCGCCGCCGAGGGTCAGGCCGGAGACGCCGACGGTCGGGCAGGAGCCGCCCGGGATGGTCACGCCGTGCTTGCCCAGGCCCTCGTAGACGTCGATGAGCTTGGCGCCGGCCCCGATGCGGGTGGTGCCGCCGGACGGCGCGGCCACCTTGGACAGCGCGGAGACGTCGACGATCAGGCGGTTGTCGCCGCTGGACCAGCCCGCGTAGGAGTGGCCGCCGTTGCGTATGGCGACGGGCGTGCCGTTCCGGCGGGCGAAGGCCAGGCACTCCGCTATGTCCCCGGCGTGCTTCACATAGGCCACGGCCGACGGCTTCAGCGTGTCGAAGCGGGTGTTGTAGAGGCGGCGCGCGGTGGCGTACGCGGCGTCGCCCGGCCGTATCAGCCGGCCGTCCAGGCCCTTGCGGAGCGCGTCCCAGGGCGTCCCTGACGCCTTCGTGGCCGCGTGGCCCGCTCCCGTACCGCCCGCGGCGAACCAGGCCGCCGTGGTCGCCGCGAGCCCGCCGCCCGCCTGCAGAATTGTGCGCCGCCTCACGGCCGCCCCCTTGCCGAACAGCGCCCGAGGCGCTTTCCCGATGCCTTCCGCCCAGCCAGATGCGGAAGTGGGGCTACGGGTTCCGCCGGGGAGGGCGCGCGGGAGGTGACGGAGGGTGCTTCGGGGGCGTGCGGGGCGCTTTGCCCCGGTCTCTCGGGGCAGTGGTCCCCGGTGGCCCGGGGCAGCGGCGGTCGGTGGCCGGGGTCAGCGGTCGCCGGCGGTGTGCCGGTCGGCGTCCGTGCGGGCCTGGGAGCGCGCGCGGCGGGCGGGGCCCGACCAGCCGCAGTTGCAGCGGGCCAGACAGAAGGCGCCGCGCTCGACGGTGGAGGTGCGGTGGCCCCCGCTCGCGCCGCTGCCGGCGCTGTCGGGTTCGGCGGTCTGCTGCGGGTCCTGGGTCAGGTACGGCACATCACCACGCTACTGCCGGTTGTACCGGGCGGGCGTGACGGGCCAGATGAACGGTCGTTGAACGAAATGGTTGCCCGATGCCGGCCGCGCCACGCGGCGGCGGGACGGCGGCGCGACACCGGCAGGGGGCCCGTGCGCGATGGTGGTGCAGGACAGACGGATCGGCGGAGCCGTCGCCGCCGCCACGGCGGCGGGGCTGGCGCTCGGGGCCGGCCTGCTGGCATCGGGATGTACGACGGACGGCGCAGCCGCCGATGACGCTCCCGCGGGCCCGCCCCCCTCGGTGACGCTCCGGCAGGCCGCCGACACCTTGGTACGCGCGGCCACCTCCCAGGTCCGTACGTCGCTGGAGACCACCAGTGGCGGCACCCGCGTCGCCATCAGCGGCACCGGCCACTACGACTACCGCCGGGGCGCCGGCCGGCTGCGGCTGGTGCTGCCGGAGCCGGCCGGCCCGGACGGCCGGCTGCGCAAGCCGATCACGGAGATCTTCGCGCCCGGCGCGCTCTACATGAAGAACCGCGGCGCCGGGGTGCCCGCCGACAAGTGGGTGCGGGTGGACACCACCGCGCTGTCCGACGGCAATCTCGTCACCGGCGGCGCGACCGATCCGATGGCAGCGGCGGAGCTGCTGCGCGGCACCCGCCGGGCGACGTACGAGGGGGAGAAGCGGCTGCGGGGCGAGCGGGTGCGGCACTACCGGGGCACCGCCGACATCGGGGTGGCCGCCGACGCCGCCTCGAAGGGCACCGGGCCCTCGCTGACCGCGGCCGAGAAGGGCTTCACCACCGACGTGGTCCCCTTCGACGCGTATCTGGACGAGGCGGGGCGGCTCCGCAAGGTGCAGTACCGGTTCTCCTTCGCCAACGGCTCGCCGCGCGGCACGGAGGTGACGTCGACGGTCGGGTACAGCCGCTTCGGGGCCGCAGCGCCGGTCGAGCTGCCGCACCGCGAGGACATCTACACGGGCCGGGTCGCGGCACCCGGCAGCGGCTGACGGCGCGGGGAGAGCGCCGGCGCCAGGCCGTGCGGCTGCGCGACCGGACCCGCAAACCGGTCCGGCGGGTCGGCGTAAATGGTCCATCCGTGCCATGCGCGGGGTGTGCGCCCGTCCCTACCCTTGGTGGTAACCGCCAGAAGAGTGGCATGGGCCTCGAAGGAGGAGGTGTTGTACGTGGCGCCGCACCGCAGTCAGACGACTCAGGACCACGTGGCCCTCATCGAGATCGATCTGGCTGGTGAGTTGATGATCGCGGCGGCGACGTCCCCCGAGGACCGCCTCAGTCCGGACCGGATCGACGAGGTACTGGACGTGAGCGCGGACCGTGGCGACAGAAGGACCGCGGCGGAGGCGCGACAGCGCTCCGCGACCGCCGACCGGGCGTGACGAACGTCCGTTTTCGGCCGCGGCCCCGGCGTGGAATTCGTCACGCCGGATCACTCACCCGCACGACCGGACCAGCAACCGGGGCCCTGACCCTGCCCCGCTCCGGCCGGTCGCTGACGCGGGTCAGGTGCGCAGCATGCGCTCGATCGCCCTGGTCGCTTCCTTGACCTTCTCGTCGATGGCCTCGGGGCCCTTCACGGCCGCGTCGGCGACGCAGTGCCGCAGGTGCTCCTCGAGAAGCTGCAGGCCGAAGGACTGCAGGCCCTTCGTGCTGGCCGAGACCTGGGTGAGTATGTCGATGCAGTAGACGTCCTCCTCCAGCATCCGCTGGAGGCCCCTGATCTGCCCCTCGATGCGGCGCAGCCGCTTGATGTGGGCGTCCTTCTGCTGTGCGTACCCGTGGATGCCCAGGTCGTGATTTGTCACGGCATTGGGGTCGCCCTGCGGTTCCGTGCCGTGGCAGGACCCGGCGGCAGCGGTGGTGCCATCGGTCTCGGAGTCCGTGGTCGGCATGGGCTTCTCCCCTGGTACGTAGCCGGTTCATATACCCCTGGTGGGTATATGTTACAGAATTTCGCGCGCGAGAGAGATACCCCGCGCACCTCGCGGGGCAGGTACCCCGTGCAGAGCATGCTGCCCGATGGGCGACACTGAGGTAATGCCGGTTAGCAGTGGCTGGATGATGCGCCTAGCATCAACTCGACCGAATCCGATGCACCCCGAGGATTTCACGTGCGCTTTCGTCTGACCCCCAGGGAGACGAGCTTCTACGACATGTTCGCCGCCTCCGCGGACAACATCGTCACGGGCTCCAAGCTCCTGATGGAACTGCTCGGGGCGGACGCCTCCGCGCGGGCAGAGATCGCCGAGAGGATGCGAGCGGCGGAGCACGCGGGGGACGACGCCACCCACGCGGTGTTCCACCAGTTGAACTCCTCGTTCATCACGCCGTTCGACCGCGAGGACATCTACAACCTCGCCTCGTCGCTCGACGACATCATGGACTTCATGGAAGAGGCCGTCGACCTGGTCGTCCTCTACAACGTCGAGGAACTCCCCAAGGGCGTCGACCAGCAGATCGAGGTCCTGGCGCGGGCGGCCGAGCTGACCGCCGAGGCCATGCCGAACCTGCGGACGATGTCCAACCTCACCGAGTACTGGATCGAGGTCAACCGGCTGGAGAACCAGGCCGACCAGATCCACCGCAAGCTGCTCGCGCACCTCTTCAACGGCAAGTACGACGCCATCGAGGTGCTCAAGCTCAAGCAGATCGTGGACATCCTCGAAGAGGCGGCCGACGCGTTCGAGCATGTGGCGAACACCGTCGAAACCATCGCGGTGAAGGAGTCCTGAGCCCCGGCCATGGACACCTTTGCGCTCGTCGTGACCATCGCGGTCGCGCTCGGATTCACGTACACCAACGGCTTTCACGACTCCGCGAACGCGATCGCGACCTCGGTCTCGACGCGTGCGCTGACGCCGCGGGCCGCCCTCGCGATGGCGGCGGTGATGAACCTCGCCGGTGCCTTCCTGGGCAGCGGGGTCGCCAAGACCGTCAGTGAGGGCCTGATCGAGACGCCCACCGGCAAGCAGGGGATGATGATCCTCTTCTCCGCTCTGGTGGGCGCCATCGCGTGGAACATGATCACGTGGTACTTCGGTCTGCCCTCGTCCTCCTCCCATGCGCTCTTCGGCGGCATGGTGGGCGCGGCGCTCGCCGGCTCGTCGGTCGTCTACTGGTCGGGCGTCTGGGAGAAGATCGTCCTCCCGATGTTCCTGTCGCCGCTGGTCGGCCTGATCGTCGGCTACTTCGTCATGGTCGCCATCCTGTGGATGTTCAAGGGCGCCAACCCGCACAAGGCCAAGCGCGGCTTCCGTATCGCGCAGACGGTCTCGGCGGCGGGCATGGCGCTCGGCCACGGTCTCCAGGACGCCCAGAAGACGATGGGCATCGTGGTGATGGCGCTGGTCATCGGCGGTGTCGAGGGCCACGGCGACCCGATCCCGATCTGGGTGAAGATCGCCTGCGCCGCAATGCTGTCGCTCGGTACGTACGCGGGCGGCTGGCGCATCATGCGCACCCTCGGCCGCAAGATCATCGAGCTGGACCCGCCGCAGGGCTTCGCGGCCGAGGCGACCGGCGCGTCGATCATGTTCAGCACCGCGTTCCTCTTCCACGCGCCGATCTCCACCACCCACGTGATCACCTCCGCGATCATGGGTGTGGGCGCGACCAAGCGGGTCAGCGCGGTCCGCTGGGGCGTCGCCAAGAACATCATCCTGGGCTGGTTCATCACCATGCCGGCGGCCGGCGCGGTGGCCGCCGCCTCGTACTGGGTGGTGAACCTGGCGTTCGGCTGAGCCGGCCGGCCCGTCGGGCGCGGGTGAACGCGCGCAGACATGATGAGGGCCCGCCCCCGTTCCCGGGGGGCGGGCCCTCGTCCTGTGGTGGCACCGCCATGCAGCACCACAGGACACTCGGCATGCCGGTCGCCGTGCCGCCGGAGCGGCGGCGACTCAGCCGAAGCGGCCGGAGATGTAGTCCTCGGTGTCCTGGACCGACGGGTTGGAGAAGATCCGCTCGGTCTCGTCGATCTCGATGAGCTTGCCGGGCTGGCCGACGGCGGCCAGGTTGAAGAACGCCGTACGGTCCGAGACGCGCGCCGCCTGCTGCATGTTGTGCGTGACGATGACGATCGTGAAGCGCTCCTTGAGCTCCCCGATCAGGTCCTCGATGGCGAGGGTGGAGATCGGGTCGAGCGCGGAGCAGGGCTCGTCCATCAGCAGGACCTGCGGCTCGACCGCGATGGCGCGGGCGATGCAGAGGCGCTGCTGCTGGCCGCCGGAGAGGCCGGAGCCGGGCTTGTTCAGCCGGTCCTTGACCTCGTTCCAGAGGTTGGCGCCCTTGAGGGACTTCTCGACGACGTCGTTCAGCTCGGACTTCTTCTTCACCGCGCCGTTCAGCCGCAGACCGGCCGCCACGTTGTCGAAGATCGACATGGTGGGGAACGGGTTGGGGCGCTGGAAGACCATGCCGACGGTGCGGCGGACGGCGACCGGGTCGACGCCCGAGCCGTAGAGGTTCTCGTCGTCCAGCAGCACCTTGCCCTCGACGCGGCCGCCGGGGGTGACCTCGTGCATGCGGTTCAGGGTCCGCAGGAAGGTGGACTTGCCGCAGCCGGAGGGGCCGATGAAGGCCGTCACCGAGCGGGGCTCGACGGTCATGGAGATGTCGTCGATGGCCTTGTGGCTGCCGTAGAAGGCGGAGAGGCCGCTGATGTCGATTCGCTTGGCCATGGGAATCACTGCTTCTTTCTGGTGGCCCCGATTCGGCGGAGCCGCATCATCGGGTGCCTTAACGGCCGGTCTTGGGGGCCTTCCAGCGGGCGATGCCGCGGGCCACCAGGTTGAGGATCATGACGAAGGCGATGAGGACGAGGGCCGCGGCCCAGGCGCGGTCGTAGCTCGCGTCGGAGCCCTGCTGCCACTGCTGGTACACGTACAGCGGCAGGGACTGCTGGGCGCCTTCGAAGGGGTTGTTGTTGATCGTCTTGGCGCCCCACACCAGGAGCAGTACCGGGGCCGTCTCGCCGGTGATCCGGGCGATGGCCAGCATGACGCCGGTGGTGATGCCGCCGATGGAGGTGGGCAGGACGACCTTGAGGATGGTGCGCCACTTCGGTACGCCGAGGGCGAGGGAGGCCTCGCGCAGCTCGTTCGGTACCAGCTTGAGCATCTCCTCCGTGGAGCGGACCACGACCGGCATCATCAGGATGGCCAGGGCCATGGCGCCGGCGAAGCCGGAGGGGCCGAAGCCGAGGATCAGGATCCATACCGACAGGACGAAGAGGCCGGCGACGATCGAGGGGACGCCCGTCATGACGTCGACGAAGAAGGTGACGGCCTTGGCGAGCCTGCCGCGCCCGTACTCGACCAGGTAGATCGCGGTGAGCAGGCCGATCGGCGCGGCGATCAGGGTGGCCAGGCCGACCTGCTGGAGGGTGCCGGTGATCGCGTGGTTGATGCCGCCGCCGACCATGGCGTCCGGCAGGGTGCCCATGGAGTGGGTCAGGAAGTAGACGTCCAGGACCTTGCTGCCGCGGACGACGGTCTCCCAGATCAGGGAGGCGAGCGGGAGGACGGCGAGCAGGAAGGCGATCCAGACCAGGCTGGTGGCCAGCCGGTCCTTGGCCTGCCGGGCGCCCTCGACCTTCGCGGCGACCGCGTACGTACCGACGATGAAGAGCAGTGCGGCGATCAGGCCCCACTGGATCTTGCTGTCCAGGCCGGTGCCGAGCCCGATGCCGACGCCGACGGCGAGCGCGACGAGCGCGAAGACCGGGGGCGACCAGCGCGGCAGCCGGGCCTGCTGGAGGGAGACGGGGGGCAGCGGTGCGCTGTCCGCCACGGGGCGCTTCTCGGTGATGACGTTGCTCATGCGTTGGCCCCCGAGTACTCCTTGCGGCGGGCGATGATCAGGCGGGCCGCGCCGTTGACCAGCAGGGTGATGACGAAGAGGACGAGGCCGGAGGCGATCAGCGCGTCCTGGCCGAAGGTGTCGGCCTCACTGAACTTGCTGGCGATGTTCTGGGCGAACGTGCCGCCGCCCGGGTCCAGCAGGCTGAGCCCGATGAGGAAGCTGGGGGAGAGGACCGTGGCGACGGCCATGGTCTCGCCGAGCGCGCGGCCCAGGCCCAGCATCGAGGCGCTGATGATGCCGGAGCGGCCGAAGGGCAGCACCGACATGCGGATGACCTCCCAGCGGGTGGCGCCGAGGGCGAGCGCGGCCTCCTCGTGCATCTTGGGCACCTGGAGGAACACCTCGCGGCTGACGCTGGTGACGATCGGCAGGATCATGATCGCCAGCAGGATGCCGACGGTGAACAGCGAGCGCGCGGCGCCCTGGGAGTAGCTGAAGATCCCGGTCCAGCCGAGGTAGTCGTCCAGCCAGCTGTACAGGCCGCTCAGGTGCGGGACGAGGAAGAGGGCGCCCCACAGGCCGTAGATGATGCTGGGGACCGCGGCGAGCAGGTCGATGACGTAGCCCAGCGGCGAGGCCAGCTTGCGCGGCGCGTAGTGCGAGATGAACAGCGCGATGCCGACCGCTACGGGGACCGCGATGACCATCGCGATGATCGAGCTGACGACGGTGCCGAAGGCGAGGACGGCGATGCCGAACTTCGGCTCGGCGCCGCTGGGGTCCCACTCGAAGGTGGTGAAGAAGTTGGCCTTGTCGCCCTGGATGGCGAGGACCGAGCGGTAGGTGAGGAAGGCCGCGATGGCGGCCATGATCACCAGCAGCGCGATGCCGGAGCCGCGCGAGAGACCGAGGAAGACACGGTCACCGGGGCGTACGGACTTGCCGCTGACCTCGGAGGGCTCTGCGGGCGCTGCGGGGGGTGGGTTCTGGGGTATCGCTGAGGTATCCATGGGTTTCTCCGGTCTGCGGAGCCGGTGGGGCTCCAGGCGGCGGTGCACCGGACGGGCGGCGGCCTGCGCGTGGTGCGCCGGCCGCCGCCCGGTGGGTCAGGAGAGCGACGAGACGGCCTTGCGGACCTTGCTCGCGATCTCGGTGGGCAGCGGCGCGTAGCCCTGCTCCTTGAGGGTGGCCTGGCCGTCCTCGCTGGCGAGGTAGGTCAGGAAGGACTTGGTGGCGGGCAGGGTCTCGGCCTTGTTGCCCTTGTCGCAGGCGACCTCGTACGTCACCAGCGTGATCGGGTACGCGCCCTCGGCCTTGGTGGTGTAGTTCAGGTCCAGGGCCAGGTCATTGCCCTCGCCGACCTGCTTGGCCTCGGCGATGGCCTTGGAGGCGTTCTCCACGTCGGCCTCGACGGGCTTCTGGGCGCCGGTGTTCAGCTTGACCGTGTCGATCTTGCCGGCCGTCGCGTAGGACAGCTCGAAGTAGGAGATCGCGCCGCTGGTCTGCTTGACCTGCGAGGAGACGCCGGAGGAGCCGGAGGCCGCCTGGCCGCCCTTGCCCTCCCAGGTCTTCGCGGGCTCGTGCGGCCATGCCTTGGGCGCGGCGCCCTTGAGGTACTTGGTGAAGTTGTCGGTGGTGCCGGAGTCGTCCGAGCGGTGGAACGCCTGGATCTTCAGGTCCGGCAGCTTGGCGCCCGGGTTCAGTTTCTTGATCGCCGGGTCGTTCCAGTTGGTGATCTTCGAGTCGAAGATCTTGCCGAGGGTCTCGGCGTCCAGGACCAGGTTGTCCACGCCCGGAACGTTGTAGCCGACCGCGATCGGGCCGCCGACCATCGGCAGGTTGATGGCCTCGCCGCCCTTGCAGATCTTCTTGGACTTGGCGACCTCCTCCGGCTTGAGCGCCGAGTCGGACCCCGCGAAGGCGGTCTGCCCCTGGAGGAAGGTGGTGATGCCGGCGCCGGAGCCCGTGGGCTGGTAGTTGATCTCGGTGTCCTTGCAGGCACCGGAGTAGTTCTGCACCCAGACGTCCATGGCGTTCTTCTGTGCCGAGGAGCCGGACGCGAGCAGCTTGCCCTTGCCGTCGCACTTGATGTTCGCGGCCTTCGCGGACGAGGCGCCGGGGCCGCCGGAAGTGTCGTCCGAGCCGCACGCCGAGAGGGCCAGGGCTCCGGAGACGGCGAGAGCGCCAACCGCGAGGGCGCGAACCCGGTTCTTGCGCTGAAGCTTCACTGTCGAAGGTTCCTTCCTGGGGCCCGCCGTGGTCAGTGGCGTGCTGGGCCGTGAAATGAATCAGGTGAGAGGTGTCCAGCTATGCGGTGCGTCGTCCACCTCCGGGGCATGACGCGCACTCGGTAAGGCCGAAATTAGGCAGATCAGGTGAAGGCGTCGATGGAGGAGAGTGAACGAGGGGTGAACCTCGGCCGTCGGACGGGTGCGGCCGGTATTGCCCGCTCCGCACCGGGCCGGGCGGTGATCTCCCGGAAGAAGCAGTGCACTGCTCTTCTGTATTACCGACCGGTATGGCAGCATCCGCGCCTGAGGCCCGCCCCAGGGCGGTGCGCTCGCGCCCGACGACGCGTACGGCGAGTGACCGGAGGTGGCCCATGAGCCCGGTGGAACGGCGGAACGTGGGACGAGGCGCGGCGGCGGCCCGCGCGGCCGTGGTGCTGTGCGTGGCGGGCGTCCTGGTGGGCGCGGCCCCGGCGGCGTACGCCGATCCGGCCCCCGACGGCAAGCGGGACCTGGAGGATGTACGCAAGCGCATCGACGACCTCTACCGCCGTGCCGAGCGGGCCACCGACGCCTACAACGGCGCCAAGGAGCAGGTCGAGCGCCAGCAGAAGGAGATCGTGAAGCTGGCGAAGGACATCGTCAGCACCCAGGAGCGGCGCAAGCAGCTCAAGAAGCGGGCCGGCTCGCTGGCCAGCGCGCAGTACCGGGGCGGCGGGCTGCCCGCCGAGGCGAAGCTGATGCTGAACAGGGACCCGGAGGGGTTCCTCGACAACGCCACGCTCGCCCGCAAGGGGCAGCACGCGGTCCGGACCGTACTGGGGCAACTGGCGCGGACCGAGGACGACCTGCAGGGCTACGCGCAGGACGCCTCCGAACGCTGGGACAGGCTGGAGAAGGAACGCAAGAAGAAGGCCGCGGCGAAGAAGGACATCGAGAAGAAGATCGACGCCGCCGAACGGATCGAGTCACAGCTGAAGGCCGAGGAAAAGGAGCGGCTGAAGAAGCTGGAAGAGGACCGGGCTCACCGTGCGCAGACGAAATGGCTGGACTCCGGAATTCTGCGGGAGATCGGCGGGGACGCCTCCGCACAGGGGAAAAAGGCCATTTCCTATGCCACCGCGCAGATCGGCAAGAATTACGTATGGGGCGCGGAGGGCCCGGACACCTTCGACTGCTCCGGACTCACCATGCGGGCATGGGAAGCGGCCGGCCGGACCATTCCGCGTACCTCGCAGGAACAGTGGCGGCAGCTGCGCCGTATCGACATCGACGACATGCGCCCCGGTGATCTGATCATCTATCACGAGGACGCCAGCCACGTGGGGATGTACCTCGGCGACGGGGCGATCGTGCACGCCCCGCGGCCCGGCCGGCAGGTGACGATCGCGGGGGCCGGTTCCATGCGGATTCTGGGCGTCGTACGGCCGGACGCGAAGGGCTGAGTCGACGCGCCGTATCGCGGTGCGTGCGTGCCGTGGCCGCCCGGCGATTCCGGCATCCGGCCGAAACAACCCCGTCACTGTCCGGTAGCCCAGCGTGTGCCCGGGGGTGATGTTCGTCATTCCGCATTTCTCCCGGGGAGGGCCAAAACGCTTCCCCACCCCGGTATATGCCCCTGGCGGCGTGCTGTACGCCATTCCGTACGGGCCCGTACTGGCGCTAAGGTCGCCTTCCAGTGCCCGGTGGCGCACCGCTCGTACCGACCAATGAGCGGCGCGGAACCGGGCACGGTGGTGCGCCGGTCGGTCACCGCCGCCGCACCCTCGGGGGGAGGGAAGGAAACAGAGGACATGTCCGTACCCGGTCCGCGTGAGCGCACGGCCGTGCTGCCCCAGGCGGCAGGCCCGCTGAACGGCGCGCCCGAGCCCGCGCGCCCGGCGCAGGGGGACGCCGCGCGCCCGCACGACGGCGCCGCCCCGGCGGACACCGAGCCCACCGCCCCGGCCCCCGGCCCCGCGGATTCCCTGAGCCCGGCCGCGGCCGGGAACGGCAGCCACGGGCTGACCCTGCTGGTGATCGGCGACGACCCGACCAGCTCCGTCCCCGAGATGTCCGACGGCCAGGGCCACAAGGTCCGGGTCCGCACCGCCCGCAACCTCACCGAGGCCCAGCGACTGCTCACCGACGACGTGCACTGCGTCCTGCTCGACCTGGCGGCCATGCCGAGCCAGGAAGCGCGGGAGCCCGGCGACCGGGAGAGCCGCGCCGAGGCCGACGAGACCGGCACGCCGGACGAGCTGGAGCCGCTGCGCGCGGTCCTGCGGCTCGCCCCGCGCCACGCCGTCCTCGCGCTGACGGCGGAGGCGGACGCGGAGCGCGGCGCCGAGGCGGTACGCGTCGGCGCCCAGGACTACCTCCCCCGCGACCAGCTCGACGCCAGGGTGCTCAGCCGGGTCGTGCGCTACGCCGTGGAACGCAAGCGCGCCGACCTCGCGCAGCGCCAGCTCACCGAGTCCCGGCTGCGCGCCCAGGAGAACGCCCGGCTGGAGCGCGGGCTGCTGCCCACGCCGCTGCTGGACGGCTCCGACCTGCGCTTCGCGGCCCGGTACCGGCCCGGGCGCAGCCGCGCCCTGCTCGGCGGCGACTTCTACGACACCGTCCGCACACCGGACGGAACAGTTCACGCCATGATCGGTGACGTCTGCGGGCACGGCCCCGACGAGGCGGCCCTCGGCGTCGAACTCCGCATCGCCTGGCGCGCGCTGACCTTCGCGGGCCTGTGCGGCGACGAACTGCTCTCCACCCTGCAGCGGGTGCTGGAGAACGAGCGGGACAACGACGAGATCTTCGCGACGCTGTGCACCGTGGACATCGCGCCGGACGGGCGGAACGCCGGGGTCTGCATGGCGGGCCATCCGGCACCGCTGCTGGCCAGGGCCGGCCGCGCGCCGCGCCTGCTGCCGTTCGAGAGCGGCGGCCCCGCGCTCGGCCTGCTGCCGCGCGCCCGCTGGCCGCGCCACCAGGTGACGCTGGGCGGCGCCTGGAGCCTGCTGATGTACACCGACGGCCTGATCGAGGGCCGGATCGGGGACGGCAACCAGCGCCTCGGCCAGGACGGCATGGTCGACCTGGTCGCCGCCAAGATGGCCGCGGGGCTGCGCGGGGAGGCGCTGCTCGACGCCGCCGTCACGGAAGTGCGCGACCTCAACGGCGGCGAGCTGACCGACGACCTCGCGGTGCTGCTGCTGAACCGCGGGGAGGCCTGGGGCTGACCGCCGGGGCCGGCCCGTCAGGGGCCTGACCGGTCGGGTCCCCTCAGGGCCTCAGCGGCCGCCGTTCCACGGGCCGTACGGGCCGTCGGAGCTGGAGCCGCCGCGGCGCGGGCCCTTGCCGCCGCCGGAGACCTGCTTGAGCGCGGGCCGGACGTCGACCATGTACACGATCGTCGCGATCAGCCCGATGATCGGCAGGAACGACATGATCCCGAAGAGTACGTTCACCAGCGTCGCCAGGCCCAGAATGATCAGCCAGAACGGCTTCGTCTTCTTGTCGGCGGCGCGGTAGGCGTCCTCGCGGCGGATGGCGGAATCGATGAACGCGAACCCGCTGAAGACCAGCATGGCCAGCGAAAGCAGCCACAGCAGATTGTTGAACCCCTGGATCAGCACGCCGTTCCACCACCCGTTGACTGTCGGACTGTCCCCGTCACCGTACCGGTAGAACGGGCCGGGCACGTCCAGCGTGCCCGGCCCGCTCCGTTGGTCCGTCGCTCACTTCGACGGCGGCGTGGTCTTCTTCGCCGTCGTGGTCTTGCGGGCGGCGGGCGCCGTCGGCGTCGTCTTCTTCGCCGGCGCCGGCTTGGCCTCCGTACCGGCCTTGGCGGCGGCCGGCTTGCTCTCCCCGGCCTTCGCCGGCTCGCTCTTGACCGCGGCCGGCTTGGTCTCCGCGGCCTTGGCCCCGGTCGGCTTCGGCTCCGTCCTGGGCTCCGGCTCGATCGCGACCGCGAGGTCCTCGACCTCCTCGGCGACCTCACCGCGCCAGGTCTGCACGGCGCGCTGCCCGCGCTCGGCCAGCTCGTCGTAGGTCTCGCGGGCCTTGACGGCGTACTCCGCCGCCCGGCCGACGCCCTGCAGCGCGAGGTCCTGGGCCTGCTCGCGGATCTTCTTCAGGTCGGTGTCCAGGGAGCCGAGCAGCTCGTAGAACTTGTCCTGGGCCTCCTTGGCCTGCTTGGACACGCGGTCCTGCACGGCCTTGGCCTCGGTGGAGCGCACCTCTTCGAAGCGCTTGGGCGCCTCGGCGCGGAGCCGCTCCACCAGCCCCGGCACCTCCTTGAGCTTCTCGCTCGCGAGATCCGCGGTGCCGGCCAGGGCGTACAGGGGGGTGGGGTCGGTCACCTTCTTGACGATGTCGTCGGTGATGGCCATGCCGTTCTTCCTCCTGGAATCGGATTGCTCAGGTGGCGTGCGGTTCGCCGTCGGCCCCACGGGTGCCCTTCTTGCCCTTGCCCGTACCGCCTTGCCGCTCGTCGTCGCCGCCTTGTTCGCCTTCCGGCGCGGGCCGGTCGAGGTCCAGCCCCTCGGCGCGTGCGACGTCCGAGCTGTAGCCGTTCTCCTTGCGGAACGACTCGTAGATCTGCAGCAGCACCTGCTTCTGCTTCTCGTTCAGAGCCGGATCGGTCAGGATCGCGCTGTGCACTTCCAGGCCGTCCGGGTCCCGTCGTTCGTCGAGGATCCCCGCCTGGACGTACAGCGTCTCGGCCGAGATCCGCAGGGCCTTCGCCAGCTGCTGCAGGATCTCCGCGCTCGGCTTGCGCAGACCGCGTTCGATCTGGCTGAGGTACGGGTTGGACACCCCGGCGGCATCGGCGAGCTGCCGGAGGCTCAGCTGCGCGTTGCGCCGCTGCTCCCGCAGGAACTCCCCGAGATTGCCGACGTTGAGTGATGCCATGTCCCCGATCGTGCCTCCGTTCGCTAACTTTTGCAAGCAGCCGCTAGCAAAAGTGTTCCGTGTCATGCGCGGCCGGGCGCGCCGGGCGCTTGGTCGACGTCATGGTCGGCACGGGCACGCGGGCGGAAATCGTTTGCCGCCGATCGGGAGCGGCGCGAGGATGCGGGGATGGAGCGCGGTTTTGACGATCTGGTGGCCGAGGCTGCGGAGGTGTCCGTGGCCGGCTGGGACTTCTCCTGGCTGGACGGACGGGCGACAGAGGCACGGCCCTCGTGGGGATATCAGCGACTGATGGGCGAGCGGCTGGCCGGCGCGTCGGCCGCGCTGGACATCCAGACCGGCGGGGGCGAGGTGCTCGCCGGGGCGCCGAAGCTGCCTCCCGTGATGGTCGCCACCGAGTCCTGGCCGCCGAACGTCACCAAGGCCACCCGGCTGCTGCACCCGCTCGGCGCGGTCGTCGTCGCCGACCCGGACGAGCCGCCGCTGCCCTTCGCCGACGGCGCGTTCGACCTGGTGACGAGCCGGCACCCGGCAACGATCTGGTGGGCGGAGATCGCCCGCGTACTGCGCCCCGGCGGCACGTACTTCGCGCAGCACGTGGCACACGAGAGCGTCTTCGAACTCATCGAATACTTCCTCGGGCCGCAGCCCGAGGCCCGGCGGGGGCGCCACCCCGACGACGAGCGCGCGGCGGCCGAGGCGGCCGGGCTGGAGATCACCGACCTGCGGTTCGAGCGGCTGCCCATGGAGTTCCGCGACATCGGCGCGGTCGTCTACTTCCTGCGCAAGGTGATCTGGATGGTGCCCGGATTCACCGTCGAGCAGTACCGCGACCGGCTCCGCGACCTCCATGAAAAGATCCGCGCCGAGGGGCCGTTCACCGCCCACTCCACCCGCTCCCTCTTCGAGGCCCGCAAACCGGAGTGACGACGCGCGCTGCCTTCCGAGGCGCGCGAGTCGGGTAGAGGGCAGACCGACTTCCCCTCCCCCCAAGGGGTTTGACTTGGAGTGCGCTCCAACTCCTACCGTCCCTGACGTGAGCCCGACACGGTCCTCGCCCACGGGGGACGGGGCACTTCCAGGAGGTTACGCATGACCGGCATTCCTACTCGGCAGCTCGGCGATCTGACCGTCTCGGCCCAGGGGCTGGGCTGCATGGGGATGAGTCACGGGTACGGCGCTTCGGACGACGCGCAGTCGATCGCGACCATCCACCGCGCCCTCGACCTCGGCGTCTCTCTCCTGGACACCTCCGACTTCTACGGGGCCGGGCACAACGAGGAGCTCGTCGGGCGGGCCGTCGCCGACCGCCGCGACCGGGCGGTGATCGCCACCAAGTTCGGCTTCGCCAACAAGCTCGGCGAGCCGACCGCGATCCGGGGCGATGCCGCGTACGTACGCCAGGCCTGCGACGCCTCGCTGCGCCGACTCGGCGTCGACCACATCGACCTGTACTACCAGCACCGCGTCGACCCCGAAGTGCCGATCGAGGAGACCGTCGGGGCGATGGCGGAGCTGGTCGCGGCGGGCAAGGTGCGGCACCTCGGCCTCTCCGAGGCGAGCGCCGCGACGATCCGGCGGGCGCACGCGGTGCACCCGATCGCCGCGCTGCAGAGCGAGTGGTCGCTGTGGACGCGCGACCTGGAGCAGGAGATCGCGCCGGTCTGCCGGGAGCTGGGCGTCGGCATCGTGCCGTTCTCGCCGCTCGGCCGCGGCTTCCTCACTGGCCGGTACACGTCCGTGGAGGGAATGGCGGAGGGCGACGTACGCCGTACCCAGCCGCGCTTCGCCGACGGCAACCTGGAGCGCAACCTCGCCATCGTCGAGAAGCTGGACGAACTGGCTGTGGAAAAGGGCGTCACCGCCGGGCAGCTGGCACTGGCCTGGGTGCAGCACCGGGGCGCCGACGTGGTGCCGATCCCGGGCACGCGCCGCGAGAAGTACCTGCTGGAGAACGTCGCCGCGGTCGCCGTCGGGCTGTCCGCCGACGAGCTGGCCGCCATCGACGCCGTCGCCCCGGCCGACGCGGTCGCCGGCACCCGCTACGACGAGTCGAGCCTGGCCTTCGTCAACCGCTGAGGTTTTCCACAGGCTCCCGCGCCATTCGCCGTGCCGCCGTAAAGTCGGGGACATGAGTGAGGACGAGGGGAGCGTGCGGATCGACAGCTGGATCTGGTCCGTGCGGCTCATGAAGACGAGGTCGGCGGCGGCCACGGCCTGCCGGGGCGGACACGTGCGGGTCAACGGCGAGCGCGTGAAGGCGGCGCACGGTGTGCGGACCGGCGACGAGGTCCGGCTGCGGCACGCCGGACGCGAGCGGATAGTGGTCGTGAAACGGCTCGTGAAGAAGCGAGTCGGCGCGCCGGTCGCGGTCGAGTGCTACGTCGACAACAGCCCGCCCCCGCCCCCGCGCGAGACGGCCCTGCAGGTCCCGGTCCGCGACCGGGGCGCGGGCCGCCCGACCAAGCGCGACCGCCGCGAGATGGAGCGCCTGTGGAGCCGCCCGCCCGCGCCTCCCGGCGACGAACCGAAGCAGTGAGTCGCGGGTGGCCGACGGGGGTTGGGTCGCCGACCTGAGGGATTGCATGGGGGAGGGGTGGGGGCGGGGGGGGGAGGGGCCCCGAGGGGCAGCGTCGGGGAATGTCTCGCCCTCCAAGCCGGCGCCTCACCCCCCATTCGCCGCCAGCCATTCCCGGTCCGGCTCGATGGTCTGGAGGACTTCGATGAGGATGCCCTCCGGGCTTTCGAGGTTGAAGCGGCGCTGGCCCCAGGGTTCGTCGCGCAGCGGCTCGGTGATGCGTACGCCGCGGGCGCGCAGTGCGGCTTCCTCGGCTGCCGCGTCCGCGACGAGGAAGGCGAGGCAGAGGCCCGCCGTGTCCTGGGTGCGGAAGCCCGCCGGCATGCTCTCGTGGCCGCGCTGCACGAAGTCGAGGACGTACGCGGGGTGTTCGGGGTGGTGCAGGCTGACGTACCAGCCGAGGTCGGCGACCTGGGTGAAGCCGAAGTGGTCGGTGTAGAAGCGGCTGCTGGCGGCCGTGTCGTCGCTGAGTACGGCGATACCGAGCTTTTCGAAGCGCATGCGGTTCCCTCCCGGTCGGTGGCACGATGCCGCCAACCACTCTGCTTGTAGTGACTCAAAGTACTCTAGTTGTAGTACGTTGGGTGTAGTGGTTGCAAGGGAATTGCGAGGAGGGTGCCCGGTGGTACGCAATCCGGAGCGGCGTACGGCACTGGTGGACGCGGCGATCGAGGTACTGGCGCGGGACGGTGCGCGCGGCCTGACGTTCCGCGCCGTGGACGCGGAGGCGGCCGTGCCGAAGGGCACCGCCTCCAACTACTTCGCCAGCAGGGACGCGTTGCTCGCGCAGGTCACGGGGCAGATCCATCAGCGCATCGCGCCGGACCCGGACGAGGTCACCGAGGTCATGAAGGCGCCGCACGGACGTGAGCTGGTGACCGAGCTGATGGGCTGGATCAACCGCAGGGTGACCGCGAACCGCACCGGCTACCTCGCGATGCTGGAGCTGCGCCTGGAGGCCACCCGGCGGCCCGAACTGCGCGCGGAGCTGACCGCCACCCTGCGGGGCGTATTGGAGGACGACATCCGCTTCCATGAGGAGGGCGGGCTGCCGGGGGACCGTACGGCGGTGATGCTGATGTACCTCGCGATGACGGGGCTGATGCTGGAGCAGCTCACCTTGCCGGGTGTGGTGCCGGGCGAGGAGACGGACGGGCTGATCGCCGCCCTGGTGGACCGGGTGATCCCGGACGACGACCGGTAGCCATTCTGCGAGGACCGCTAGCCGGCCTGCGAGGGCCGCTAGTCGGCCTGCGGCGACCGCTAGTCGGTCCGCGGCGGCCGGTGTCTGCCGCGGCCCTGCACGCCCCCGCCAGGCGCCGGTCCGCCCCTCAGCTCCCGTAGGGCCGGGCCAGTCGGGCGTCGCGCAGGGCGTGGGCCCACCAGGTCAGCTGGTCGAGCAGGACGGCGGCCGCGCGGTCCGGGCCCTCCGGGGCGTGCAGCCGGCCCCGGCCGTCGAAGAGCTGCCCGGCCATCGGGAGGCTGACCGTCTCGCGCACCGTCGTGGCGTGCAGTTCGGCGAAGACCAGGCGCAGTTGCTCCACGGCGCGCAGGCCGCCGGAGATCCCGCCGTAGGAGACGAAGCCGACGGGCTTGGCCTGCCACTCCGCGTGCAGCAGGTCGATGGCGTGCTTGAGCGGGGCGGGGAAGGAGTGGTTGTACTCCGGGGTGATCACGACGAAGGCGTCCGCCGCGTCGACGCGCTTGGCGAACGCCTCCGCGTCGGGCCCGCCGCGCAGCGCGTACGGCTGGATCTCGGCGAGGTCCAGGACGTCCACTCCGAGGTCGGGGCGGGCCGCCGCGTGCCCGGTGAACCAGTCCGCGACGACGGGCGCGAACCGGCCCTCCCGGGTGCTGGCGACGATGACGGCGAGGTGGAGCGTCTCTGCAGACATGAACATGCCTCTCTGGAATGAGGTGTGGTGGCGAATGCAGAGACGACGCTAGGACCTCAATAAAACTTGAGGTCAAGCGTGATCGTGATCGGGGTGCCGTACCGGAGGCGCAGCGGCCCCCGGAGGGGCGGCTGTCGTACATCCGCCCCCGGGGCCGTCGTTCAGCCCTCGCCGAACAGCTGGAGCAGCTCCTTCTTCTCGAACATGCGGGCAGTCTCGACCGCCGACGGCGTGCCCGCGTGCGGGTCGGCGCCGTGGCTGAGGAGGAGCCGTACGACGGCGTCCTCGCCCTTGAAGACGGCGCCCGCGATCGGGGTCTGGCCGCGCTCGTTGGGCCGGTCGGCGTCCGCGCCGCGCTGGAGCAGGGCTGCGACGGTCGCTTCGTGGCCGTGGTACGCGGCCAGCATGACGAGCGAATCGCCCTTCTCGTTGGTGAGGTTGGCGGGCACCCCCGCGTCCACGTATGCGGCGACGGTGTCGGTGTCGCCCCGCCGGGCCAGGTCGAAGACCTTGGCCGCCAGCTGCAGCACCTCGGGGTCGTGCGCGTGCTCGATCGACTCGGGCCCCTGCGCGCCTGGGGTCGTCTCGCTCATGCTGTCGGCCTCCTGCTCTCGTGGTGTGCGCTTGCACCCGCCACTTTATGCAGGCCAGGGCCGTGGTCGGCGAGTCGGCGGCAGGACGCCTCAGAACATGTCCGGGCACCAGGGCCGCCGCGCGGCCCGCAGCAGCACGTCCGCGGTGGCCAGCGCGCCCGCCCGGTCCTCCTGGATCCGGCCGAGCGCCGCGAGCCGCGTGGCCGACTCGTCGCCCAGGTACAGCGAGGCCAGGTCGCGTACGTCCAGGGTGAGGTCGGCGGAGCGTGTCGTGGACGTACACGTGGCGCCCTCGGGCCCGGCGTCGAGGTGGTACCGGCCGGCGGCGTAACCGGCCGTATCGGCCACCTCCAGCACCAGGGAGCCCGGTACCGCGTACGTCCGCGCCGCCAGCAGGCGTGGCACGTCCAGCGGGCGGATCCACAGGTAGTCGGCGTGCTCCTCGATGTTCGCGGCGCGCGGGTCGCCGAGCAGCAGCGGCAGGGTGTCGTCCGGTGGGCGCTCCCCGGTCCGTACGTGCCACACCCAGTCGATCGAGCACAGGAAGTGCCACAGGGCGCGCTCGGCCTCCGGACTGACCGCGATCAGCTTTCTGACGTAGGCGGTCTGCTCGGGCTGCTTCTGCTCCCAGCGGTCGTCACAGGTGTACGTGACCAGGCCGTCGACCTCGCCGGACGCCGACCGGTACACGGCATGGAAGGGGTCCTTCCATTCCAGCGCCGGCCACTGGACCTCGCCGGTCGCGAGCTGCCACCAGCGTGCGTCGCGCGAGACGGCGCCGTGCTGCTGTGCCCGGAAGCGGTCGTGCAGGACCGGGCCGAGGGCGCGGACTTCGGCGGGGCTCACGAATTCCACCCGGCCGCCGCTCTCCGCCCCCGGGCGGCCGGAGCCGAGCTGGGCGCGGGCCACGTCGATGCGCCACTCGGTGAAGTGGGTGGCGGGCCCGAAGCCGTACCGCCCGTAGATCGGGTACTCCGCGGCGACCAGCGTGGCCACCGCCTCGCCGCGCTCGCGCGCCGCGGCCAGGTCCCGCTCGATCATCCGGCTGAGCAGGCCGCGGCGGCGGTGCGTGGGCGAGACGGTCACCTGGCTCACGGCGTCGGCCGGCACCCGGGCGCCGCCTACGACGGTCAGCTCCTGCGCGAAGCTGCGGAAGGTCGCGACGCACTGCCCGTCGTCGAAACCGCCCTGCAGACGGGCGAAGTCGGCGCCGCCGCGGCGGAATTCGAGCTCTTCCTTGGTCAGTGTCCCCGGCGGCCGGGTGAAGCCGGTGGCCACCGCCTCCATCCAGCCGGTGAACTCCGCCTCGTCGACCGCGCGCACCTCAACGCTCATGTGCGTACGCTAGCCACCGTCCTGACAGGTTGTCGCCCGGATTAATGCCGTGCCGCGGGGGCACGAACGTCAGCGCGCCGGCCGCTGATTCAGAAGGCCGCCGCCCGGATCTCGCCCACGCGCTCGGCGCCGCCCAGCAGCGGGACGTCCGCGATGCGGTCGAGGACCGGGGCGTCGACGCCCATGAGACGCAGCGTGCGGGCGAGTATCGGGCCGAGCGTGCGGGTCGCACCGTCGTCGATCTTGAAGGCGAGCGCGCGGCCGTCGGGCAGCGCCAGCGCCTGAACGGCCTCGGCGCCCATCTTCGACAGCACGCCGGGGATCTCCCGCATCAGCCAGGTGTCGGGGCGGCGGGTGCCCGCGACGTACTCCGGGTGGGCGCGCATCGCGTCCGCCACCCGGCGCTCGGGCGTGCCGGGCGCGGCCAGGACGAAGTGCCGGTACGCGCGTGCCAGGCCGGTCAGCGAGAGGGCCATCAGGGGCGCGCCGCAGCCGTCGGTGCCGATGTGGTCGACGGCCTCGCCGCTCGCGTCCCGTACGGCCTCCAGGACCAGCCGCTGGAGCGGGTGGTGCTGGTCGAGGTAGTTCTCCAGGGGCCAGCCGTTGGCGGCGCAGGCGGCGAGCATCGCGGTGTGCTTGCCGGAGCAGTTCATGGTCAGCGGGTCGCGGACCTTGCCGGCGGCCAGGTAGTTCTCCGCCTCGGCCGGGTCGAGCGGCAGGTCGGGCGGGGTCTGCAGCTGCTCGGGGGCGAGGTCGTACTCGGCGAGCATCTTCTGCACGAGATCGAGGTGAAAGCTTTCCCCGGAGTGGCTGGCGGCAGCCAGGGCCAGGCGCTCGCCGGAGAGGTCCAGGCCCGCGCGGAGGATCGCTGTGGCCTGCATCGGCTTGTTCGTGGAGCGCGGGAAGACCGGCGCTGCCACATCGCCCAAAGCCAGGTCCACGCTGCCGTCCGCGGCCAGGACGACCAGCGAGCCGCGGTGCACGCCCTCGACGAAGCCGGAGCGGACGACCTCGGCGAGCACGGGCGGGAGGGGCGGCTGCTGCTCGGTTATCGCACCGGGGGTGTCGGCGGAGGAGGTCATCGCGGGCCTTCCGGGGTCGCGGACCCGCCTCCCACGAGGACCGGACGGCGGGGGACCGCCGGATCAGGAGAGCAGGTCGTCTACTTGTGCTTCCCCTTCACGGTACCTGCGGGCGATCTCCGCGCTGCAATCGTCGGCCGTGCGCTGGAGCGACTGGCGGCGCAGCGAGACCTGCTGCTCGTACTGGACCAGCCGCCCCATCGCCTCCCGCAGCTCGGTGTCCGTGCGCGCGCCCAGGTCGGACAGCTCGACCTCGCCGAGCATGTCGTCGGCCAGCCGGCGGTACTCCTCGCTGTGCGGCGTTCCGACCGTCACGTGCCGGGCCGAGGAGCGGTGCCGCGAGGGCTCGTCCGTCAGGATCTCCGGCAGCCGGTCCAGGACCGTGGTCTGGGGCGCCGCGCGCCGCGCCGTCTCCGCGCGGAGGATGTCGATGCGGCCCTGGAGCAGTCGCCGTACGTAGCTGAGGTCGGCCTCCTCCTGCTGCGCGTCCCGGCGCAGCTTGCGGATCTCGGGCAGGTCGAGGCCCGAGAGGTCGGGCCGGGGGGCCGGACGGAAGCGGTCGCGTTGCAGCGGAGGGCGGGGCTGAGCCGGGCCTGCGGGGAGCATGGGGCCATCCTCGGTGCGGTCGCCGGGCCGCGCCGGGCGCCCGGGCGGGGGCGACGGCTCGGGCCGGGACGTGGACATCGTCGGCAGGGGCAGGGGCAGGGGCAGGGGCAGGGGCAGGGGCAGGGGCCCGCGCGCGGAGACCGCCGCTGCCCCTTGGGCGGATGTACGGGCAAAAGGTACGGAACCGGAGGATGTCTGCCCGGTGCCGGCGGTGCTCATGCGTGTGTCCGTCCCCTCGTGCGGCGCGGTCCGGAGCCACGTGGTCCCGCGCACCGCGTGCAGGCATCGTGCCACTGCGAGAGGTGCGCGCGCAGGGTCATTGGCCCGCGAACGGTCCGTGTGGGGGTACGGCGGGCGGCGCGGTTGGGCTGTCCGGGTGGTGAGGCGCTCACACCCGCCGGGGTGGCCTGGGGTGGCGACCGGCATCATGGCGGTATGCGAGCAGTGGTGCAGAGGGTGAACGGCGCACGCGTCGACGTGGCCGGCGAGACCGTCGGCGAGGTCGTGGGGGAGGGCCTGTGCGTCCTGGTCGGCGTGACGCACGACGACACCCCGGAGAAGGCCGCGCAGCTGGCCCGCAAGCTGTGGTCGGTACGGATCCTCGACGGTGAGAAGTCGTGCTCGGACACGGGCGCGGGACTGCTGGTGATCAGCCAGTTCACGCTGTACGGGGATGCCCGCAAGGGCCGCCGCCCCACCTGGAACGCGGCGGCGCCGGGGCCGGTCGCCGAGCCGCTCGTCGACGAGGTCGTCGCGCAGCTGCGGACGCTCGGCGCGCAGGTGGAAACGGGCCGGTTCGGCGCGGACATGAAGGTCTCGCTGACGAACGACGGCCCGTTCACGGTGCTTCTGGAGGTCTGACGCGGCCCGGCGGGCCGCGCGCCCGCTACGGCTCGACCACGATCTCCTGGGCCGCCGCCGTGCTGTCCGCCATCAGTTCGGCGTTCGCCTTCACGTTCCGCTTGACCAGGGCCAGCGCGATCGGGCCCAGCTCGTGGTGGCGGGCCGAGGTCGTGATGAAACCGATCTGGCGCCCCTCGGGGCCGTCGGCGGCGAGCCGGACCGGCGTACCGTGCCCCGGCAGCTTCACCTCGCTGCCGTCCAGGTGCAGGAAGACCAGCCGGCGCGGCGGCTTCCCCAGGTTGTGGACGCGGGCGACGGTCTCCTGGCCGCGGTAGCAGCCCTTCTGGAGGTGGACGGCCGTGCCGATCCAGCCCAGCTCGTGCGGGATGGTGCGGTGGTCGGTCTCCAGACCCAGCCGCGGCCGGTGCGCCTCGACGCGCAGCGCCTCCAGGGCGAGCACGCCGATCGCCGGGCCGTGCGTCCCGGCGAAGTCCTCCAGGGAGGCGCGCGGCAGGAAGAGGTCGCGGCCGTGCGGCGTCTCGCGGACGGCGGCGGCGTCCTTGGGCGTCTCGGCGATGGAGCCGGCCGGCAGGTGCACGACGGCCAGCTCGTCCGTACGGTCGGCCACCTCGACCCGGTAGAAGAACTTCATGCTCTCCAGGTACGCGAGCAGCGCTTCCTGGGTGCCGGGTTCGGTGTGCAGCCAGGTCGTCTCGCCGTCGTCGACGAGGTAGAGCGCGTGCTCGATGTGGCCGTTGGCGGAGAGGATCAGCGCCTCGGTGGCGTGGCCGGGCGCCAGCTCGCTGACGTGCTGGGTGAGCAGCAGGTGCAGCCAGCTCAGCCGCTCGGGGCCGGAGACGGCGAGCACGCCGCGGTGCGAGAGGTCCACGAAGCCCGCGCCGTCCGCAAGGGCGCGTTGCTCGCGGAAGAGGTCGCCGTAGTGCGCGGCGACGCCTTCGTCGGGGGCCTCGGCGGGGACGGCACCGGGCAGCGACAGCAAGGGGCTGGCTTCTGATGGACGCAGCATGTGTCCCAGCGTACGTCCCGGTAGTACCGGTCGGCCGGTCCGTCCCGGTGGGTGAGCGGGGAGCCCGGTCTCAGCCGGAATCCGCCGCGTGCGCCCCGTCCTCGCCGGCCGCCTTCGCGGTGCACTCCCGGCACCGGCCGAAGATCGCGAAGTGCTTCAGGTCCGTGTCGAACCCGAAGGTCTTCTGCAGCGTCTCCCGGAAGGGCGCGGCGACCGACAGGTCGGCCTCGATCACCTCGGTGCAGTCCCGGCACACCAGGTGGATGTGGTGGTGCCGGTCGGCGAGGTGGTACGTGGGCGCGCCGTGCCCGAGGTGGGCGTGGCTGACGAGGCCCAGCTCCTCCAGCAGCTCCAGGGTGCGGTAGACCGTGGAGATGTTGACGCCGCCCGCCGTTTTGCGTACCTCGGTGAGGATCTCGTCGGGCGTGGCGTGCTCCAGCCGGTCGACCGCCTCCAGCACGAGCTGCCGCTGGGGCGTCAGACGGTATCCGCGCTTGCGGAGGTCGCTCTGCCAGTCGGTGGTCACCACGCCCCCAGTGTAGGTACGCCCGTCGGCGGGCCGTTACGGCTTGTAGGGCGTGCCGTCCGGGTTGAAGAAGGAGACGCCGTCGGGCATGTCCTCGGGCAGGCTCTCCGCCCACTCCTTGAGGTCGGCGTCCGCGACCTTCTTGAGGTGGGCCGACATGTACGGGCGCAGCGGGACGTCCGGCGTCGCCTTCTCGCCGACCCACATCAGGTCGCTGTTGACGTAGCCGTACAGCCGCTTGCCGCCGCTGTACGGGCCCGAGGCCTCGGTACGGGCCACGGCGTCCGTCGCCAGGTCGATCTGCGGCTTCTGGTCGGCCAGCTCGCCGTACCAGACCTCGACGACGCCCTGGTCGCGGACCATGACGATCTCGACCTTGCGGTCCTTGTCGATGCGCCAGTAGCCGCTCTCGGACTCCAGCGGGCGGACCTTCTTGCCCTCGCCGTCGAGCACCCAGCTGTGCGAGTGGTACTCCAGGAAGTCACGGCCGTCGTGGGAGAAGGTGACCTCCTGCCCGAAGTTGCACTTCTCGGTGCCGGGGAAGTCGGCGACGCCCGCACCCTCCCAGTTGCCCAGGAGGAAGGCCAGCGGTACGAGGGCCGGGTTCAGGTCGGACGGGATCTCGATCATGAGAGCTCAGGCGATCTATAGGAGGTGGACAGGCTCGGTCCGGGCGCGGTCAGCGCTGACCCTGGTAGAGCTTCTTCCAGGTCAGACCGGCGAAGGCGACGACGCCGACGGCGACCAGGACAAGCAGGGCGGTGAAGAATGCCTCAAGCACGAGCGCGCTCCTCGGACAGAGTGAGGGTTTACGGACCGTAGGTGAGTCTAGTCGCCGCAGGGAGCGACGGCGCTGTGAGGTCCGCCCCAGGGGCCCGGACGGGCGCTCACCGGTGGTCCTGGTCGTCCAGCTCGCGCCACCAGCGGTCGGACTCCGGGTCGCCGGACTCGTCCCACCAGCGCTCACCCGGCTCCCTGCGGTTCGCCACGATCGCCGCGAAGGGCGGGATGACCATGGCGACCACGCACATCGCGACTGCCGCCGGAAGCGACCACAGCCGCACGACGCCCCACGCCAGGACGAAGAGCGCGATGCAGGTGGCCATCATGGCGTAGTACCTGCGGTGACGGCGCTGCACGGACATACCCCCACGGTAGATCCGGGCGGCGGGCCTGAACAGCGCTGCGCCCTCCGTTGCGGCGAGCCGTACGGAGGGCGGGAAAGCGCGGAGGACCGCAACCCCGGCCAAGGCGTCCAAACCCCTGGGGTGCGGCCCTCCAGCCGTGTTGCGGACCGTCCGGGAACGGTCTGCGTCAGACGGCGATGGCGACCTCCGCGAGGCCACCCTGCTGGGCGACCACGGTGCGGTCGGCGGTGCCGCCCGGGACGAGCGCGCGCAGCGTCCAGGTGCCCTCGGCCGCGTAGAAGCGGAACTGTCCGGTGGCCGAGGTGGGGACCTCGGCGGTGAACTCACCGGTGCTGTCCAGCAGGCGGACGTAACCGGTGACGGGCTCGCCGTCCTTGGTCACGCTGCCCTGGATCGTGGTCTCGCCGGGCTTGATGGTCGACGCGTCGGGGCCGCCGGCCTGTGCTCCACACATGGGAATTCCTTGAGGGGTAGGGAGGGTGGGTCGGGGGCTTACTTGTTGGCGCCGAGCTCGATCGGCACGCCGACGAGCGAGCCGTACTCGGTCCAGGAGCCGTCGTAGTTCTTCACGTTCTCCTGGCCCAGGAGCTCGTGCAGCACGAACCAGGTGAGCGCGGAGCGCTCACCGATGCGGCAGTAGGCGACGGTGTCCTTGGACAGGTCGACCTGCTCGTCCTCGTAGAGGGCCTTGAGCTCCTCGTCGGACTTGAAGGTGCCGTCGTCGTTGGCGTTCTTCGACCACGGGATGTTGCGGGCGCTCGGCACGTGGCCGGGGCGCTGCGACTGCTCCTGCGGGAGGTGCGCCGGGGCGAGCAGCTTGCCGCTGAACTCGTCGGGGGAGCGGACGTCCACCAGGTTCTTGTTGCCGATCGCGTTCACGACGTCGTCGCGGAAGGCGCGGATGGAGGTGTCCTGCGGCTTGGCCTTGTACTCGGTCTTCGCGCGGTTCGGGACCTGCGAGCCGTCGACCAGGTCGCGGGAGTCCAGCTCCCACTTCTTGCGGCCGCCGTCGAGGAGCTTGACGTCCTGGTGGCCGTAGAGCTTGAAGTACCAGTACGCGTAGGAGGCGAACCAGTTGTTGTTGCCGCCGTAGAGGACGACGGTGTCGTCGTTGGCGATGCCCTTCTCCGACAGGAGCTTCTCGAAGCCCTCCTGGTCGACGAAGTCACGGCGCACCGGGTCCTGCAGGTCCTGCTGCCAGTCGATACGGACCGCGTTCTTGATGTGGTTCTTGTCGTAGGCCGAGGTGTCCTCGTCCACCTCGACGAGGACCACGTTGGGGTCGTCGATGTGGGCCTCGACCCAGTCGGCGTCGACGAGGACGTCGCTACGGCTCATGGTTTTCTCCTCCGGGGCAGTTTCGGATGCGGTTGCGCAGGAGTACGCCGGTACGCGCGGCGGCATCAGAGGCGCGCGGCGCTGCGCGGGGGTACAGGCGGAATGGCCTCAAGGCCGGGAGGACGGGTGGCAGAAACCCGTCAGACAGAGCGACAGAGCATGGCGGCGACGCGGCACAGGTCGACTGCCCGCCGCTTCGTGAGATCCGCCTGTCCCCGCGTACGGGAACGGCTCATCAGGCTCTGCATGGCTCCGATCGTAAAGAGGGACAGCGGGGCGTGTCACCGGTGTGTCGGATTCTGAGACGTGAGCGTCCGCGATGTGGAAGCGGAGGGCGGGAACGGCTGTGCGCGAGCCGCCCGGCGGCGGGCCGGACGGCCTTCACGGGTCGCGGTACGGACAGGCCCGTCTCAAAGTATGGACGCGGGTCTCCGTGGCGGCCGCCGGGTCAGCCCGGCAGCTTGACGTCGGTGCCCCTCGCGGAGATCGCTATGCCGTCGCGGGTGGTCGTCACGCGGTCCAGCTTCAGCCCGGCCGGCAGCTCGCCCAGCTTCCAGTCGTGATCCGTACGGGCCCGCACCTTGTCCTCGCAGCCGGGGACCGCGGTGCACAGCGTCGGGAGCTCGTCGGCGCGCAGCCGTATCGTGTCGCCGCCCACCGTCGAGACGGTGCCGACCACGTCGAGCGAGTCGAGCACGGGGATGTCCGGCGAGATCTTGACCTGGCTCTTGCCGCCGCTCGTGCCGCCGTACGAGATGCGCACGCCGTCCCCCGCCGCCCTGGTCAGGTCGGCGTAGCCGATACGGGCCTCGCCGGTCGCCGAGGCCGCGCCCTCGATGGAGGTGTAGTCGCTGCTCAGCTTTACGTCGTGGAACTGGGCCGACAGCTCCGAGACCCGCAGCCGGTGCCCCTCGGCGGTGGCCTCGATGCCGCCGAGCGAGGCGTCGACCTCGGTGAGGGTGCCGCTCGCGACCTGGGTGAGGAAGGGGAAGCCCTTGATGGAGACCTGTGGCGTCTCGCTCACCCCCAGGCTGCCCTGGATCTTCTCGGCGGCCTTGTCCTCGGCGAAGTTCACGGCCAGCCGGTCGGCGGCGACGAACAGCGCCGCGACGACGACCAAGAACACCAAGAGCCTTCTCAGAGCGCGCATCGAACCCCTTCCCCCCATGCTTCGGTGTGACGCCGAGCCTAACCGGGCACCTTGTGCGACGGCATGAACAGGCCGGTCACGCTTCCTCCGTAAGGAGCGTGACCGGCCCGAAGAGGTTGCGCACGGGTGCCGGGAAAACTGCTCAGCCCAGCGTGCGGCCCAGGACGTAGACGGCGGGGGCGGCGAGCGCCAGCGGCAGCGCGACGCCGGCCGTGAGGTGCACGAACCGCGAGGGGTAGTCGTAGCTGGCGACCCGCAGGCCGATCAGCGCGCAGCCGCCGGCCGCGAAGCCGAGGACGGCACCGGCCGCGCCGTCGCCGCCGAACTGTCCGGCCGCGATCCCCGCACCGGTCGCGGCCAGCAGCGCCAGTACGACCGAGACCGGTCCGGGCAGCGGCAGCGCGCGGGCGAGCACCGCGACCGCCACGGCCACGGCGCCGGTGACCGTGGCGTGCGGCTCGGCCGCGAGATGGCCGGCGGCCAGCACCGCCAGCGCGGACGAGGTGAGCCCCGCGGTCAGCGCGTACATCCGCTCGTCCGCGCTGCTGCGGTTGCGCAGCTGCAGGACGAGGACGAGCAGGCACCACACGCCGAGCGTGCCGATGCCCACCACGGGAGCGGCCTCGCGGTCGGTGACCAGCAGCGCGACGTCGGTGACCAGGCCGCTGAGGAACGCCAGCGCGATGCCCTGACGGGCCGGCCACATGCCGTTCAGCCGGAACCAGCCGGCCGCCGTGACCGCCTGGAGGACCGCGACCACCACGGCCGGGAACACCCGGGGCAGCGGCGCCGCCAGCGCGAGCAGCACGGCGAGCCCCGCGGTGAGCGCGGCGGGCTGGAACCCGGGCGGGATGATCGGAGAGTGGCCCAGGGCGCGGGCGCGCTGGTTGGGCGCGAGGTGCGAGAGGTCGTCGTCGGCCGCGGCCCGCCGCGCGGGCTCCTGGGCCGCCGGCTGCGCTGCCGCGGGCTGGGCGGGGACGTGCGTGGTCTCCGCCGCGGCGGGGGCGTGCGCGGGCTGCCCCGCCTCGGTCTCCCAGGTCGCGCCGTCCCAGGTCTGGGTCTGCGGCTGCGCGTACGGCGCCCGGTGCTGCGCGTACGGGTCGGCGTACGGGTCCTGGCCGTTGGCGTACGGGCCCTGGGCGTGCGCGTACTGGCCCTGTGCGTACTGACCCTGGGCGTACGGATCCTGGGTGCCGGCGTACGGGGCCTGCGGGTGGCCGCCCTGGAAGTGGCCGCCCTGGCCCTGGCCGTACGCGTCACCGCCGTACGCGCCGTTGTCGTACGCCGGGTCCTCGTAGGACCCGTACCGCTGCCCGTACGGGCCGTGCTGCTGGTCGCTCATCTCGGCGCTCATCCTCCCGCGAACGGTGGGAGGACCTCGACGGTGCCGCCCTGGGACAGTGGGACAGCGGCGTGGTCGCGGCTGCCGACCGCGGTGCCGTCGACGAGGAACGAGCAGCGCAGCAGGACGCGGGCGAACTCCGGGTTCGCCTCGTGCGCCGCGCGCGCCGCATCCAGCGCCTCGGCGAGCGTGCGCGCGGTGTACGGCTCCTCGGCCGTGCCGGCCGCGGCCTTCGCCGCCGCCCAGTAGCGGACGGTGCCTGTTGTTGTCACGGACGGCCCCTTCTCCTTCGTTGCCGCCTCCATGATGGCCTACGCCGCCGGACGCGCGGCCCCGGGCAAGGGATGGCAAAGCCTCGCGGCCGGAACCCCGTAAGACAGAAATATCGGTTGCTGCGGGCAAACGTTCGCATAGGCTTCGGCGCGTGCTGGTCCGACTCGCCATGGCGCATTTGCGCCCCCACAGACGTTCGATATCCCTGATCGTGCTGCTCCAGCTCGTCCAGACGCTGGCCACGCTCTATCTCCCCACTCTCAACGCCGAGATCATCGACAACGGTGTCGTCGCGGGCGACACCGGCTACATCCTCAGCACCGGCGGCTTCATGATCGCCGTGACGCTGCTGCAGATCGTCTGCGCGATCGGCGCCGTCTACCTGGGCGCCCGTACGGCCATGGCGCTCGGCCGCGACATCAGGGCCGCCGTCTTCGACCGGGTGCAGTCCTTCTCCGCGCGCGAGCTCGGCTCCTTCGGCGCGCCCTCGCTCATCACCCGTACCACCAACGACGTCCAGCAGGTCCAGATGCTGGTGCTGATGACGTTCACGATGATGGTCGCGGCGCCGATCATGATGATCGGCGGCGTCGTCATGGCGCTCAACCAGGACGTGCCGCTCTCCGGCCTGCTGCTGGTCGTCGTCCCGCTGCTCGGCGTGCTGGTGACGATGGTCGTCCGGCGGATGCGGCCGCTCTTCCGCGGCGTGCAGGAGCGCATCGACACCGTCAACCGCGTGCTGCGCGAGCAGATCACCGGCATCCGGGTCATCCGCGCCTTCGTCCGGGACCAGCACGAGCGGACCCGCTTCGAGCGGGCCAACACTGACCTGTACGACGTCTCGCTGCGCGCCGGCCGGCTGATGTCGATGATGTTCCCGCTGGTCATGCTCATCGTGAACGCCTCCAGCGTGGCCGTCGTCTGGTTCGGCGGACACCGCATCGACAGCGGCGGCATGGAGATCGGCGCGCTGACGGCCTTCCTCAGCTACCTCATGTACATCCTGATGTCGATCATGATGGCCACGTTCATGGTCATGATGCTGCCGCGCGCCGAGGTCTGCGCCGAGCGCATCCAGGAGGTGCTGGCCACCGACACCAGCGTCACCCCGCCCGCCGCCGGCATCACCGAGCTGCGCCGCCACGGCGAGCTGGAGCTGCGCGGCGTGGAGTTCCGCTTCCCCGGTGCCGAGGAGCCGGTCCTCAAGGACGTCTCCCTCGTGGCCCGGCCCGGCGAGACCACCGCCGTCATCGGCTCCACCGGCAGCGGCAAGTCCACCCTCCTCGGCCTGGTGCCCCGGCTGTTCGACGCGACCGGCGGCGTGGTGCTCGTGGACGGCGAGGACGTACGCGGACTCGACCCGCGCACCCTCTCCGACGCCATCGGCCTCGTACCGCAGAAGCCGTACCTCTTCTCCGGGACCGTCGCGAGCAACCTGCGCTACGGCAAGCCGGACGCCACCGACGAGGAGCTGTGGCACGCGCTGGAGACCGCGCAGGCCCGCGACTTCGTCGAGCGGATGGAGGGTGGCCTGGAGGCGTCGATCGCGCAGGGCGGCAGCAATGTCTCCGGCGGCCAGCGGCAGCGCCTGGCCATCGCCCGTGCGCTGGTCCGCAGGCCCGAGATCTACCTCTTCGACGACTCCTTCTCCGCGCTGGACTACGCCACCGACGCCGCCCTGCGGGCCGCGCTGGCCCGCGAGACCGGCCGGGCGACCGTGGTGATCGTCGCGCAGCGGGTGTCCACCATCCGCGGCGCCGACCGGATCGTGGTCCTGGACGAGGGGCGGGTCGTCGGCACGGGGACGCACACCGAGCTGATGGCGGCGAACGAGACGTACCGGGAGATCGTGCTCTCCCAGCTCACCGAGCAGGAGGCGGCGTGAGTACCCCGGACAAGGGCGGTGCCCAGGGCAAGGGCAGCTCTCCCGCGAAGGGCGCGGCCCCGCAGAAGGCGGCCCCGCAGGCGGGCCCCAGACCCGGCGCGGGTCCGGCCCGCTTCATGGGCGGCCAGCCGACCGAGAAGTCCATGGACTTCAAGGGCTCGGGCAAGCGGCTGCTGCGCCAGATGCGGCCCGAGCGCGCCATCGTCACCGTCGCGCTGCTGCTCGGCACGGTCAGCGTCGCGCTGACGGTCGCCGGGCCCAAGGTGCTCGGCCACGCCACCGACCTGATCATGGCCGGCATCGTCGGCCGCCAGCTGCCCGCGGGGATCAGCAAGGAGCAGGCCGTCGAGGCCCTCCGCGCTCAGGGCAAGGACGGGCTGGCCGACATCCTCGGCACGATGCCCGTGGTCCCCGGCCGCGGCATCGACTTCGGCGCCGTCGGCACGGTGCTCCTCTGGGTCTTCGCGATCTACCTCGCGTCCTCCCTCTTCGGCTTCGTGCAGGCCCGCATCGTCACCACGGTGGTGCAGCGGACCGTCTACCGGCTGCGCGAGCAGGTGGAGGAGAAGCTGGCCCGGCTGCCGCTGAGCTACTTCGACAAGCAGGCGCGCGGCGAGGTGCTCTCCCGCGCGACGAACGACATCGACAACATCCAGCAGACCTTCCAGCAGACGTTCAGCCAGATCGTCGCCTCGCTGCTGACGATCGTCGGCGTGCTGGCGATGATGTTCTGGATCTCGCCGCTGCTGGCGCTGGTCGCGCTGATCACCGTGCCGGTGTCGGTGGTGGTCGCCACCCGGATCGGCAAGCGGGCGCAGCCGCAGTTCGTCCAGCAGTGGAAGACCACCGGCACGCTCAACGCCCACATCGAGGAGATGTACACCGGGCACTCCCTGGTCAAGGTCTTCGGCCGCCAGCAGGAGTCCGCCGAGATCTTCCGCAAGGAGAACGAGGACCTCTACGAGGCGGGGTTCCGGGCGCAGTTCATCTCGGGCGTCATCCAGCCCGCGATGATGTTCATCGGCAACCTCAACTACGTCCTGGTGGCCGTCGTCGGCGGCCTCCGCGTCGCCTCGGGCGCGCTCTCCATCGGTGACGTGCAGGCGTTCATCCAGTACTCCCGGCAGTTCAGCCAGCCGCTCACCCAGGTCGCCTCGATGGCCAACCTGGTGCAGTCCGGCGTCGCGTCGGCCGAGCGGGTCTTCGAGCTGCTGGACGCCGAGGAGCAGGAGCCGGATGCGCAGCAGCCGCCGCGCCCCGACCACGTCACGGGCAAGGTCGCCTTCGAGCGGGTCTCCTTCCGGTACGACCCGGAGAAGCCGCTCATCGAGGACCTGTCGCTAGCCGTCAGCCCCGGCCAGACCGTCGCCATCGTCGGGCCCACCGGAGCCGGCAAGACGACGCTGGTCAACCTCCTCATGCGGTTCTACGAGGTGAGCGGCGGCCGGATCACGCTGGACGGCGTGGACATCGCCGCGATGGCCCGCGAGGAGCTGCGCGCGAACATCGGGATGGTGCTCCAGGACACCTGGCTGTTCGGCGGCACCATCGCGGAGAACATCGCGTACGGCGCCCCCGAGGGCACCTCGATGGACAAGATCGTCGAGGCGGCGAAGGCCACCCACGTCGACCGCTTCGTGCGCACCCTCCCCGACGGCTACGACACCGTCATCGACGAGGAGGGCGGCAACGTCTCGGTAGGCGAGAAGCAGCTGATCACGATCGCCCGGGCCTTCCTCGCCGAGCCCGCGATCCTGGTCCTGGACGAGGCGACCAGCTCGGTGGACACCCGTACCGAGCTCCTCATCCAGCAGGCCATGGCGCAGCTGCGGTCCGGCCGGACGAGCTTCGTGATCGCGCACCGGCTCTCCACGATCCGCGACGCCGACCTGATCCTGGTCATGGAGTCCGGCTCGATCGTCGAACAGGGCACGCACGACGCCCTGCTGGCGGCGGACGGCGCGTACGCACGGTTGTACGCGGCCCAGTTCGCGGAGGCCGTGGCGGAGACCGACTGACGTCGCGCCCGGCCGGCGGGCCTACAGGTACAGCCTGATCAGCCGCTCCAGATGGTGCCCCGCCACCTGGAGCGGCTTTTCGCTGCGCCGGAGCTGAGCGGCCATCTCCGCGCCCTCCAGGGTGTTCATGACGGTGAGGGCCAGGTCGGCCGCGTCGGCCGCGGAGATGCCGGCGGTACGGAACTTGTCGCGCAGCACGTCCTGCCAGTGCTGGAGCGCCTCGGCGCAGGCGCGCTCCAGGTCGGGGGCGCGGCCGACGGTCTCCAGGGCCGTGGTGGTGACCGGGCAGCCGTCGGTCCAGCCGGAGGCGCGCAGCTCCTCGCCGAGCATGCGGGTGCACGTCACGACGGCGTCGGCGGGGTCCTCGGCGCTCGCCATCGCCGTCCGCAGCAGCTCGGTCATCTCGTCGTCGCTGTGCCGGATCGCCTCGGCCGCCAGCGCCTGCTTGCCGCCGGGGAAGAAGTGGTAGACGGAGCCGAGGGTGGCGTCGGCCTCGCGGGCGATCTGCTTGATGCCGCTGGCCTCGTAGCCCTGCCGCTGGAGCAGCCGTGCGGTGGCCGCGAGGATCCGGTCGCGGGTGCCGGGGGCGGCCGGGCCGCCGTCCGTTCCGGCCCCGGCCGTGCCGCCCTTGGTCTTCTGCATGTGCCGATCGTATCCGCGCACGCAATTAAGTAGAGCGTTCGTTTTAGAGGGTGCTATCGTGCTCACGTTCTAAATAGAACGCTCGTTTTAGTGAATGTCGAAGGGGTGGGGCATGAGCAAGCAGGGCGTGACACTGATCGGGCTCGGACCGATGGGGCGGGCCATGGTCCGGGCGCTGCTGGCGGCCGGGCACCCGGTGACGGTCTGGAACAGGACCGCGAGCCGGGCGGACGACCTGGTGGCGGAGGGGGCGGCGCGGGCCGGCACGGTGGCGGACGCGCTCGCGGCCAACGAGCTGGTGGTGCTGAGCCTGACGGACTACGCCGCGATGTACGCGGTACTGGAGCCGGCCGCGGCCGCGCTGGACGGACGGGTCGTGGTCAACCTCAGCTCCGACACCCCGGAGCGGGCCCGCGAGGGCGCGGAGTGGGCGGCGGGGCACGGGGCGCGGTACCTCACCGGCGGTGTGCAGGTCCCGGCGCCGCTGGTCGGGCAGCCGGGGTCCGCCACCTTCTACAGCGGTCCCGAGGATGTCTTCGAGGCGCACCGGGCCACGCTGGAGGTGCTCACCGAAGCCGACTACCGCGGCGCCGACCCGGGCCTCTCACAGGTCTACTACCAGGCGCTGATGACCGTCTTCTGGACCACGCTGACCGGGCACCTGCAGGCCCAGGCGCTGGCCGGGGCGCACGGCATCCCGGCGGCCGAGTACCTGCCGTACGCGGCGCGGGCGGAGGAGACCGCGGCGTCCTTCCTGCCGGCGATCGCGGCGGACGTGGCGGCCGGGCGGTACCCGGGGGACGAGGCGACCCTCGCGATGTGCGCGGCCACCACCGAGCACGCGCTGCAGGCGGCGCGGGACGCGGGCCTGGACACCACGGTCCCCGCGGCCCTGGCGGCCCTGTTCGGCCGGGGCGTGGCGGCGGGGTACGGCGCGGAGAGCTTCACCAGCCTGATCGAGATGGTGCGGAAGCCCGCCGACTGATCAGTCCCCGGCGGGCCCGGCCGTCCGTGTGCCGAGCCCCCCCCGCGATCCGGTCCAGCAGGTCCGGGGCCGCGGCGTTCTCCGCGTGGCCGTAGCCGCGCTCGCTCCACAGGTCGGTGGAGCCGGGCGCGGCTGCGGCCGCCGGCGCGCGGGGATGGTCGGGCGGGAAGTAGGGGTCGCGGTCGCCGTGCACGAGGAGCAGCGGAGCGGGCGCGATCATCGGCGCCGCCTCGGTGAGGGAGAGCGGCACCGGATCCCCTGCCTCGGAGTGGATGCGGGTGCGCAGCCCCAGCCGCCCCACGAGGCGGCCCGGCGGCCGTTCCACCACCCAGTGCAGCCGCCGCATCGCCGCGGTACCGCGGTAATACCAGCGGGCAGGGGCGCTCACGGCCACCACCATGTCGGTGTGCGCACCTGTGCGCCCCTCATGCTTCGGGCGGTACTGGGCGGCGTGCCGGATCACGACCGACCCGCCCTCCCCCACTGCCCTGAAGGCGTGGGAGGTGCCCCCAGAATCCGACCGTGGCCACACGGGTGTGACCCAGGGTGCGCGCCCAGCGCACCACGGCCGCCAGGTCCAGCACCTCCCGGTCACCCGCCGTGGACCGCCCACCCGAACGGCCGTGACCCTGGAACGAGAACGTGATCACGGGGCTGTACTGCGCGAACGCGGCGGCGGCACGGCGCAGCGCGGGACGGTCCAGGGAGCCGGTGAAGCCGTGCGCGAGGACCACGACGAGGCCGTCCGGAGGGCCGGACGGCGTGTGGGCGCAGGGGGTGCGCCCGGCCTCGATGCACACGCCGTCGTCCGTCAACAGGGCTATGCGCCGGCCACTCGAAGTGATCGAAGGAACACGAGATCGCGCAAAGTCGGCCGCCGGCCGGGAAGGCATGTGGGCTATTCTGTCGGGCATGGAGGATCCGGGCAGCGTAGCCCCCGGGTCCTTTTGTGCTTTCGGACGCGCGGTGCGCGGATGAGCGCAGGCGTGCTCCATGGGTGCGGAGCGTGCCGGAGTGCTCACGTTTCCGGAGGCACGCGAGCCTCGCAACGGCGCGGGGCCCGCGACCGTACGAAGCAGTGCCGCAAAGTCCTCGCAGGCAGGGACCGAGGAGGAACCGATGGGCGAGCGAAGCGTGCAGAAGACCCGAACGGACAGGCGACGACGGACGACCCGGGCGGGTGATGAGCGATGAGCTCGCTGCTGCTTCTCACGAACGCCCTCCAGCCCTCCACGGAGGTGCTCCCCGCACTCGGCCTCCTGCTGCACAGCGTGCGCGTCGCCCCGGCCGAGGGCCCGGCCCTGGTGGACACCCCCGGCGCCGACGTCATCCTCATCGACGGCCGCCGCGACCTGCCGCAGGTCCGGTCGCTCTGCCAGCTGCTGCGCTCCACCGGCCCCGGCTGTCCCCTCGTCCTGGTCGTGACCGAGGGCGGCCTCGCCGCCGTCACCGCCGACTGGGGCATCGACGACGTACTCCTCGACACCGCGGGCCCCGCCGAGGTCGAGGCGCGGCTGCGGCTCGCCATGGGCCGCCAGCAGGTCACCACGGACGACAGCCCGATGGAGATCCGCAACGGCGACCTCTCGGTGGACGAGGCCACCTACAGCGCCAAGCTCAAGGGCCGGGTCCTGGACCTGACCTTCAAGGAGTTCGAGCTGCTCAAGTACCTCGCGCAGCACCCGGGCCGGGTCTTCACCCGCGCCCAGCTGCTCCAGGAGGTCTGGGGCTACGACTACTTCGGCGGCACCCGCACGGTCGACGTGCACGTACGGCGGCTGCGCGCCAAGCTCGGCCCGGAGCACGAGTCGCTCATCGGCACGGTGCGCAACGTCGGCTACCGCTTCGTCGTACCGGAGAAGGTCGAGCGGGCCGCCGAGGAGGCCAAGGAGAAGGCCGCCCAGCAGGCCGAACGCGCCGCTGCGCGGGCCGCGGCCGAGGCGCGCGAGCACACCGCCGACCGGAGCGCGGCGGCGGGCGGCGTACGCCCTGCCAAGCGGTAGCACCACCCGCGTAGACTGCCGCGCGTGGCCAAGGTGACGCGGGATGATGTGGCGAGGCTGGCGGGGACGTCCACCGCCGTGGTGAGTTACGTCATCAACAACGGACCGAGGCCGGTCGCCCCGGCCACGCGCGAGCGGGTGCTCGCCGCGATCAAGGAGCTGGGGTACCGGCCGGACCGCGTCGCGCAGGCCATGGCCTCCCGGCGCACCGACCTCATAGGGCTCATCGTGCCCGACACCCGGCAGCCGTTCTTCGCGGAGATGGCGCACGCCGTGGAGCGTGCCGCCTCCGAGCGCGGCAAGATGGTGCTGGTCGGTAACGCCAACTACGAGGACGAGCGCGAGGTTCACTACCTCCGCGCCTTCCTCGGCATGCGGGTCGCCGGGCTCATCCTGATCAGCCAGGGCCCCAGCGAGCACGCCGCCACCGAGATCGACACCTGGGACGCCCGCGTGGTGCTGCTGCACCGCCGCCCCGACGCCATAGACGACGTCGCCGTGATGGCGGACGACATCGGCGGCGCCCAGCTCGCCACCCGCCACCTCCTGGAGCACGGCCACCCCTACGTCGCGTTCTTCGGCGGCCTGGAGGAGACGCCCAAGTCCGGCGACCCGGTCACCGACCACGTCGAGGGCTGGCGGCGGGCCATGCAGGAGGCCGGCCGCCCGACCGAGGGCCGCTACTTCCACGCCCCGTACAACCGCTACGAGGCCTACCCGATCGCGCTGAAGCTCCTCGAAAGCCCGGACCGGCCGCCGGCGATCATGTGCGCCACCGACGACCAGGCCATCGCCGTGCTGCGCGCGGCCCGCGAGCTGCGCATCGACGTGCCGGGCGAGCTGGCGGTGGCGGGCTTCGACGACGTGAAGGAAGCGGCGCTGACCGACCCGCCGCTGACCACGGTCGGCTCCGACCGCGAGGCGATGGCCCGTACGGCGGTGGACCTGGTGCTCGACGACGCGCTGCGGCTGGCCGGGTCGCGCCGGGAGCGGCTGCGGCAGTACCCGTCCCGGCTGGTGGTCCGCCAGTCCTGCGGCTGCACGGGCTGAGCCTCCCGAAGGGCGGCGAGGGCGTCTTTATACCGGGCATACCCACTTCTGCCGGACCTCTCAGGGTGCTCTCAGCTTGTTCTCATGCACGGCTCGCAGAGTCGTAGACATGACCGAGAGCTACCGCCGAAGCGGCGAAGAGACCCCGCAGTACGACACCCGGCACACCTCCCCGTACGCGTCCTTCGGCCCGCACGCCGGTGCCGCGCAGGCGGCTTACCCGCCGCCGCCCCCGTATGCCCCGCCGGCCCCGCCCGCCGACAGCGGCCCCGAGGGCGCCCCGCGCCGCAAGGCGCGCCGCCCCGTCGCGCTGATCGCCGCGGTCGCGCTGGCCTCCGGCCTGATCGGCGGCGGCAGCGCCGCGCTCATCGGGAGCGCCACGCAGGGCGGCAGCAGCAGCGGCCAGAGCACCGCCGTCGTCAACGCGGGCGCCACGTCGAACAGCGGGGTCTCCTCGGTCGCCAAGGCGGTCAGCCCCGCGACAGTCGAGATCAAGGCCCGCACCTCCGAGGGCGAGTCCACCGGCTCCGGCGTGGTCATCACCGGCGACGGCGAGATCATCACCAACAACCACGTGGTCTCCGGCGCCGACACCGTCTCGGTGTCCTTCAGCGACGGCTCCACCAAGACCGCCCAGGTCGTCGGCACCGACCCCGGCAAGGACCTGGCGCTCATCAAGATCAAGGGCGGCAAGGACCTCACGCACGCCACCCTCGGCGACTCCAGCAAGCTGGCGGTCGGCGACCAGGTCGTCGCGATCGGCTCGCCCGAGGGGCTCACCGGCTCGGTGACCAGCGGCATCGTCTCGGCGCTCGACCGCGAGGTGACCGTGCCCAAGGAGGACCAGCAGCAACAGCAGCAGGGCCAGGGGCAGGGTGACATGCCGTGGCCGTTCGAGTTCGGCGGCAACCAGTACAACGGTGACACCGGCGACTCGACCACCAGCTACAAGGCCATCCAGACCGACGCCTCGCTCAACCCCGGCAACTCCGGCGGCGCCCTGATCGACATGTCCGGCCGCATCATCGGCATCAACTCCGCGATGTACTCCGCCTCCGGCAGCTCCAACGGCAGCGGCAGCAGCGCCGGCAGCGTCGGCCTCGGCTTCGCCATACCGATCAACACCGTCAAGGCGGACCTGGCCGACCTGCGCGCCGGCGGCACGACGAACAGCTGACCCGAAACCCCGCCACCTGTACACGTACGAGGAGGCACCATGACCACGAGGAACCGCACCACAGGGACCCGTACGACGCGGACCCGCGCCGCGCGGACCCGTATGAAGCGGACCCGTACCACCGTTCCGCTGCACCGTGCGCGGCGCGCGCTCGCCACGGCCGTCAGCCTGAGCGCGGGCGGCGCGGCACCCCACGACCCGCCGCACGCGCCGTACCGGTCCCCGTCCCGCGCCGCGCGGCGCTCCCGCAGACGCGCCGTGCGAGGCTGAGGGGGTCCTGGCCCTCCCTTCACACCTACCGAGGTCACCGAGAACATGAGCGCCGCCGAGCAGGGCGAGACGTCCGCCCGCATCCTGATCGTCGACGACGAGCCCGCCGTCCGCGAGGCCCTGCGCCGCTCGCTCGCCTTCGAGGGGTACGCCACCGACGAGGCCGTGGACGGCCTGGACGCGGTCGAGAAGGTGGCGGCGCACCGGCCCGAACTCATCGTGCTGGACGTGCTGATGCCCCGCATGGACGGCCTGACCGCCGCCCGCCGGCTGCGCGCGAGCGGCCTGACCGTGCCGATCCTCATGCTCACCGCGCGCGACACGGTCGGCGACCGGGTCACCGGACTCGACGCGGGCGCCGACGACTACCTGGTCAAGCCCTTCGAACTGGACGAGTTGCTGGCCCGCATCCGCGCGCTGCTGCGCCGCAGCTCCTACGCGGCGGCCGCGGGGGCGGCCCCCGACGAGGGCGACACGCTCACCTTCGCCGACCTGACCATGAACCTCGCCACCCGTGAAGTCACCCGCGGCGACCGCACCGTGGAGCTGACCCGCACCGAATTCACCCTGCTGGAGATGTTCCTGGCCCATCCGCGCCAGGTCCTCACCCGCGAGCAGATCCTCAAGGCCGTCTGGGGCTTCGACTTCGAGCCCTCCTCCAACTCCCTGGACGTGTACGTGATGTACCTGCGGCGCAAGACCGAGGCCGGCGGGGAGCCCCGGCTGGTGCACACGGTGCGCGGCGTCGGCTACGTCCTGCGTTCCGGCGGTGCCGAGTGAACGTCCGCGAGAGAGCGGCCCAGCGCTACCGCCGGCTGCCGCTCCAGTCCCGGCTGGCGATGCTCACCGCGCTCGCCGTCGCCCTCGCGGTCGCCGCCTCGGCCGCCGCCTGCTGGCTCATCACCCGCGACCGGCTCACCGAGCAGCTGGACGCGACCCTGAGGAGCGTCAGCGTGAACGACGCGTACGTACGGGCGCTGAGCGCCGAGTGCAACGGCACCGCGCAGGGCGTCAGTTTCCCGCCGGCCGGCCCGTACACCGTCCAGCTGGTGTCGGTGGACGGCCGGGTGTGCACCTCGCCTGAGCGGTCGCAGATCCCCGCCACCCGGGCGGACGTCGAGGTCGCGCAGGGCAGGGCCCGTGACGCCATGCACACCGCGCGGGCCGCGAACGGGGCGCAGATGCGGGTCTCGACCGAGGCGTCCCGCGGGTCCGCCACCGACGCGTTCGGCAACCAGGTGGCGGTGTCCGTCGCCACGCCCATGGACCAGGTGTCCCAGCCGCTCAACCAGCTCGCGCTGGTGCTGCTGATCGTCTCCGGGGTCGGTGTGCTGGGCGCAGCGACCACCGGCCTGTGGGTGGCCAGGGCGGGCCTGAAGCCGGTGAACCGGCTCACCGCCGCCGTCGAGCACGTCGCCCGTACGGAAGACCTGGCCGTCCGCATCCCCACCGACGGCGAGGACGAGATCGCCCGGCTCTCCCGGTCCTTCAACTCCATGACCGCCGCGCTCGCCGCCTCCCGCGACCTCCAGCAGCAGCTGATCGCGGACGCGGGCCACGAGCTGCGCACCCCGCTGACCTCGCTCCGCACCAACATCGACCTGCTGGAGCGCAGCGAGCGCACCGGCCGGGCCATCCCGGCCGACGACAAGCTCGCCCTGCTGGACTCGGTGAAGGCGCAGATGGGCGAGCTGGCCGCGCTGATCGGCGACCTCCAGGAGCTGTCCAGGACGCCGGACCACGGGGCCGGCGGCCACGGCGCGCCGCCGGTCGTCGCACTGCACGAGGTCGCGTCGACGGCGCTGGAACGGGCCCGGCTGCGCGGCCCGTCCCTCACCCTCGACGCCGCCCTCGACCCCTGGTACGTACGTGCTGAGCCGGCCGCGCTGGAGCGCGCGGTGGTCAACCTCCTGGACAACGCGGTGAAGTTCAGCCCCGCGGGCGGCACGGTCGAGGTCCGCCTGACGGGCGGCCTGCTGACCGTGCGCGATCACGGGCCCGGCATCCCGGCCGACGAACTCCCGCATGTCTTCGAGCGGTTCTGGCGCTCGCCCTCGGCGCGCAGCCTGCCCGGCAGCGGCCTGGGCCTGTCGATCGTGGCCCGCACGGCGCAGCAGGCGGGCGGCGCCGTCCGGCTCCTCGCGGCGGAGGGCGGCGGCACGCTGGCGGAGCTGACCCTCCCGGGAGCGGCCACGCCGCCCCCGGACCACGCGCCGGAGCCGGGTCCGGGGGGCGGCGCGAGCGGCGGTTAGTGGGCGAAGCCCGACCCCAGGCCGGCGCCCGCCTCGGGGGCGCCGATCGCGCCGGGTCCGTACGAGACGGCGCCGGTCGTCGTCAGCCCGCCGGCCGCGCCCCGCAGGGCCCACACCGCGCCGGTGTCCTTCAGGCTCGTGCCGTCCTCGCCGGGCGCGCCCGCCGCGAGGTCGGCCTTGCCGTCCTTGTCGGTGTCCAGCAGCGAGACCGCCTCGCCGAAGCGGTCACCGGCCTCGGCGACCCCCGGGACCCCGGTGGTCGTCTGGTTGAGCGCCTGCGCGCCGGTGCCGGACAGGCCGCCCTTGCCGCCCTTGAGCAGGACCACGCTGCCCGCGTCCTTCAGGGCGGCGCCGGAGGCCGACGTCAGGTCCTCGAAGGGGACGCCGGCCGCGACGTCCGCGTAGCCGTCGCCGTTCACGTCGCCCGCGCTGAGCGAGTAGCCGAACTGGTCGCCCTCCTCGCCCGCTCCGGGGACGCCCGCGGTGTCCTGGGTGATGGTCGTGGTGCGCTTGCCCGGACCGTCGGCCGAGCCGTACGCGACCTTGACCGTGCCCTTGTCGTACGGGAGGTCCTCCACGACGCCGCCGGGCACGGGGCGGTAGATGAGGTCGCCGTAGCCGTCCTTGTCGACGTCGCCGACCGTGGCCGCCGCGGCGTCCGGCAGCTCCGTGGACTTGGTGGAGAGGCCGTCGGCGGTGCCCTTCCAGAACTCGCTCGACTCCGACATCTCCTCGAACGCGTGCATGCTGACCAGGTCGTCCCGGCCGTCACCGTTGAGGTCACCGGCGGCCAGGTCCTCGGAGTTGAAGAGGTGGCCGGTCATGAGCTCCGAGGTACGGGCGGGCGCCCCGGCCCGGGTGAACGGTCCGTACATCACGTGCAGGGCGGCGGAGTTCTCGTTGCCTTCGCCTTCGGCCACCAGGTCGGTGTGGCCGTCACCGTCGAAGTCGCCCGCGGTGAGGTTGCGGCCGCCGACGCCCTGCAGGCTGCTCGCGCCGCCCTTGCCGTCGGTGGAGCCCCACAGGACCACCGGGCCTCCGGAGCCGGTGATGACGAGGTCGCTGGTGCCGTCGCCGTCCAGGTCGCGGGCGACGGTGCGGTCGCCGAAGCGGGCGCCCTCGGCGGGGTCGCCGGGCACGCCGGCGGTGGCGCGGCTGATGACCTGGTGCTTTCCGGTGGCGGCACCGGAGGCCGAGCCGTAGACGACGGTGACGTAACCGGCCTTCGCCTTGCCGCCGACCGTGCCGCCGGGGGCTCCGGCAACGATGTCGGCGTAGCCGTCGTGGTTGAAGTCGGCCTGCGGGGCGGTGCCCGCCGGGCCCTTCGCGGCGGCGGCCGGCGGGTCTGCGGGTGCCGCGCTCGCCGGGGCGGCGATGGCGAGCGGGGCGGTGAGCAGCGCGGCCACCACGGCGCAGCGCGCTGCGGTGGGGGTGGAACGGTGGCGCACGGTTCCTCCTGACGTCGGCACCCGGACATCCCGGGTGCACCGTTCGTTCACCTCATACGACGGAATTACCGCGTCCGTGGTTCTTTACTGACGCCCCTTGTGTCCCGTGCGTATCGCGTCAGGGCCGCTTCTTCGCCGCGTCACCGAAGGGGAGTTGAGTGCCCGTCAGGCGGGCCCGGATGCCGTCCCGCTCCACGGAGACGGTGCGCAGCCGCACGTCACCGGGGGTCTTGGGGAGCCGGAAGGACAGGTCGAAGCGGTCCGCGATCTCCGGCTTGGTGAGCCCCGCCAGGCCGCCGAGGATCTTCGGATCGATGCCGACCTTCTGCAGCAGCCAGGGGTGGTCGGTCACGACGTCGACGAGGTTGACCTTCATCAGCTTGCCGATGAAGCGCGGCGTGCCGACGAGGTCGTGCAGCTTCTTCTCGTTGTGCAGCGCGGCGTCGATGGTGTCCTGCGGGATGCCGATGCGGTCGGCGATGGCCGGTACGCCGAGCATCGCCTTGATCTTGGCGGCCTCCCGGCTGAGCTGCCGGGCGGTCTTGCGGGTCAGCTGCAGCCCCTCGCCCTTGCCGGTGCCGGGGCGGTAGACCGCGATGTCGCCGATGTCCAGCCGCATGCCGCTGATCTCGGTGGAGATGCCGCGGTCGCCGGCCTGCCGGATGTGGGCCCGGGCGCGCATCCGCAGTTCGTGCCCGGCGATCGGCAGCCGCCCCTCGGCACGTACCGCGTCGGGTCCCAGCTCGCTGAACTTCACCTGCGAGGCGCCCAGTTCGCGGTTCATGTCCTCGAAGGAGAGCAGTACGTCACCGTGCATCCGGCCGACCGTGCCGCCCTTGAGGGAGGTGGGCAGGTCGCCGTCGAGCGTGACGTCCTCGGCCGTCGCCTCGAACTTCGCCAGCGAGACGCGGTCGGCGGCCAGGTCGGGGATGGCCACCCGCACCCGGTCCAGGTGCTTGTCGGCGACCTGGGTGAGGAAGGGGAAGCCCTCGATGTCCACCTCGGGATCGGCCGCCAGGTGCAGCGAGTCCTTGAGCTTCTCGGCGGCCTTGTTCTGCGCGTACAGCACGGCGAACCGGTCGGCGAGACCCGCGAAGGAGGCGGCCACCAGGACCGTGGCGACGATCTTCGCGGTGAGCGGGACGGCGGCGAACCGGCTGAGGCCGCGCCGGGCCTTGCGGTGGTTCGGCGGCGCCCAGGCGTCCTCGTCCTCGGGGTCCGCGCGCAGCCCGAGCCCCAGGGGGTCGTCGCTGTCGTCGCGCTCGTTGAGGTACGACCGCGCGGGGCCCGGCTCCGGCTCGGGGTCGGCCAGCCCGGCCAGCTCCGCGTACGGGTTGACCGGCGCCATCTCACGGGTGTCACCCTGGGCGCCAGGGCCCTGGGACGCGCGGGCCTCCTGGGATTCCCGCGCGTCCTGCGGAGCGTGTGACGCGGCTATGCGTGTGGGGGGTCGCATCGGCACATCCCACCATGCGTACGGCTGTCGAACGCAAGTCTTACTGTCGGTAAGTGGGGATATGAGCCGTTACTTCACCACGGTGATGCGGTCCGCCTTCGGCGGGGTCAGCGGGCCGGACGCCGAGGAGTGGGCGCCGAGGTACGCGGTGAATGCCTCCAGATCGGAGGGCCCGACGTACTTGTCCGTGCCGCCCTTGAATGCGGCGAATCCGTCGCCGCCGCCCGCCAGGAACTCGTTCATCGCGACGCGGTAGCTCTTCGCCGGGTCGACCGGCTCGCCGTCGAGCTTCACCGAGTCCACGACGATCCGGGCGGCGCCGGTCTTGGTCATGTCCAGGGTGTAGGTGAGGCCCTTCGACACCTGGAGGATCTTGGGGGAGGCCTCGTTGGCGCCGCTGACCTGCTGCTGGAGCGCGGTGATGAGCTGCTTCCCGGTCAGCGAGACGACGTTGGTCATGTTGGTGAACGGCTGGACCGTGAACGCCTCGCCGTACGTCACCACCCCGTCGCCCTCGCTGCCGGACGCCTTGAACGCCAGGTCGGAGCGGACGCCGCCGGGGTTCATCAGGGCCAGCTGGGCGCCGCCCTTGCCGCTGTCCGCCGTCGCCTCCAGCTGCGCGTCGGCGATCACGTCACCGAGGGGCGACTCCGGGGTGGTCGCGCCGCGGCCCGCGATGTCCGCCGAGATGTACCCGACCGGCTTGCTCGCGACCGGCGCGGCCAGCTTGTCCCAGCGCTTGATCAGCGCGGTCAGGTCGGCCGCCTTGGGCTGGGTGCGGTGCACCACGTGGTTGGCCGACTTCACGGCCGTGCGCACGATGTCCTTGGTCTTCCGGTCGTACGTCAGCGTGGTGTCGGTGTAGAGCTTGCCGAAGGAGGACGCCGAGGTGACCATCCGCGGCTGCCCGGCCGGGTCCGGGATCGTGCACGCGTACGCCTGGTGCGTATGGCCGGTGACCAGCGCGTCGACGTCCGGCGAGACCTTCTTGGCGATCTCCGTGATCGGCCCGGAGATGCCGTCGCCGGGACCAGGGCTGTCGCAGTCGTAGTTGTACGCGGTGGACGCGGGCGCGCCGCCCTCGTGGATCAGCGCGACGACCGACTTCACGCCCTGCTTGCGCAGCACCTTGGTGTACTTGTCGATGGTCTCGGCCTCGTCGTGGAACTTCAGGCCCTTCACGCCGTCGGCGCTGACGATGTCCGGCGTGCCCTCCAGCGTGACCCCGATGAAGCCGATCTTGACGCCCTTGTGCTTCCAGACCGTGTACGGCTTGAGGATCGGCTTACCGGTCCTCTCGTCCGTGACGTTGGCGGCGAGGTACGGATAGTCGGCGCCGGCGAACTTCCGGCCCTTCTCGTAACAGCCTTCCTTCGGGTGGCAGCCGCCGTTCTGCAGCCGGGCCAGCTCTGTGCGTCCCTCGTCGAACTCGTGGTTGCCGACGCTCGTCACGTCCAGCTGCAGCTTGTTCATCGCCTCCACGGTCGGCTCGTCGTGGAAGAGGCCGGAGAGCAGCGGGCTCGCGCCGACCAGGTCGCCGGCCGCCGCGGTGACGGAGTAAGGGTGCCCCTTGCGCGCCGTGCGCAGGGAGTTGGCCAGGTACTCCACGCCGCCCGCTTCGACCTTCTTCTTGCTGCCGTCCGCCTGCTCCTCGTCCACGGTGCCGGAGGAGCCCTGCGGCGGTTCCAGGTTGCCGTGGAAGTCATTGAAGGACAGCAGTTGCACGTCGACGGTGCGGGAGGAGTGGCCGGGGCCGCCGTGGGTGCCGGCGCCGGCGGGCAGGGCCGCCGCCGTGACACCGGCAGCGGCGGCCAGTACCGTCGCGGCGGCCGCCAGGCGGCGCATCCGGCGGCGCCGGTGCGGAGTATCTGACATGGGTCGTCCCCCTCGTGGACAGCGGATCAGGAGTGTGCGAGCGACCGGAAGCCTACGGTCAACGCGCGTAGCGCAACAGGGGTGTCGGGTGACGGCACGGTTGCAGCACGGCGACGGCGGCCCGGCCGGGTACGCGTACGGCGCGATGGGGGTCGCCACCGGGCGCGCGCGGCGCCGTACGCTTCGGGACATGACTGACGCTGCAGAGGAAACGGGCCGGCCCGACCGGGGCATGCAGGTACTGGACGAGCTCACGCCGGACGTGGCGGGTGCCGTACTGGAGCTGATCGAGACGGCGGCGCGGACGGACGGGCAGCCGGCCGTCTCCGAGCAGGGGCGGCTGCAGCTGCGCGGCGGGCACCGGGAGGGCGTCAAGCACTTCCTCGTGCGGGCCGAGGGCGACCGCGTCGTCGGATACGGGCAGCTGGAGGGCACCGACCCCGTCGAGGCGCCCGCCGCCGAGCTGGTCGTCCACCCCGAATTCCGCGGCCACGGCCTGGGCCGCAAGCTCGGCAGCGCGCTGCTGGAGCACTCCGGGCGGCGGCTCCGGCTCTGGGCGCACGGCGGCCACCCCGCGGCCCGCCACCTCGCGCAGACCCTGGGCCTGACCCTCTTCCGCGAGCTGCGGCAGATGCGCCGCCCGCTGACCGACCTGGACCTGCCGGAGCCGGTGCTGCCCGAGGGCGTCACCGTCCGCACCTTCCAGCCCGGCACGGACGACGCGGCCTGGCTCGCCGCGAACGCCGAGGCCTTCGCCCACCACCCCGAGCAGGGCTCGCTCACCCAGCGTGACCTGGACGACCGCAAGGCCGAGTCGTGGTTCGACCCCAAGGGCTTCTTCCTGGCAGAGAGGCAGGAGGAAGCATCGCGAAGCGATTCCCCTCGGGGCGGTGGCGGGCGACGGGAGGGCGAGCTGGTCGGTTTTCACTGGACGAAGAAGCACGCCGAGGAGGGCCTGGGCGAGGTCTACGTCGTGGGTGTCCGGCCCGGCGCCCAGGGCGGCGGGCTCGGCAAGGCGCTCACCGCGATCGGCCTGCGCCACCTGGCCGCCGAGGGCGTGCCCACGGCGATGCTGTACGTCGACGCGGACAACGTCCCCGCCGTCACCGTCTACGAGCGGCTCGGCTTCGTCACGCACGAGACGGACCTGATGTACCGCACCGAGCTGTGACGGACAGCGCGGTTCCTCCGCACCGGTGTTGACGGTGTGTCAGGCGCGGCGGCGGGGTACGTGTCCCGCCGCCGCGCCCTCGTCCGGCACCGTAATGTCCCCTCCGGGTGGCCCCCCGCTTGCCTGTCCGCCATGTCTGCGTTACCGGCGATTCAAACTCGCTTGCGAGCATCACTGAATGCAGCCCTCCGCGCAGCCGGCCGGTGACCGATGGCTCCGAGCCGCCCCGCCGCCTCCCGACGCGCTTTCCCGGCCGGGAGCGCGGAACAATGAGGTCATGGACCAGCAGACCAGCGCCCAGGCAACGCCCCAGACGCCGTCCGCACAGGCTCAGCCCTCGGTCGGCTCGATCGCCGCGCACCGCCCGAACACGGTCGCCGCGCCCCTGCCCGAGCTGGAACCGGATCTCGACGCCGACCTCGATGCCTACGACGTCGACGGCGTGCTGGGCGACGACGGAGCGGAGCTGCCCGCCGGCCGTTTCCTGGACCGCGAGCGCAGCTGGCTCGCCTTCAACGAACGCGTACTGGAACTGGCCGAGGACCCGGCCACGCCGCTGCTGGAACGTGCCAAATTCCTGGCGATCTTCGCGTCGAACCTGGACGAGTTCTTCATGGTCCGGGTCGCCGGCCTCAAGCGCAGAATCGCCACCGGCGTCGCCACCCGCTCCGCCTCCGGGCTCCAGCCCCGCGAGGTGCTGGACCTGATCTGGACCCGCTCCCGCGAGCTCATGGCCCGGCACGCCGCCTGCTACCAGCAGGACGTCGCCCCCGAGCTGGCCGGCGAGGGCATCCACCTGATCCGCTGGCCGGAGCTGACCGAGAAGGAACAGGCCCGCCTGTTCACCCTCTTCCGCCACCAGATCTTCCCGGTGCTGACCCCGCTGGCCGTGGACCCGGCCCACCCCTTCCCGTACATCTCGGGCCTCTCCCTGAACCTCGCCGTGGTCGTCCGCAACCCCGTCAGCGGCCACGACCACTTCGCCCGCGTCAAGGTCCCGCCGCTGCTCTCCCGCTTCCTGGAGGCCTCCCCGCAGCGCTACGTCCCCATAGAGGACGTCATAGCGGCGCACCTGGAAGAGCTGTTCCCGGGCATGGAGGTACGCGCGCACCACATGTTCCGGGTCACCCGCAACGAGGACCTGGAGGTCGAGGAGGACGACGCGGAGAACCTCCTCAAGGCCCTGGAGAAGGAGCTGCTGCGGCGCCGCTTCGGGCCGCCCGTCCGGCTGGAGGTCGAGGAGTCCATCGACCCGGCCGTCCTGGACCTGCTGGTCCAGGAGCTGAAGATCTCCGAGGCCGAGGTCTACCCGCTGCCCGGACCGCTGGACCTGACCGGCCTCTTCGGCATCGCCGCGCTGGACCGGCCCGAGCTGAAGTTCCCGAAGTTCGTCGCCGGCACCCACCGCGACCTCGCCGAGGTCGAGTCCGCCTCGGCGCCCGACGTCTTCGCCGCGCTGCGCGCCCGCGACGTCCTGCTCCACCACCCGTACGACAGCTTCTCCACCTCCGTACAGGCCTTCCTGGAGCAGGCCGCCGCCGACCCGCACGTCCTCGCGATCAAGCAGACGCTCTACCGCACCTCCGGCGACTCGCCGATCGTCGACGCCCTGATAGACGCCGCCGAGTCCGGCAAACAGGTCCTCGTCCTGGTCGAGATCAAGGCCCGCTTCGACGAGCAGGCCAACATCAAGTGGGCCCGGAAGCTGGAGGAGGCCGGCTGCCACGTCGTCTACGGCCTGGTGGGCCTCAAGACGCACTGCAAGCTCTCCCTCGTCGTCCGCCAGGAAGGCGAGATGCTGCGCCGCTACTCCCATGTGGGGACCGGCAACTACCACCCCAAGACGGCCCGGCTCTACGAGGACATCGGCCTGCTCACCGCCGACCAGCAGGTGGGCGCCGACCTCTCCGACCTGTTCAACCGGCTCTCCGGCTACTCCCGCCGGGAGACCTACCGACGGCTGCTCGTCGCCCCCAAGTCGCTGCGCGACGGCCTGGTCCAGCGCATCACCAAGGAGATCGCGCACCACCGCGCCGGACACGCCGCGCACGTCCGCATCAAGGTCAACTCCATGGTGGACGAGGCCGTCGTCGACGCGCTCTACCGCGCCTCCCAGGCCGGTGTACCGGTGGACATCTGGGTACGCGGAATCTGCGCCCTGCGGCCCGGCGTACCGGGGCTGAGCGAGAACATCCGCGTCCGCAGCGTCCTGGGCCGCTTCCTCGAACACTCCCGGGTGTTCGCCTTCGGCAACGGAGGGGAGCCGGAAGTATGGCTGGGCAGCGCGGACATGATGCACCGCAATCTCGACCGGCGGATCGAGGCGCTGGTCCGGGTCACCGACCCCGGACACCGTGCCTCGCTCGTCCGGCTGCTGGAGACCGGCATGTCGGACGCGACCTCGTCCTGGCACCTCGGCCCGGACGGCAACTGGACCCGGCACGCCACCGACGCGGACGGCAAGCCGCTGCGGAACGTACAAGAAATGCTCATCGACGCCCGGAGGCGCCGGCGTGGCCCTGCGACATGACCCCTCCCCGCCCAGCTCCCCGCCCTGCGAACGGAGCCGTGCCCGCGCGGCCGCCGCGGCCGGACCGGCTGCCGCCGCGTGCCCGGCCGCCACGGTCACCGTGAGGAGGACGGCATGACGCACGGAGCGAACCGGAGCACCGCACCCGCACCCGCCGGCCTGCTCGGCGCGGTGACGGAGCCGCCACCGGACCGCGCCACGGCCGGCGAGGTGTTCTCGGCCTACCTCCACGAACAGTCCACGGCGTTCCTGCGCAGCCTGCGGCTGCACCGCGAGAGCGGCTCGGACGCGCGCGGCGCCGGGGAAGCGGCCCGGGAGCTGCGGGCCGCGGCCCGCCGGATCAGCGGCGCGCTGCACACCTTCCGGCCGCTGACCGACGAGACCTGGGCCGACCAGCTCCGTTCCGAGCTGGGCTGGCTGTCGGGCACCCTGGCCCGCGAGCACTCCTACGCCGACCGGCTCGAACGCCTGCTGGCCGCACTGCACCGCGTGGCCGGCCCCGCCGAACCGGGCGGCACCTCCAGAGCGCCCGAGGACGGGCCGGCGCCGCAGCGGGCGCCCGCACGCGCGGCGCGGGGCAGGGACGCCGGGCCCCGCGAGGAGCGGAGCCGGGACCCCAAGGACCCGGCCGCCACCACCGCGGCGGGGGCCGCGCGGGCCGGAGCGCTGCTCGACCGGCAGCTGACGCTGGCCCGCACCCGTGCCCACTCCGCGGCGCTCCAGGCGCTCGGCTCCTCGCGCTTCCACGCCGTCGCGGACGCCGTGGCGGTGCTCGCCTCCGAGGCCCCGCTGGACAAGAACGCCGCCGACCGGCTCGCCGCCGAGGCGTTGCCGCCGCTGGCCGACCAGGCGCACCGCCGGCTGGCCGAGGCTGTCGCCGCACTGCCGCTGACCCGCGCGGGGCACCCGTACAACGCCGCGGCGCTGACCGCCGACGACCGCCACGACACCCCCTGGCACCAGGTCCGGCTGCTGCTGCGGCACAGCAGGTACGCGCAGGAGGTCGCCGAGGGCGGCGTCACCGACCTGCGGCTGGTGGAGGCGGGCCGGGCGCTGGAGCGGCACCGGGACGCCGCCGAGGCAGCGGCTGCCGCCGCCGCTGCCGCCCGCACCCCGCGCATCGCCCCGGCCACCGCCTACGCCCTCGGCGTCCTCCACGCCGATCAGCGGCACGAGGTCGAGGCCGCCCGCTACGCCTTCACCCGCGCCTGGCACCCGCTCCCGTCCGACGCCTTCCGGCCCCGGGACCGCGCACCGGAACGCGGCGACTGGACCCGATGAGGAAGGGCCGGCGGATGAACGAAGCGGTGATCCTCGCGGCGGGCTGCGTCCTGTGGCGCCGCTCGCCGGAGTCGGGCGGGCTGGAGATCGCGCTGGTGCACCGGCCCAAGTACGACGACTGGTCGCACCCGAAGGGAAAGCTCAAGCGGGGCGAGGAGGCGCCGGCCGCGGCGGTGCGCGAGGTCGCGGAGGAGACCGGCATGGCCTGTCGGCCGGGCCCCGAGCTGCCCTCCGCGTACTACGAGGTGAACGGCCGCCCCAAGGAGGTCCGCTACTGGGCGGCCGAGGCGTGCGGCGGCACGTTCACCCCGAACGACGAGGTCGACCGGGTGGCCTGGCTGCCCCCGGCCGCGGCCCGCGGCCGCCTCACCCAGGACCGCGACCGCCCCCTGGTCGACGCGCTGATGGCGGCACTGCGTACTGCTTGAGCTGGGCGCGTACTGGTTGACCCGCGGCGCGTACTGCTTTTACCTGCGGCGATGGGTGATCGCTGAGCGTCGGGGGGCGGCGCCGCGCGCCGGGGCCGGGACGGGCGGGTGCCGGTGTCGCTCAGGCCGTGCCGCCGCGCGGTGCCAGCGCCTCCCAGCGGACCGTGACCTCGCCCAGGCGCCAGCGGCGGGGGCCGTCGGCGAGCGGCCAGCCCGCGTCGCGCAGGGCGAGGACCGACCGGATCCAGCGCTGGCGGGCGCCGAGCGCGCCGTACGGTGCCGCTGCCGCCCACGCCCGGTCGAAGTCGCGCAGGAAGGCGTGCACCGGTTCGCCCGGCACATTGCGGTGGATCAGCGCTTTCGGGAGCCGTTCGGCCAGGTCGGAGGGGGCCTCCAGGGAGCCGAGGCGGGCCGCGAAGGTGACCGTGCGGGGGCCTTCGGGGCCGAGCGCGACCCAGACGTGCCGGCGGCCGATCTCGTCGCAGGTGCCCTCCACCAGCAGCCCGCCCGGCGCCAGCCGTGCGCACAGCCGCGCCCAGACCTCGGCCACCTCGGCCTCGCTGTACTGCCGCAGCACGTTCGCGGCCCGGATGAGGGCGGGGGAGCGGTCCCGGGCGCCCGGCAGCGGCACCTCGAAGCCGCCGTGCAGGAAGACCAGCCCGGCCCGCTCGTACGGCCGGGCCGCCGCGACCCGCTCCGGATCGATCTCCACCCCCACCACCTCCGCGTCCCCGCGCGCCGTCCGCAGCCGGTCCAGCAGCTCGACGGCGGTCCAGGGCGCTGCCCCGTACCCGAGGTCGACCGCGACCGGATCGGCGGCGCGGCGTAGCTGCGGGCCGTGCGTGGCGGCGATCCAGCGGTCCATGCGGCGCAGCCGGTTGGGGTTGGTGGTCCCGCGGGTGGCGCTCCCGACCGGGCGTGCGGACGGGGGCGTGGGGGAGCTGCGGGCCATGACATGACTTTATGTGCTGCGCGGCGGGCACCCGGCCCGTCGCATGTCGGGGGACCCGGCGGGCATCCGGTCCGTCGCCCGCCGGGGCGCTCGGTGGGCCCCGGCCCGCCGCCAGGGTCACGCTTTGGCAAAGAGGGCGGGGCCGGGCGTCTGGTGGGAAATGGCTCGGCCGACTCCGTTGTTGGCCGGTTGAGAGGCGGTGCCAGGATCGGTTTCCGCCGGATTTTGCCGGAATGTGGGAGGTAGCTCGCAGTGAGCCAATACGTGTCCCGGCTCCGCGGCCGTCCCCAGAGCCAGTTCACCGGCCCGGCCAGGCTGCGGCTGGGCGGCTCCCGCAAGCCGCGCCGAGTGGCGATGCTGAGCGTGCACACCTCCCCGCTGCACCAGCCCGGCACGGGCGACGCGGGCGGCATGAACGTCTACATCGTCGAGCTGGCCAGGAAGCTCGCCTCGCTCAACATCGAGGTCGAGATATTCACCCGGGCCACCACCGGCACCCTGCCGCCCGCCGTCGAGCTGGCCCCCGGCGTCCTCGTACGCCACGTGGACGCGGGCCCGTACGAGGGGCTGAACAAGGAGGACCTGCCCGCCCAGCTGTGCGCCTTCACGCACGGCGTCATGCAGGCCTGGGCCGGCCACCGCCCCGGCTACTACGACCTGGTCCACTCCCACTACTGGCTCTCCGGCCACGTCGGCTGGCTCGCCGCCGAGCGCTGGGGCGTCCCGCTGGTGCACGCCATGCACACGATGGCCAAGGTCAAGAACGCCGCGCTGGCGGAGGGGGACACCCCCGAGCCGGCCGCGCGCGTCATCGGCGAGACGCAGATCGTGCGCGCCGCGGACCGCCTGATCGCCAACACCGCCGAGGAGGCCGGCGAGCTGGTCCGGCACTACGAGGCCGAGCCGGACCGGGTCGCCGTCGTGCACCCGGGCGTGAACCTCGACCGCTTCCGCCCGGCGAGCGGCGTGACGGGCAGCGGCGTCGCGGACGAGCGGGCCGCGGCGCGCAGGCGTCTCGACCTGCCCCAGGACGCGCTGATCCCGCTCTTCGCCGGCCGTATCCAGCCCCTGAAGGCGCCCGACATCCTGCTGCGCGCGGTAGCCGTCCTGCTCGACCAGGACCCCTCGCTGCGCTCCCGGATCGTCGTCCCCGTCGTCGGCGGGCCGAGCGGCAGCGGCCTGGCCAAGCCGGAGGGGCTGCAGAAGCTCGCCGCCCGGCTTGGCATCGCCGACGTGGTGCGGTTCCGGCCGCCGGTCGGCCAGGACCGGCTCGCGGACTGGTACCGCGCGGCCAGCGTGCTGGTCATGCCCTCGTACAGCGAGTCCTTCGGGCTGGTGGCCATCGAGGCCGAGGCGTGCGGCACCCCGGTGATCGCCGCGTCGGTGGGCGGCCTGCCGGTCGCCGTGAAGGACGGCGTCAGCGGCTTCCTGATCGACGGGCACGACCCGGTGGACTACGCCCACGCGCTGCGCCGCTTCGCCGACGACCCCTCGCTCACGCTGCGGATGGGCGCGGCGGCCGCCCGGCACGCCGAGTCCTTCGGCTGGGACACCGCGGCCGGGGCCACCGCCGACGTCTACACCGCCGCGTTGCAGGAGCGGCGCCGTCGCCTACGATCACTGCATGGCTGAGGACAGCAGGGCCGCGGACGCGCGGCGGGTCGTCGAGGAGACGCTGAACGACGCCGGGCTGGAGTGGGAGTCGCCCGCGGAGGGCAGCTACGTCGTGAAGCTGCCCGGCACCCGCAAGCTCTCCACCACCTGCTCGCTGCTGGTCGGCCGGCATTCTCTGTCGGTCAACGCGTTCGTCGTCCGCCGCCCGGACGAGAACCACGAAGCGGTGCACCGCTGGCTGCTGGAGCGCAACACCCGTCTGTACGGCGTGGGTTACGCCATCGACAGGCTCGGCGACATCTACCTCGTCGGCAAGCTGCCGCTGGCGGCCGTCACCCCCGACGAACTGGACCGGATCCTCGGCACGGTCCTGGAGAACGCCGACGGCTCCTTCAACACCCTGCTGGAGATGGGCTTCGCCTCGGCGATCCGCAAGGAGTACGAGTGGCAGGTCTCGCGCGGTGAGTCCACCCGCAACCTGGCGGCGTTCGCCCACCTGACCGGCCAGGACAAGTAGCACTTTCCGGCCCATCTCGCTGCGCCCGTTTCCGCCTCTTCCGCCGCGCGGCGGGCCCGTGCCATGCTCGCGGCCTCCTCTCCCATGCACCTCTTCATCTGCATGAAGGGCGGCCCATGGACATCAGCAGGCGCACCCTTTTGGGCAGCGCGACGGCCGTGGCGGCGGCCGCGGCGCTGCCCGCTCTCCCGGCCTCGGCGGCATCGGTGGCCGACCGTCGCACCGCGCTTTGGGACGAATACACGGCTCGCCCCTTCCGGCATCCGCAGATCCCGTACGTCGGCCGGGCAGGCAGCAGGCGCGGGCCACGGGCCGCCGGTGCGGAACCGGTGATCGACGCCGTACGCGACCACGGCGCTGACCCGGCCGGCCGCAAGGACTCCGCCCCCGCCCTCAATCGCGCCATCGAGGCCGCCGGGCGCCGCGGCGGCGGCATCGTCACCCTCCCGCCCGGCACCTTCCGCATCGACGACGTGATCCGCATCGGCCGCGACGGCGTGGTGCTGCGCGGCGCGGGCAGCGGCCGTACGAAGCTGCTGGCCACCAAGCACCTCACCGAGCTGATCGGCCCGTACGGCAGCAGGTACGGCGGCGACAAGTCCGCCTGGTCCTGGACCGGCGGCCTCGTCTGGCTCTGCCCCACGGCCCGTTACGACTCCCTCGTCGCGGCGATCAGGCGGAAGGACTGGCCGTTCGAGGGCTGGACGGGCAACCGGCGCGACGAGTGGCGCACGCTCACCACCGTGCGGCCGGCCCGCCGCGGCGTCTGGTCGGTGACGGTCGCCGACACCGCACGCCTGCGCCCCGGCGCCCTCGTCCTCCTCCGGCTGGCCGACGACCGGGACCACACCCTCCTGAAGCACATGGCGGGCGGCGGTCCCGGGGCCGAGGCGTACCGCTGGCACGGCAGGGCCAAACTCAACAGCTTCGTCCCGTACGAGTGGCCCGTACGCATCGTCCGCATCAAGGGTCGCGAGGTGACCTTCGAGCGCCCGCTGCCCCTCGACGTACGCCCGGAGTGGGACCCGCGGCTCACCACCCACGTCCCCGCGCTCACCGGCGCCGGGGTCGAGGGCCTGACGATCGAGGCGGTCGAGACGCCGCAGTCCCCGCACCTGCACGACAAGGGCTACAACGGAGTCGTCCTGCAGTGCGCGTACGACTGCTGGGTACGGGACGTCGTCGCGCGCCATGTCGACAACGGCATCGGCCTGACCGCCTCGTCCTCCTGCACGATCAGCAACACCCGTATCGCGGGCCGCGGTTCCCACCATCCCTACTACTGCCGCGAGGGCGCGCACGACAACCTCTTCGAGGACTTCGTGATCGAGCAGCGCACCGTCCCCGCACGGCCCGGCACCATGCTGCACGGCATCAACGTCGAGAACCTGTCCAGCTACAACGTCTGGTCGCGCGGCCGGATGGAGATGGGCACGTTCGACTCCCACCGCGGCATGCCGTTCGCCAACGTCCGTACGGACATCACTGTCAACAACACTGGCCGGCACGGCGGCGACCTGCGCGCCGGGCCCCTCTTCGGGGCGCGCTTCACCCACTGGAACATCCGCGTCACCAACGGGCGCGCCGGCATGGTGAAGATCGACGGCCTGGCCCCGTACAGCGTCACCGCGGGCATCTCGGAGGTCCGCGAGTTCGGCCAGACCGACAAGCCGGACTTCACGGGCGACCTGCACAGCAGGCTGACGGACTACGGCCGCCCCGGCGCGGTCAGGCCACGGAATCTGTACGAGGCGCAGCGGCGCCTGCGGCCGTGACGGGGGCGGCGGCTGCGTCCGTGCCGGGGGCCGGGTCCGGGGCCGTGGTCTGCTCGGCCGTGATCTGCTCGGCCGTGGTCGGTTCGGCCGCGGCCCGTTCCCGCTCCTCGGCGTTCATCCGCCGCAGCAGCAGCCCGTAGCCGAGCGCCGCGACCGTGCCGACGACCGCGCAGCCGGCCCACAGCGCCTCCGGCCCGAACCGGTCGATGACGGTCCCGCCGAGCAGCGGGGCCGCCAGCGACGCCACCGACCAGGACAGCGAGTACATCCCCTGGTACCGGCCGCGGCCGTGGGTGGGGGAGAGGCGCACCACCAGCCCCATCTGGGTGGGCGAGTTGATGATCTCGCCGAGCGTCCAGACGGCTACGGCCACCGCGAACAGCGCCACCGAACCGGCGAACGCCGTCAGCCCGAACCCGTAGCCGGTCAGCAGCGCCGAGCCGATCAGCAGCGCCGCCGGGCTGCGGTGCTCGATGAACCGGGTCACCGGGATCTGCAACAGCACGATCAGCACGCCATTGGTGGCGATCACCAGCCCGAAGTCGGAGCTGGTGAACCCCGCCAGCCCCATCGTCACCGGCAGCGACACGTACGCCTGCTGGAAGAGCAGCGCCAGCATCAGGTTCAGCCCGACGACCGTCATGAACCGCCCGTCCCGCACCACGGTCGTCATCGACACCCGCCGTACGGGCTCCGCCGCCGTACCGTCCTCCGCCGTCCCCGCCGCCGGCCGGGACTCGGGCAGCTTCACGAACACCACGATCGCGCACGCCAGCACCAGCACCGACTCACCGATGAAGAGCAGCAGATATCCGTACTGGGCAAGCAGCCCGGCCAGCGCCGAGGAGATCGCGAAGCCCATGTTCAGGGCCCAGTAGTTCAATGCGAAGGCCCGCACCCGGTCCTCGGGCGCGACGATGTCCGCCATCATCGCCTGCACCGCGGGCCGCGAGCCGTTGGTCGCCATGCCCACCACGCAGGCCACCGCCGCGATGGCCACCGGATGCTCCATGAACCCCAGCAGCGCCACCGAGCCCGCGGTGGCCAGCTGCGCGATCAGCATCGTGGGCCGCCGCCCGAGCCGGTCGGTCGCCACGCCCGCGACCACCGACGACACCACCCCGCCCAGCCCGTACAGCGCCCCCACCAGGCCGGCGTACGAGGCCGAGTAGCCACGCTCGACCGTGAGGTACAGCGCCAGGAACGTCGCGACGAACGCTCCCAATCGGTTGATCAGCGTGCTCGTCCACAACCACCAGAACTGCCGTGGCAACCCGGCCACACTCGCGACGACGCCCCGTCTCACCCTGTCTCCCCCAAAGCAGCGATGCAGGTGGGTGAGGTAAGTGGCACACCCATCAAGGGGAAACTACATACGCAGGTCACAGCCCGCCATTCAATTAACACGAACCGTCAAACGACACCGCTCTCTCACAGACGAGCGGCCCCGCGTCCACAGGCCGGGCCCCTGCCGGAGCAGCCCCCCTTTTCGATTACGCTCAAAGGCATGGCCGACGCACCGTACAAGCTCATCCTCCTCCGCCACGGCGAGAGCGAGTGGAACGCGAAGAACCTGTTCACCGGCTGGGTGGACGTCAACCTGAACGAGAAGGGCGAGAAGGAGGCGGTCCGCGGCGGTGAGCTGCTCAAGGACGCCGGCCTGCTCCCCGACGTGGTCCACACGTCCCTCCAGAAGCGCGCCATCCGCACCGCGCAGCTGGCGCTGGAGTCCGCCGACCGCCACTGGATCCCGGTCCACCGCTCCTGGCGCCTGAACGAGCGCCACTACGGCGCCCTCCAGGGCAAGGACAAGGCCCAGACCCTCGCCGAGTTCGGCGAGGAGCAGTTCATGCTCTGGCGCCGCTCGTACGACACCCCGCCGCCCGCGCTGGACCGCGACGCGGAGTACTCCCAGTTCTCCGACCCGCGCTACGCCACGCTCCCGCCCGAGCTGCGCCCCCGGACGGAGTGCCTGAAGGACGTCGTCGTCCGCATGCTCCCGTACTGGTTCGACGGCATCGTCCCCGACCTCCTCACGGGCAGGACGGTCCTGGTAGCGGCCCACGGAAACTCGCTCCGCGCCCTGGTCAAGCACCTGGACGGCATCTCCGACGCCGACATCGCCGGCCTGAACATCCCCACCGGCATCCCGCTCTCCTACGAGCTCGACGCCGACTTCAAGCCCCTCACCCCGGGCGGCACCTACCTCGACCCGGAAGCCGCTAAGGCAGCCATCGAGGCAGTCAAAAACCAGGGCAAGAAGAAGTAGCCCTCCGCGTCTCCGCAACGACGAGCCCCCCGCTCGCGATCTTCGCGGGCGGGGGGCTCGGGCGGTTCGGGGCGGGTCAGCCGCAGCTGCCGCCGCACTGGCAGGGGCCGCCCGACTGGCAGCCGCAGGCGCAGCCGGGGCCGCACGAGCAGCCGTTGGCCGTTTCGGGCGCGGGGGTGCTGGAAACTGACGACTGGGTCATGAAGTGCCTCCTGGTTGGCAGCCATAAGGGAGGTTCCTTCCCTCCCTTACCCACCCGGGGAGGCGCACCAACGGCGCGCGGCCGCACGGATCGGGGCGCGCGCACTCCGCACGCCCCGCTCGCGGGGTGCTCAGGCGCCCTCGACCGCCGCCTGCGGCGCGATCTCGTCCGCGTGCTCGCCCGTGACCAGGTAGACCACGCGCTTGGCGACCGACACCGCGTGATCGGCGAACCGCTCGTAGTAACGGCCCAGCAGCGTGACATCCACCGCCGTCTCGATGCCGTGCTTCCAGCGGTCGTCCATCAGGTGCTGGAACAGCGTGCGGTGCAGCAGGTCCATCGCGTCGTCGTCCTGCTCCAGCTGGAGCGCCAGGTCGACGTCCTTCGTGATGATGACCTCACCGGCCTTCGCCATCAGGCGCTGCGCCAGCTGCCCCATCTCCAGGATCGTGGCGTGCAGGTCCCGGGGCACAGCCGACTCCGGGAACCGCAGCCGCGCCAGCTTCGCGACGTGCTGCGCCAGGTCACCGGACCGCTCCAGGTCCGCGCTCATCCGCAGCGACGTGACGACTATCCGCAGGTCGGTGGCGACCGGCTGCTGGCGCGCCAGCAGGGCTATGGCCCGCGCCTCCAGGTCCCGCTGCAGATCATCGACCTTCTCGTCGCCGGCGATCACGTTCTCCGCCAGCTTCAGGTCCGCGTCGAGTATCGCCGTGGTGGCGCGCCCGATCGCGGAGCCGACAAGCCTGGCCATCTCGACCAGGCCTTCGCCGATCGAGTCAAGCTCCTCGTGGTACGCGTCCCGCATCAGTGACCTTCTCTCGCATCGAGTCGTTCGGTGTGGGCCTGCGATGCCCGCCGACCTCCGGGCCGCGCCCCGCGTCGTAACGTGGGCTGCGCCCCTGGTGGCGTGGGTCTACGATCCCCACGCTCCCACGTTCGAGCCCGGATGCGACCGGTTCGCCCATCCGGAGTGAACCAGTACCGACGTGAAGGTGAACTCTCGGCAACGGGTGTTCGAGGTGACCCTCGGATGGCTGTGGAACTGTCACAACCGGCGCATAACCTGGACTCATGAACGTGGACGCGGCCATCGCCGCAGTGGCAGCGATCGCCGGATGCTGTACCGGCGTGATCGCCATGCTGGCGTTTCGCTGGAGCGAACGCGACCAGGCCAAACCCACCCGTACCTCCCTGCACACCGATGCCGTCCTGCCGCCCGGCGTGGACACCGTTCTGTCGGTACTGCGGTCCTCCGCCGTCGTCCTCGACGAGGCCGACGGCGTGGTCAAGGCCAGCTCGGCCGCGTACGCCCTCGGACTCGTACGCGGCGGCAAACTCGCCGTCGACCCGATGATGCAGATGGCCCGCGACACCCGCAGGGACGGCGAGATACGCCAGGTCGAGCTGGACCTGCCGCGCCGCGGCACCGGCCGCGGCGACGCCCTCGCGGTCTCGGCGCGGGTCGCCCCGCTCGGCTCCCGGCTCGTCCTGCTGCTGGTCGAGGACCTCACCGAGGCGCGCCGCATAGAGGCGGTCCGCCGCGACTTCGTGGCCAACGTCAGCCATGAGCTCAAGACCCCGGTCGGCGCGCTCTCGCTGCTCTCCGAGGCCGTGATGGACGCGAGCGACGACCCCGAGGCGGTGACCCGCTTCGCCGGCCGCATGCAGGCCGAGGCCACCCGCCTGACCAGCCTCGTCCAGGAGCTGATCGACCTCTCCAGGGTGCAGAACGACAACCCCCTGGAGGACGCCGAGCCGGTCCACGTGGACGAGCTGGTCGAGGAGGCCATGGACCGCTGCCGCCAGCAGGCCAGCAGCAAGTCCATCACCATGGCCGTCGGCGGCACGGCCGACCTGTACGTATGGGGCCACAGAAGCCAGCTCGCCGGCGCCCTCGGCAACCTCGTCGAGAACGCCGTCAACTACTCCCCGGCCCGGACCCGCGTCGGGATAGCCGGCCGCCGCGTCCCGGCGGCCGGCGGCACGATGATCGAGATAGCCGTCACCGACCAGGGCATCGGCATCTCCGAGAAGGACCGGGACCGGATCTTCGAGCGGTTCTACCGCGTCGACCCGGCGCGCTCCCGCGCCACCGGCGGCACCGGACTCGGTCTCGCCATCGTCAAGCACGTGGCCGCCTCGCACGGCGGGGAGGTCACGGTGTGGAGCGCCGAAGGACAGGGCTCCACCTTCACCCTGCGGCTTCCGGAAGCCGGCGCGGTCCGCGACCGCGAGGCCCGCCGGGACGCCGCCGGAACAGACCCGGACGACCTCGATGGCGAGGACGGTCCGTACGACACCTACAGCGGCCCGGCCGTCACCCACCACCACACTTCCCCGGAAGCGCTACGTGCGCCCTATCCTGCCCCGGAGGTCCTTCCGTGACCCGAGTGCTCGTCGTCGAGGATGAGGAGTCCTTCAGCGACGCTCTGTCGTACATGCTCCGCAAGGAGGGCTTCGAGGTCGCCATCGCCGCGACCGGCCCCGACGGACTGGACGAGTTCGAGCGCAACGGCGCCGACTTGGTCCTGCTCGACCTGATGCTGCCCGGTCTGCCCGGTACCGAGGTCTGCCGCCAGCTGCGCGGCCGCTCCAACGTCCCGGTGATCATGGTGACCGCCAAGGACAGCGAGATCGACAAGGTCGTCGGCCTGGAAATAGGAGCCGACGACTACGTCACCAAGCCCTTCTCCTCGCGGGAGCTGGTCGCCCGTATCCGCGCGGTCCTGCGCCGCCGCGGCGAGCCGGAGGAGGTCACCCCGCAGGCCCTGGAGGCGGGCCCGGTCCGCATGGACGTGGACCGGCACGTCGTCACGGTCTCCGGCGGCAAGGTCGACCTGCCGCTCAAGGAGTTCGACCTGCTGGAGATGCTGCTGCGCAACGCCGGCCGGGTCCTCACCCGTATGCAGCTGATCGACCGGGTCTGGGGCGCCGACTACGTGGGCGACACCAAGACCCTCGACGTCCACGTCAAGCGCCTGCGCGCCAAGATCGAGCCGGACCCGGGCGCCCCGCGCTACCTGGTCACGGTCCGCGGCCTCGGGTACAAGTTCGAGCCGTAGGCCGATTACCCGGACGGGCGCCTGCAGCTGTACCTGTAGCTGTACGTGTGCCTGTTCCTGCGAGGAGTACGTGCGTCGCTCCAGCGCTCCGCCCCGATCCGGGTGGGGCGCTTGTGGCGTTGGGGGCCGACGGGCCGGCAGGACGGCGATGAGCGCGTACGAGTGCCCGGTTTACGTAGGCCCGTACTCCGGCGTACGCACAACCGCGCCCGCCGTGCTCCCGCGGGGCGGCGGGGGGCGCGACGGGCGTCAGCCGGGCTGTGGGCGCCGCTCGGGCGCCGAGGCAGCTCAGTGCGCGGCTACGGCTCAGTGGCCGGCGTGCGCGGCCTCCGAGGAGGAGGCGGCGTCGGACGGCTTGCCCGACTCCGACGGCTTGCCGGACGCGGACTCGGACGGCGAGCCGGTGCCCGACGGCGTGGCGGCGCCGGACTGACCCGGCTGCGGGACCTCGCTCGGGCCGTACTCCTTGAAGTAGCTGTTCGCCGGGACGACGAACGCGCGCAGCTTCACCTTGCCGGTGCGGCTGAACGTGAAGGTCACGGGCTGCGCGTCGCCGTCCTTGACCGCCTCGCGGCCGCTGGCCAGCACGGCGGAGGCGTTGCCCTTGCCGCCGATCACGACGGAGCCGCCGGCCGGCACGGTGATCTTGCCGGAACCCTTGGCGGGCTTCAGCTCGGCCTGCGTGCCGCTGCCGTCGAGCGTGACGGAGTCCAGCGTCTGGTCCTTCGCGCCCTCGTTGAACAGCGTCGCGGACACGGCGGCCGGGCCCTTGGCCTCCGGCTTCGGCTGGGTGATCACAGTGGCGTTCTGGATCTTGATGTCGCCGACGGAGGTCGCGGCGTTGTCCGGCTTGACTTGCAGCGTCGCGGCGTCGTTTCCGGCCCCGCACGCGGAGAGCGAGGCAATCGAGAGCGTGAGGACGGTGGCGGCGAGGGCGCCGCGTCGAAGGCTGCGGCTCACGGCGGCGGCATCTCCTAGGACGAGCTTCGGCGGCCGAACGGTCATGCCCGGTCGCGGTGGACGGCTGGGCGGCCCTTCCGTACGCCGCGCTTCGGCGCCGTACGTAAAGCCGCCCTAAGGGTGTGTCAGCGCCGCTAGGTTACCGAGCCGCCCTTGCGGCGCCGCACCCGACCCGCCCCTGAGCGATCACGCGCCGGTCACATGGTCACTGCCGGCCACCCGGAACGCATCGGATCGCCCTCTCCGGCGGCCTCCCCCGTGCTTCCCCTGCGCTTCCCCTGGGCCCGCTCGGTGTCGAGTCCGGCCGGTGCGCGGCCGGATTGCCGAAGTCCTCACGGGAACTGCCGGAAGAATTCACCTGCCGTCCGTTCGAGTGGCCGTGGCGAACGAATCCGCCGCGCCCGTCGGAGGAATAACGGCAAAGGCATAAGGAATGCGCCGCGTCACACGAATTGATCATGTCCGGCCCACCCGTCCGGGTGACACCGTGATCAATTTCCGATTCGGGCGGGACTGATCGGGAGAGTGATCGTGAGACACCGAACGGAGCACTGGAAGCCCGCCATCCGGATCCCGGCAAAACGGGACGTTCGTCCTCTCGATCAGGCTCTTCCGGGGCTGTGACGTACGTGTTTCGCTCCGCTCAAGAAGTGCCTCCGACCTGCGAATACCTGCTTCCGGCAGGCGGTCGATGCACGTTACGGCCATCGTTGTCAAGCCCCGAGATACGCCCTGACCTGCGAAAACGCCATTCAGAACCAACCGTTCCCGTGTTAGGATGGATAGCCACGGAAGGGGTACCTGTCACATGACGTTCAAGGTTGGCGACACCGTGGTCTATCCCCATCACGGGGCCGCGCTGATCGAGGCCATCGAAACTCGCCAGATCAAAGGCGTGGACAAGACCTACTTGGTGCTGAAGGTCGCTCAGGGCGACCTGACGGTTCGTGTGCCAGCGGACAATGCGGAGTTCGTCGGTGTGCGCGATGTGGTCGGCCAGGACGGGCTCGACCGGGTCTTCGAGGTGCTCCGCGCACCATATGCCGAAGAGCCGACGAACTGGTCCCGTCGCTACAAGGCAAATCTCGAAAAGCTCGCCTCCGGTGACGTGATCAAGGTCGCCGAAGTAGTTCGCGACCTGTGGCGTCGTGAGCGCGAGCGCGGACTCTCCGCAGGTGAGAAGCGCATGCTCGCCAAGGCCCGCCAGATCCTGGTGAGCGAGCTGGCTCTCGCGGAGAACACCAACGAAGACAAGGCCGAGGCTCTGCTCGACGAGGTCCTCGCGTCCTGACGCCGGACGCTGCTGGGTTCCCACGTTGCTGGGTATCCACAGTGATCGCCCACAGTGGTGTGCTCGGCGGTGCTCAGCAGAAGAATGGCTCAGCACGAAAATGCCGCGGTGCCCGAGCGACGACTGCTTCCCACGGAAGCGGTCCGTTGCCGGGCGCTGCGGCATATCTGACGCTACTGACGAACCACGAGCCCGCCGTACGGTCGACGACTCTGTCGCCGGCGACGTCTGAGGATCTCCGCGTCTGAGGATCTCTGCGTTGCCGACGGCGTCTGAAGATGTTCGCGACCCGCCTCGATGACCACCTGGATCGGCCTGGTCATCGAGCCTGTCGGCCGACGTGAAGGGCACTGACGTGCCGGGCCCGGGCAGCTGGCTCGACCGGTCGTCACGGAAGGGTCCGGTCGGGGCGTCGCGCCCGGCACGGTGAGGCCATACCCACCTCGGCCGAGTAAACAAACCTGCCGCTCGAAATTCGGGGTGCGACCCCCGGCTCACGGAGTGCAACCGATGTCTGAAGATTCCCGCCGACTTCGCACGGCGGCGGTCATCCCCGCGGCCGGCCGTGGCGTACGCCTCGGCCCCGGCGCCCCCAAGGCCCTGCGCGCGCTGGGCGGTACGCCCATGCTCATCCACGCCGTACGCGCCATGGCCGCTTCCCGCGCCGTCTCGCTCGTCGTCGTGGTCGCGCCGCCCGACGGCGCGCCCGAAGTCCGCGCGCTGCTGGACGGCCACACCTTCCCCGAGCGCACGGAACTGCTGGTCGTCCCCGGCGGTGACACCCGCCAGCAGTCCGTTAGCCTCGGCCTGAAGGCGCTGCCCGACGACGTCGACGTGGTCCTGGTCCATGACGCCGCGCGGCCGCTCGTACCGGTCGACACCGTCGACGGCGTGATCGCCGCCGTACGGGGCGGCGCCCCCGCGGTCGTGCCGGCGCTGCCGCTCGCCGACACGGTCAAGGAAGTACGGCCGGATCCCGACGGCGGAAACGAGCCGGTCGTCGGCACCCCGGAGCGCGCCCGGCTGCGCGCCGTGCAGACCCCGCAGGGCTTCGACCGGGACACCCTGGTCAAGGCGCACACGACCGTCACCTTCGACGGCGAGGGCGCGACGGACGACGCCGGCATGGTCGAGCGGCTCGGCGCGCCGGTCGTGGTCGTGCCCGGCCACGAAGAAGCCTTCAAGGTCACCCGCCCGCTCGACCTGGTACTCGCCGAGGCCGTACTGGCCCGCCGGCGAGTGACGGACGGGTACGCCTGACCCTGCCGCCCGGGGGTTTGGGGCGGGGGCGGGGCGTATACGGGGGCTGCGGGGTGGGTCCCCTACCCGTTCGACGAGCGGGGGCGGGGCGGAGTTCTCGCGTGGTTCGATGTTCACTCGCAGGGAGGAAAATCTCATGGTCGCGTTGCCCCAGGTGGGGATCGGGACGGACGTACACGCCTTTGAAGAGGGGCGTGAGCTGTGGTGTGCCGGTCTCCTGTGGGACGAGGCCGCGAGCGGCGGCTACGGCCTCGCCGGGCACAGCGACGGCGACGTCGCCGCGCACGCCGCCTGCGACGCCCTGTTCTCCGCCGCCGGGATCGGCGATCTCGGAGCGCACTTCGGTACGAGCCGCCCCGAGTGGTCCGGGGCCTCCGGCGTGACCCTGCTCGCCGAGGCCGCCCGCATCGTCCGCGCCGAGGGCTTCGAGATCGGCAACATCGCCGTACAGGTCATCGGCGTACGCCCGAAGGTCGGCAAGCGCCGCGAGGAGGCCCAGAAGGCCCTCTCGGCCGCGGCCGGCGCCCCCGTCGCGGTCTCCGGCACCACCACCGACGGCCTCGGCCTCACCGGCCGCGGCGAAGGCCTGGCCGCACTGGCCACGGCCCTGGTGTACCGAGCGAGCTGAGCGCACCGCCCTGGAGTACCGAGCGAGTCGAGCGCACCGGCCTGGTGTACCGACTGGTGTACCGAGCCGGCTGAGCACACCAGCCCTCCAGGGCGCCTTCCAGAGGAGCCTCCCAGGGGCGCCCTTCGCGGCGCCCTGCGGGAGCGCGAGGGGGAATGCCGCGCTTCGCAGGGGTGTTGGCGGGGTACGGGGACGGACGGGCGCACTCCGTACCCGCCCGCGGCGCCCGGTCTTCCCGACCGGCCCGCCTCGTCGTACGGACCGGCCCGCCCCGGATCGTCGGACCGGGCCATCCTGGACCGCACACAGGCCCCATATCGCGCGAAGTGTGACAGAACACCCGCGAGTGTCACGCTTCTGTGTCCTCGTGGCCCATCGGGTCGCGGGGCACTGCCTCGCTCCGTCTACCCTTGATGCGTGACCATTCGCCTGTACGACACCAGCGCCCGGCAGATCCGTGACTTCACCCCGCTCACGCCGGGCTGCGTCTCGATCTACCTGTGTGGCGCGACCGTGCAGGCCGCCCCGCACATCGGGCACATCCGGTCGGGACTGAACTTCGACATCATGCGCCGCTGGTTCGAGTACCGCGGCTACGACGTGACGTTCGTACGCAACGTCACCGACATCGACGACAAGATCATCAAGAAGTCGGCCGAGCAGGGCCGTCCGTGGTGGTCGATCGGGTACGAGAACGAGGTCGCGTTCAACACCGCGTACGACACCCTCGGCTGCCTGCGGCCGACGTACGAGCCGCGCGCGACCGGGCACGTCCCCGAGATGATCGAAATGATGCGCGGCCTGATCGAGCGCGGCCACGCCTATGCCGTCGACGGCAACGTCTACTTCGACGTGCGCTCCTTCCCCGGCTACCTGGAGCTGTCCGGCCAGGAGCTGGACAAGCTGAAGCAGCCCTCCGGAGAGGGCGAGACCGGCAAGCGGGACCCGCGCGACTTCGCGATGTGGAAGGCGGCCAAGGAAGGGGAGCCCAGCTGGGAGACCCCCTGGGGCCGCGGCCGGCCGGGCTGGCACCTGGAATGCTCGGCCATGGCCCACAAGTACCTGGGTGAGCGCTTCGACATCCACGGCGGCGGCGTCGACCTGGTCTTCCCGCACCACGAGAACGAGATCGCGCAGGCCAAGGCCTACGGCGACGAGTTCGCGCGGTACTGGGCGCACAACGCCTGGGTCACGATGAGCGGCGAGAAGATGTCCAAGTCCCTGGGCAACTCCGTGCTCGTCTCCGAGATGGTCAAGCGCTGGCGCCCCATCGTGCTGCGCTACTACCTCGGGACGCCGCACTACCGTTCGATGATCGAGTACAGCGAGGAAGCGCTGCGCGAGGCCGAGTCCGCGTTCGCGCGCATCGAGGGCTTCGTGCAGCGCGTCGTGGAGCTGGCCGGGGGACCGGTCGAGCCCGCCGACGAGGTGCCGCTGGCCTTCGCCGAGGCGATGGACGACGACCTCGGCGTCCCGCAGGCGCTGGCGATCGTGCACACGACCGTCCGGCAGGGCAACTCCGCGCTGACCGCCGACGACAAGGAAGCCGCCGTCGCCCGACTGGCCGAGGTGCGCGCCATGCTCGGCGTACTGGGCCTGGACCCGCTGGACGAGCAGTGGTCCGGCGGCGCCTCCGAGCGCGGCGAGGACCTGCACGGCGTCGTCGACTCCCTCGTGCGCATGGTCCTGGACCAGCGCCAGGCGGCCCGTGCCCGCAAGGACTACGCCACCGCCGACGCGATCCGCGACCAGCTCCAGCAGTCCGGCCTCGCCATCGAGGACACCCCGTCGGGGCCGCGCTGGTCGCTGTCGTGACGGACAGCGGCGACGCGGACGGCAGCGCCCGCGCCCCGGTGGGCGCGGGCGGCGCAGTCCCGTCCCGGTAGCCCGCACAGGGCACCGCGGGCGACACTCATACGCATACGCAGCAGACATCACATCCACGTCGCGAGACGTCGAGAGCAGTAAGAGACAGGTGACCCATGGCCGGCAACAGCCAGCGCAGGAACCGCCGCACGTCCAACAAGAAGGGCATGCAGGTCGGCAGCGGCGGCCAGCGGCGCCGGGGCCTGGAGGGCAAGGGCCCCACCCCGCCCGCGTCCGCCCGCAAGGGACATGTGAAGAACCGCATCGCCAACGCCCAGGCCAAGCAGTCGGCCCACCGCCGTCCGGCCCCGCGCCGCGGCGGCGCCAAGGGCACGTCGGAGCTGGTCGTCGGCCGTAACCCGGTCGTGGAGGCGCTGCGCGAGGACATCCCCGCGACGACGCTGTACGTCCAGCAGTTCATCGACAGCGACGAGCGGGTGCGCGAGGCGCTCCAGCTCGCCGCCGACCGCGGCATGAACCTCATGGAGGCGCCGCGCCCCGAGCTGGACCGCATGACCAACGGCCTGAACCACCAGGGCCTGGTCCTGCAGATCCCGCCGTACGACTACGCGCACCCCGAGGACCTCCCCGTGGCCGCGTTCGACAACGGCGAGGACCCGCTGATCGTCGCCCTCGACGGCGTCACCGACCCGCGCAACCTCGGTGCGGTCGTCCGCTCCGTCTCCGCGTTCGGCGGCCATGGCGTGGTCGTACCGGAGCGGCGCGCGGCCGGGATGACGGCCGGCGCGTGGAAGACCTCCGCCGGTACGGCGGCGCGCACGCCGGTCGCGCGCGCCACCAACCTCACCCGTGCGCTGGAGACGTACCAGAAGGCGGGCATGACGGTCGTGGGCCTCGCGGCCGACGGCGAGATGGAGCTCCAGGACCTGGAGGTGCTGGACGGCCCGGTCGTCATCGTGGTCGGCAGTGAGGGCAAGGGCCTCTCCCGCCTCGTCGGCGAGACCTGCGACGTGCGCGTCCGCATCCCGATGCCGGGAGGCGCCGAGTCGCTCAACGCCGGTGTCGCGGCGGGCGTGGTGCTGTGGGAGGCGGCGCGCCGCCGGGCGTGACGCCTTTGTGCAGCGCGGGGGCGGGCCTTGGTCCGCCCCCGCGTGCGCTCGTCGGGCATCTCGTCGTGGTTTGGGTCGCCAGTCGCCCCATCCCAGGACACCCCGGCCCACCCCGCCCCGCCCGGTCCCGTTCGTACCGGAGCCCGCGGACCGTGGCCGTGGCCTACTTGCGTGACCTGCTGACGTGACCTACTGGGGGCAGCGGCCGTCCCGCCCCGAAGTGCGGCAGCCGCGTCGCATATCGGCACGAACCGAGCCGCCATCCCGGGGCAGAACATCACCCTCCGTGCAACCCGGGAAGTTTTGACGGGTCTCGGACAGATCGACGCGGTCAAGGCAGTGTCTTAAACGCTGGTCACTCGGTTAGATGAGCGTGGACACCAGAACACCCCGCAGGCCTACGGGGGGACGCTCGCCGGGCTTCGATGACGAGCCGGTACTGAGCTCGGTCAAGGTGCCGTGCGACCCCGCGCAGGTCATCGTCAATCACGCCAGTTTCCGCGTGCAGCTCGCGGCCCCCGCGTCGGCGGGCGCCGCGCGGGGTGCCACGGCCGCCGCCGCGTCCGGCACCGCCGCTGCCGGACCCGCCCCCGCCAGGCGGCGCGCGCCCGTCGTCTGGAGCGGCCGTACGACGCCCGGCGACACCTCGGCGCCCACCACCCAGCTCCTGCACGCCGTGCGGAACAGCGCGGGCGGCCGCACCGACGACGCCGGCGCGACCCAGGTCCTGCCCCGGGTCGGGCCGGACGGGGCGGGCGCCTTCGCGCCGCCGCCGTCGCCCGGTGTGATCGGACCCCGCGGCGCCTCCGACGACACCGAGCTGATGCCCCGGCTCCCGCACTCCCGCCCCACGGACGACACCTGGTCCGACGGTGCGTACGGCGCGGACGAGAACGGCGCGTACGTCACGGCGGGCGCGGGCGGCACGTGGCATGAAGGGGCGCACGCCGACACCCAGGCCGGCTCGTACGCCGGCGGGGCCGACGGCTCGTACGCCGGTGCGTACGGCGCCGCTTCCGGCGGCTCCGGTGGCCCCGGCGCTGCCGGGGCCGACTGGGACGAAGGCCCGTGCAGCGACGCCGAATTCGAGCCCCGCCACGGCGACGGCCGCCGTTTCGCCGGCGACAAGCAGGCGTTCTACCCCGACCGCCGGATGAACCTCGGCGTCGTCCTGCTGCCCCTGCGCGTCTTCCTCGGCTTCATCACCGTCTACGCCGGCATGGGCAAGCTCTGCGACCCCGTGTACTTCGACGGCGGCGAGCGCGGCTCCATGGTGAAGTGGCTGGAGTCGCTGCACCCTTGGGCGCTCGCCACCCCGCTCCGCGACTTCGCGCTCGCGCACCCGGTAGGAGCCGGCCTCACCGTCGCCTTCCTCCAGGTCGTCGTCGGCGTACTGACCGTCTGCGGCCTTTGGCAGCGGGTCGCCGCCTCCATGGGCGCGCTGCTCTCGGCGGCCCTCCTGATGACCGTCAGCTGGCGCAACGTTCCTGTGTACGACGCGCCGGACATCATCTACCTCGCCGCCTGGAGCCCGCTGATCATCGCGGGTGCCCCCGTCTACTCCCTGGACGCGCGGCTGGCCGGCGAGGCCTGGCGCAACCTCGGCCCCCGTGTGGAGGTCTGGGACCTGCGGCGCCGGGTGCTGCGCCGCGGCGCCGTGATGACCGCGGTGGTCGCCGGCCTGACGCTGCTGATCGGCTCCCTCCTGGGCGGCGCCGTACGCTCCGCCTCGGGGCCGACCGTCCCCAAGCCGGGCGAGCCGCCGACCAATTCCCTGCCCGGCCGCTCGCTGCACACCCCGCGCGAGGCCCCGAACCGTACGAGCAACGGCCGCATCGGCGGCGCCACCCAGGGCAGCGCGTCTCCCACGGCGGGCACCTCCCGCGGTACGGACTCCTCGGTCTCCCCGTCGGCCTCGCAGCCGGGCGCGGCCAGGGAGACGGCCGGCGCCACCCAGGGCGCCCAGCCGGGCCGTACGACGAGCGGCCCGCCCCAGCAGTCGGTCCCGGCCGACCCCGCCCCCGCCACCCAGCCCCCGACCTCCACGGCCGGCACCGGCGGCGGCACGACGGGCGGCGGCTCCTCCCCGAGCGGCTCCTCCAGCGGCGGCTCCTCCGGAGGCTCCTCCTCCGGCGGCACCCTGGGCGGCCTCCTGGGCTGACCCACCCGCCCCGGGGTCCCGGGCCACTTCCCCGGCCCGCCCCCTCTCCGCCACCCGCCCCACCGCCTGAAAGGGCTGTGGGGCGGGTGGCGGAGGTGTGTGGGGGGAGGGGAAGGGAGATGGGCGAGGAGGCGGCGGGGGAGCCTCACGCGCCCCGTCGGCCAACGCACCGTGCAGGCGTTGGTTGCCCCTGCGCTACGCCTGCCCGTTCCTCAGGCCACGCCCATGCCCATGTCCGTCTACGGGCCCGTACCGGGCGAGTTCCCGCGCGGCCTCGGTGAGGTCCTTGGCCGTGTCGATCGCGCGCCAGTAGGCGCCCTGCGGCAGCGGGAAACCGGCCAGTCGGCGCTCGCGCGCGAGCCGCGGGAACGTCGTGCGCTCATGGTCGCCACGGTCCGGCAGCAAGTCCGTGAAGGCCGCGGAGAAGACGTACACACCCGCATTGATCAGATACGGCGACGGCGGCGCTTCGATGAAGTCCAGTACGTGCCCGAAGGGGTCGGTCTCGACGGCGCCCCAGGGGATCCGCGGCCGGGCCAGCGCCAGGGTGGCATCCGCGCCGCGCTCGTGGTGGAAGTCCGCCATCTCACGCAGGGAGAAGCGCGTCCAGATGTCCCCGTTGGTCGCGTACCAGGGCTGACCGGGGCGGGGGAGAGAGGCGGCGGCGTACTTGAGTCCGCCACCGCGGCCGAGCGGTTCGGTCTCCACAACGGTGGTGACCCGCAGGGGGAGTTCGGCCTCGGCCAGCCAGTCCTGGAGGACCTCGGCGAGGTGGCCGCAGGAGACGACCGCGTCGGTGACGCCCTCGGCCGCCAGCCAAGCGAGCTGATGGCCGATGATCGGGGTCCCGGTGCCCGGGATCTCGACCATCGGCTTGGGCCGGTCGTCGGTGTACGGGCGGAGTCGCGAGCCCTGGCCGCCGGCCAGGACCACGGCCTGCGTGGGATGCGGATACGGGACACCTGTCATGATCCGCACCCTATGCGCTGGCTGTGGCGGACAGGGTACGAGCGCTGCGCCCTGTCACCTGATGTACGGGCAGGCGTACGGGCGGACGTACCGGCGGACGTACGGGACGTACGAGAAGTTGCCGTCCGACGGCCGCCCGCCGTGGTCCGCCACGCCGCTCGCCACATGGTCCTGCTGTAGTGACGAGGCTTGCGAGTCTCGTGGCTACGAGTTCAGTCGTTGCTTCGGCTGTTGCTTCGATCGCTACTTCGGTCGTTACTTCGGTCGTTACGGGGTGGCCGCTCACTGCGCAGTGGCGACCCCGCTCGCGAACGACGTGTCACAGACGGGCCGCGAGTACGCCTGGGCGCGGTGCGATGCGCCGTACTTCTGGACCGCGGCACGGCCCAGCGCGCGGGCGATGGACGCGCAGTGCTTGGCGAGCGACGGCCGCTTGGTGGTGGCCTCCTGGAGGTGCGTCAGGGCGGTTCCCGGGTCCTTCTCCTGGAGTTCGGCCAGCAGACGGTCCCGCAGGAGGTCCTGCGGGGCGCGGTTGCGCGGCTGATGGCTGGTGGCCGTACCGGACGAGGCGGTGAGCATCTGCGACTCGGAAGTCGGTGAGGCCCACGGCACGCGAGTGACGGCTAGTGTCCCGGAGAGTACGAGGACGACGGGCAGGACGAGAGCGAGAGTTCGGCCGATACGCCGGGCTGCGGAGTTCACGTCCGTGATGGTAGCGAGCAGTGATGATATGGCGACATTTAGTCACCCGGTCGAGGGATGAAATCGCCTGTCGCGGGTTAAATGATGTTGACGCACGCTGCTCGAAATGGCGGAACTGCCCGCCCAATTGTCGACAACCGGAAGCCCGGTACCTCCCCACCCCATGCCCCGTTTCAAACCCGGCCGTGCCTCTGAGGGCGGCAGTCGGGCAGGCAGGAAGGAAGGCGGGCGGGCAGGCCATGGCAGGGCCCAGCGCCCGGAGCGTGCCCCCCCTGCCGATCAGGACGGCTCCCAAACGCCGACGGGGCGGCCCCACAAGGGAAACCGCCCCGCCCATCATGTTCCGCGCCTCATGCGGGAGGCTGCTCAGCCGTTGAGCTGCTGAGCCGCTCAGTCGCTGAGCCGCTCACCGGTCGACGTGGAGAAGACATGCGTCTCGCCCGGCCGCGGCACGACGTGCACCTGGCTGCCCTTCTCCGGCACCTGACGGCCGTTGACACGGACGACCAGGTCCTTGACCTCGCCGCCGACCTCCGCCGTGCCGTACACGTACCCGTCCGCGCCCAACTCCTCGACGACGTTCACGGTGACGGCCAGGCCCGCCGGCGCGTCCGCGGACTCCTTCGTCAGGGTCTTCGCGGCGCTGCCGTTCTGCTCGACGATGTCGAAGTGCTCGGGCCGGACGCCGACGGTGACCGTACGGTCGCCCTTGTCCGCCGCCGTGCTGAGCGCCTCACGGCTGACCGGCACGACGCTGTTGCCGAACTTCACGCCGCCATCGGTGATGGGCACCTCCACGAGGTTCATCGCAGGCGACCCGATGAAGCCGGCCACGAAGAGGTTCGCCGGCCGGTCGTACATGTTGCGCGGCGAGTCGACCTGCTGCAGGAGCCCGTCCTTGAGAACGGCCACCCGGTCGCCCATCGTCATGGCCTCGACCTGGTCGTGCGTGACGTACACGGTCGTGATCCCGAGGCGGCGCTGCAGGCCGGCGATCTGCGTACGCGTCTGGACACGCAGCTTCGCGTCGAGGTTCGACAGCGGCTCGTCCATGAGGAACACCTGGGGCTCACGCACGATGGCGCGCCCCATCGCCACACGCTGGCGCTGACCACCGGAGAGCGCCTTCGGCTTGCGGCCCAGGTACTCGGTCAGGTCCAGGATCTTCGCCGCGTCCTCGACCTTCTGCCGGATCTCCGTCTTGTTCACGCCGGCGATCTTGAGCGCGAAGCCCATGTTGTCCGCGACGGTCATGTGCGGGTAGAGCGCGTAGTTCTGGAACACCATGGCGATGTCCCGGTCCTTGGGCGGCAAGTGAGTGACGTCGCGGTCCCCGATGCGGATCGCGCCGCCGTTGACGTCCTCCAGGCCGGCGAGCATCCGCAGGGAGGTGGACTTGCCGCAACCGGACGGCCCGACCAGGACGAGGAACTCCCCGTCCTCGATCTGGATGTCGAGCTGATCGACGGCGGGCTTGTCGGAACCCGGGTAGATCCGGGTTGCCTGGTCATACGTGACCGTAGCCATGGTGATATGTCCCTTCACCGGCAGGAACGTGCCGGACGATCCGAGTAAAGGAAGGATTGTGGGCAGCCCGTGCGCGGGTGGTGTAGTCCACTGCACACCGACTGCCAGGGACGGTACCCGGAAGGGCACCCGGTGTCAGTAGGTCGGACATCACGAAATCCCCCCGCCAGGTAACCTTCCCCCCTGGGTACACTTCACATGACACGCCTCCTTAGCTCAGCTGGTCAGAGCACCGCTCTTGTAAAGCGAAGGTCGTCGGTTCGAATCCGACAGGGGGCTCCACGCGCGACAGCGCGCTGAACAGCGAAAACGCCCCGGCCGGGCCCTCAAAGGGTCCCGGCCGGGGCGTTTTGGCATCCGCGATCGACATCAGCCGCCCGGCGGAACGATCACCGCTCCCGCTCGACGCGCTTCTTCAGCAGCTGGTCCATGAGGCACCTCGACGATCTTCCGCTGGAACCGCACCGGGAACCCGTCGGCGGCCTTCAGGTGCCACTCCAGCCGCCGCTAGTGAGCCGGGGGGGCGTCCGGGGTTGGTTGCTGGGGCTGCTCCTGGCCCGGGGGGCTGTCGGCCGGGTGGGATGCGGGGGAGTGATCGGGGCTGGTTTGTGCGGCACGGTCGGGCTCTGGTGGGCCGTTCCCGGCGTAAGTTCCCGGCATGGCGAGTTCTGTGAGGACGACGGTGGTTGGCGGGGAGGCCGGGATGGCGACAAGTGCAGGAGCGAGTGCGGACAAGGGCGCTGACGAGGGTGCTGGAAAGGGTGCTGGAAAGGGCGCTGGGAAGGGCGCTGTGCTGACGCGGGAGGACTTCGAGCGGCGGATGGAGCGGGCCGGGCGGGCGGCGGCGGACGCCGGGCTGGCCGGGTTGATCGTGACGCCGGGCCCCGATCTGGCGTGGCTCACCGGGTACACGCCGACCGCCGTGACCGAGCGGCTGACCGCGCTGGTCGTCACCGTCGACCGGCGGCCGCGCTTGTTGGTGCCCGTACTGGAGCGGTCGGACGCACAGCATGCCGCCGGCGCCGGTGCGACGGAGATCCTGGGGTGGCGGGACGGCGAGGACCCGTACGCGGTACTGGCCGGACTTTTGGAGCCGGAGCGGCGGTACGGCATCTCCGACTCGGCCTGGGCGATGCACCTCCTCGGGATGCAGCGGACGCTGCCGGGCAGCGCGTACGCCTCGCTCACGGAGGCGCTTCCGATGCTGCGCGCGGTCAAGGACGCCTACGAGGTGGAGCGGCTGGCGGCGGCGGGCGCGGCGGCGGACGCCACGTACGAGGAGATCCTGGGCGTGCCGTTCGCGGGGCGCCGGGAGCGCGACGTGGCGACGGACCTTGCGCGGCTGCTGCGCCAACACGGGCACAGCCAGGTGGACTTCACGGTGGTGGGCTCCGGGCCCAATGGGGCCGATCCGCACCACGAGGCGGGCGACCGTGTCATCGAGGACGGCGACATGGTCGTACTCGACTTCGGCGGGCTGAAGGACGGGTACGGCTCGGACACGACGCGCACCGTGCACGTGGGCGAGCCGACCGCGGAGGAGCGCAAGGTCCACGACATCGTGCGGGAGGCGCAGCAGGCGGCGTTCGAAGCGGTGCGGCCGGGCGCCGCGTGCCAGGACATCGACCGGGTGGCGCGGAAGGTGATCAAGGCGGCGGGGTACGGCGAGTACTTCATCCACCGGGTCGGGCACGGCATCGGCGTGACCACGCACGAACCGCCGTACATGGTCGAGGGCGAACACCTGCCGCTGGTCCCGGGAATGTGCTTCTCGATCGAGCCGGGGATCTACCTTCCGGGGCGCTTCGGGGTGCGGATCGAGGACATCGTGACGTGTACGGAGACGGGTGGGCGGCGGCTGAACAACACGGCGCGGGAGCTGGGGATTGTGGGGTAGCGGAGTAGCGGCCGGCCCCGGGCTCCGGCCGATGCGTTCGGCCGCCGAAGTCGAGTACAGCCGGGTCGGAAGCCGAGGACGGCCGTATCGGAAGTCGGGTACGGCCGTGGCGGCGGGCTGCCGAGGGGTTATCCACAGGCCGGGGCGGGCGTCGGCGGGATGTCAGTGGTCGGGTGCAGGATGGGTGATGGGTCGGGATGAAGGCGAGGTCGGTTGCCGGGTGTCGGGGGGCGGGCACCGGGTGTCCGGTGTCGGGTGGATGCCGGCGGGGGCGGGTTCGTGAGGTGGCTGCGCGCGGGGGCGTGGGTGGAGACGGAAGGGTGCGGAGATGGGCGGTGGTCGTGTGGCCGGGCGAGCCGGGAACGCCGAGCGGACGAGGCGGTCGGTACGGCGGCCGGAGGTGCGCCTGCCGGAACTGGTCGCGTACGAGGGAGGGGAGTGGGAGCCGGAGGGGGATTACGACGGGCTGGAGTTCGCGGACACGGACTTCGGGGGGCAGTCGGCGCGGGGCGCTCGGTTCCTCGACTGCGCGGTGCGGCGCAGCGCGCTGGACGAGGCGGTGCTGAGCCGGGCCCGCTTCATCGACAGCGTGCTGGAGGGGGTGCGGGGCGTCGGTACGGATCTGTCGGGGGCGTCGTTCCGCGATGTGGAGATGCGGGACGCGCGGCTGGGCGGGACACAGCTGCACGGCGCGGTGCTGGAGCGGGTCGTGGTGCACGGCGGGAAGATCGACTTCCTCAATCTGCGGAAGGCGAAGCTGCGGGACGTCGCGTTCGAGGAATGCGTGCTGGTGGAGGCGGACTTCGGCGGGGCCGAGCTGGAGCGGGTGACGTTCGACGGCTGCACCCTGGCGCGTACGGACTTCAGCGAGGTGCGGATGCGGGACGTCGACCTGCGGGGTGCGGCGACGCTGGACATCGCACGGGGTATCGACCGGCTCGCGGGCGCGGTGATCAGCACGTCCCAGCTCATGGAACTGGCACCGGCGTTCGCGGCCCAGGTGGGCGTCACGGTGGAGTGAGGGGAGCCGGGGGAATGGCGGGGGAGCCGGGGGTGGTCAGACGCGGGGGAAGCGGGCCTGGAGGTCCCATACGAGGGGGTTGTCGGCCAGGCCGTCGTGCATGTCCGTGAGGTCGGCGATCAGGTCGTGCAGGAAGTCGCGGGCCTCGCGGCGCAGCGCGGCGTGGTTGAAGCTGAGCGGGGCCTCGTCGACCGGCATCCAGTCGGCGGTGACGTCCACCCAGCCGAAACGGCGCTCGAAGAGGATGCGGTCGGACGACTCGGTGAAGTCCAGCTCGGCGTGTTGCGGGCGGGCGGCGCGGCTGCCGTGGGGGTCGCGGTCGAGCTGCTCGACGATGTCGCAGAGGGCCCAGGCGAAGTCCAGTACCGGTACCCATCCCCAGGCCGTGGACAGCTCCCGGTCCGCCTTGGTGTCGGCGAGGTAGACGTCACCGCAGAACAGGTCGTGGCGCAGCGCGCGGGTGTCCGCGGTGCGGTAGTCCGTCTGCGGGGGGTCCGGGAAGCGCCGGGAGAGCGAGTAGCCGAGGTCGATCACGTAGGTGATGGTCGCATGCCGGTTGAGGTGATCGCTTGGGGAGGCCAGGGACCAGGGAGCGGCCGGGAGAGGCCAGGGAGAGGCCGGGAGAGGCCGGGGAGCAGCCCGGCGGGGGGCCAGGCGGAGGGCAGAGGGGGCCCGCCCCCCGGCCCTTCCCCGGGTCGCCCCTGCCCCGGAGCCGGCCCGGGGGCGATCCGGGGGCCGGGCCTCTGCGGTGGCGCTGGTCGGTGGGAGAGGGGAGAGGGGAGGCGGAGTCAGGGCCGGGTGAGGATGCGGGGGCCGTCGTGGGTGACGGCGATGGTGTGCTCGAAGTGGGCGGCCTGGCTGCCGTCCGTGGTGTGGAGCGTCCAGCCGTCGCCGCCCGTGTAGTACGCGTTGCTGCCGCCGGCCAGGAACATCGGCTCGATGGCGAGGACGAGGCCGTGGCGGAGGACGAAGCCGCGGCCGGGCCGGCCGTCGTTGGGTACGGACGGGTCCTCGTGCATCCGGCGGCCCACGCCGTGGCCGCCGAAGTCTTCCGGGATGCCGTAGCCGGCGGCGCGGCCGATGCTGCCGATGGCGTGCGAGATGTCGCCGATACGGGCGCCCACGACGGCTGCCGCTATGCCGGCTTCCAGGGCGCGCCGGGTGGTGTCCATCAGGAGCTGGTCCTCCGGGCGCGGGGTGCCGACCGCGACGGTGATGGCCGCGTCGCCCGCCCAGCCGTCCACCATCGCGCCGCAGTCGATGCTGAGCAGGTCGCCGTCGCGCAGCCGGTACGGGCCCGGGACGCCGTGCACGATCGCGTCGTTGACGGACGTGCAGATGGTGGCGGGGAAGGGGGTGAGTGCGAAGGACGGGCGGTAATGCAGGAAGGGCGAGGTGGCGCCCGCCTCGCGCAGTACCGAGCGGGCGATCTCGTCCAGCTCGGTCAGCCGGGTGCCGGGGGTGGCGGCTTCGCGTGTGGCCGTGAGGATGTCGGCTACCACGCGGCCGGTGCCGCGCATCGCGTCGAGGGCGGTGTCGGTCTTGATCTCCACCATGGGTCGGGTCCTCCGTGTTCGGTGCGCCAATTTTTATACCGGTATTTGTTTACCGGTATTAGTATCACGGCATGGTCCGTACACCTCTCACTCCCTGGGAACGCGAGCGCGGCGAGCGGCTGGGGGCGCTGCTCCGGGCGGCGCGCGGCGACCGCAGCATGGTCGAGATCGCGGCAGCCGCGGGGATCTCCGCCGAAACGCTGCGCAAGGTCGAAACGGGGCGGGCGCCCACCCCGGCTTTCTTCACCGTGGCGACCCTCGCCTCGACGCTCGGGCTGTCGCTCGATGAGCTGGCGTTTCTCGCTGCCCCACCGGGAGAGGGAACAGGCGCCGCGGTCGAGACCGAGGTCGAGGCCGAGGGGGACGGGGTGGTGCCGCCGACTGCGCGGCCGGGCATCGCGGCCGCCTGAGGGGGAAGGGGTCGGGCCCGATTTCACTTCCGGCCCACGCCCGCCCCGTACCCGCCTCGCGTCCGTCCCGCCCCATGCCCGTCCCGCGCCCCTCCCGCGAGGGGGCTACGGTCGGCTGCCCTCGTCAGGGCCGGTGGAGAGGTCAGAAATCCTTGTGCAGGACCGTGCACGGGCGGCCCATGGCGAGGTCCGTGCGGTGGTCGATGGCGCGGTAGCCGAGGGCGGTCCAGAAGACGAACGCGCCGGGGTTGTTGTCCAGGACGGCCAGACGTACGCCGTCGTGGCCGGCACCGCGAAGCCGGTCCTCGACGCATGCCGCCAGGCGGCTGCCGCGGCCGGAACGGTGCAGGTCGCCGTGGATCAGGAGCAGGCCGATCCAGGGGTACGGGTCGATCGGGTCGGGGTGTTCGGTGAGGGTGGCGGCCAGGCCCGTCAGTCGTCCCGGCGGCCGGTCGCCCGTCAACCGTCCCGACGGCTGGCCGCCCGATCCGGGAGCCGTTGCGCATCCCGGTTCGCGGGCGAGGAGTACCTCGGCGGCGGGGTGTGCCAGTTCGGCGTTGAGGCTGGAGGCGACCTCGTCCCGTCGGAGGGCGTACGGGTCGGGAAAGTCGCCGCTGAGGGCGAAGAACTCGGCGTTGGAGGCGTAGAGGTCCGTCAGCTCGTCGAGGAGCGGGTCCGGAAGGCGGCCGTCGGTCTCGGTGAGCAGGGCGCTCAGCGGTTCCAGAGCGGGAGCCTCAGCGGGAGCGTCGGTGGGGGAGTCGGTGGGCGGCTCGTCCTCGTGCGGGTGGTGGCTTGTACCGGTCATGGCCGCATGTTCGTCGGTCGGTCGCCCCGAAGCGAGGGAGTTCGGCGGAATGCGGAGACGTTTGCGACGGAGGAGCCGGAACGGGAGCGGCGAAGTTCGCGCCGGGGAGGGCGGAGGCCCGGCCGGGGGACCCGTTCTCGGCCGGAGCAAGCAGGCCGGAGCACGTTGGAGCAGGCGGAGGCCGCCCGCCGCCGCTGGGTGCGGTGCGGGCGGCCTCCATCAGTCAGCCGACTCAGCCGTCAGTCGACTCGGCCGTCAGCCGACTCGGCCGTCAGGCGACGTGACTGTCAGCCGAGGTGGCCATCAGCCGACGTGACGGTCGAGCCGGATCAGACGTTGACGCCGAAGTCCTGGGCGATGCCGACCAGGCCCGAGGCGTAGCCCTGGCCGACGGCGCGGAACTTCCACTCCGAGCCGTTGCGGTACAGCTCACCGAAGACCATCGCGGTCTCGGTCGCCGCGTCCTCGCTGAGGTCGTAGCGGGCGATCTCGGTGCCGCCGGCCTGGTTCACGATGCGGATGAAGGCGTTGCGCACCTGGCCGAAGTTCTGGCTGCGGTTCTCGGCGTCGTAGATGGAGACCGGGAAGACGATCTTCTCGACGTCGGCGGGCAGCGCGGCGAGGTTGACGTTGATCTGCTCGTCGTCGCCCTCGCCCTGGCCGGTGACGTTGTCACCGGTGTGCACGATGGACTGGTCCGGCGTGGCCTTGTTGTTGAAGAACACGAAGTGCTGGTCCGAGTAGACCTTGCCGCTCGGGTTGACCGCGATCGCGCTCGCGTCGAGGTCGAAGTCCGTGCCCGTGGTGGTGCGGACGTCCCAGCCGAGGCCGACCGTGACGGCGGTCAGGCCCGGAGCCTCCTTGGTGAGCGAGACGTTGCCGCCCTTGGACAGGCTTACAGCCATGGGAGTGCCCTTTCCTCGTCGTTTCGTCGGGCTCCGTACTCCGGACGAAGCTACCGTCACCCTGCACAACGTCGGTCGAGGACCATGAGGTTCCAGCTGGCTTTACTTTCTTTGCCAAGTCCTGATGCGGCTGTCGTGACCGTCGTGCTTCATGGGGTCTGCGCGGCTCCGCGGGCCGACTGCCCGGACCGGCCCCGGAAGGGGCCGGGCTGGGCCGGGACGAGGACCGGACTGGCCCCGGACTGGACCCGGACGGGGAAATGCGGGTGACGGGACCGGCGCGGGCGCGCGATCATTGGCGCATGTCCGGGCCCTATGTCATCCGTGGTTCGGTCGTCCTTCCGGAGGCGGAGCTCGTCTGGCGCTTCTCGCGTTCATCCGGACCGGGCGGCCAGCACGTCAACACCTCCGACAGCCAGGTGGAGCTGCGTTTCGACCTCGCCGCGACCACTGCGCTGCCCGAGGTCTGGAAGGAGCGCGCGCTCCAGCGGCTGGCCGAGCGCGGGCGGCTGCTGGACGGTGGCGTGGTGTCCGTACGGGCCTCCGAGCACCGCTCGCAGTGGCGGAACCGCGAGACCGCCGCGGTACGGCTCGCCTCTCTGCTGGCGGAGGCGTCCGCGCCGCCGCCGAAGCCGCGCCGTAAGACGCGGATACCGCGGGGCATCAATGAGCGCAGGCTGCGGGAGAAGAAGCAGCGCGGTGACACGAAGCGTGGGCGTTCGGGCCGCGACTGGCACTGAGCCGCCCCGGCCCCCTCTCCCTGTCCCGGCTTCCGGTACCGACCCCGGCTACCCCGGCTTCCGGCACCGCCCCTGACTATCCCGGCTTCCGGTACGGACCCCGGTTACCCCAGCTTCCGGTACCGACCCCGGAAGTACGTCAGGGGATTCGTTTCCACGTGCGGCGTGTGGGCCGTCAGTACGCGGCCGATGGTGAGGGTGTGGTCGCCGGCCACGACGCGCTGTTCCGTACGGCACTCCATCGTGGCGAGCGCGCCCTTCACGAGTGCGGCGCCCGTCTCCTTGCCCCGTACGTGCGGGACGCTCGCGAAGAGGAGCCGGTCGCTGAGGCGGCCCTTCATGGAGAACTGGCCGGCGATGTTGCGCTGGCTCTCCGTCAGGACCGAGACAGCCCACAGGGGCTGTCGCTCCAGGATGTCGTCCATCCGGGACTCGTTGCGGACGCTCACCATGACCAGCGGCGGGTCGAGTGAGACGGACATGAACGCGGTGGCGGTCATCCCCGCGTCCTCGCCGTCCGGGACGTCGCCGTCGGCCGGGTCGTCCTCCGGGTCGAGGGCGGTGATCAGTACGACCCCGGCAGCGAGCCGGGACAGGGCGGCACGGAACTCGTCGGCACTCACCCCACCAGCATGCGGGATCAGCTCCTGACCCTCGACGATCACATCGGGGCGCGAGGCGATCTCCTCCGGGCGGGAACCCGCCTCTTCCGAACGGGGGCCCGGCTCCCCGTCCGGGCTCTGCTCCGTACCCGGGCTCTGCTCCGTACCCGGGGTAGGGGCGGTGCGCGGGTCGGTGGCGGCGGCAGAGTTGTTCGTGAACACACAATGAACGCTAATCGGATCCGCGTGCGGTTCGCATCGGGCCCTGGGACCAGCCGCGTCCTAGGGCTGACGACCGAGGACTCCGGTCGGCGGAATTTGCGTTCAGGAAGTTTATGGAAGCGAGAAAAGGGCTTTCGGGGGAGTGGGTAACTTCCCGGCGTGTTATGTGACTTGAGTCACAGCAGGGGGTAATTGTTGACCCTGTGTACCGAGTGAACAGCTCACTGTGATTCAGTGGCCGTGGCAATCGGACGACTAGAGGACGACAAGAAGCCTGGAGTTGCTGTCGAGGTCTCGGGGAGAGCGAGCGATGGAGACCGAGTCGGAGCCATACGTCCGTCTTGCGACCCTGCGGCAGCTGCACCAAGTGGTCGCTGACCTGAACACCGCACGCAGCCTTGCAGACACGCTGCAGGCCGTCGCCGACGGCGCGATCACCGGGCTGGGCTATGAGCTCGCCGCGGTCAATCTCGTACGCCCCGACGGCGACCTCGTGGTGGCCGCAGTCGCAGGCAGTGCGGGTGCGGAGGCCCTGCTGTCCGGCCGGGTCGGCTCCCGGGAGTCCTGGGAGCGCCGGCTGAGCATGGGCCAGCGCTGGGGCGACCTGTGCTTCATTCCGCACACCGAGGGCTGGGTGCTGGACGACGACGACGTCCCGCAGTGGCACGCCGCCGGGCCCACGCCGCGCTTCCCCGACGAGTGGCACCCGATGGACCGCCTCTTCGCGCCCATGTACTCGGCCTCCTCCGGAGGCGGCGACCTGCTCGGCGTGATTTCCGTCGACCGGCCACGCAACGGGCGCCGTCCGGGAGCCTGGGGCCGCGAGGCGCTCCAGATGTTCGCTTTCCAGGCCGCGATTGCGATCAGTAATGCCCGGTTGCGGGCAAACATGCAGCGCGCGCTGGTCCGGCTGGAGCGTGAGCAGCAGGCGCTGCGGGCGAGCGAGGAAAGCTTCCGGCAGGCCTTCGAGTACGCGCCGAGCGGCATGGCCATCGCCGAGATGGGAGGCGACCAGCACGGGCGGCTGCTGCGTACGAACGACGCGCTGTGCCGGCTGCTGGGGCGCCCGGCTTCCGTGATGCGCCGGTACTCCTTCTCCGACCTGGTGCACCCCGAGGACATCGGGACGCTGCTGCGGACCTCCGCCGAGGGCGGCCGCGCGGAGCTGCGGCTGGCCCGCCGGGACGGCTCCTACGTCTGGGTGAACCTGCGCAACAGCGTCGTCGCGGACACCGCCGACGGCCCGCGCTTCCTGCTCACGCACGTCGAGGACATCGAGGAGCGCAAGCGGCACGAGCTGCAGCTCGCGCACCGTGCCAGCCACGACTCGCTGACCGGCCTGCCGAACGCCGCCGAGCTGCGGGCCCGGCTCAGCGCCCGGCTGTGCTCGCGGCCGCCGGGCGCGGACGAGGCGGACGCCTTCGCCTCGGCGGTCGGCGGGGACATCGACGGGCACGACTTCCTGCCGGACGGCGGCGGCGAACCGTTCGAGGGCTTCCACCTCGCCCGTACGGGTCCGGTCTACGACAGCCATGTGCATGCGGTGGCGCCGTCGGACGGGCCCGAGGACGACGGTGCCAAGGGGCTGGCCGTGCTCTTCTGCGACCTGGACGGCTTCAAGTCGATCAACGACCGGTTCGGGCACCACACGGGTGACGCGGTGCTCATCGAGGTGGCCAGGCGGCTGACCAACGGGGTGCGGGACGGCGACACGGTCGCGCGCCTCGGCGGTGACGAGTTCGTCGTGCTCGCGGACGGGCTGGGCAAGGCGGACGCCCAGGACCTGGCCGTACGGCTGCGGAACGCGATCATCCCGCCGATCAGGGTGGACGGCCGGGCCGTGCGGGTCGGCGCCAGCTTCGGGATCGGCTGGGCCGGTTGCGGCATGTCGGCCGAGGAGGTCCTGCAATCCGCTGACCAGCGGATGTACGTCGAGAAGCGGTCCCGCTCGAAGGCGAACCGGCGGGTGGGCTGACGGCCGGCGCCCGGGGCAGGGGCCCTGCCGCCCTGCCCCTGGGACGGCAGCCGGCATCCGCACCGGGCCCTCCCGTCGCACGGACCCGTCTTCCCCGCCCGTCCCACCCGTCCCGCGTCCCGGCCGTGTGGCGGAAGACACCTCCCGCCCGGCGGAGGGCGCCCGTACCGCGCTGACCGCTGCCTACCCCGGTGAGCGCCCGCTGTTCACCGTCCTGTAGTGATCTTGTGGCCGTACGGAACCGGCGTACGCCGCTCCGCACCGGGTAGGCTGCGCCGATGCGGCGCTGGCCGCCGGGGGCCTCACAAGCATGTAGACATCAGTACGTAGACATTCGTTTGCAAGACCGCTGGGGAGTGACGCGGAATGACGGCCGGTAGTAACGGCACGGACACGCCGGAGAACGACGATCCGTTCGGCTACCTCTACCGCTCGGAAGGCGGCGAGGCGGGCGCGCAGGGTCAGTCGGGCGCCGGCGCGGCGGTGCGGCAGCCGGGCGTCCCCAGAAGGTCCTACAACCAGGTGCGCGCCGTCGGTGAGCGGCAGTACGGGCAGCAGCAGTACGGGCAGTCGTACGGTCAGCAGGCGCAGGCGCCGCAGCAGCCGGCGTACGGGCAGAACGCGCACTACGCGGCGCCCGAGACGCTGCCGGGCGGTGGGGCGCGCAACGGCCACGGCGGGCACGGTGCCGGCGGCTCCGGCCAGGGGCCGCGACGCAACCGCAACGGCCTGCTCATCGGCGCCATCGCGGTCGTCGCCGTCGTCTGCGTCGGCATCGGCGTCGCGATGATCTCCAACAGCGACGACGGGAAGGGCGAGGAGGCCGGCGGGGCCGGCGCGTCCGCGAGCGAGAGCGCCGGGCCGAGCGCCAAGCCGTCCGACAAGCCGGCCGCGGTCGACCTGCCCAAGGCCGACGCGGGCAGCCTGCGCCTGGACGGCTCCGCGACCACCGCCAAGGACATACCGGGCGCCCGTTCGTCCGGCGGCCTGTACGTCACCGGCATGAACACGCCGGGCTCCGCGGCGACGTGGAAGATGGACGTGCCCAAGGACGGTCAGTACACCGTCTTCGTCGGGTACGGCGTGCCCGGCAAGGACGCCGACGCGACCCTGTCGATCAACGGCAAGGCCCGCGACTCGGGGCTGAACATGAAGAACTTCGCCGGGGCGCAGGAAGGCGACTGGGAAAAGGGCTGGACCCGCACCTACGCCTACGTGCAGCTGAACAAGGGCACCAACGAGATCAAGATCTCCTGCGAGCAGGGGAACAAGTGCGACTTCAATCTCGACCAGGTGTGGCTCAAGGCGGGCCAGGTCACCAAGCCGTAGCCGGTACCGCACCGCCGGCCGGGGCCGCCCTTGAGCCCCGGCCGCCGGCGCGGCCTCTGAGCCCCGGGCTCCCGGCCGCCGCCCCTGAGCCCCGGCCGTCGGCCGGGGCTTATCGCTAAGCCGCCGCCGGCCCGTCCGTCACGGTGACCTCGCCCAGCAGTTCCTCGTACGTGGCGCGGTCGAATTCGCCGGCGCCCTCGGCGCGGACCGTTGCGGTGGACAGGGCCACCGCGCGGATCAGGCGGTCCGGCCAGGAGAGGCCTTCGACCAGGCCGGTCAGCAGGCCGGCCACCGCCGAGTCGCCCGCGCCGGTGGGGTTGCCGGCGATCCGCCGCGGTGGCGCGGCCTGCCAGGAGCCGTCCGCGGTCACCGCGAGCATGCCGTCGGCGCCGAGCGAGGCCGCGACCGTGTGCGCGCCCCGGCGGCGCGCGTCCCGCGCGGCCCGCAGCGGTTCGTTGTGGCCGGTCAGCGCGGCCAGCTCGTCGGCGTTGGGCTTGGCGAGGTCGGGCCGGGCGGCAAGGCCGCGGCGCAGCGGTTCGCCGCTGGTGTCCAGGAGGACCGGGACGCCGGCCGTGCGGGCCGTACGGGTGAGGCGCGCGTACACGTCCACGGGCACGCCGGGCGGCAGGCTGCCGCAGAGGGCCACTGCCTCCGCGCCGTCGAGGAGTTCGCGGTACCGGGTGAGGAACGCGTCCCACTCGGCGGGGGAGACCGTCGGGCCCGGTTCGTTGAGCTGGGTGGTGTCGCCGCCGGCGGTGTCCACGACGGCGATGGTGCGCCGGGTGGCGGCGCCGATCGGCACCAGCGCGTCGGTGACGCCGGTCTCCTGGGCGAGCATGGCGCGCAGCGCGTCGCCTGTGCCGCCGCCGGCGAAACCGGTGGCAACGGTGTCATGCCCCAGTGCGGCGAGCACCCGGGCGACGTTCAGGCCCTTGCCGCCGGGGCGTTCGGACACCTCCGTCAGCCGGTTGGTGCCGCGCGGGCGGAGCCGCGGTACCCGGTAGGTGATGTCGAGTGCGGCGTTCAGCGTGACCGTGAGGATCATGGTTCCCCCTCCCGCGCAGTGGTCGGGCGGCCGCGTGAACGGCCGGGTACGGACGAGTGCGCGAGCGATCATGCCATCGCCGACGGCAGTTGGCACAGAGCGCGTTGACCGCCGGGGCCGCGGATCCGGATCAATCGGCCCAGCCCGGACGGGGGTGCCCGCCCGGACCAACGTCCGCACCGGGTCTCTACCCGGCCTGCGGCGGCCGTACCACCCACTCACCCCGCCGCATCACACCCACCAGGTCGTACGCCGCGTTCAGTACGACCAGGTCGGCGTCCTTGCCCGGCTCGATGGAGCCGGTGCGGTCGTCGATGCCCAGCAGTCGCGCCGGGTTCGCCGACAGGGCCTGTACGGTCTGCTCGATGCTGATGCCGTCGACCGTGACGGCGCGCTTGAAGGCCAGGTCCAGGGTGAGCGTGGAGCCCGCGATCGAGCCGGCGGTGGGGCCGCCGTGGATGCGTGCGACGCCGTCCTTGACCTCGACCTCCATCGGGCCGAGCGGGTACATGCCGTCGCTCATGCCGGCCGCGCCCATCGCGTCGGTGATGAACGCGACGCGGCCGGCGCCCGCGTGACGGAACGCCAGTTCCAGGACGGCGGGGTGCAGATGGGTGCCGTCGTTGATCAGCTCGACGGTGATCCGCTCGTCCTCCAGGAGCGCCGCGATCGGCCCGGGGGTGCGGTGGTTCAGGGCCGGCATGGCGTTGAAGAGGTGCGTGGCGACGGTGGCGCCCGCCTCGATGGCCTCGTGGGCCGCTTCGTACGTGGAGTCGGTGTGGCCGATGGCCGCGATGACGCCGGAGTCGGCCAGCAGGCGTACGGAGTCCAGGCCGCCGGGCAGTTCGGGGGCGAGGGTCAGCATCTTCGCCGTGCCGCGGGCCGCGTCGATCAGCTTGCGGACGTCCGCCGGGTCCGGGTCGCGCAGCAGTTCGGGCTGGTGGGCGCCGCAGCGGTGGGCCGAGATGAACGGGCCCTCGAAGTGGATGCCGGCCAGCTCGCCCTGCTCGACCAGTTCGGACAGGACGGCCGCCTGCCGGGCCAGGTCCGCCAGGTCGCCGGTGACGGTCGAGGCGACCATGGAGGTGGTGCCGTGGCGGCGGTGGGTGTCGGCGGCCTTCAGGCACTCCTCGGGGTCGGCGGAGGAGAACGAGCCGCCGCCTCCGCCGTGCACGTGCATGTCCACGAAGCCGGGGACGACCAGGTGCCCCGACAGGTCGACGGTGGTGCCGCCGGCCGCGGGGCCCACGGCGAGGTGCGGCCCGTCGATGGTGAGCGCGAGTTCGTCGACGACGCCCGCGGGCAGCGCCACCCGGGCGCCGCTGAGGATGGTTCGGTCCGCCATCAGGCAGTTACCTCCGTGGAGAGTAGATCCCGGGCGAGCAGTCCTGCGCCCAGGCAGCCGGCCGCGTCCCCGAGCGCCGCCGGAACGATCGAGGGGAGCGGCTGGAACGTAACCCGCTGCCGGACCGCCTCTCGCAGAGGCGCGAACAGCGTGTCGCCCGCCTCGGCGAGCCCGCCGCCGATGATCAGGGTCCGCGGGTCGAGCAGCGTGAGGCAGGTGACCAGGCCGTCGGCGAGCGCGTCGACGGCCTCCTGCCAGACGGTGACGGCCGTCCGGTCGCCGGACTCGACGGCCTTGGCGGCGTCCGCTGCGGTGGCGTCCGGGTCACCGCAGGCGGCGGCCCAGGCGCGGCCGACGGCGGAGGCGGAGGCCAGCGTCTCCAGGCAGCCGCGCCGGCCGCAACCGCACTGCGGGCCCTGCGGGCGTACGACGATGTGCCCGACCTCGCCCGCGCTGCCGTGCGCCCCGGCCTCGATGCGGCCGCCGATGCCGATGGCGGCCGCGATGCCGGTGCCCAGCGGCAGGAAGACGAACCGGTCGGCGCCCTTGCCCGCCCCGATGCGGCCCTCGGCGAGTCCGCCGGTGCGTACGTCGTGGCCGAGCGCCACGGGTACGCCGTCGAGCCGCTCCGAGAGCAGGCGGCGCAGCGGGACATCGCGCCAGCCGAGGTTGGAGGCGTACACGGCGGTGCCGGTGGTCTCGTCGACGATGCCCGGGACCGCGACGCCGACGGCCGCGGCGGGGGCGCCGTACCGCCGGGCGCCCAGCTCGCGCAGCTCGGCGGCGAAATCGAGGATCGTGCCGATCACCGCCTCGGGGCCGCGCTCGCGCCCCGTGGGGCGGCGGGCCTCGTGCAGCAGGACGGGCGGCCGGGCGGGCGCGCCTCCGGAGGACGCCGCCTCCGTACCGACGAGTGCGGCCTTGATCCCGGTGCCGCCCACATCGAGCGCGATGACATGTCTCACGCGGGCCAGTCTCCCGCGAGAAGTGTTGAAAGGTCTAGTCCACTTGCGGTCTCCGCGCGTAGCTACCCTGTGGGGGTGATGTTCGGGCGTGGTGCGCGGGGAGTTGGGCGCCGGGTCGCCCGCGCGTCACCGTGCGTTCCGTCCGCGCCGCGTGCGCAGGGCGGTCGCGCGGGGCTGGAGGGAGGCCCGTGTTCCGGTTCGCTGATGCGAAACGGAGACCTCATTTGGTGTAGACCTTGTGACGGTGTGCGGGGCAGACTCGCAGCCCATGCGCTCGGCGGGGGTGATCCTCGCCGCCGCGGCGCGTCCCGGACGTACGGCACACCCAGACGGCACACGAAGGCGGAAAAGGGCACGTAATGGCAGTACAGCGACGCTACAAGAGCCTCGCGGCGGCGGGTATCGCGACGGCCATGACGCTGACCCTGGCGTCCTGCTCCGGCGGCCCCGGCGGCAGCGACGACGTCACCCTGAAGCTGGTCGCCGCCGACTACGGCGACAACGCGTCCAACTCCAGCAAGCACTACTGGGACGACGTCACGCAGGCCTTCGAGGCGAAGCACCCGAACATCAAGGTGGACGTCGACGTCTACAGCTGGGAGGACGTCGACAAGGAGGTCGCGAAGCGGGTCGAGGCCGGCAACGCCCCCGACATGGCCCAGATCGGCGCGTACGCCGACTACGCCGCCGAGGGCAAGCTCTACAGCGCCGACGACCTGCTCTCCATCAGCACCCAGGCGGACTTCACGCCCGGTCTCGCCGACGCGGGCGAGTACCACCGGGTCCAGTACGGTCTGCCCTTCGGAGCCAGCACCCGCCGCCTCTTCTACAACAAGAAGCTCTTCGCCCAGGCCGGCATCGCCGGCCCGCCCAAGACCTGGTCCGACATCAAGCAGGACGCGCAGCTCCTGAAGGACGCGGGCGTGAAGACACCGTTCGCGCTGCCGCTCGGCCCCGAGGAGACCCAGGCCGAGACGATGATCTGGATGCTGAGCGGAGGCGGCGGCTACACCGACTCCATAGGCAAGTACACGATCGACTCGCGGCAGAACGTCCGGACCTTCAAGTGGGTCAAGGACAACCTCGTCACTCCCGGCCTGACCGGCGGCGACCCCGCGAAGCTCAACCGCCAGGCCGGCTTCGACGCCTTCGCCGACGGCAAGGTGGGCATGCTCAACGGCCACCCCACCCTCATGCAGCAGGCCAAGGCCAAGGGCGTCGACTACGGCACCGTCGCGCTCCCCGGCATCAACGGCCCCGCCAAGTCCACCATGGGCGTCGCCGACTGGATGATGGGCTTCAAGCAGAACGGGCACCGCGCCGAGATCGGCAAGTTCCTCGACTTCGTCTACGACAAGGACAACGTCCTGAAGTTCTCCGGCGACTACGGCCTCCTCCCGGTCACCGTCTCCGCCTCCCAGGACATGCTCGCCGAGGACAAGTACAAGAAGCTGCACGGCTTCCTCACGCAGCTGCCGGACGCGGAGTTCTACCCCGCCGACAAGACCTCCTGGCCCCTCGTCAGCAAGACCGTCAAGGCCAAGATGGGCAGCGCGGTCGGCAGCGACGGCGACCCGCAGCAGGTCCTCACCGACATCGAGAACACCGCGAACGAGGCGGACAGCGCGACCCGCTGACGCCGGACGCAGACGGCGGGCGGCAGGCCGCGGGCCGGTCCGGGGCCGCCCCGAGCGCGTCGGCCGGCGCCGCCCGCCCGGGTGATCAGTAGGGATGTCGTACCGCGGGGCTATCGTGGTCGTGTGGTGTCCGAATCGCCGTCCGAGCAGCTGTCAGCGCGCGACGAGGCCGTGCTCGCCGTGGAGCGCCGCTCCTGGCCCGGCCCCGGCGCCAAGGAGCGCGCCGTGCGCGAGCGGCTCGGCATCTCGCCGACCCGCTACTACCAGCTGCTCAACGCCCTCCTGGACGACCCGCGCGCGCTCGCCCACGACCCGGTGACGGTGAATCGGCTGCGCCGGGTCCGGGAGGAGCGGCGGGCCCGGCGCTGAGGCCGCGTGCCCGGTCGGCCCTCGTCCGCGAGGGGTGTGGCCCGCCCGACGCCGGCCCCTGCCGCGTCCGGCGCGCAAGATCTCCGTACGCCCTCCGCGCGCCCCGGCCCACCGCTAGGCTCGGGCCCATGGGCAGCCCCGAGAACCTCCTCGCGCAGCCGGTGTCCGAAGCCGGCCGCGCGGGCCTGGCCACCCTCCTCGCCCGGCCCGCCGAAGCCGTCGTCGCGCTCGACTTCGACGGCACCCTCGCCGACATCGTCCCCGACCCCGAACAGGCCCGCGCGCACCCCGGCGTCGTCCCGGCCCTCGCCCGCCTCGCGCCACTGCTGCGCGCCGTCGTGGTGATCACCGGCCGGCCGGCGGAGACCGCCGTACGGCTCGGCGGCTTCGCCGCAGCGGACGGCCTGGACCACCTCGTCGTCCTCGGGCACTACGGCGCGGAGCGCTGGGACGCCGCCACCGGCCGGATCGACGCGCCCGCGCCGCCGCCCGGCGTCGCCGCCGCGGCCGCCGAGCTGCCCGGACTGCTGGCGGGCACCGGTGCCTGGCGGGACGTGCCCGTCGAGGACGCCATCGAGACCAAGGGCGGCCGGGCCGTCGCCGTGCACACCCGCCGCACCGCCGACCCGCAGGGCACCTTTGAAGCGCTGCGCGCGCCGCTGGCCGACCTCGCCCGGCGGCACGGCCTGATCGTCGAGCCGGGCCGCTTCGTCCTGGAGCTGCGCCCGCCCGGCGTCGACAAGGGCGTGGCGCTCACGTCGTACCTGCGGGAGGTGGCCGCGGGCGCGGTCCTCTACGCCGGGGACGACCTCGGCGACCTGGCCGCGTACGCCGCCGTCGACGCGCTCCGCGACCGGGGACAGCCCGGGGTGCTGGTGTGCAGCTCGGCGACGGTCGGCGAGGGCGCCGAGGAACTGGCCGACCGCGCCGACCTGGTCGTACCGGGCCCGGCCGGGGTGGTCCAGCTGCTGACGGGGCTGGCGGAGGCCATGGCGCGCGCCTGAGGGCTCGCCCCGCAAGGGGCAGCCCCAGGGGCGCGGGGGACTGCGCGAGCGACCACGACGGCGGGGCAGCCGCCCGGCACACCGAACGGGGCAGTGCCCCTCGCGCCCGGAGAACCGGCCTCAGGCCGAGAGCGCCCGCAACTGATCCAAGAACCACTGCGCAGGCGGCAGCGCCGTCGCCGCCATCGCCAGCCGCTTCGACCGCTCCGCGCGCTCGTCCTGTGGCATCGTCAGCGCCTCGTGCAGCGCGCCGGCCGTGGCCTCGATGTCGTACGGATTGACCACCAGCGCGTCGTCCGCCAGCTCCGCGCAGGCCCCGGCCTCCCGGGAGAGCACCAGCGCGCAGCCCGCCTCCGACACCACCGGCACCTCCTTGGCGACCAGGTTCATGCCGTCGCGGATGGGGTTGACCAGCGCCACGTCGGCGAGCCGGTAGGCGGCCAGGGAACGCGCGAAGTCGTCCTTCACATGCAGCACCACCGGCAGCCAGCCGGGCGTGCCGAACTCGTCGTTGATCTCCCCGGCCAGCCGCGCGACCTCCTCGGTGTACTCCCGGTACACCGCCAGGTCCTGCCGCGAGGGGTAGGCGAACGCTATGTGGACGACCCGGCCGCGCCACTCGGGCCGGTCGGCCAGCAGCCGCCGGTACGCGCGCAGCCCGCGCACGATGTTCTTGGACAGCTCCGTGCGGTCCACCCGCACGATCGTCTTCCGCGGCGCGCCGTCCTCGCCGGTGCCGATCTGCTCGCGCAGGTCCGCCAGCCGGTCGTCGACGTCCGGCTGCCGGGACCGGTCGCGCAGGAAGTCCGCGTCGGCGCCCAGGCCGTGCACGCCGAGCCGGGTGGTCCGGCCCTCGTGCGTGACGCGCAGCCCCGCTTCCCCGTCCCGCGCCACCTCGGCGCCCAGCACGGCCGCGCAGCACTCGGCGAACGCCTCGGCCCAGCGGCGGGTCAGGAACGCCGCCCGGTCGCCGCCCAGGACGCCGCGCAGCACCTGGGCCGCCACGTCGTCCGGCAGCAGGCGGAAGTAGTCCGGCGGCGCCCACGGAGTGTGCGAGAAGTGGCCGATGCGCAGGTCGGGGCGGCGCTCGCGGAGCAGGCCCGGGACCAGTGTGAGGTGGTAGTCCTGCACGAGGACGGCGGCGCCCGGCGCCGCGGCCTCGGCGAGCGCGTCGGCGAAGGCGGTGTTGTACGCCTCGTACGCCGCCCACTGGCCGCGGAAATCCGCGTCGAACGACGGCTCCAGCGGCGTCTGGTACAGCAGGTGGTGGACGAACCACAGCACGGAGTTGGCGATGCCGTTGTACGCGTCGGCGAACACCTCGGGCGGGATGTCCAGCATCCGGACCTGCTGTCCGCCGGTGTCGGCCGGATCCAGCAGTCCGGCACCGGAGGCGGCCCGCCGGGCCGCCTCGCGGTCGCCGTCGCCGAGCGCCGCGCACACCCAGACGGCTCCGGCGTCCGAGCCGATCGCGGACAGGCCCGAGACCAGTCCGCCACCGCCGCGCCGGGATGTGAGCGTGCCGTCCGCGCCCAGGGCGTAGGAGACCGGGCCACGGTTGGACGCGACGAGAACCTGGGCACCTGAGCTGGAGGAGACCATGCCGATGAACTAACCCGCCACAGATCCGCTCAAACGTACGGCCCGCAGCACATCGTGGGCGCAGCCGCACGTCGGGCGACGCGCGCGACCGCCATGAGCTCCCGGAAGCTCCCGGTCCGCCGGACTCCGCGGCCCCGCAGGGCCGGTACGGCTCGCCGCGACCGCTCGCCGCGACCGCTCGCCGCGACCGCCGCCGCGCCCCGGCCTCAGGCCGCCCGCCGCTCCGCGTACTCCGGTATGCCGCGCATCGGCGGCCGCTCCTCGGTGTCCACCGCGGTCGTACGCGGCACGAAGCCGCCCTCCTCGCCGCGGTCGAACTGGGTGAGCCGGGGCCGTACGAGGTGGCCGCGCGCCAGCCGCAGCTGGGCGGTGCGGTAGATCGCCGCGGCCATCCGGCCCAGGGCCTGCCCGTCCTGGTGCCGGTGCCTGCGCACCCCCACGTCCACCTGCGCCAGCGCGTCCAGGCCGACCGTGTGCAGCGCGTCGACCAGCAGGCCCAGCTCGACGCCGTACCCCACGGGGAAGGGCAGCCGCTCCAGGAGCGAGCGCCGGGCCGCGTACTCGCCGCCGAGCGGCTGGACGAAACCGGCCAGCTGCGGCCAGTGCAGATTGAGCAGCGGGCGGGCCACCAGCTCGGTCACCCGTCCTCCCTGCTCGCCGCCGGCACGACGACCGTCCCGGCCCGCCCCCGCGCCGCCGACGGCGTCGCCCAGCGGCCGGTCGTACATCGCCTTCACGAACTGCACCTGCGGGTCGGTCAGCAGCGGCCCGACGATCCCGGACACGAAGTCGGCGGAGAACTCGCGCAGGTCGGCGTCGACGAAGCAGACGATGTCGCCGCTGGTGGCCAGCAGCGAGCGCCACAGCACCTCGCCCTTGCCGGGCACCGTCGCCAGCCGGGGCAGGATCGCGTCGCGGTGCACGACCCGGGCGCCGGCCGCGGCCGCGACCTCGGAGGTGCGGTCGGTGGAGCCGGAATCCACCACGATCAGCTCGTCGACCAGCGGCATCGCGTCGGACATCAGGTCACGGCGGATGATCTCCACGATCGCGCCGACCGTGGCTTCCTCGTCGAGCGCGGGCAGCACTACGCTGACCTTCTGCCCCGTGCGCCCTTTCGCTGCCAACAGCTGGTCGAGCGGTCGGTCGGCGGCGGACCAGGAGCGGCCGGCCAGCCAGCGCTCCACCTCTTCCAGCACGTATCCGTCTCCTTTTGCTACGCGTGTGGGCCATCTTGCTACGCGGTGTGAGCCATCTCGCGGTTCGGACGGCTATCTCAACCATCCACCCCTTCGGTTACAGTCTTGAACAACGCGGATGACCACCGCATGCCGGGGTCACCGCTGAACAAACGCCTGTGTTTCGCATGCAGGCCATACCGCTCATCCAGAGGGGCAGAGGGATACGGCCCGTTGAAGCCCCGGCAACCCTCCAGCCGGTCTTGCCGCCAGGACACTGAAGTCCCGCGCGCGAGGCTCCCGGCTAGGGAAGGTGCCAAATCCGTCTCACGGCGAGATGCGTCGTGAGGAAGATGAGGAGAAAGGGCCTCGCCTCCATGGCTGTGCAAGCTTCTGAAAGCACCACCACTTCCGCCGTCTCCCTCGGCCCCGCCGCCGCGCTGTCCTGCCGCGAGTGCGGCACCCGCTTCGATCTGGGCCCGATCTTCGCCTGTCAGGAATGTTTCGGGCCGCTCGAAGTGGCCTACGACCTGCCGAGCGGCGACCCCGAGGGCCTGAAGAAGCAGATCGAGGCCGGTCCCGACAACATCTGGCGGTACGCGCCGCTGCTGCCCGTCCCCGCCGACGTGGCCGACAAGCCCAACCTCAACCCGGGCTTCACCAAGCTGGTCAAGGCCGACCGGCTCGCCGCCGAGCTGGGCGTCACCGGCGGCCTGTACGTGAAGGACGACTCCGGCAACCCGACGCACTCCTTCAAGGACCGCGTCGTGGCCATCGCCGTCGAGGCGGCCCGCGCCTTCGGCTTCACCACCCTGTCCTGCTCCTCCACCGGCAACCTGGCCGGCGCCGTCGGCGCCGCGGCGCGCCGGGCCGGCTTCCGCTCCTGCGTGTTCATCCCGCACGACCTGGAGGCGGGCAAGGTCGTCATGGCCGCGGTGTACGGCGGCGACCTCGTCGGCATCGAGGGCAACTACGACGACGTCAACCGCTTCTGCTCCGAGCTCATCGGCGACCCGCTGGGCGAGGGCTGGGGCTTCGTGAACGTCAACCTCCGCCCGTACTACGGCGAGGGCTCCAAGACGCTCGCGTACGAGATCTGCGAGCAGCTCGGCTGGGAGCTGCCGGACCAGCTGGTCATCCCGATCGCCTCGGGCTCGCAGCTCACGAAGATCGACAAGGGGCTCAAGGAGCTGATCCAGCTCGGCCTGGTCGAGGACAAGCCGTACAAGATCTTCGGCGCCCAGGCCGAGGGCTGCTCGCCGGTGTCCACCGCCTTCAAGGCCGGCCACGACGTGGTCCGCCCGCAGAAGCCGAACACCATCGCCAAGTCGCTGGCCATCGGCAACCCGGCGGACGGCCCGTACGTGCTCGACATCGCCCGCCGCACCGGCGGCGCCGTCGAGGACGTCAACGACGAGCAGGTCGTGGACGCGATCAAGCTGCTGGCCCGCACCGAGGGCATCTTCGCGGAGACCGCGGGCGGCGTGACCGTCGGCGTCACCAAGAAGCTCATCGAGAACGGCCGGATCGACCCGGCCAAGTCCCTCGTCGTCCTGAACACCGGCGACGGCCTGAAGACGCTGGACGCCGTCGCGCCGACCACCGGCCCGACCGCGACCATCCGTCCGAGCCTGGACTCCTTCCGCGAGGCCGGCCTCGGCTGAGCCCCGGCTCCCGGCCGCAGCGCGGCCCCGTACCCGTCGCCCCTGAACCCGGAAGGCAGAGAAACACCATGAGCGTCAACGTCCGCATCCCCACCATCCTCCGCACCTACACCGGCGGCCAGGCCGAGGTCCCCGCCGAGGGCGCGAAGCTCTCCGAGGTCATCCAGGACCTGGAGAAGAACCACAACGGCATCGCGGCCCGCGTCCTGGACGACCAGGGCAAGCTGCGCCGCTTCGTGAACGTCTACGTCAACGACGACGACGTGCGCTTCGAGGGTGGTCTGGAGACCGCGACGCCGGACGGCGCCAGCGTCTCGATCATTCCCGCGGTGGCCGGCGGCTGCTGAAAAGCGGCTGTACGCCCCTTTGTGCGCCCTGTGCGCGCCCCTTGTGCACCGTCTCGTGAATGACGGGATGCGCACCCCGGAATCGCCCCGTCCGCATTAGAAGCGGACGGGGCGATTCCATGTCGTTAAAGGCGATACAGTTGAGGTGAATCCTCTTCTCGCGCGTGCCCGACGCATATGAGAACACGACAAGATGTGCTCAAAGTGTGTGCGCAATTTGTCGTGTTGATGAGCTATGCCCGGCCCGGCTTGCCCAGAATTGTTGAGACTTCGCCGGATATCGGCGAATGGTCGTGGGCAGAATTCTCGTCCGATTGACCTGTTGCGCTGGGCATCGGTCCAGATACATTCAGCGGCGGTCGACGCGTTCCGGCGCACACCCTCCTTGGGGGTGAGGTCTGACCCGGGTCCGCGGAGTGCGGTCCTGCGCAAGGGCCAGCAATAGGGGAGTTAGGAATGGCTCAGGGCACCGTCAAGTGGTTCAACGCGGAGAAGGGGTACGGCTTCATCGCGGTCGACGGTGGTGCGGATGTTTTCGTCCACTACAGCGCGATCCAGATGGACGGTTACCGCACCCTTGAGGAAGGCCAGCGGGTCGAGTTCGAGATCTCGCAGGGCCAGAAGGGGCCGCAGGCGGACATGGTTCGCGTGGCCGGCTGAAGCGCCGACCGACTGCAGCGTACGGAGGTCCGTGCTCCCTGACGGGGGTGCGGACCTTCTGTTGTGCGCGGGCGCGTGTGTGCCCCGGGCCTCTTGCGTGGTCGCCGCTCGAGCCTGCAGCCTTGCTTGGGCGCTTGCACTCGAGGGGGTCGAGTGCTAATCATTGCGTTAGCACTCTGAAGGTGAGAGTGACAGAACTTCGGATCGGGCCGGTGAGGTCCGCGGCCCGGTGGGGCAGGGAACCACGGGGTTGCAGGCCGTCCGTCGCGGGCACCAGCGCGGTCCACTGCGTTTCCACCCCTGTCCGGGAGGACCACTTCACATGGCCAAGATCATCGCGTTCGACGAGGAGGCACGGCGCGGTCTCGAGCGCGGGATGAACCAGCTCGCCGACGCCGTCAAGGTCACCCTTGGCCCCAAGGGCCGCAACGTCGTCCTTGAGAAGAAGTGGGGCGCCCCCACGATCACCAACGATGGTGTGTCCATCGCCAAGGAGATCGAGCTCGAGGACCCGTACGAGAAGATCGGCGCCGAGCTGGTCAAGGAGGTCGCGAAGAAGACGGACGACGTCGCCGGTGACGGCACGACGACCGCGACCGTCCTGGCCCAGGCCCTGGTCCGCGAGGGCCTGCGCAACGTCGCGGCCGGCGCCAACCCGATGGCCCTGAAGCGCGGCATCGAGCGCGCCGTCGAGGCCGTCTCCGCCGCCCTGCTGGAGCAGGCGAAGGACGTGGAGACCAAGGAGCAGATCGCCTCCACCGCCTCCATCTCCGCGGCCGACACCCAGATCGGTGAGCTCATCGCCGAGGCCATGGACAAGGTCGGCAAGGAAGGCGTCATCACCGTCGAGGAGTCCCAGACCTTCGGTCTGGAGCTGGAGCTCACCGAGGGTATGCGCTTCGACAAGGGCTACATCTCGGCGTACTTCGCCACCGACATGGAGCGTATGGAGGCGTCGCTCGACGACCCGTACATCCTGATCGTCAACTCCAAGATCTCCAACGTGAAGGACCTCCTTCCGCTGCTGGAGAAGGTCATGCAGTCGGGCAAGCCGCTGCTGATCATCGCGGAGGACGTCGAGGGCGAGGCCCTGTCGACCCTGGTCGTCAACAAGATCCGTGGCACCTTCAAGTCCGTCGCCGTGAAGGCCCCGGGCTTCGGTGACCGCCGCAAGGCCATGCTCGGCGACATCGCCATCCTCACCGGTGGCACCGTCATCTCCGAGGAGGTCGGCCTCAAGCTGGAGAACGCCGGTCTCGACCTGCTCGGCCGCGCCCGCAAGGTCGTCATCACCAAGGACGAGACCACCATCGTCGACGGTGCCGGCGACAGCGACCAGGTCCAGGGCCGCGTCAACCAGATCCGCGCCGAGATCGAGAACTCGGACAGCGACTACGACCGCGAGAAGCTGCAGGAGCGCCTGGCGAAGCTCGCCGGCGGTGTTGCGGTCATCAAGGCCGGTGCCGCGACCGAGGTGGAGCTCAAGGAGCGCAAGCACCGCATCGAGGACGCCGTTCGCAACGCGAAGGCGGCCGTCGAGGAGGGCATCGTCGCCGGCGGTGGCGTCGCCCTGCTGCAGGCTTCCTCGGTCTTCGAGAAGCTCGAGCTCGAGGGTGACGAGGCCACCGGTGCCGCCGCTGTGAAGCTGGCCCTGGAGGCCCCGCTGAAGCAGATCTCCGTCAACGGCGGCCTTGAGGGCGGCGTCGTGGTGGAGAAGGTGCGCAACCTGACCGTGGGTCACGGCCTGAACGCCGCGACCGGCGAGTACGTCGACATGATCGCCGAGGGCATCATCGACCCCGCCAAGGTCACCCGCTCCGCGCTGCAGAACGCCGCCTCCATCGCGGCGCTCTTCCTCACCACCGAGGCCGTCATCGCCGACAAGCCGGAGAAGGCCGCCGCGGGCGGCGCCCCGGGCGGCATGCCGGGCGGTGACATGGACTTCTGATCCCCCCTTCCGGGAACGGATCAGCTGTTCATCGCTGTACGAACCGAGGGCGGCACCCCCATCACGGGGGTGCCGCCCTCGGGCGTTTTCCGGGGCGCGGCGGGCGGGCCGAGCTCCTTCGGGTCAGCCGCTGTTGTCGGTGGTGGGTGGGACGGTGCCGCCATGGGTCTTTCGATCAGGTTCGAGAAGGACGAGGCGACCGGCGAGTACGCCGCTGCCGGGACGGACGGGACCCGCACGGTCACGGTCCGGGCCGATACCTACGAGGGGCAGGCGCGCTCGCGCATGAGGCGTTCGGTCTCCAGACCCACCGGCCGCGGACGGCAACGGTTCCGGCTGATCCACTGTCCGCCCGGCGAACAGCCGGGAGTCGACGATCGTCGTTACGACACGCTCAAAGCCCGGCCGCCCGAAGGCCGTGAGGTGCGGAACCTCGGCGGCTACCTGGCCCTGTGCTGCGAGCGGCCCGGCGACGGACTCCTCGACGCGGTTGCCGAGGTGTGTGCCGAGATCCGTGCCGAGCACGGGCTGCTCATGTCCGGCCTCGGTATCGAGAAGCTGGACGAGTGGTGTGAGGACGGAACCGACGGCCGGGGCGCGGAGATCGTCGGGCAACTGCTGCTGATGGCCGCCGAGCGCGGTCCGCGTCTCGGGTATGACGTGCAGGAGCTGGTGCGCTTCCTGCGGACGGCCGCCGGCAACGGGTAGCCAGGGTGCCGGGACGGGGCTCCCCCTCCCGGCACCCTGATGTGAGCTGCTGTGCCGCTCAGTGCGGAGGGGTCATACGGCCGCCGGGGCCTTGGCCGCGGCGGTGTCGCCGCCGGTGGCGGACGTGCCGGGGGCGGTGCCGCCGGCCACCGGAGCGCGGGTGGTGTCGGTGTTCAGGTCGGTGAGCATCTGCTTGCTGAAGCCGAAGAAGTAGGTGGCCAGGAAGCCGACGACATAGCCGGCGAGGAGGCCCACGGCGTAGATGACCGCCGTCGTGCCCAGGTCGTGGTTTCCCTTGAGGAGGGGGAAGAGGGCCCAGCCGGAGGGGCCGATGGCGGTGGAGCCGACGGCCGTGCCGAGCTGGTTGAAGAGGCCGACGAAGGCGCCGCCGAACGCGCCGCCGACGCAGGCGGTGATGAACGGCCGCCCGAGCGGGAGCGAGACGCCGTAGATCAGCGGTTCGCCGACGCCGAGGAAGCCGGCGGGGAGGGCGGACTTGATCGTCGTACGGATGGAGCCGTTGCGGGGGAGGCGGAGGTAGACGGCGACGGCCGCGCCGACCTGGCCCGCGCCGGCCATGGCCAGGATCGGCAGCAGGACCGTATAGCTCTGCTGCTCGATGAGGGTGGTGTGGATGGGGATGAGGGCCTGGTGCAGGCCGAGCATCACCAGCGGCAGGAAGAGACCGCCGAGGACGAAGCCGGCGAGCGCGCCGCCGTGGGCGAGGAGCCAGTTGGCGGCCGTACCGATCGCGGAGGAGACCTCACCCGCGGCGTACATCAGGCCGAAGATCGTCACCAGCCCGGTGAGCAGAACGGTGAGGGTCGGGGTGACCAGGACGTCCAGCGATTCGGGGACCCACTTGCGGCACCACTTCTCGATGTACACCGCCAGTACGGCGGCGCCGAGCGCGCCGAGGACGCCGCCCTGGCCGGGGGAGAGCTTCTGGCCGAACGCGGTGATGTTCGCGACGCCCGGGAAGACGATGATCGCCGCGACCGCGCCGCCGAGGATCGGCGTACCGCCGAACTCCTTCGCCGTGTTGAAGCCGACGAACACCGCGATCAGCGCCATGAAGCCGGAGGCGATGGCGGTCAGCGCGGGGACCAGGGCCGGCAGCCAGCCGAGGTTGGTCAGCAGGCCGTTGATGCCGGCGATGATGCCGCAGCCGATGAGGGCCGGGATCAGCGGGACGAAGATGTTGGCGATCCGGCGGAGGAACAGCTTGAAGGGGGTGGCGTTCGCCGCCTTCCGTCGGGCCTTGATCGCGGCGCCCTGAGCGGCCAGCTCGTCGGCGGTGAGGGGGGTGAGGGGGGCGGGGTCGCCGGGTGCCCCCGGTCCGTCGGACGAGCCGGAGGGGTGGGAGGAGCCGGTCGGGCTGGTCGGGGCGGCGGCTCCGGTGGTGCCGGCGGCCGGTGCGGGCCCGGTCGCCTGCGGCTCGGGGGCTGCCGTCCGCTCCTCCTCGACCAGTTCCTCGAAGACGGGCGTGACGCGGGCGACCGTGCCGGGGCCCAGCACGATCTGGTAGGTGTCGTCCTCGACCACTCCCATGACGGCCGGCAGCGCCTTCAGGGCGTCGTCCTGGACCAACGAGCGGTCCTTGATGCCGAGGCGGAGCCGGGTCATGCAGTGCGCGACGGACGTGATGTTGGCAGCGCCGCCCACGAGGGGCAGGAGCGCGGCGGCGGTGGCGCGGTTCTTGTCCGGGGAGCCGGAGTTCCCCTGGGGAGATGCAGAGGTCATGTGCAGGCGCTGTTCTGTCGGAGGGTGCGCGTCGTCGCGCGAGGGGGGGAGAGAGGGCGCCGCTCCCGGAGGGAGTGCGCGGGCGGGCGGTCGGCCGTCCTGGGCGGGGCGCCCCGGTCAGCCTTCCCGGGCTGCGGCCTGGAGGGCGGCGCGCAGGTGTCCTTGGGAGGCGGCGAGCAGGCGGGCCGCGGTCGGGCCGTCCACGGAGCCGAGGATGGTCAGGATGGCGTTCTTCACCTCCCCGTCGGTGGCGGTGAGCGCGTCCTCGATCTCCGCGTCGGACGCGCCGGTGGCCAGCGCGACGATGCGCCGGGACCGGGCCCGCAGCTTGTCGTTGGACGCCCGGACGTCGACCATCAGGTTTCCGTAGGTCTTGCCCAGCCGGATCATCGTGATGGTCGAGAGCATGTTCAGCACCAGCTTCTGGGCCGTACCGGCCTTCAGGCGGGTGGAGCCGGTCAGCAGCTCGGGGCCGACGACGACCTCGATGCCGTGGTCGGCGGCGGCCGCGAGCGCGGAGCCGGTGTTGCACGACAGGCCGATGGTCAGCGCGCCCTGGGCGCGGGCGTGCTCGACGGCGCCGATGGCGTACGGCGTGCGGCCCGAGGCGGAGATGCCGACCACCGTGTCGTCGGCGGTCAGGGCGAGCGCGTCCAGCTCGGCGGCGGCCAGGTCCTTGCTGTCCTCGGCGCCCTCCACGGCGGTGAGCATGGCGGGCGGGCCGCCCGCGATCAGCCCGATGACCTCTTCGGGGTCGGTGTTGAAGGTGGGCGGGCACTCGCTGGCGTCGAGGATGCCCAGCCGGCCCGCCGTGCCGGCCCCGGCGTAGATCAGCCGGCCGCCGCGGGCCATGCGGGCCGCCGTGCCGTCGATGGCGGCGGCGATCCGCGGCAGCTGCTCGGCGACGGCGGCCGGGACGGTGGCGTCCTCGCCGTTCATCGTGCGGGCGATGTCCAGGGTGGACATGCGGTCGATCTCGGCGAGCTCCGGCCGGAACGCCTCGGTGGTGAGGGTCTCCAACTGGGCCCGCAGCTCGGCGTGGTCAGCGGTGGAAGTCATGGTGTGGGGGTCTCCCGGTACGGCAGGGGGTGGGGCGGGTGGTGCGTGCGGGCGGGTCAGCGGGGGCGGGGGGAGTGGCGGTGCGCCAGGGCCTCGTAGGAGGCGGAGAGGGCGGGCGCCGCCGTCTCGTACGTGCGCTGGGCGACGCCGACGAAGAGGCAGTCGACGACGAGCAGCTGGCTCGTACGGGACGACATGGCCGCCGGGCGCAGCTCGCTCTCCCGGGCGGTGGAGGTGGTGAGTATGTGGTCGGCGTAGGAGGCGATCTCGCCGTCCGGGCGGCCGGTGATGGCGATCGTCGTCGCGCCGTGGTCGAAGGCGACCCGCAGCGGCTCTATGACGTCGGTCGTGCGCCCGGAGTGGGTGATCGCGATGGCGACGTCGCCGGTCCGCATCTGGACGGCGTTGGTCACGGCGAGGTGCGGATCGGCGTGGGCGTGCGCGATCAGGCCGATGCGCAGCAGCTTCTGTGCCAGGTCCTGGCCGACGAGGCTGGAGGCGCCGATGCCGTAGACGTCGATGCGGCGGGCGCCGGCGAGCGCGGCCACGGCCGCCTCCAGCTGGGTGGTGTCCAGCGCGGCCGCGGTGTCGGCGAGGCACTGCTGCTCTTCCTGCGCGAGCTTGGTGACCACGTCGGTGAGGGAGTCGTCGACCGCTATGTCGGCCGTGACCGCGGGCGCCCGGCCGGTGGCCTGCTGCGCGGCGAGGGCCGCGAGCGCCAGCCGCAGGTCGCGGTAGCCGGGGTAGCCCAGCAGGCGGGAGGTGCGGACGACGGTGGCCTCGCTGGTGCCGGTGCGTTCGGCGAGGCCGGTGACGGTGAGCGCGGCGCAGCCGGCCGGGTCGGCGGCGACGGTCTCCGCGACCCGCTGCATGGAGCGGGTCATGGACGGCGCCAGCGTGCGCACCTTGGCGGCGAGGGCCGCGGGGGCGGGCGGGGTCCGGTCCGGCTGGGGGCGGCGGGCGGCGCCGGGACCGGTTCGGGGAGTGGGGCGGTCGCCGGGGCTGCTGCTGAAAGTTTCCTTCAATTTCGCGCTCACCATTGAAAAGTAATTTCAGCTGTACGCGGCGTCAATACCTTTCCGTGGCCTGTGGACAACTTGGGGCCGGTCGGTGGACGGGAACGCGTGTGGGGCTCCGGCGCGTACGCGCGACAATGGGCGTATGGAGTTGGAACAGGCGCTGCACGCGGCACGGGCCCTGGTGATCGCGGATCTGATGGCGGACGAGGTCGCCGACGCGGACATCGTCTCGATGGTGGAGGACGCGGTCGCGCACCGGCGGTGGTGGGTGGAGCAGTGGCCGGAGGGGATCGAATTCGTCGCCGGGCTCGTCGCCCAGGACGTCCAGGACTCGCTGCTGGAGCGGTACGGCCGCTGGCCGCTGTGCCCGGTGTGCACCGACGGCGGCGACCCGCACGCGCTGGACGTGGAGCCGGAGCTGGGGCCCGACCCGCACTGGGTCTGCGCGAAGACGGCGGTCTCGGTGGCCCGTGTCGGCTCGCTCGGCACCGCGGGGCGCTGAGGGGCCCGGGGTGACGGTCTACATCGACCCGCCGACCTGGCCGGGGCACGGCCGGCTGTGGTCGCATCTGGTGAGCGACGTGTCGTTCGAGGAGCTGCACGCCTTCGCCGCCGGCCTCGGCGCGCCGCGCCGCGCTTTCGAGCGCGATCACTACGACCTGCCGGCGGAACGGTACGCCGACGCCGTACGGGCCGGCGCGGTCGAGATCGGCAGCAAGGAACTGGTGCGCCGGCTCACGGCGGCGGGGCTGCGCCGGCCGAAACACCGGCGGCACTGAACCCGCCCCCGGACGCCGGGCGCCGGGCGCCTACGTGGCGGGCGTGAGCCCTACGGATACGCAGCGGGGTCCGCCCTACGGATACGAAGCAGGCGCCCGCCCCGCATGCGGAGCAGGCGCTCGCCCTCAGAGGTGCTTCGCGCCCGTCGCCGCGCCCCGCTCGTCCGCCCCCGCTTCGTCGGCAACAGGCTCGTGGGCGGCAGTCTCGTAGGCAGCGGGCTCGTGGGTGCCCGGTTCGTCCGAGGAGGCGACGAGGCGGGAGGGGCTCGCCGAGCGCTGCGCACGGTAGGAGAGGGCGGTCGTGACGACCGCGGCGGCCGCCAGTGCCGCGCCGGTCCACGCCACGGCCGGGTAGCCCCAGTGCGCGCTGATGACCAGGCCGCCGAGCCACGGGCCGAGGGTGTTGCCGATGTTGAAGGCGGCCGTCGTGGTGGCCCCGGCCAGCGTGGGCGCGGCGTTGGCCACGTTGAACATCCGGGCGTTCAGGGCCGGTGCCGTGGCGAACGCCGTGACGCCCAGCATCAGCGAAAGCGCGATGGCGGCCACGGAGTTGTGCGCGGTGAGCGCGAGCGCCGCCAGGACGACGGTGGAGGCGGCGATGCCGCCGAAGAGGGTCGGGAAGAGGTGCGCGTCGGCGACCCGGCCGCCTATGTATGTACCGATGAGCGCGCCGACACCGAACAGCGCCAGGACCGTGGGCACCCAGCTCTCGGCGAGCCCTGCGGCGTCGGTGAGCAGCGGGGAGAGGTACGAGAACAGCGCGAAGACCGCGGCGGCGTTCAGCGCGGTGGCGCTGAGCGACAGCCAGACCTGCTTGTCCCGGTAGATCGCCAGCTCACGGCGGAGCTGCGGGCGGTCCTCACCCGTGGGCACCTCCGTGCGCGGCACGAGGGCGATCACGCCCACGAGGCCGATCGCGGAGAGGGCCGCCACACCCCAGAACGCGGCGCGCCAGCCGGCCGTCTGCCCGAGCAGCGCACCGGCCGGCACCCCCGCGATGTTGGCGATGCTGAGACCGCCGACCATCACGGCCATCGCGCGGGCGCGCGCCGTGAAGGGCACGAGCGAGACGGCCACCGCCGCGCCGACCGCCCAGAAGCCCGCGCAGGCCAGCGCGCTGACCACACGGGAGACGAACAGCACGGGGTACGAAGGCGCGAGGGCGCCCGCGACCTGGCCGAGACCGAAGACCGTGAGGAGCGCGATCAGCGTCGTACGGCGCGGCAGGCGGAGGGTGGCGGCGGCCAGCGTCGGTGCGCCGACCACCATGCCGATCGCGAAAGCCGAGACGAGCAGTCCGGCTTGCGGGATGGAGACGTCCATGTCCCGGGCCAGTGGCTGGAGGATTCCGGAGAGCATGAACTCGCTCGTGCCGAGAGCGAAGACGGACAGGCCGAGGATGTAGACGGCGAGGGGCATTCGGGCGCGTTCGGCGCGAGTGGAAGGGACAGGCATGACACGCATGAACAGTGTGAACAGGCATGACATTCCCGGCGGGTCCGCGCCGAAGTGACCGTCATCGGCCCGTACGGCCGTCTTCATCGGCAGGTGACGCGGCTGTTACCCGCCGCGTCCCGTCCCGGCGGTCATCAGGCGCCGGCGGCCCCGTCCAGCGCGCCGTCCCGCACCGCCGTGACAAACGCCGACCAGGCGGCCGGCGGCACGACGATCGCCGGGCCCCAAGGGATCTTGCTGTCGCGCACCGGGACGGCGCCGGGGGCGCCGTAGCCCATCTCCACGCAGTCGCCGCCGCTGCCGCCGCTGTAGCTGCTCTTGCGCCAGCGGACGGCGGAGAGGTCGAGCGCGTGGCCCGACGGGCGGCGGGCCGCGGTGCTGTGCGCACCGTGGCCCGCGCCGGGAACGGCGCGGTACCGCGCCGGGTGGAACGTGTCGTTATCCGTGATCATCGTGGAATTCCTTCGCCGCCAACTCGATCTGAACGAGGGACGCTTCGGGTGACAGTGCAGCGGCCCGGACGAGATCGTAAGCCAGGCCGTACCGTTCCACACGCAAAGGCTCATCCAACATCTGACCTGTTTCAAGGCCTTGTAGGTACGCGACGGGCGGTGCATCTGCGAATGTCATCAGCTTCAGCGAACCTTCGAGACCGGCGTGGGCGCCCTCCGAGTACGGCAGCAGTTGCACGATGACGCGATTTCGACGCATGAGCGCGGCTATATGGGTGAGTTGGGCGTGCATCGCGGCCGGACCGCCCACCGGGCGGCGCAGCACGTTCTCGTCGAGTACCGCCCAGAACAACGGGGTTGTTGGATTGTCGAGGATGCGGGCGCGGTCCAGCCGCGCCGACAGCAGGTTGTCGATGACCTCCTCGGGAGCCACCGGATGCACCGCGCGGAACACGGCTCGCGCGTATTCCTCCGTTTGCAGCAGCCCCGGGACGAGCAGGGGTGCGTACTCCCTGATCGACAGGGCTAAGGACTCGACCTCGACGGCGTCCGCGAAGTGTTCCGGATAGCGCGAGCGCTGGGCGGCCTCGGCATTCCGTGCGAAGAACCCGTCGGTGTCCAGGATCTCGTCGATCCGTCGTGCGTACTCCGTCTGCATACGTCGTGCGCCCGATTCGAGCTGGCCGATGAACGACCCGCTGACGAACATGGGTGCCCCGAGCTCGGCCTGCGTCAGCCCTGCTCTCTCCCGCTTGAATCGCAGCTCGGCGCCGTAGAGCGCCCTCGGTGATTCCGATGCGTCCAGTTGCTTCGGCTTCGGCATGGCCCACTCCCTGTCGTGCACCTGGTGTTGTTGGATGTCACCCTCTGTCAAGCTTAACCCCGGACCGTCACCATATAGACACAACCAGTGAGGCGCGACGGAGCGCGATTAGGCGCAGTGAGGCGCGGTGAGGCGCAGTGAGGTCAGCGACCGGAGAGATGAGGTACCCGGTGACGCTCCCGGCGAAGGGGTCGTACGTGGTCGACACCCGGTTCGGCAGGATCGGGGAGGTGATGGGACACGAAGGGCCCTACGTGCAGCTGCGCCCGCCGGGGGGCGGCCGCGAATGGGACTGCCCGCCGGCCGATGCCCGGGAGGCCACTCCGCGCGAACGGCTCGCCGCCCGTACGGCGCTGGCGAACGCGCGCAGCCGGGGCGAGCGCCGCTGAGCCGGCTGCGCGAGGAGAGATGAACGTGTGTGCGGTGCGCCCCGGACCCTGGCGCCTCCGCCCCGCCCCGGTCGTCGCCCTCATGACGTCAGAAGGTCGAGCTCCGTGCTGAGGTTCCGCCGGGCCAGCCGCTCCCATCTGTCGTGCCCCACCGGTGTACGGAACAGCCGCGGCAGCGCCAGCAGCTGCCGCAGGACGTCGGCCCGCCCGGCGCGGAAGGCCTCGTCCGGCACGAACCCGAACTCCTCCCGCACCGCAGCGGCGTACGCGGCGTACTGCTCGGGCGCCCCGGCCAGCACCGCCAGGTCCGCGTCGCACAGCACCTCGCCGTTGCTGTCGTCCTCCGCGGGATCGTGCGTGACCGTGAGCCGCACCAGTCGCGCGACCTCCGCCGTGCGCTCGGCGTCGATCCCCAGCTCCGGCAGCGCCCGTTCGGCCAGCGCGGCGCTGCGTTCCTCGTTCTCGGACCGGTCCGGCCGGTAGACGGCGTCGTGGAACCACGCGGCGAGCCGTACGGCATCCGGCTCGGCCGCGTGCGCGGCGAGTTCGTCGATCCGGTCCAGCACGGCGGTCAGATGGGCGGTCGTGTGGTACCGGCGCTGCGGCTCGGCCCAGCGCGCGAGCAGGTTGTCGGCGTACGGAGCGGGGTCCGGCATGGCGGACGCGGCGGTACCGGCGTCCCGGAGCGCCAGAACGGCGTCGTGCCAGCGGCGGCGCAGGAGGTCGCCCGCGTCCGTGCGGTCTGCGGTGTCCGTCGGAGAGGAAGCCATACGCCCATTGTGCGCATCCGGACCTGAGGCCCCACCACAGTGATCCGCGCCGATCGGTGGCGTGTCCGGGACGATTCCGCCGGATCGCTTTCGCGCCGTATCGGTGTCGCTCCGTAGCGGTGGCCTGCCGTGTGTGGCACTCTTGAGCACATGTCTAGACCAATCCTTGAGGTGATCGCGCTCGATGCCGCGGACGCCGCCGCGGCCGAGGCCGGAGGGGCGGACCGCCTCGAACTGGTCACGGACATGGCCGCCGACGGGCTGACCCCGCCGCGCGAGACCGTCGCCGCAGTGCGGGCCGCCGTCGGCATCCCGCTGCGCGTCATGCTGCGCGCGGCGGACGGCTTCGCGGCGGGCGACGCCCGTACGTTCGACGCGCTGTGCGCCGAAGCCGCGGCCCTCCGGGCCGAGGGCGCCGAGGAGTTCGTGCTCGGCTTCCTGGCCGAGGACGGCGGGCCCGACCTCGCGGCGCTGGACCGGCTGGCCGAGGTGATCGACGGCTGCCGCTGGACCTTCCACCGCGCCATCGACCGCGCCGCCGACCGCGACGGCCTGCGCAAGCGCCTCGACGGCCGGCCGGGCCTGGACACCTACCTCACCGCGGGCTCGCCCGCCGGCGTCGACGACGGGCTGTCGGTCCTCCTGGCCGAGGCGGCCCGTGCCGCCTCCGGCGAACCGGGGTACGACCCGCAGATCATGGCGGGCGGTGGCCTCGCCCTCGGCCATGTGCCCCGCCTCCGGGCCGCCGGCGTCACCGCCTTCCACATCGGCGGCGCGGCCCGCCCGCACGGCTGGTCCGCGCCGGTCGCCCCGGCCGCCGTCGAGACCTGGCGCACGGCAATCGACAGCTGAGCGGCCCACGCCCGCCGGGGGACCGGGGCTGCCGGGGCCCGCTCCCGCCGAGGGCTCGGCCCCGGGTCTCGGCCGGGGCCGACGGGCCCGTCAGCCCGCCAGTTCCTCCGGCAGCGGCGCCGCGTGCACGATCGTCAGCCCCGAGACGGCACGGGTGAGGCAGACGTACAGGCGGCGCAGGCCGGTCCGGTGGTCGGGCTCGGCGTCCACCAGCGCCGCCGGCTCGTCCAGCACCACGTAGTCGTACTCCAGACCCTTGGCGAGCGTGGCGGGCACGAGCGTGAGCCGGGCGTCCGCCGAGGTCTCCTCGCCCGGTTCCAGCGTGGCCAGGCCCGCCTCGGCCAGCGCCGCACGCAGGGCGGGGATACGGGGCTCGGCGGCGATCAGACCGATGGAACCCTCCCGCGCCAGCGCGTCGCGACAGGCCCCGACCACCGCAGCGTCCAGCGCCTCCGCCGTCGTCGGACGGATCCCGAAGTCGCCCGGCGACTCACGGATGGAGGTCGCCTCGGAGAGGTCCGGCGCGATCGCCGGGAGCAGCCGAGAGGCGTACGCGATCACCTCACGCGGCACACGGAAGCCCTGCGTCAGCTCCTCGACCTCGGCGCCCGGCTTGCCCAGGTGCGTCAGCGCCTCCTCCCAGGTGTCCGTCGACCACGGCGTCGTCCCCTGGGCGATGTCGCCCAGCACGGTCGCCGAACCCGTCGAACAGCGGCGCCCCACGGCCCGGTACTGCATGGGGGAGAGGTCCTGCGCCTCGTCCAGGACCACGTGCCCCAGCGAGTGCGTACGCTCCACCAGGTCGCGCGCCTCGTCGATGAGGACGGCGTCGGCCGGTGACCACTTGGCGCTGCGGACGCCGCGGGCGGGCCTGGTCCACAGGACGGTCTTCTGTTCCTCGTCGGTGAGGACGCCGTCGGCGTGCTCGGCGAGGAAGTCCGCGTCGCTGAGCAGCCGCAGCACCAGCTTGGCCGGGTCCACCGGCGGCCAGATCTCCTTGACCGTCGCCTTCACCGCGGCGTTCCGGGCGACCGCGTCCTGCACCCGGTCGTCGGGCGCCTCGCCGGCCCGCTCCATCTGGACGAGCACGGCGTGCGCGATACGGTGCGGCAGCGCCTCCCGGCCCGCGCCGTACCGGATGCCGCGGTCCAGCAACTGCGTGACGATCTCCTCCAGTTCGTACGCGGGCACGCGCCAGCGGCGGGAACCGCGGACCACCACGCATCCCTCGGTGGGCATCGTGACGTGCGCGCGCACGGCGCGGCGCAGCACCTCCGCCATCCGCGCGTCGCCCTTCACCATGGCGGCCGCGGCGTCGTCCGTGCCGCGCACCTCCACATGCGCGACGAGGTCGTCGACCGTGGCCTGCTTGACCTCCAGCTCACCCAGCGCGGGCAGCACCTGCTCGATGTAGTGCAGGAAGGACTTGTTGGGCCCGATGACGAGGGTGCCCGCGCGCGCCAGCCGCTCGCGGTGCGCGTAGAGGAGGTACGCGACCCGGTGCAGGCCGACGGCGGTCTTCCCCGTACCGGGCGCTCCCTGGACGCAGACAGTGCCGCCGATCCCGGCCCGGACGATCTCGTCCTGCTCGGGCTGGATGGTGGCCACGATGTCCCGCATCGGACCCACGCGCGGCCGCTCGATCTCCGTCTGGAGCAGCTTGGAGGTCTGCTCGGCCTCCGCCGGGTCGGTGAGGTGCTCGTCCTCGTACGCGGTCAGCTCGCCGCCGGTGTACCCGAAGCGGCGACGCAGCCGCAGGCCCATCGGGTCCTTCTTGGAGGCCCGGTAGAACGGCTGGGAGACCGGCGCGCGCCAGTCGATCACCATCGGGTCGCCGTCGGCGTCGTGGACGTGCCGCCGCCCGATGTAGAAGTCCTCGCCCTCCCGTCGCCCGCCACCGCCCTTGCCGGAGGCGCTCCGCGCCGCCCCTTTCGATGGCCCCTCGGCCAGCTCCGTCCCCGGCGCGTGCAGGTAGTCCAGCCGTCCGAAGAAGAGCGGCGTGTGGGAGAGGTCGGCGAGCGCCTTGATACGGGCGTCGATCTCGCCCTGAAGCACCTGGGCGTTGACCCAGTTCGCCGCGACGTCCTTGATGTTCAGCGATTCGGCGTCCGCGCGCATGGCACGGAGCGCGGAACGGGAAGCGGCGAGGTGCCGTCGTTCGCGCTCCAGGGGGTCGTTCTCGTGGTGCTCGGTCGTCTCGGCTTTCTGGTCCTGGGCGTGCGAGGGCACGGCTTCGCCTCCGGGCAGCTGCGGTGGTCTGGGGGCCGGCCGGTTTCCGTCCGGGCGGCGGCGCTCCTCGGCGAGAGCCGTCGGGAAGCGGGCAGACGCGCGATTGTAGCCAGCACCCAATGGACGCGCGACCGAATTAAAACGGCCCCGCATCCCCTAGGGGAGGGCCGTCGCGCGGTGCTTCCGGGGCCGTACGCCGCGCGACACGCGGATCGGTCCTTGGTCGGATGTGCGGCGGCCGGGTGAATCCCATCATGGAGACATGACCGACTACCTGAACACGCCACCCGATCCCAAGGCGGCCGGCCGTGCCAGACACGGCGCCCGCGCCGTCGCCCACGACACCGGGCACCGGCACCCCGTGGGCAGTGCCCTGCGGGCCGTGAAGGTCTTCGCAGGTACCGCCCTCAGCGTCGTCGTACTGGGCGAGTACGCCGACGACCGGTCCCCCGATACGTCACGGTCCTCGGACCCCGGCACCTCACGGCCCAAGGATTGACATCCGGACGTCCGGAAAGCGTCACGAAAGTTCGTGTGTGATCGATTAACGTCGCTGTAAACAGGGTGCAATCAGCATATGGCGACAAGGAGGGGTCACCCGCGTGTCTGCCGCCGACGGGAAGCCGATCCAGCGGACAACGCCCCTCGTGGGCAGGCCACGCACCACCCGGGAAACGCCGGACCCGCCGGCGGGCCGTACGGTCCCCACCCGGGCCCCTCGACCGCCCCGCACCCTCCCGCGCCACACGCTCCCCGCTGCGGCGCTGCTCGCGGTGTCCCTGACCGCGCTCGGCCTGGTGCACCTGATAGTGCCCATGCCGAACTCCGACATCCTCGTCTACCGGGCGATGGGCGACTCCGTCCTCACCGGCGGCGACCTCTACGGCTTCCGGGTCACCGAGTGGCACCTCCCCGCCACCTACCCGCCGTTCGCCGCCCTGCTGTTCGTACCGCTGGCGTGGTTCCCGACCGGTGTCCTGAAGGTCGCCTCGGTACTCGTCAACGTCGCGCTGCTCGCCCTGCTCATCCACCTCTCCGCGCGCCTCGCCGGACTGCGCGCCACGCACCGCGTCCCGTCGCTGCTCGCCGCCACCGCGCTCGCCCTCTGGCTGGAGCCGGTGTACCAGACGCTGGTCTTCGGGCAGATCAACCTCGCGCTGACCTGCCTCGTCCTGTGGGACCTCACCCGCCCCGACGGCGCCCGCGGCAAGGGCCTGGCCATCGGCATCGCGGCCGGCATCAAGCTCACCCCCGCGCTCTTCGCGGTGTACCTCCTGCTCACCGGCCGCGTACGGGCCGCCCTGGTCTCGCTCGCCGGCTTCGCGGGCACGGTCCTGCTCGGCGTCGTCGCCCTGCCCGGCGCCAGCGTGGAGTTCTGGACCGCGCGGCTCTACGAGACCGGCCGGGTCGGCGAGGCCTGGATCGTCGACAACCAGTCGCTCCAGGGCCTCGTCGCGCGCCTGCTGCACACCCCGCACCCCGGCACCGTCTGGGCGGCCGCCGCCGTGCTCACGGCCGTGGTGGGGATGGCGGCGGCCCGCCGGACGGGCCTGGTCGCGGGCCGGGAGGCGTGGGGCGTGCTGTGCACGGCGCTCACCGCGCTGCTCGTCTCGCCGATCAGCTGGTCCCACCACTGGGTCTGGTGCGTCCCACTGCTGGCGGTACTGGCCACGCACGTACGCGGGGACGCGTGGCGGCGTACGGCCTGGTGGGCGCTGACCGTGCTGTTCACCGCCCGCACGATGTGGCTGACGCCGCACAAGGGCGACCTGGACCTCGCCCTCCCGTGGTGGCAGCAGCCACTGGCGGCGCCGTACCCACTGATCGGCCTGGCCCTGCTCCTCACCGCGGTCTTCTGGCGAGGCGGCGCACTGACCGGCGTGGCGGCAGGCGCCCTGGCCCGCTCGGCGGCACCGGGCGGGGAGGCGGCAGAAGGCCGGGCAGCGGTACCGGGCCGGGACGGGGTACCGGCGCCTCGGTCACCGCGTTAGGCGTGCGGTGCCTGGTCGCCGCGAGCGCCAGGCGTACCGTTTCGCTCCCCACTTCCCCCATTGGGGAGGCGGCGAGGCCCCTTCTCAACACAGTACCGAGGGGTACTGACATCGGACCGCTACTGACCACGGACCGACGGTCACGGGCCCGCCGCCTTGTCGGGCTCTGCCCTGCGGCTCACGCCCCCTCGTCCGCCAGGAGTTCGTGGGCGTCCACGATGCGGTACGCGTAGCCCTGTTCGGCCAGGAAGCGTTGGCGGTGGGCTGCGAAGTCCTGGTCGATGGTGTCGCGCGCGACGACCGAGTAGAAGCGCGCCTCGTGGCCGTCCGCCTTCGGGCGGAGCACCCGGCCGAGGCGCTGCGCCTCCTCCTGGCGTGAGCCGAACGTGCCGGAGACCTGGATCGCGACGGTTGCCTCCGGCAGGTCGATCGAGAAGTTCGCGACCTTGGAGACGACCAGAACGGACAGCTCGCCCTCGCGGAACGCGTTGAAGAGCTTCTCGCGCTGCGCGTTGCTCGTGTCGCCCTTGATGACCGGCGCGTCCAGATGCTCGCCCAGCTCGTCCAGCTGGTCGATGTACTGCCCGATCACCAGGGTCTGTTCGCCCGCGTGCCGGCGCACCAGCGCCTCGGTGACCTGCTGCTTGGAGCCGGTCGTCGCGCAGAAGCGGTACTTCTCGTCGCTCTCCGCCGTGGCGTACGCCAGCCGCTCCGAGTCGGTCAGATTGACGCGGACCTCGACGCAGTCGGCGGGCGCGATGTAGCCCTGCGCCTCGATCTCCTTCCACGGTGCGTCGAACCGCTTCGGGCCGATGAGCGAGAAGACGTCGGACTCGCGGCCGTCCTCGCGGACGAGCGTGGCCGTCAGGCCCAGCCGTCGCCGCGCCTGGAGGTCGGCGGTGAACTTGAAGACCGGCGCGGGCAGCAGGTGCACCTCGTCGTAGACGACCAGGCCCCAGTCGCGGGAGTCGAACAGCTCCAGATGCGGGTAGACGCCCTTCCGCTTGGTCGTCAGCACCTGGTACGTCGCGATGGTGACCGGCCGGATCTCCTTCTTCGTACCGCTGTACTCGCCGATCTCGTCCTCGGTCAGCGACGTGCGCTTCACCAGCTCGTGCTTCCACTGGCGCGCGGAGACGGTGTTCGTCACGAGGATCAGCGTGGTCGCCTTGGCCTCGGCCATCGCGCCCGCGCCGACCAGCGTCTTGCCCGCGCCGCAGGGCAGCACGACGACGCCGGAGCCGCCGTGCCAGAAGTTCTCCACGGCCTGCTGCTGGTACGGCCGCAGCGACCAGCCGTCCTCGGCCAGCTCGATCGGATGCGCCTCGCCGTCGACGTAACCGGCCAGGTCCTCGGCCGGCCAGCCCAGCTTCAGCAGCGTCTGCTTGATCTGGCCGCGCTCGGAGGGGTGCACCGCGACCGTGTCCGGGTCGATCCGGGTGCCGACCAGCGGCTGCACCTTCTTCGACCGCAGGATCTCCTCCAGCACCGGGCGGTCGGTGGTGGTGAGCACGAGGCCGTGCGCCGGGTCCTTGCTGAGGGTGAGGCGGCCGTACCGGGACATCGTCTCGGCGATGTCGACGAGCAGCGCATGCGGGACCGGGTAGCGGGAGAACGCCACCAGCGCGTCCACGACCTGCTCCGCGTCGTGCCCCGCGGCCCGCGCGTTCCACAGGCCGAGCGGCGTCACCCGGTAGGTGTGGATGTGCTCCGGGGCGCGCTCCAGCTCGGCGAAGGGGGCGATGGCCTGCCGGCAGGCGTCCGCCTGCTCGTGGTCCACCTCCAGCAGCAGCGTCTTGTCGCTCTGGACGATGAGGGGTCCGTTCACGCGCCTCGCCTTTCGCTTCGCCTGCGCCCGCCCGCCGTCACCGGGAGGCCCGGCCGCCCGTACGTACGGCCAAACGTCCAGTGTGCCGCATCCGTGCCGAAGCGGGGGCCGGGCCGGAGTGCGGCCCCGAAGCGGCGCGCCCCGCGGCCGGGCATGCACGCCCCGGCAGCCAGACACGCGCGCCCCGCACCTCGGAGCCGCGCGCCCCCGCATTCCGGGAGCGCGCGTTCCGCGGTGTCAGGAAGCGGCGTCGTCGGCGAGCTCGGCTACGCCCGTGATGCGGTGCAGCGCGTATGTGCGGACCTCGTCGGCGGTGTGGTCGTACGCGGTCACGAAGCCGCCCTCGACGCGGACGGGCGCGATGACGCGCTGGCTGGCCGCGCCGTCGGCGTTGACGTACCCGATCCACAGCGCCGAGTTGGTCAGCGCCGCCGCCTGCACCGTGGCCAGCGTCTCGGCCGACGTCGTGCGCGGCAGCCGGCCGGGCGCGGGCGCCGCGGCCGCCGGGCCCGGCTTGCGTTCGGCGGTGGCCGCGAGGTCGCCCGCGCGGATGGCCCGTACTGCGGCCTCCAGCAGCGTGGCGTCCGGGGGCGGCGGGCCGTCGGGGACCGGCGCCGGCGCGGTGCGCGGCGGGGTGCGGTGGGCGTCCGCGCGGGTGATCACCACGTCCCCCTCGGCGGACTCGGCGGCGGGTGCGTACCCCATCGCGCGCAGCCCTTCCAGGAGGGCGTCCGGCGCGGCCTGGGCGGCCAGCACGGTCGGGGCGAGGCGGCGCAACCGCAGCCCGTCGGCGCGCCGGTCGGCCAGGATCTCGTTCAGCAGCGCGTCGTCGTCGCAGCGTACGTAGGCGGAGGCGGCGCCCACCCGGAGCCGGCCGTGTCTGCGTGCCACGTCGTCGATCAGGTACGCGAGCGGCTGCGGCACCGGCGTACGGGAGTGGGCGGTGAGGAACGCCTGGATGTCGGTGGCGGACCGGCCCGCGTCCAGGGCGCGGCGTACGGAGCCGGGCGTGAAGCGGTAGACGGTCGCGCCGCCCTTGGACTCCACGTCGGCCAGCACATCGAGGGCGTCGGCGAGCGGGCGCTCCAAGGGGCCGGGCGCGACGGCGGTCAGGTCGGCCTGGAGGAGGACGTGGTCCAGGGGGGAGGGCAGCAGCGGGGCGAGGGCAGCGGCGGCGGCCCGGCGGGCCTTCTCGTCGTCGGCGTCCGGGCCGGTCTCCAGGAGGGCGCGGGTGTGGCCCGCAAGGGCGCCGCGGCCGGTGAGGCCGAGGAGTTCGGCCTCGTGGAGGGACCACAGGGCGATACGGGAGCGGAGGTCCTGCGGGGCGGTGTGCGCCGCGTTCCCGGCGGCGTTGTGGTCGGCGGTCCGGCCGTTCTCCGGCGCGTTGCCGGGGGCGGCGGCCCGGTCGGCGGCGCGGAGCGGCCGCTCCCAGCGGAGGCGGGCCAGGACGGCGTCCTGCGGGACGGCGGTGCCGGGCGGGACGCTGCCGAGCAGGGCGAGGACGCGGTGCCGCACCTCGGGTGCGGGGGAGCGGTCCAGGTGCGGGCCGAGCGCTGCGAGGGTGCGGCCCTTGGTGTCGGCGGTGCCGACGAGGCCTGCCGTGCGGGTCGCGGCCAGCCAGGCGGTGGCCAGCCGGACCCAGCGCTCCTCGGCGGGCAGCTGCCGCCAGTCCTCGGCGGCGGGCGTGGGTGCGTACTGCTCGTCGGCCTCGCCGTCCGAGGCCACCAGCCCGGCCGCGTACGCCAGTTCCAGCCAGAAGGCGGCGGTGTGCACTCCGGTGTCCAGCGCTGTCGCGGTCCGCTTGAGGTCGCGGACGCTCAGGCCGCCGGCGCGCAGTACGGGCGGGCCGCCGAGGTCCCACTCCTTGAGCAGCTCCTCGATCGTGTCCAGCGCGGTGAACGCCTGGCCGGCGGCGGTGCGGTCCACCATCTCCGGATCGCGCGCGGTGGCAGGCGCGAGGGCGGGGGGCTGCGGCTCCGGCGCCCGGTGCGCGCGCCCGGCGCGCAGGTGCAGGGCGGCCTCGCGGGGAAGCACGACGTTCCGCGCGCCCACCGGGAGCAGCACGCCGCGGTCCAGCAGCCAGCGCAGGTGCGGCGCGGGCTGCGCGGTCACGGAGCCGTACGGCGGGCCCCAGACCAGCCGGTCCAGGACGGCCAGGGACTCGGCGGGGGCGTCGTCCAGCAGCGTCGCCATGGCGGCGCGGTCCTCGAAGAGCGAGGCCAGCGCGGCGACGGCGGTCACCGGATCGGGGGTGGCGGGCAGCCCGGCGGTGGCCAGGATCTCCTGGAGGCGGCCGGGGGACATGCCCGAGGCGGCCTCGGCGACGGTGGGGCCGAGGCCGGTGGGGGAGGGGTGCGTGGCGCTCGGGGCGAGGAGTTCGCGGGCGGTGCGGACGAGCCGGAGCCGGTCGTCGGGCCCCCAGACCAGCGCCTGGGCGCGGAGGGTGGCCAGCGCCTCGGGGAGCCGGTCGGCGACGGCGGCGCGCAGCTGCGGGTCGGTGTCGGCCGCGTCCTCGTCGCCCGTCATCAGCCCGGCGAGCGTGCCGTACGGGCAGGGGTCGGGGGCGACGGCGAGCGCCTCGGCGGTCTGCAGCGCGAAGGCGTCCAGCCGCTCCACGGCGCGGACCACGGAGGCCCGCGTGCCGGCCCGGGTGGCCAGCTGGGTCAGGTCGCCGGGGACGGGGTTGAGCAGGTCGGGCCGGGACCGCAGCAGAGCGGACAGGTCGACGTCCGGCCGGTTGCGCAACTCCTCGGCCAGCGTGCGGGGGGACGGATTGCTGCCGCTCATTCGCCCCACGTTACCGTCTGGCGGCCGGTGGGCCGATGGTTGCGGGTGGGGCGCCGGTGCCCGCGCGCCCGTGAGAACCGCTGCCCGCCCCCTGTCCGCGCGGGTGTGGAAAGCCTTGTCCGCGCGCCTGTGGAAAAGCCGCTGCCCGCCCCCTGTGGAAAAGCGTGGGAGGGGGCGGCGCGAGGGGTACCGTCGGAGCGGCGGGAATCGGCCTGGCGCAGAGGTGTTTCGGTGGGGATCGAGAGTGATCAGCTGGTCTTCGACTACCTGAGCCGGGTGGGCGACCTGGCGCAGGGACGGGGCCTGACGGCCCGGCAGCGTATGGAGCTGGTCGCCCGGCTGCGGTCGCGGATAGACGCGGACCGGGGCCGGGGCGGCGGCGACGTCAAACGCCTCCTCGCGAGGCTGGGCACGCCCGAATCGGTGGTCGCGGCGGCGGTCAGCGGCGAGGAGCCGGTGCCGGAGGAGCCGGCCGGGGGGCCGGCGGAGCGGCGGCCGGGCGCGCTGCCCTCGCTGCTCAAGCGGCAGCCGAAGCAGGGGGGCCAGGCGCCCGCGCCCCGTGGTGGCGCGCAGCCGATGGTGCCTCAGCAGGGCGCCCCGCCGCCGCATCTGGCGGACCTGGACCAGCTCGGCGGCCGGGACGCGACGGCCGAGGAGGAGCCGGACTGGTGGCGCGTGTCGGCCGAGCCGTTCGGCACGGCCGAGCCGTACGGCCCCGGGGAGACCGTGCCCGGCTTCGTCGGCGGCATCGAGATCGAGGAGATACGGCGCCCGCCGGAGACCGACGAGGAGGAGGCCGAGGAGCCGGCGGCCGGCACGGAGGCGGCGGACACGGGGCGGGGCGGGCTGCCCGGCGTGCTGAAGAAGGCGACAGGCAAGGCGCTGCCCTGGCGGCGGGGCGCCCCCGCCGCGCCGGCCGCAGCGCCCGCTGCCGAGGGGGCCGGCGAGGCGGTGGCGGTGGCGCCGCGGCCGAAGCCGAGCCCGGTCCTGGTGCTGGCGGTGCTGCTGCTGGCAGCGGGTGCCGCGGTCGGCAGCTGGCTCGCGGCCGCGCTCGGCTGGGTCGTGGCGTACTCCTCGCGCAAGCTGTCGCGTGCCGAGGCCAAGTTCGCTGCGCTGGGCGTGCCGGGGCTGGTGTGCGTGGCGGCGCTGGTCTGGCTGTGGGGCCGGTTCGCCGGCAAGTGGGGCGACCCGCTCGGCCAGGACCGGCTGGGTCCGGTGCTGACCGACGCGCTCCCGGTCGTCGTCCGTGTCGCGGCCGTCGCCTCCGCGCTCTTCCTGCTGTGGCGCATACGGCGAGGGCCGCGATGAGGGGCCGACGGCCGCGGTGAGGCGAGGGGCCGCAGTGAGGGAGGCGAGGGCCGCGGTGAGCGGACGGCCTCCGGCCCACTTCGCCGGGCCCGGTCCACTTCACCGGGCCCCGGCCCCGGCCCACGCAGCCGGAGCCCGGTCCAGCGCGCCGGGCCTGGCCCTCGTCAGGCCCCGGCCCGCTTCGCCAGCCCCCGGCCTACTTCGTAAGGTCCCGCTTCAGCTCATCTAGGATGCGGTCGGCCGCGGTGTAGCCGATGCCCTGGAGCCAGAGCTGGTCGGAGACGCGGAAGGCGCGGCCGTTCTGCACGGCCTTCATGTTCTTCCACAGCGCGCCGCCGGTTACCTGGCTCTCCTTGGACTTCTCGGGGCTGCCGTACGCCGAGTAGAAGACCGCGTCCGCGTCGGCGCGGGTGATCTGCTCCGGGCCGATCTCGGTCATCAGGCCGTCCTTGGCGTCCTTCACCACGTCGGTGGGGGCGGTGCCGATGTCGTCCAGGAGGGTGCCGATGTAGCTCTGGCAGCCGTAGATGCGGGTGTCGGCGCCCTCGACGAAGCGCACGACGTTGGTGGTCTTCTTCGCGGCCGCGTCGGCGCCACCGAGCGCATCGGTGACCTCTGCCGCGTGCCTCTCGTACGCGGCGGCCGTCTTCCTGCCCTCCTCGACCTTGCCGAGCGCGTCGGCGTGCGTGGCGAAGTTCTGCTTCCACGGGTAGCCGGTGGTCTCGGTCATCACCGTGGGGGCGATCTTCTTCAGCTGCTCGTAGCGCTGCCCGTCGCGGACCTTGCTGGTGAGGATGAGGTCCGGCTTCAGGGCCGTGATCGCCTCCATGTCGGGCGTGCCGATCGTGCCCACGTCCTTGATCCCGGCGACCTTGTCCTTGGGCAGGTACGCCAGGAAGCCGGAGGCCACGTCGGCGTGGGTGGCGCCGACCGGCTTCACGCCGAGGGTGAGGGCCGAGTCCAGCTCGGCGGTGTCCAGGACGACGACGCGCTTCGGGGCGGCGGGGACCTTCACGCCGCCCATGGCGGTCGGCACGGTGTGCGCGCCGTCGGCCGGCTTCGCCCACGTGGTCTTCGGCTGGGCGGGACAGTCGGTGGCCTTGAAGGAGCCGCCGCCGTTCTTGGACCCGGCGCCACCGGTGGCACCGGTGGCGCCGCAGGCGGACAGGGCGACGGTGGCCGCGGCCAGGACGGCGGCGGCGCGGAGGGGACGGGGTACGGGGACGGAGACGGAGACCATGAGCGGGCCTTTCGGAGGGGAGCGGAGGGGAGCGGCCCCGGAGCCGAGGGGAGACCCCGGAGCGGTGGCCCGGGGCCGAGGAGAAGCCCCGGAGCGGTGGCCCGGGGCCGAGGGACGGCCCCGGGACGGGGACGGTCAGCCGTCGGCGGGGGACTGCCAGGGCCGGCCGGGGACGACCAGCGGGGAGCCGGTCACAGGGTCGGGGACGACGACCGAGTCGAGGCCGAAGACGTCGTGGACCAGCTCGGCGGTGACCGTCTCGGCGGGCGGGCCCTGGGCGACGATCCGCCCGGCCTTCATCGCCACCAGGTGGTCGGCGTAGCGCGCGGCCTGGTTGAGGTCGTGCAGGACGGCGACGACGGTGCGGCCGCGCTCGTGGTTCAGCTGCCGCACCAGGTCCAGCACCTCGACCTGGTGGGAGATGTCCAGGTAGGTGGTGGGCTCGTCGAGGAGCAGCAGGTCGGTCTCCTGGGCGAGGGCCATGGCGATCCAGACGCGCTGCCGCTGGCCTCCGGAGAGGGCGTCGACGGGCCGGTCGGCCAGCTCGATGACGTCGGTACGGTCCATCGCCTCGGTGACCGCGCGCTCGTCCGCCTCCGACCACTGCTGCCACCAGTGCTGGTGCGGCTGGCGGCCGCGGGCGACGAGGTCGGCCACGGTGATCGCCTCGGGCGCGACGGGCGTCTGCGGCAGCAGGCCGACCGACTGGGCGATCTTCCTGGTGGGGATGCGGGCGAGGTCCGTACCGTCCAGCAGCACCGCGCCCCCGCGCGGCTTCAGCAGCCGGCCCAGCGCCCGCAGCAGCGTGGACTTGCCGCAGGCGTTCGGCCCGACGACGACGGTGACGGCGCCGTGCGGGACGTCCAGGTCCAGCCCGTCGACGACGGTGCGGTCCTCGTAGGCGAGGGTCAGCCCGCGTGCGGTGAGCCTGCTCGCGGTGCGGTCGTCGATGGTGGTCACGCGCTTCCTCCCGCGGCACGGCGCCGGGCGCTGTGCCCTCTCACGAGCAGATGGATCAGGTACGGGGCGCCGATGGCCGCGGTCAGCACGCCGACCGGCAGCTCGGTCGGCGCGAACAGCGTGCGGGCCGGCAGGTCGCCGAGGACCACGACGCACGCGCCCAGCAGCGCCGAGCAGAGCAGCGGTATCTGCGCGGTACGGGTCAGCCGGCGGGCGATCTGCGGTGCCAGCAGCGCCACGAAGTCGACAGGCCCCGCGGCGCCGGTGGCCAGCGCGGCCAGCAGCACCCCGAGCGTGGCCAGGCCGAGCCGGGTGCGGCCCAGCCGTACGCCGAGCGCGGTCGCGGTGTCGTCGTCCATCGAGACGGTGCGCTGCGCGCGGGCCGCCCACAGGACGCAGGGGATCAGGACGAGCAGTGCCCAGGCGAGCGGTAGGGCCTCGGCCCAGCCCCGGCCGTTGAGCGAGCCGACCATCCAGACCTGGGCCTTCTGCGCCACGAGGTAGTCGCCCTTGGTCAGGAACAGCTGGGTGACCGAGCGGAGGGCGACGGCGAAGCCGATGCCGATGAGGACGAAGCGGGTGGCGTGCAGCCCGCCGCGCCAGGCGAAGACGTAGACCAGCGCGGCGGCGAGCAGGCCGCCCGCGACGGACAGGTACGGCAGGACGGCGTACGAGCCGATGCCGAAGGTCATCGCGCCGACGGTGAACGCGCTCGCGCCCTGGGTGATGCCGATGATGTCGGGGCTGGCGAGCGGGTTGCGCGCGACGGTCTGGATGAGCGCGCCGGCCACGCCGAAGGCGGCGCCGGCCAGCAGCCCGACGCACATCCGGGGCAGCCGCAGCGTGCCGACCACGAGCGCGTCGGGCGAGGGGTGCCCGAGTACGACCTTGATCACCTCGGTGGGCGCGACGGCGTGCTCGCCGAGGGAGAGGTACGCGACGCAGCCGGCGGCCAGCACGAGGGTGAGCACGGCGGCGACGAGCGCGGCCCGGCGGTGGATCAGGAAGGCGGTCCGGCCGGCGCGCAGCAGCGCGTGGCCGGCCGGGCGTATCGGAGCCGGAGGGGCCTGAGTGGCGGAGGCGGAGGTCATGCCGCCACCGCCTTCCGGCGCACCAGCGTGACCAGGAACGGGACGCCGATCAGGGCCGTCATCACCCCGGCCGGCACCTCGGAGGGCGGGAAGAGGACGCGGCCCACGGTGTCGGCGACCAGCACCATCACCGGGCCGATCAGCGCGGCGGTCGGCAGCACCCAGCGGTGGTCGCTGCCGACGAGGGCGCGGGCCAGGTGCGGCACGGCGAGACCGACGAAGGCGACCGGGCCGGCCGCCGCGACGCCCGCGCCGGTCAGCACGGCGGCGCCGAGCCCGCCCACGATCCGTACGGTGGCGACCTTCTGGCCCAGCCCCTTCGCGACGTCCTCGCCGAGCGCCAGGGCGTCCAGGCCGCGCGCGACGACGACCACCAGCACCGCGCCCACCAGCAGGAACGGCCAGATCTGGGCGGCCACGGCGGCGTCCCGGCCGGTCAGCGAGCCGACCTGCCAGAACCGGAACTCGTCCAGCGCCGCCGACCTGGTCGTCAGCACCGCCATGGTCACCGCGACCAGCAGCGCGTTGATCGCTGCACCGGCCAGCGCGAGCTTGACGGGGGTGGCGCCACCGCGGCCGCGCGCGGCGACGGCGTACACGAAGACGGCCGCGAGCGCGGCACCGGAGAAGGCGACGCCGACGTATCCGGAGAGCGAGTGCACGCCCGCGAAGGCGATGGCCAGGACCACGGCGGCCGAGGCGCCCTGGCTGATGCCGAGGACACCGGGGTCCGCGATCGGATTGCGGGTGATGCCCTGCATCGCCGTGCCGGCCAGCGCGAGCGCGGCGCCGACCAGCAGCCCCACGAGGGTGCGCGGCAGCCGCAGGAACAGCACGATCTGCGCCGCTTCGCTGTCGCCTCCATAGAAGAGCGCGTCGAGCACCTCGCGGGGCGCGATCGCGCGGCTGCCCACCGCGAGGGAGAGGAGCACCGCGAGCAGCAGTGCGAGCGACGCTGCGGCAGTCCAGCAGATGCGGCGTCGTGCCGGAGAGCTTCTGGGGCTGCCGGCCAGGGCGACTGACATCGGTTCCATTCCGCGGAGCGCAGTGTTCAGATGGAGCGTGTACGCGTACGGAGGGGAGGCGTACGCCTACGGAGGAAGAAGGTAAGGCTCCGCTAAGTGTACGGACCGTGGCCGTGCGTGCCAGAGGCACAATGGCTGTCATGGCCACGCACACCTTGACGGTCGGCTTCGACCTCGACATGACCCTGATCGACTCCCGGCCGGGCATCAAGGACGCCTACGCGGCGCTCTCAGCGGCCACGGATACGTACATCGACACCGACCTCGTCACCAGCCGGCTCGGGCCGCCGCTGGAGCAGGAGATCCGCAACTGGTACCCCGAGGAGCGGGTCGCCGAGATCGCCGACCGTTACCGCGCGCTCTACCCCGAGCACGCCATCACCGGCACGCTCGCCATGGAGGGTGCGCGCGAGGCCGTCGAGGCCGTGCAATCGATAGGGGCAGGCGCGGAGCGCCTTCCGGCGAAGGGTGGTGGTGGGCGACGGGTGGGCGGGCGCGCCATCGTCGTCACGGCCAAGTACGAGCCCAACGCCAAGCTGCATCTGAAGCACCTGGGCATCAACGCCGACGCTGTCATCGGCTCGCTGTGGGCGGAGGGCAAGGCGGAGGCGCTGCGGGAGTACGGCGCGAGCGTCTACGTCGGCGACCACACCGGCGACGTGCGCGGTGCCCGGGCGGCGGGCGCGCTCTCGGTCGCGGTGGCCACCGGCCCGTGCTCCGAGGAAGAGCTGCGGGAGGCCGGCGCGGACGTCGTCCTGCCCGGCCTGGCCGCCTTCCCGGCCTGGCTGGAGGGCTACCTCGCGGACGCTTCGCGGGCCTGACGCCGCTGCGCCGCGATCGAGCGCAGCACTCCGGCCGCGGCGATCAGGAAGCCCGCGCCCATGAGCATGCAGACCCAGTAGAAGACGGGCGGCAACGGGTCGGAGCCGAGGAAAAGGGGCGTCATCGTCGCGAGCGTGGCGAAGGCGCCAATAAGGAACACGATCGCGCCGATCCGGACGAGAGCGTCCCCGGCGCGCGGACCTTCGGTGACCGCCGGGGCCGCACCCCGGACGGGAGGATTGTCAGACACACGACCAGGGTAAGTCCCCGCTCGGAAGCGTTGAGGAACCACCCGGCGACGTCTTGTCACCAGGCCCCGGACCATTAGCCTTGGTGCCGGCGGGTCCGCAGACCCGCTGCATTGCTATCCAGAGCTGTTGTGTGCGCAGCTACCCCCATTTTTCCCGACGAGTACGAGGACGAGGACAGACGTGCCTACCGGCAAGGTCAAGTGGTTCAACAGCGAGAAGGGCTTCGGCTTTCTCTCCCGCGACGACGGCGGTGACGTCTTCGTGCACTCTTCGGTGCTGCCCGCCGGCGTGGACGCACTCAAGCCGGGCCAGCGCGTCGAATTCGGCGTCGTGGCGGGCCAACGTGGTGACCAGGCACTTTCGGTGACCCTCCTCGACCCCGCCCCCTCCGTCGCGGCGGCCCAGCGGCGCAAGCCCGACGAGCTCGCGTCGATCGTGCAGGACCTCACCACTCTCCTGGAAGGCGTCGCGCAGCAGCTGGAGCGCGGGCGCTACCCCGACAGGGCGCACGGCGGCAAGATCGCCGGCATGCTGCGCGCCGTCGCCGACCAGCTGGACGTCTGAGGACGGCGGACCGGCCGTCCGGAAGCACCCCCGCGGGAGGTCCCGCGGGGGCCGGCCGTCATACGAACTTCAGCGCATCCGGGCCGAGGGGCGGTACGAGCCCCTCGGCCGCGGCACGGGTGAGCAGCCCGCGCACCGCCGCGTAGCCGTCCTCGCCCAGGTCCGCGCTGAACTCGTTCACGTACAGCCCGATGTGCTGGTCCGCGACGGCCGGGTCCATCTCCTGCGCGTGCTCCAGGACGTAGGGACGCGAGGCCTCGGGGTCCTCCCAGGCCATCCGCACGGACGTCGTGATCGTCCGGGCCAGCTCGCGCAGCCTCTCCTCGCCCAGCGACCGCTTGGCGATGATCGCGCCGAGCGGGATCGGCAGCCCGGTCGTGGTCTCCCAGTGCTCGCCCATGTCGGCCAGGCAGGTCAGACCGAAGTTCTGGTACGTGAAGCGGGCCTCGTGGATGACCAGCCCCGCGTCGACGAGCCCGTCCCGCACCGCCGGCATGATCTCGTCGAACGGCATGACCCGGACCTCGCCCACGCCGCCGGGCACCTGGTCGGCCGCCCACAGCCGGAACAGCAGGTACGCGGTGGAGCGCTCGCTGGGCACGGCGACCGTACGGCCCTTGAGGTCGGCCGGGGTGGCCGCGTCCTTGGTGAGCACCAGCGGCCCGCAGCCGCGGCCGAGCGCGCCGCCGCAGGGCAGCAGCGCGTACTCGTCCAGGACCCAGGGCAGCTCGGCGTAGGACACCTTCAGTACGTCCAGCTCGCCGCGCTCGGCCATGCCGTTGGTCAGGTCGATGTCCGCGAAGGTGACCTCGGGCGCGGCGGCGCCGGGGACCTTGCCGTGCGCCCAGGCGTGGAAGACGAACGTGTCGTTCGGGCAGGGCGAAAACGCGATCTTGAGCGCCTGGCTCATGGCGTGCTCCTTGAGTGCAGGGCTCGCGGCAGATCGGCGAAGGCGGCGGTGAGGGCGGCGAGCGCCTCCCCGATCCGCCAGGCGGCGCGGTCCCGCGGGCCGACGGGGTTGGAGATCGTACGGAGTTCCAGCACGGGCAGGCCGTGCGCCGCGGCGGCCTCGGCGACGCCGAAGCCCTCCATGGCCTCGGCGAGCGCGCGCGGATGGCGGGCCAGCAGCTCCGCGGCGCGGGCCGTGCTGCCGGTGACGGTGGAGCCCGTCAGGACGGTGCCGGGCAGCGCGCCGGTGGCCGCGGCGACGGCCGCGACCAGGTCCTCGGGCGGACGGTGCGCGTCGGTGCCGAAGCCGAGCGCGGTGACCGGCAGGAAGCCGCCGGGCGTCTCGGCGCCGAGGTCGGCGGCCGCGATCTCCTCCGCGACGACCAGCGAGCCGACGGGCGCGCCGGGCGCGAAGCCGCCGCCGATGCCGGCCGAGACGACGAGGTCGTACGAGGTCGAGGGGGACAGCGCGGCGGCCGTGAGGGCCGTGGCGGCGCCGGCAGCGGCGGCGGCCGGGCCCACGCCGGCGGCGAGGGCGTCGAGGGCGAACGGGCCCCCGGGGGAGTCGGACCGCACGGTGCGGTGCAACGCGAAACCGCCCGGCACGGCGATGCGCTCGGGCCGTCCCGCCGTCGCGGCGGTGACCGCGTCGCGTTCGGCGGGGACGGCGGTGACGACCAGGATGTGCATCAGGTGACCGGGCGGTTCAGGAGCGGCGCTCAGGAGGAGGCGCGCTCGAGCTTGATGTTCCAGACGCCGGTGTACTTGCCGCCCTTGGACGTCATGATCGAGATCGTCGCGGAGTCGGCCATCTGCTGGGTCTGCTGGTTGTAGAAGACCCGGTCGCCCTCGACCGACGTGTAGGTCTGCTTGCTCAGGCTGGTCACCGGCATGCCGTTCGCCATGGCGATCCAGCCCTGCTCGGCCATGTCCGGCTCGACGCCGAGGCGGACCTTGTCACCGGGGTGAATGGTGATCGTCTGATCCGGCTTCGCCGTCATGCACTTCTCGAACTTGGCCTGCTCCGCCTTGTTCTTGGAGGTGAGGTCGCCGATGGTCTTGCCGTCCTCGTAGCAGGAGGCTTCGGCCGTGACGGAGTCCTGGCCGGCGGTCACGGTCGCCCGCGGCGTGGGCTGGTCACAGGCGGAGAGGACGAGCAGTCCCAGGGACACGGCGCCCGCGGCGGCGGCGGCACGGCGGCCCTTGCCCCGGAGCGAGGAGGAGAACGCGGTCATGCGGGCAGGCTATCTGGCCGCCGGGCCCGCACGACGCCGGGGTACGGTGCGCGCTGCTCCGTGTGGAGCCGGTTACGCCACACGGGGGCGCCGCGCACGCCCCGGGGATCACGCCACACGGGGGCGCGCCGCGCCGTGCCCGTGGGCCGCGGAGAGGAGCCCCCGTACGGTCGTGGCGGCGGCCAGGGCCAGTACGCCGGCGGCCACGGCGAGGCCCAGGACGCCGTGCAGCGGCAGCGCGATGCCCAGCCCGCCGCCCACCACCCACGACAGCTGGAGCGCCGTCTCGGAGCGGGCGAAGGCCGAGTTGCGGAAGGACTCGGGGACGTCCCGCTGGATCAGCGCGTCCAGCGACAGCTTCCCCAGCGCCTGGCAGAGCCCGGCCGTGGCGGCGGTGGCAGTGATCATCACGCTCGCCAGTACGGCGTGGAGGACCGCGGCGGCCACCGTCACGCCGAACGACAGCGTCAGCACCACCGCGATGATCACCTCTGGGCCGCGCGCCCGCAGCCAGGCCCCGACCGCCGTGCCCAGCGCGTTCCCGGCCCCCGCCGCCACCGCCACCACCCCCAGCGACACCGCCGGGCTCAGCCCGCCCAGCGGGTGCTCGCGCAGCAGGAACGCCAGGAAGAAGGTGAGGAAGCCGGAGAGCGCGCGCAGCGCGGAGTTCGCCCGGAGGCCGCGCAGGGCGGACCCGCCGACGGTGCGCAGCCCGGGCCGCGGGCGGCGCGCCCGCCGCGCCGGAGGAATCCGCGCCTCGCCCCGCGCCGAGTCGACCTTGTGCGGCAGCGAAAAGGAGAGAAACGTGCCTGCGGCGAACACCGCGCACGCGCCGTACAGCGGCCAGGCCGGGCCGAGCAGATGCAGCCCGGCGCCCAGCGGCGCCGCCACGCCGGTGGCCAGCAGTCCGGCCAGGGTGACTCTCGAATTGGCCTTCACCAGGGAGAAGCGGCGCGGCAGCAGCCGGGGCACCACGGCCGAACGGACCACGCCGTACGCCTTGGACGACACCAGTACGCCGAGCGCGGCCGGGTACAGCTCCAGGCCGCCCGTGGCCACCGCGCCCGACATCGTGAGCGCCAGCACCGCGCGGGCCAGCATCGCCCCGGCCATCGCGGCGCGCCGCCCGTGCGGCAGCCGGTCCAGCAGCGGCCCGACGACGGGTGCGAGGAGCACGAACGGCGCCATGGTGACCGCCAGGTACAGGGCCACCCGGCCGCGCGCCTGGTCCGTGGGGACGGAGAAGAAGACGGTCGAGGCGAGCGCGACGGTGATCAGCATGTCGCCCGCGGAGTTCACCGCGTGCAGTTCGATCAGCTTTCCGAGGCCCGACTCGCCCGCGCCGTGCGCGTGTGTCGCGCGGCGGACGGCGCGCCCGGAAGCGGCGAACGGGCGGCGTACCGCGGCCCCGGCGGCCCGGCTCGCGCGGCCGACGGCCCGGCCCGCGCCACGGGCCGGGCCGCTGCCCTCGGTCGATGCCCTGGCGGCGGCCACGTCGTCATAGTGCCCGAAACGGCCCCTCAACTCGCCCAGGTGATGCCAGTTTCCACGAGTTTCCACGGGTTCCTTCCCGGGCGTGCGAGGGGTGGCGGAGGGGCCCGTGGCGGCTGCCGGTGACATTTGCCGCTCCCGCCGGGGGGTCGTACACGATTGAAGGGGTAGCGTGTGTAGCGCGCCACCGGCGGTCGCTCTTGGCCGCGCGCCTTGCCGCGATCCCGCAGAATGGTTCGTATAGGCGCGCTGCTTCTGGAGGGCTGATCGGGCGCGGACGTCGACGCGGTCCCCAGGTCCGCTCCGCCCGCCCCGGCCCGTCGGTCGTCCGGACAGGTTCAGGACGGCTCCGGCCGGCGCGCTCGTGAGACGGCGTGGAAGAGAGAATCGATTCTTGTGAGTGCTGCGATGCGAAGCCGTACGCCCGACCGCCTCTGCGCCGAGGCCGTCGAACTCGCCCGCGGGGCGGCCGAGGAGGCCGCCCTTCCGGGCATGGTCGGTGAGCACGTCGACGCAGTGGCCGACGGGGACCGCGTCGTCACCCATTTGTTCGAATGCAAGGAGCCCGGGTACCGGGGCTGGCGCTGGGCCGTCACCGTCGCCCGCGCCTCCCGCGCCAAGGTCGTCACGCTCGACGAGTCGGTGCTCCTGCCCGGCCCCGACGCGCTGCTGGCACCCGAGTGGGTGCCGTGGAGCGAGCGGCTGCGCCCCGGTGACATGGGCCCGGGCGACCTGCTGCCCACCGAGTCCGAGGACCTGCGGCTGGAGCCCGGCTTCGCGGCCGACGAGACGTTCGGCGACAACGGCGGCGTGGGCGTCCCGCCCGTCGCCCCCGGCTCGCCCGACGCGGACGCGGCCGGTCCGACCGCCGCGGACCGCGCCGACGCGGCACGTGCCGCGCGGAGCGCCGGCACCGAGGCCGCCGCGAGCGCCGACGAGGACGCCGAGGCGCGCCGGGGCCCGCTCGCGGAGCTGGCCGAGGCCGAGGACGCCGACGTGGTCGCGGGCACCCCCGCGCACCAGGCCACCGTGCCGGCCCGCGGCAGCATCGCCGCGGTCGCCGAGGAGCTGGGCATGGGCCGTGCCCGGGTGCTCTCCCGGTACGGCCTGCACACGGCGGCCGACCGCTGGGAGGAGGCGTACGGCGCCAAGACCCCGATGGCGCAGGCCGCGCCCGCCGCCTGCATGAGCTGCGGCTTCCTCGTACCGCTCGCCGGCTCGCTCCGGCAGGCCTTCGGCGTCTGCGCGAACGAGTTCTCCCCGGCGGACGGCCGGGTCGTCTCGCTGGCGTACGGCTGCGGCGGCCACTCCGAGGCCGCCGTGATGCCCAAGCCGCCGCGCCCGGCCCCGCCGGTCATCGACGAGACCGTCGTCGAGCCCATGCCGCTCCGCCCGGACCGCACCGGCGGCTCCGTCTCGGAGGGCGAACCCGCCGAAGAGCTCGGCCACAGCTGATCCACCGGGACGACGGCCCGCCGCCGCCGACCGCAGGCACGGGGCCGGGGACGCCGCACGCCGGGGACGCCCTGACGTACGTGGCGCCGGACGTACGCCCGGCCGCCGCGGCCGAGGGCCGAACCCCGGCGCGCGCCCGCCCCGCACCGCCTCGGCGTACGCCGGTGCGACGTACGGCTCGACACGCGCCCCGGTCGCGGACCCCCTCGTTCTCGGCCCGTTGGTGAGGCGTGTCGTACCCCGGCCGTTCGCGGGGCACCCGAGGCGGAAGAATGACGTGCGAAGCCGCCGCGGGGCGGGAAGCTGTGTGCGAGGGAGCAGTCGTGAGCCGTAGGGCGACCGTCCGGAATCCCGTCGATGGTGCGGACCCCTTCGGAGCCGCGCGGTTGCGGCGGGGCGTACTGGACGCCTGGGCCGGCTCTCCGGCCCGGTTCCGCGAGGATGCCAACGCCGAGGAGGACCTCGCGCTCGGCGGGTACCGCGACCGGCTCGTGGTCGAGCTGGCGCAGAACGCCGCCGACGCGGCCGCGCGTGCCGGGGTGCCGGGCCGGCTCCGGCTGACGCTGCATCCGGGCGAGGACGGTACGCACGCGGTCCTGGTGGCCTCCAACACCGGCGCGCCGCTCGACGCCACGGGCGTCGAGTCGCTGTCCACCCTGCGCGCCTCCGCCAAGCGGGACAGTGACGCGGCGGCGGGCGCGGTCGGTCGCTTCGGCGTCGGCTTCGCCGCCGTGCTGGCCGTGACCGACGAACCGGCGGTGGTCGGCAGGACCGGCGGCGTGCGCTGGTCGCTGGCCGAGGCGCGTTCGATGGCGCTGGATGTCGCGGCGCACAGTCCGGGCCTGGGCAACGAACTGCGCCGCCGGGACGGCCACGTACCGCTGCTCCGGCTGCCGCTGCCCGCCGAGGGCACGGCCCCCGAGGGGTACGACACCGCCGTGGTGCTGCCGCTGCGGGACGGCGCCGCCGAGGACCTGACGCACCGTCTGCTGGCCGCCGTCGACGACGCGCTGCTGCTGACCCTGCCGGGCCTGGGCGAGATCGTCATCGAGACGGCCGAGGGCGTCCGTACGCTGCGGCGCGGCGCGGACGGCCCGTACGTCGTGGTCGAGGACAGCGCGCGCGGCACGGTGCGCTGGCGCGTCGCCTCCGACGGCGGCGCCCTGGAGCCCGCGCTGCTGGGTGACCGACCCGTCGAGGAACGGCTGCGGCCCGCCTGGTCGGTGACCTGGGCGGTGCCGGTGAACGCCGAGGGCGAGCCGGTACGCCCGGCCACCGCGCCCGTCGTGCACGCGCCGACCCCCACCGACGAGCCGCTGGGCCTGCCCGCGCTGCTCATCGCGTCGCTCCCACTGGAGCCGACCCGCCGGCACGTCGCGCCCGGCCCGCTCGCCGACTTCGTGACCGAGCGCGCCGCCGACGCCTACGCCACGCTGCTCCGGGACTGGGAGCCGGCCTCCGTCGGCACCATCGACCTGGTGCCGGGGCCGCTGGGCAAGGGCGGCCTGGACGGCGAGCTGCGGCGGCTGGTGCTGGAGCGGCTGCCGCGGGTGCCGTTCCTGCCCGGTGCCGGCGCCGGCACCGCGGTGCGCCGCGAGGCCGACCGCGCGCTCGGCACCTGGCCGGAGGCCGACGAACCGGCCGGCGCCGAGGCCGACGGGCCGTACGTGCTGCGCCCCGTCGAGGCCGAACTGGTCGAGGGCGCGGGCGCCGAGACCGTCGCCGTCCTGGCCGAGCTGTTCCCCAGCCTGCTCCCCGCAGGGCTGGAGCGGCGGCCCGAGCTGCGCGCGCTGGGCGTGGCCCGGGTGCCGCTGGGCGAGGTCGTCGACCGGCTGGCCGGGGTGGAGCGCGCGCCGTCCTGGTGGCGGCGGCTGTACGCCTCGCTGGCCGGGACCGACCCGGACCGGCTGAGCGGGCTTCCCGTACCGCTCGCGGGCGGGCCGGCCGAGGCGACCGGGGGAGGCCGGACGACGATCGGCCCCCGCCAGGTGCTGCTGCCGCTCCGCGAGGAGGGCACGGAGACGGCGTCCCGGCACCGCACCCTGGCCCGGCTGGGGCTGAAGGTCGCGCACCCGGACGCGGTCCACCCGCTGCTGGAGAAGCTGGGCGCGGTGCCCGCCACGCCGCGCGCCGTCCTGACGACCCCCCAGGTACGCGCGGCGGTCGCGCACTCCCTGGAGGACGCGGAGGACGAGTACGACGTCTTCGCCGAGGAGACGGCGGACGGGCCCGGCGGCGCGCTGGCCGGCGAGGAACTGGCCGAGGCGGTGCTCGGGCTGGTCCGCGACGCGGGGCTGGCCCCGGGCGACGAGCCGTGGCTGGGCGCGCTGGCGCTGCCCGACGAGGACGGCGAGCCGGCCCCGGCCGGGGAGCTGGTCTACCCGGGCAGCGCGTTCGAGCGGGTCATCCGGGACGGCGAACTGGCCTGCGTGGACGAGGAGCTGGCGGCCCGCTGGGGCGAGCAGCCGCTGACCGCGGTGGGCGTGCTGGCGGACTTCGCGCTGGTCCGCGCCCAGGACGTGGTGCTGGACCCGGACGAGCTGGAGCCCCGGGACGGCGACTTCGCCGAGCCGGACGACACCGGGCTGCTGGACGCGGTGGACGTGTGGTGCGAGGACGTCCTCGACGGGTTGCCCGAGACCCCCGTGCCGCCCGTCGCCACCGAGATCGTCGCCGTACGGGACCTGGACCTGGTCGACGACGACGCCTGGCCGCAGGTGCTGGCCATGCTGTCGCAACCGCCGCTGCGGGACGCGCTGACCGCCCCGGTACGGGTCCTGCTCCCGGACGGCACGACGGAGACGGTGCGCCCGTACACGGCGTGGTGGCTGCGCGGCCACCCCGTGCTCGACGGACGGCGCCCGGCGGGCCTGCGCTCCGCGGGCGGCGACCCGCTGCTGGCGGGCCTGTACGAGGCGGCGGACGCCGGCGACGTCGACGCGCAGGTGCTGCGTGCCCTGGGCGTACGGACCTCGGTGGAGGCGCTGCTGGACGAGCCGGGCGGCGCCGCCGAACTGCTCGGGCGGCTGGCCGACGAGGACGCCGGGGTGACGGCCGCTCAGCTGCACGCCCTGTACGGCGCGCTGGCGGGGATGGACCCCGAACAGGTGACGCTGCCGGACGAGCTGCGGGCCGTGGTGGGGGAAGCGGTGCGGGTGGTGGACGCGGCCGACGCGGTCATCGCGGACGCGCCCGATCTGCTGCCGCTGGCCGGTGACCGGCCGCTGCTGCCGGTCAGCCCGGGCCGCGCCGCCGCGCTGGCCGAGCTGCTCCAGGTACGGCGGCTGAGCGAGGAGTGCGCCGCCGAGGTGCGGAGCGAGGGCACGGTGCGCGAGGTGCCGGAGGCGGTACGCGTGCTGCTGGGCCCCGACACGCCCGGTACGTACGTCGAGCACGACGAACTGCTGGTGACCGCGGACGGCGGGGACACCGAGCTGGACTGGCTGCGCGCCGCCGACGGCACGGTGCACGCGGCCACGTTCGAGGGCGTGGCGGCCGGGCTGGCCTGGGCGACCGGTCAGTGGCCGCGCCGCTTCGAGGTGGCGGCGCTGCTGGAGGACCCGACCCGTACGGAGGAGTTGGCGCGAGCGCGCTGGTTCGACTGACGGAGAGGTGCTTCGAGGGGCCTCCGCGCGGACGCGGGGGCCCGGATCACCCGGGGGTCAGGCGCCGGAACCGGCGGCCCGGCCCTCGGCGCTCTTCGCGGCCGCGTCGCGCTTTATGGCCGCGTCGCGCTTGCGGACGTACCAGATGCCGAGCAGTCCGAGGCCGGCGCCGGCCAGGCAGGTCCAGACCCACCAGGTGGTGCCCCGGTCGTCGAACCAGCCGTAGAAGGGCAGCTGGGCGAGGAAGAGCACGAACCAGATGACGGTGCCGCCGGTGACGGTGGCGACGACGGGCCCTTCCAGAGGGGCGGGGGCCTCGCGCAGTTCGGACTTCTTCCACATACCACCAAGCTTACGGCGGGTCGGTCCGCCGGCTGTCCCCGGCACTCGCGAACCGTGCCGGAACCCGGCCGATCCGGTCGGCACAGGGGTCTACGCGCGGAGATAGCGATCATCGTTTTGTTTATTCATACTGAACCTTTCCGGATCTGACCGGTTTCTGTCGTCTGATAGAACAAACCTGATCCGATTGTTGTGTGGTCCGTTTCTCCGGGCCGCCCGCGCCTCCCCAGGCCCGTTTCCTCTGAGGTCACCACCGATGCCCACCCCGGCCACCACCGAGGCCGACGCCGATTCCCCGTCCGGCGCCACGCCCGAGCCCAAGAACGGTCTCGACCGGTTCTTCCAGATCTCCGAACGCCGCTCCACGGTCGCCCGTGAGGTGCGCGGCGGTCTGGCCACCTTCTTCGCGATGGCCTACATCGTGATCCTGAACCCGATCATCCTGGCCGGCGGGCAGGACATGAACGGGCACCACCTGGACAACGCCCAGCTGGTCACCGCCACCGCGCTGATGGCGGGCCTGACCACCGTCCTGATGGGCGTCATCGGCAACGTCCCGATCGCGCTCGCGGCCGGGCTGGGCATCAACGCGCTGGTCTCGCTCCAGCTCGCGCCCCAGATGACCTGGCCGGACGCGATGGGCATGGTCGTCTGGGCCGGCATCGTGCTGATGATCCTGGTCGCCTCCGGCCTGCGGCAGCGCGTCATGGACGCGATCCCCAACGGGCTGCGCCGCGCCATCGCCATCGGCATCGGCCTCTTCATCAGCCTGATCGGCCTGGTCGACTCCGGCTTCGTCACCCGCAACCCGGACTCCGCGCACACCACCGTGCCGCTCGGCCTGGGCACCGGCGGGCAGCTCCAGGGCTGGCCGGTACTGGTCTTCGTGCTCGGCCTGGCGCTGATGTTCGTGCTGACCGTGCGGAAGACCAAGGGCGCGATCCTCATCGGGATCGTCGTCATGACGGTCGTCGCGATCATCATCAACACCGTCGCGGGGCTGCCGGACAGCGCCTGGGGCCTGGCCGTGCCCAAGATCCCGGACGCGCTGGTGGGCACCCCCGACTTCGGCCTGGTCGGTCAGATCAGCCTCTTCGGCGGCTTCCAGAAGGTCGGCATCCTCACCGGCTGCCTCTTCGTCTTCACCGTGCTGCTCTCCGGCTTCTTCGACGCGATGGGCACGATCATCGGCGTCGGCGAGGAGTCCGGTCTGACCGACGAGAACGGTCAGCTGCCGCGCATGGGCCGGATCCTGATGCTGGACGGCATCGGCGTCGCGGGCGGCGGCCTCGGCTCCTGCTCGGCCAACACCTGCTTTGTTGAATCCACCGCGGGCGTCGGCGAGGGGGCCCGTACGGGCCTCGCGAATGTCGTGACCGGCGGACTCTTCCTGCTCACGCTGATCTTCAACCCGCTCGCCACGGTCGTGCCGTCGCAGGCCGCCACGCCGGCCCTGCTCGTCGTCGGCTTCCTGATCATGGCGTCCAACGTCCGCGAGATCGACTGGAGCGACTTCACGGTCGGCATCCCGGCGTTCCTGACGATCGTCTCGATGCCGTTCACGTACAGCATCACCACCGGTATCGGTATCGGTGTCGTGGCCTACATCCTGCTGCGCGCCGCGACCGGCCGCTTCCGGCAGGTCCCGTGGCTGCTGAACGTCGTCGGCCTCTGCTTCCTGGTCTACTTCCTGCTCAACCCGATCGAGCAGGCGCTCGGCCTGAAGTAGTCACTGGCTCCCTCGGCTGTATCGGAGGAGCGCCGCAGAACCGCCATAACTGCCATAACCGCTATATCGGCGGAGCGGCGTAGAACCGCTCCGTCTCCTCGACCGACGTCTTGAAGCGTTCGTCGAAGTCCTCGCGCATGAGCGTCCGGATCACGTAATCCTGGACGCTCATGCCGCGTTTGGCCGCGTGCTGTCCGATGCGCTCCAGCAGCTCACTCTCGACGCGAAGGCTGAGCACTCTCGATCCCATGCGGTCAACGTTCCACGTCCGGCCCGTTCTGGCGCGTCACTTTCCGCCACCCTCTCACTCGTTTGGGTGATGCATGTAGTCCCGCACCCCTCGACTTTCTTTAGCGAGAGTAATGAGTTACGCTAACAAACATGCCGGAACTGTCCCTCGGTGACGACGACGCCGCCGTGAACGCGCTGCGGTCCGCCGTCATGCGCCTGTCCCGCCGGATCAAGCACCAGCGGGTCGACGAATCGCTGAGCCCCACCGAGATGTCGGTGCTGGGCACCCTCGCGCGCTGCGGTACCGCCACCCCCGGTGAGCTGGCCCGCAAGGAGCACGTCCAGCCGCCGTCGATGACCCGCATCGTGGCGATGCTCGAAGCCAAGGGGCTGGTCCGGCTGGAGCCGCACCCCGACGACCGGCGCCAGAAGGTCGTCATGCAGACGGAGCAGGCGGAGGAGATGCTCGAGGAGAGCCGCCGCAAGCGCAACGTCTGGCTGGCCGAGCTGGCCTCGGGGCTGGACGAGGACGAGTGGGAGGCGCTGCGTGCCGCCGCACCCGTACTGGAGAAGCTCGCGCACATGTAAGCCGCCGATGACCGTCATGCCACCGACCGCCGAGGAGGCGAACCACTTGAGTACGGGATCCGGAACAGATTCCGCCCCCGCACCGAACCCCGACGACGACCGCGGGACCGGCACTGCCCACGCCCCCGCGGAACCTGCTGCGGCTGCCGTCAAGCCGCGCAAGGGCACCTTCAGCTCGCTGCGCAACCGTAACTACCGTCTCTTCGCCACCGGCCAGGTCGTCTCCAACACCGGCACCTGGATGCAGCGCATCGCCCAGGACTGGCTGGTACTGAGCCTCACCGGCTCCTCGGCCGCCGTCGGCATCACCACGGCCCTGCAGTTTCTCCCCATGCTGCTCTTCGGCCTGTACGGCGGCGTCATCGCCGACCGGCTGCCCAAGCGCAAGCTGCTGCTGCTCACCCAGGCCGCGATGGGCTGCACGGGACTCGCCCTCGCGGTACTGACGCTGACCGGCCAGGTCCAGGTCTGGCACGTCTACCTCGTCGCCTTCCTGCTCGGCCTGGTGACCGTCGTCGACAACCCCGCCCGGCAGTCGTTCGTCTCCGAGATGGTCGGCCCCGACGACCTGCGCAACGCGGTCAGCCTGAACTCCGCGAACTTCCAGTCGGCCCGGCTGGTCGGCCCGGCCGTCGCCGGTGTACTGATCACCGCCGTCGGCAGCGGCTGGGCCTTCATGCTCAACGGCCTGTCCTTCATCGCGCCGGTCATCGGCCTGCTGATGATGCGGCCCGCCGAGCTGTACCCGGGCAAGCAGGTGCCGCGCGGCAAGGGCCAGCTCCGCGAGGGCCTGCGCTACGTGGCGGGCCGCCCGGACCTGATATGGCCGATAGTCCTGGTCGGCTTCATCGGGACCTTCGGCTTCAACTTCCCGATCTGGCTGACCGCCTTCGTCGACAAGGTCTACCACTCGGGCGCCGGCACGTACGGCCTGCTCAACACCCTCATGGCGGCCGGTTCGCTGGCCGGCGCGCTGCTCGCGGCGCGACGCGGCACCTCCCGCCTCCGCCTCCTGGTGGGCGCCGCGCTCCTCTTCGGCGTCCTGGAGATCGCGGCGTCCCTCTCCCCGTACTTCTGGCTGTACGCGGTCCTGCTGGTCCCGATCGGCATGTGCGGCCTGACGATCAACGTCACCGCCAACTCCAGCGTCCAGCTGGCCACCGACCCCGCCATGCGCGGCCGCGTGATGAGCCTGTTCATGATGGTCTTCATGGGTGGTACGCCGCTGGGCGCGCCGCTCGTCGGCTGGGTCACCGACGCGTACGGCGCCCGGATCGGCTTCCTCACCGGCGGCGTGATCTCCGCACTGGCCGCGGTGGGCGTCGGCCTGGTCCTGGCCCGCATCGGCGGCCTCCGCCTCCGCCTCGACCTCCGCCGAGGCCACCGCCATGTCGCCCTCGTCCCCCGCGAATCCGCCACACGAGACCGGGTGGCAGCGGCGGCGTGACGATCGCCGGTCGCAGTTCCCCGTGCCCCTTCAGGGGTGCGGGGAACTGTCGGTCAGAAGCCGAGACAGGTGACCTGGACGATGAAGACCCGTTCGCGGCGGACGACGACCTGATAGCGGAACATCCCGCCAGGGACGGGGTTTCCCCTTCACTGGGCAACCTTGTGAAGGGGCGCGACGGGCCGGGCTGCCGTCTTCAGGGCGCGGGGAACCACGTGGGCAACCGGGACGCTGCCGCGCACGCCAAAATGACCGCATGAGACTCTTCGCAGCGGTGCTTCCGCCGCAGGCGGTGATCGAGGAACTGGCGGCCGAGACGGCGGCCCTGCGTCGGCTGCCCGGCGCGGAGCGGCTGCGCTGGACCGGCCACGCGGGCTGGCACTTCACGCTCGCGTTCTACGGCGAGGTGGCCGACGGCATCCTCCCCGAGCTGCACACCCGGCTGGCCCGCGCCGCCCACCGCCACGGGCCGTTCCCACTGCGGATCAGCGGTGGCGGCCGGTTCGATCACAAGGTGCTGTGGGCGGGCGCGGCGGGCGGCCGGGAGCCGATGCGGCACCTGGCGGACGCCGCGGGGGCCGCGGCCCGGCGCGCCGGCGTGGACATGGACGAGCACCGGCGCTACACCCCGCACCTCACCCTCGCCCGCGCCCGGGGCGGCGAGGCCCGCGTGGACCTCGTCCCCTTCGCCGGCGCGCTCGCCGCGTACGAGAGCGAGGAGTGGACCGTGGCCGACCTGGCCCTCGTCCGCAGCAACCTGCCCGCCTCCGGCGTCCCCGGCGAACGGCCCCGCTACGAGACGGTGGCCTCCTGGCCGCTGGGTGACGGCGGCTGAGCGCGAGGGCGGCGCGACGGCCGCTGAGCGCGCGGGCCGCTGGGCGCGGCGGGCCCGGCGCCGGGCGGGACCCGTGGAGGACCCGGGGACAACCCCAGACACGACCCGGGGCGGTACTGGCTGCGGACCGGCCCGGCGGTCCGGTTACGCTCAAAGGGTGGACCCCAAGACCCGTAACCGGATCATGTCCGGCCTGCTCGCCGTGCTGCTGATCGTCGTCGTCGTGGCGGCCGCCATGCAGTGACGGCTGCGGCGCCGGTGCGTACGGCGGGGCCGGCTCCCGAACCACCCGGCCCGGGAGCCGTCCCGCGCGGTGCCCGTCCGCCTACCAGGCGAAAGCCTCGGGGGACGGGCCCGGCCCCGGGAAGATCTCGTCCAGCGACCGCAGCAGCTCGTCCGGCAGCGTCAGCTCCACCGCCCGCAGCGCCGACGCGAGCTGATCCGTCGTACGCGGCCCCACGATCGGCCCCGTCACGCCGGGCCGCGTGAGCAGCCACGCCAGCGCGACCTCGCCCGGCTCCAGCCCGTTCTTGTCCACGACGTCCTCGTACGCCTGGATCTGCGCCCGCGCGGTGGGGTCGGCGAGCGTGTCGGCGGCCCGCCCGGAGGCGGTGCGGCCGCTGCCGCCCTCCTGCTCCTTACGGATGGCGCCGCCCAGCAGCCCGCCGTGCAGCGGCGACCACGGGATCACGCCGAGCCCGTAGCCCTGCGCTGCCGGGATGACCTCCATCTCGGCCCGCCGCTCTGCGAGGTTGTACAGGCACTGCTCGCTGACCAGCCCGTACGAGCCGCGGCGCGCGGCGGTCTCGTTGGCCTGCGCGATGTGCCAGCCGGCGTGGTTCGACGACCCGGCATACAGGATCTTGCCCTGCTGCACGAGGACGTCGATCGCCTGCCAGATCTCGTCCCACGGCGTCGCCCGGTCCACGTGGTGGAACTGGTAGAGATCGATGTAGTCCGTCCCCAGCCGCTTGAGGCTGGCGTCCACGGCCCGCCGGATGTTCACGGCGGACAGCTTGTCGTGGTTGGGCCAGGCGCCGTCCCCGTCCGGGGCCATGTTCGCGTAGACCTTGGTCCCCAGCACGACCTTGTCGCGCCGGCCCCCGCCCTTGGCGAACCACGACCCGACGATCTCTTCCGTCCGGCCCTTGTTCTCGCCCCAGCCGTACACGTTGGCCGTGTCGAAGAAGTTGACGCCCGCACCCAGCGCGGCGTCCATGATCGTGTGACTGTCGGCCTCGTCGGTCTGCGGCCCGAAATTCATCGTCCCGAGAACGAGCCGGCTGACCTTGAGCCCCGTACGTCCTAGCTGCGTGTACTCCATGACCCCACAGCCAACGCCTTGAAGCGCACTCGAATCAAGGAAGTGAAGCTGTCCCAGGCGTCGGGGGATGCGGTGATACCGGGCCGAGCTATGTCTTTGGAGTCCCGCACGTGAACGACGGAGGGAGCGAGGGCAACCTCGACGCATTCACCCTGCTCGGCGCTGTAGCTGCTCTTGAACCAGTTCATAGTCCTCGTGCCACCCGTTCGATGAGTTCCACGGACTGCTCCGGCGTGAGAGCCTGCGACCGCAGAATGCCATATTTACCGAACAGGTTTCCCACGTCTGGTTGTTCGCTCACGAAGTAGCCGCTTCCCTGCCCCTCCACGTAGGCGAGCTGACGAAGTTCGTCCGTCTCCAGGAGGATCATCGGGCCCGCGAGTCCCGCGTGAGTCTGCCGGTCCGACGACATCACCTGGATCTCGACATTGCGCATCCGGGCGATGTCCAGCACGTGTTGGAGCTGCCCTTTCAGTACCTCCGGCCCGCCGAGTGGCCGGGTCAGCACCACCAGTTCCAGGATGAAGCTGAGGACAGGCGCCGGCTTCCGGTGGAACAACTGCTGCCGAGCAAGCCGAGTGGCCACCTGGACCTCGACTTCCTCGTCGTCCAGGGGCGGACAGTAGTTGCAGTTGAAGACGGCCCGCGCGTACGCCTCTGTCTGGAGGAGGCCCGGGACGACATGGTTGGCGTACGTGTGCAGGGCAGCCGCCCGCGCCTCCTCCTCCGCGTACTCCGCGGGCCACCGCGGCAGGTGGTCGATCCGGAAGTGCGTCGCCGCCACGAGCAGCGCTCCCTGCGCGTCCAGCGTCTCGTCCGACAGCGACGCGAAGCTGCCCTTGGGCGGTCGTTCCCCTCGCTCGACCATGGCCACTTGAGACTTGGAGAAGCCGATGTGCCGGCCCAGTACCTCCTGTGTCAGACCGGCCCGTTCCCTGTAGAACCGCAGTAGTGCCCCGAACATCCGCGCATTGCCGTCCATGTACACGACGCCCTCCCCGAGTTCACGGCTTCGCACGAGCCGCATGTGGCACTGGTCACAGTCAAGCGTCAGCGGCAATCGTCTTCGGCATGAACCTTGGAATCTCACCCGATCTCGTCCCGGCCTGGGTGCCCGCGTCAGGGCATGCGTTGCGGCTGGTCGGCGTCCACTTCGACGCCGTTCGCATCGGGGATCTGTTTGGTGAGCAAGTGGCTTACGAGCTGATGCAGTTCACGGACTTTCGGGCGGGGCCGATCGTGCGGGCCTGGAGCCGCGGCCGGGGCGGGAATTCGTATTTCCTGTTGCCGCCGCGCACCGCCGCGGCATACGCATGGCCCGTCGGGGTCGAGGTGGTGGGGCGGGATCGGCGGCACACCGCGTTCGTGGGGGTGCCCGCGCTGTACGGGGACACCTGGCCGCTCGACTGGCGATCGCTGCCCTGTACGGAAGCGCCCTTCGTGGAGCCGGAGTTGTTGCAGGAGATGGTCGTGCGGGTGCTGGCGGCCTAGGCGGCCGGTTCGTACGGGGCGCCCACGTCCCACGCCTGGTGCATCGCGTCGGCGAAGGCGGCGGCCAGGCGGTGTTCGCCGGAGGGGGAGGGGTGGGTGCCGTCGTAGGTGTCGCGGTCCAGGACGTAGTCCTCGGGGGGTGAGGCGAGGAGCAGGGGGGACTGCGGGGTGGAGAGGTCGGCGACGGCCTTGGCGAGGAGTTCGTTGAAGCGGTCGCACTCGGCGGCGAAGACGGGGTCCGTCAGGGCCCGGATGTTGGGGATGACGGGGAGAAGTACGGCGCGGAGGTGTGGTCGTACGGCGCGGGCCTCCGCGAAGAAGCGGCGGGCGTTCGCGGCGGTCTGCTCCGCGTCCGTGTAGAAGCCGAGGTCGATCAGGCCGAGGGAGATGAGCAGCGTGTCGGCCTTGTGGGCGCGTACGGCGTCGCCGATGAGCGGGGCCATGTGGAGCCAGCCCTCGCCCCAGCCGGCGAGATGGCGGCGGGCGCGTTCGGGGAAGGCCGGGTCGCCGTAGTCGTACGACTCGGGGGCCGCCGCGGCGATGTCGTACAGCGTGTCGCGCGGGCCGACGATGCGGTACGGGCCGCCGTACGTGCGGTTGAGGTGCTGCCACATGCGGTAGCGCCAGGTGTAGTCGCCGGCGGAGCCGATGGTCATGGAGTCGCCGACGAACATGATCCGCATCCGGCCATTTTCGCCGATCGCCGGCGTGGCCGGTACGTGACGCCGGCCACGCGCCCCCGTAGAGCGCCGCGCTGATGGGAAGCTGGGGGCATGCGTTCGCTTCTGTGCGCGGCAGGTGCCGCGGGGGTACTGCTCTTCGGGTCGGCCGCCGGCGCCGTGGCCGCGTCCGGCGGTGAGCCGGAGCAGTTCACGATCAAGGACCCACGGATCACCGAGTCCAGCGGCCTGGCCGCCAGCCGCGCGCACCCCGGCATCTACTGGACGCACAACGACAGCGACGACGGGCCGTACGTCTACGCCGTGGACTCCCGGACCGGCCGGACGGTCGCGACCGTCACCATGCGGGGGGTGGGCGATCCGCGGGACGTGGAGGCGATCTCGGTCGGGCCGGACGGCGACCTGTACGTCGGCGACATCGGCGACAACCTCGGCGGTTCCTGGGACCACGTCTGGATCTACCGCTTCCCGGAGCCGAAGCAGTTGCGCGATCAGACGGTGACCGCGACGCAGTACGTGGTGAAGTACGCCGATGGACCGCGGGACGCCGAGGCGATGATGGTGCACCCCAAGAGCGGGCGGGTGTACGTCGTCTCGAAGAAGGAGGACGGGGGCGCGGCGCTGTACGCCGGGCCCGAGCGGTTGAGTGCGCCCGGAACGAACGTCTTCCGGCGCGTCTCCAAGATCGACATGTGGGTCACCGACGGCGCCTTCTCGCCGGACGGCAGCCGGCTGATGCTGCGCAGCTACTTCGGCGGCCGGATGTACCGCTGGCAGGACGGCCGCCCGAAGGACGACATCGGGAGCGTGGGCGTACCGATACAGGGGCAGGGCGAGTCCGTCACGTTCACGCCGGACGGGCGGACGCTGATGTTCGGGTCGGAGGGGGCCGACAGCCAGGTCAAGCCGGTGGGGCTGAGCGGCCGGCAGCTTCCGGAATCGGTGTCCGGTGACGCCTCCGCCACGCCCGGCGGCGAGGACGGGAACGGCTCGGACGGGGCCGGTGGCTCCTCCGACTCCGACTCCTCGGAGAAGAGCAGTCCGGCCGTCACCGGCGTCATCGTCATCGGGATCGCCATCGCCGGCATCCTCGCCATCCGGCGGCGCGGACGCCGCTGAGCGCACCCGCCGCTGACCGCGGCGGCGCCACGCAGTACGCGGACGGGCCCCGGCGATCATCTCGCCGGGGCCCGTTCGTGTGTCAGTACACGCTGCCTGCTGGTTATCCGTGTGTCAGTACACGCTCTGACTACCCGTGTGTCAGTGGAAGCGGCTGGCTACAGCTTCTCGATCACGTAGTCGATGCAGTTCGTCAGGGCCTCGACGTCGGCCGGGTCGATGGCCGGGAACATCGCGACGCGCAGCTGGTTGCGGCCGAGCTTGCGGTACGGGTCGGTGTCGACGATGCCGTTGGCGCGGAGGGCCTTGGCGACGGCCGCGGCGTCCACGTCGTCGTTGAAGTCGATCGTGCCGATGACCTGCGAGCGCTTGGCCGGGTCGGTGACGAACGGGGTGGCGTGCTTGGAGTCCTCGGCCCAGCCGTACAGGGTGCGCGCGGAGGTCGCCGTGCGGCGGACCGCCCAGTCCAGACCGCCCTGGCCGTTGATCCACTCCAGCTGCTCGTTGAGCAGGAAGAGGGTGGAGAGGGCCGGGGTGTTGTACGTCTGGTTCTTGAGGGAGTTGTCGATCGCCGTGGGGAGCGAGAAGAACTCCGGGATGTGCCGGCCGGAGGCGTGGACGGCGCGGGCGCGCTCCAGGGCGGCGGGGGAGAAGACGCCGATCCACAGGCCGCCGTCGGAGGCGAAGGACTTCTGCGGGGCGAAGTAGTAGACGTCCGTCTCGGCGATGTCGACCGGGAGGCCGCCGGCGCCGGAGGTGGCGTCGACCAGGACGAGCGAGCCCTCGTCGGCGCCCGCGACGCGCTTGATCGGCGCGGCGACACCGGTGGAGGTCTCGTTGTGCGTGAAGGCGTAGACGTCGACGCCCTCCTCCGCCTGCGGCTCAGGGTGCGTACCGGGCTCGGAGGAGATGACGGTGGGCTCCTCCAGCCAGGGCGCGAGCTTGCTGGCCTTCGCGAACTTGGAGGAGAACTCACCGAAGGTGAGGTGCTGGGACTTGCGCTCGATCAGACCGTGCGTCGCGATGTCCCAGAACGCGGTGGAGCCGCCGTTGCCGAGCACGACCTCGTAGCCCTCGGGGAGCTGGAAGAGGTCGCGGACGCCTTCGCGCACCTTGCCGACCAGGTTCTTCACCGGGGCCTGGCGGTGGGAAGTGCCGAGGAGAGAGGTTCCGGTGGCGGCCAGGGCGTCGACCGCCTCCGTACGCACCTTGGAGGGGCCCGCGCCGAAGCGACCGTCGGCGGGCTTGATGTCAGCGGGAATCTGGATATCAGCCACATGCGAAGCCTAATCCGTCGGGCCGCCGGGTTCTGACCCGAGTCCAGCCGTTGAGACGGGAGTGTCCGGGGATGGCCGGGCGTCGCAGCCCATCTCCCGGCGTCCCGCGGGGCAGGCTGAGAGGTATGGCTGAGCGTGCGCAGAGGGAGACAGGGACAGGGACGGCGGACCAGGAGCTGGTACGGGCGCTGACGGCGACCGTACGGGGGGAGGTGTCGGGGACCCCGGCGGACCGGGCGCTGATGACCATGGACGCGTCGAACTACCGGCGGGTGCCGTGGGCGGTCGTCGCGCCCCGCGACACGGCGGACGTCGCGGCGGCGCTGCGGGTCTGCCGGGAGCACGGGGTGCCGGTGGTGCCGCGCGGCGGCGGTACGTCCATCGCCGGGCAGGCCACCGGTACGGGCGTGGTGCTGGACTTCACCCGCCACATGCGGCGGATCGAGTCGCTGGACCCGGAGGCGCGGACGGCCGTGGTCCAGCCCGGTGTGATCTGCGACGAGCTGCGCACCGCGGCCGGCGCGCACGGCCTCACCTTCGGGCCCGACCCGTCCACGCACAGCCGCTGCACGATCGGCGGCATGATCGGCAACAACTCCTGCGGCTCGCACTCGGTGGCCTGGGGGACGACGGCGGACAACGTGAGTGCGCTGGACGTGCTGACGTACGGGGGTGAGCGGGTCCGGGCCGGTCAGGGGTTCGACGGCGTACCGGGCGCGCTCGCGGCGGGCATGCGCGCGCTGGTCGACGGGGACCTGGCGCTGCTGCGTACCGGCTATCCCGAGCTGCCGCGCCGGATCTCGGGGTACGCGCTGGACGCGCTGCTCCCCGAGAACGGGGTCGATCTGGCGCGGGCGCTGACCGGCAGCGAGGGCACGCTCGGGGTGCTCACCGGGGCGACCGTGAAACTGGTCGAGGCGCCGGCGGCGCGCGCCCTGGCCGTGCTGGGGTACCCCGACGAGAGCGCCGCCGCCGAGGCCGCGCACACGCTGCTGCCGTACGGGCCGCTGACGGTGGAGGGCATGGCGTCCGACCTGGTGCCGGACGCGGGCGGGCTGCCCAAGGGCGGTGCGTGGCTCTTCGTGGAGACCGGCGGCGGCTCGGCGGCGGAGGCGCGGGCGCGGGCCGAGGAGATGTGCCGGGCGGCGGCCGCCGACGGGGTCACCGACCACATGGTGGTGTCCGATCCGGCGAGGCAGCGTGTCCTGTGGCGGGTGCGGGAGGACGCCTCCGGGACGGCGACGCGGATGCCGGACGGGAGCGAGGCGTGGCCCGGCTGGGAGGACTGCGCGGTGCCCCCGGAGCGGCTCGGCGGCTACCTCCGCGACTTCCGGGCGCTGCTCTCCCAGCACGGGCTGCGCGGCACCCCGTACGGCCACTTCGGCGACGGCTGCATCCACGTACGCATCGACTTCGACCTGCTCACCGGTCCCGGCATCCGGCGCTTCCGGGAGTTCTCGCACGACCTGGCGGACCTGGTCGTCGCGCACGGCGGGTCGCTGTCCGGCGAGCACGGTGACGGGCAGGCCCGCGCCGAGCTGCTGCCGAAGATGTACGGCGGGGAACTCGTCGGTCTCTTCGGCCGTTTCAAGGACCTGTGGGACCCGGCGGGCGGGCTCAACCCCGGCATGCTCGTCCGCCCCGACCGCATGGACGACAATCTCCGCTTCGCCGTGCTGCCCAGGCAGCCGGTCGACGTGGAGTTCGGATATCCGCACGACAAGGGCGACTTCTCCGCCGCCGTACGGCGCTGCGTCGGCGTGGCCAAGTGCCGCAACACCTCCGTCTCGGGCGCTGGCGTGATGTGCCCGTCCTTCCGTGCGACGGGCGAGGAGCGGCACTCCACCCGCGGCCGCGCCCGGCTGCTGCACGAGATGCTGGCGGGCGAGGTGGTCACCGACGGCTGGCGGTCGGCCGAGGTGCACGACGCGCTCGACCTCTGCCTGTCCTGCAAGGGCTGCCGCAGCGACTGCCCGGTGGGGGTGGACATGGCGACGTACAAGGCGGAGTTCCTGCACCACCACTACGCGGGGCGGCTGCGGCCCGCCGCGCACTACGCCATGGGGCGGCTGCCGCTGTGGCTGCGCGCGGCGTCCATCGCCCGGCTGGCCCCCGTGCTCAACGCGGCGGCCGGGGTCGGGCCGCTCGCCGCCGTGGCCAAGCGGGCGGGCGGCATCGCGGCGGAGCGCACGATCCCCGGGATCGCGCCGGAGCCGTTCACACGCTGGTTCGCCCGCCGCTTCCGCGCCCGTACGACCGGCCCCCGGCCGCGGATCGTCCCGCAGGCGAAGGCCGCCACCCTCTGGCCCGACACCTTCACCACCTACCTCGCGCCGTCCGTGGGGCAGGCCGCGGTGCGGGTCCTGGAGGCCGCGGGCAAGGAGGTCGTGCTCCCGGCGGCGCCCGGCAAGGCCGTCTGCTGCGGCCTGACCTACGTCTCCACCGGCCAGCTCGACCAGGCGCGCAAGGTGATGCGCCGCACCCTGGACCACATCGGCCCGGCCCTCGGCCGCCCGCTGGTCGTCCTGGAGCCGAGCTGCGCGGCCACTCTCCGCACCGATCTGCCCGAGCTGCTTTCGGACGACCCGCGCGCGGCCGAGCTGGCCCGCTCGGTGCGGACCCTCGCCCAGTACCTGGAGGAGTACGCGCCGGACTGGCAGCCGCCCCGGATCGACCGTCCCGTGGCCGGTCAGACCCACTGCCACCAGCACGCGGTCCTCGGCGACGCGGCCGAGCGGCGGTTGCGGGAGCGGGCGGGGCTGACGGGCGAGCTGAGCGGCGGCTGCTGCGGTCTCGCGGGCAACTTCGGCTTCGAGCGCGGTCATTACGACGTTTCCGTGGCGTGTGCAGAAGAGCAACTGCTCCCTGCCGTACGGGGCGCTGACCCGTCCGCCGAGATCGTCGCCGATGGCTTCTCCTGCCGTACGCAACTGTCTCAGCTGGGAGAACGGCCCGGACGTCACCTCGCGGAGGTGCTGGCGGAGCACCTGTGACGGAACGGCCGGAAATGTGCGATCGCAACGCATCCGTGGAAAGTGCATTTTTCCGTGCGGCGGTCGGACCGTAGCTTGGGGGACGTGAATCATTCGTCTCCCTCGACCGGCGCGCAGGCCGGCCCCCGTACCCGTGCTTCCTCCGGCCTCCCGGACGCCGGTGAGCCCTCGCGGCTCGCGGCGTCCGACGCGGGCGCGCTGCCCGTAGCGGTACCGCCCTCGGAGGAGGTCCGGCGGGCCGAGCGGGCGGCCAGGGTCAACGGCTCCCGCAGCCGCATGATGTCCGTGGGGCTGGTGATCGGCGGCATCATCTCGCTGCAGTTCGGCTCCTCGGTGGCCGTGCTGCTGTTCCCGCGGGCCGGCGCGCTCGGTGTGGTCACCCTGCGCCTCGTCGTGGCGGCGCTGGTCCTGCTCGTGGCCTGCCGCCCGAAGCTGCGCGGCTACTCGCGCGGCGACTGGGCCACCGTGGTCGGCTTCGGCTTCGCGCTGGCCGGCATGAACTCCCTCTTCTACCTGGCGATCGACCGCATCCCGCTGGGCGCGGCGGTCACCCTGGAGTTCCTCGGCCCGCTGGTGCTGTCCATCGTGACCTCCCGGCGTGCGCTGAGCCTGGTGTGGGCGGCGCTCGCGCTGGGCGGTGTCGCGCTGCTGGGCCGCGAGGGCTTCGACGGGCTGAACCTGTTCGGCGCCGGGTGCGCGCTGACGGCCGGCGCGCTGTGGGCGGCGTACATCCTGCTGTCGGCCCGCGCGGGACAGCGCTTCCCGCAGGCCGACGGGCTGGCGCTGGCGATGACCGTCGCCGCCGTCCTCACCCTGCCGCTGGGCATCACGACCTCCGGCGCCGCGCTGCTCGACCCGGTCACGATCGGGCTGGGCGCCGCCGTCGCGATGATGTCCTCGGTGCTGCCGTACACCCTGGAGCTGCTCGCCCTGCGCAAGCTCCCGGCCTCCGGCTTCGCGGTCATGATGAGCCTGGAGCCGGCCGCCGCCGCGACGGCGGGCTTCCTGGTCCTGCACCAGTCGCTCGGCCTGGCGGAGGTCGCCGCCATCGGCATGGTCGTCCTCGCGAGCGTCGGCGCCGTCCGCTCGGCGAGCTCCGGTCACTGACCCGAACCCGGCAAGCCCCGGTCGCCGACCCGACTGGGCAACTCCGGTCACTGCCCCAGACCTGGCGAGCTCAGGTCACCGACCCGGACCCCGCGAGCGGTCACGGACCCGCTTCCGCCACCGCCCCGTCCCCTGCCGCCGTTGGTGTGAGGGGCCGGGGGCGGATGGATGAAGCCGCCGGAAAACGGGTGTGGCGCCTGTCCGCCATCGGTCACACGTCTCCCGTACGGAAAGAGGACGTACGGACGACGACGTACGGGACGGCGACGGAGGGGCGACGCGGTATGACGGGGATCGGGCGCAGGGAACTTCTCAGGTTCGGAGGCGCCGCGGTTCTCGGCGGTCCGGCGCTGCTCACGAACCCGGCCGAGGCGGCCCCGCGGCCCCCGGGCCCGGGCCGCGAGCCGGTCCCCACGGTCAAACCGGCGCCCGCCGACGTCGGCATGCCGGACATCGCCCTGCCCGGCGCCGCACCGGGCGGCGGTGGGTACATCGACGTGTCCGGTCCGGCCGTCTCGCTGCTCCAGAAGAAGCGGCTCACGCACACCTCGGTCCTCCAGTCCTTCGCGTTCGACGAGGGCAACGGCTACATCTACGCCCTCCAGGTCGTGCAGGGCGGCGTCCGCCTCAGGGGCGAGACGCGCACGTACACCCACGCGCAGCGGGTCACCCGCGGCGACCTCTGCCTGAACCGCCTCACCATGGCCGGGCGGCTGAAGGACCGGATGTTCCTCAAGGGCTTCGGGCACGGCGGCTCGCTCGGCGTCCAGGAACGGCCGGGCCGGGCACCCCTGCTGTGGACGGAGTGGGACGTCAACCCCGCCTCCGGCTACGGCCGCGGCATCGCCCGCTTCACCTACACCCCGAACCGCGTCCTGCGGGCCGGCGACCGCTCGCTGACCACCTTCCACCCGCAGCCGGGCACCACGAAGAACCAGCCGGCCGTCGACATGGCCACCGGCCGGCTGCTGCTCCGCTACCGCCGCAACGGCATCTACCGTTACGCGCTCTACGACCTGGACGACTTCGCCCGTGGCACGAAGCCCAAGGCGCTCACCGACGTCCCGCAGCCGCCACTCCGCAAGGGCGTCTTCTACCAGGGCCTGGCGCTCTCGGGGAACTACGCGTACCAGCTCACCGGCAGCCCGTACGGCCCCGGCAACCCGGCCTCCGGGCCCGGCGACGCCCGCCTGGCCGGCATCGACCTGCGCACCGGCACCGTCCTCCAGGACGTCCGTACGACGGCCGGGCGGAAGCTGCGCCCGCGCGAGCCGGAGGGGCTGGCGGTGCTGCGCCGCGGCGGCGACCGGCTGGTCGCGGGCTTCACTTCGGGCAAGGTCAACCGCCGCCGCTTCTCGCTGTACGCACACGGCGGCTGAGTGTGTTCCGCCTCCTGTGACTGCTGAGTGCGTGCCTCCTCCTAGGACTCCTATGACTCCTAGGGCTCCTGTGACTACTGTGACTTGGCGTACTGCTGGGCCGTGACGCCGGCGAAGTCGAACACGACGACCGTGTCATCACCCACGACCCAGGCGTCATCCCCGGGGGAGAGCACGAAGACGTCGCCGGGGCCGGCTTCGCCCTCCGTGCCGTCGTCCATGCGGACGCCCCTGCGTCCCTGCACGACATGGCCGTTGTGCGGCACCTCGTAGCTCATCACTCCCTTCCACGATGCGCCTACCCGAGGCCGACCGTGCGGGCGACCGCGCGACCAGCGGTCGCGGCAGAAAATCATGCATGCGTGCTTGATTGTTTCTGGGGCGGGTGCCACTCTCTTAAGCCGCACCACACACGTCAACGCGGCCCGTCCGCCTGCGAGTCGGGCCTGATGAGGGGAGTGCAGCGTGTCCGATCCGAGCCCGGTCCTCGCCGACCTGCACGCGGAGGGGGAGGCGCTGGACGGCCTCGTGGGGCAGCTCGCCGCGGACCGCTGGGCGCTGCCGACGCCCGCCGCCGGCTGGACGATCGCCCACCAGATCGCCCACCTCGCCTGGACCGACCAGCAGGCCCTGCACGCGGCCACCGACCCGGACGGCTTCCGGCGCGCCGCCGAGGCGGCACTCCCAGCGCCGGACACCTTCGTCGACGAGGGTGCCGAGGACGGGGCCCGCCGCCCGCCCGCCGAGCTGCTGGCCCACTGGCGTACGGGCCGCGCGGCCCTCCACGAAGCGCTCGCCGGGCACGCCGGCGGCCGGCTGCCGTGGTTCGGGCCGCCGATGGGCGTCACCTCGATGGCCACCGCCCGGCTCATGGAGACCTGGGCGCACGGCCAGGACGTGGCCGACGCGCTCGGCGTCGTACGGGAGCCCACGGCGCGGCTGCGGCACGTCGCCCACATCGGCGTACGGGCCCGGAACTTCGCCTACTTCGCGCACGGGCTCACGCCGCCTGAGGAGGAGTTCCGGGTCGAGCTGCGCGCCCCGGACGGCGGGCTCTGGACGTGGGGCCCAGAGGACGCGGCGCAGCGGGTGACCGGCGACGCGCTCGGCTTCTGTCTGCTGGTCACCCAGCGGGCGCACCGCGACGACGTGGCCGTGACGGCCGAAGGCGCGGAGGCCGAGCGGTGGCTCGGGATCGCGCAGGCCTTCGCCGGCCCGCCGGGCGCCGGCCGCAGCCCCCGGTCCGCAACGCCGGAGGAGTCCACGGCCCCGGAGGAGTCGGCAACCCCGAAGGAGCCCACCGCGTGACCCCCGCGATACCGGGGGAGCCCACGGCTCCCCTCCGCGTCGGCAATGCCTCCGGCTTCTACGGCGACCGCTTCGGTGCGCTGGAGGAGATGCTCACCGGCGGCCCGCTCGACATCCTCACGGGCGACTACCTCGCCGAACTGACCATGCTCATCCTCGGCCGCGACCGCCTGAAGGACCCGGACCGCGGCTACGCGAAGACCTTCCTGCGGCAGCTGGAGACCGGTCTCGGCCTGGCCGCCGAGCGCGGCGTACGGATCGTCACCAACGCGGGCGGCCTGAACCCGGCCGGACTCGCCGACGCCGTACGGGAGTTGGCGGAGAAGGTCGGGGTGCCCGTGCGTGTCGCGCACGTCGAGGGCGACGATCTGCTGGCTCGCGGGGGGTGGCCCGACGGCACCCTGACGGCCAACGCCTACCTCGGCGGTGGTGGCATCGCGGAGTGCCTGCGGGCCGGTGCCGAGGTGGTCGTCACCGGCAGGGTCACCGACGCCGCGCTGGTCAGCGGGGCCGCGGCCGCGCACTTCGGGTGGCGGCCCGACGATCACGACCGGCTGGCGGGGGCCGTGATCGCCGGGCATGTCCTGGAGTGCGGTACCCAGGCCACCGGCGGCAACTACTCCTTCTTCGGCGCGCTCGACATGCGCAGACCCGGCTTCCCGCTCGCCGAGATCGCCGCCGACGGCTCCGCCGTGATCACCAAGCACCCGGGGACCGGCGGCGCCGTCACGGTCGGGACGGTCACCGCGCAGCTGCTGTACGAGACGACGGGCGCCCGGTACGCGGGACCCGACGTGACCGCCCGGCTGGACACCGCCCGGCTCACCCAGGACGGCCCGGACCGGGTGCGGATCGACGGCGTACGGGGCGAGGCGCCGCCGCCCACCCTCAAGACCGGCCTGACCCGGCTCGGCGGCTGGCGCAACGAGGTCACGTTCGTGCTGACCGGGCTGGACGTGGACCTCAAGGCCGGGCTCGTGCGCGAGCAGATGGAGGCCGCCTTCGACGCGGCAGGCCGCCGACCCGCCGAGGTGGACTGGCGGCTCGCCCGCACCGACCACCCCGACGCGGCGTCCGAGGAGGAGGCCAGTGCGCTGCTGCGGCTGGTGGTGCGCGACCCGGACCAGGACGCGGTGGGCCGGGTGATCAGTGGCGCCGCGGTCGAACTCGCCCTCGGCAGCTACCCGGGCTTCCACGTCACGGCCCCGCCCGGCAAGGGCGCGCCGTACGGCGTCTTCGAGGCCGCGTACGTACCGGCGGCCGAGGTCCCGCACGTCGCCGTACTGCCGGACGGCCGTCGGGTGGACATCGAACCGCCGCGTGAGACACGGGAACTGGCGCGCGGGTCCGACTCTCCCCCAGCTGCCGCGGGGGGCAGCCCCGTGCTGCCCGAACCCCTGCACCACGACGGTGCCACCCGCCGCGCGCCCCTCGGCCTCGTCGCCGGGGCCCGCAGCGGCGACAAGGGCGGCGCGGCCAACGTCGGGGTGTGGGCGCGTACGGAGGAGGCGTGGGCCTGGCTGGCGCACGAGCTCACCACCGAACGGCTCCGCGCGCTCCTCCCGGAGGCCGCAGGGCTGCCCGTCGAGCGGCACGTGCTGCCGAACCTGCGGGCGCTGAACTTCGTGATCGACGGACTGCTGGGCGCGGGCGTGGCCTCGCAGGCCCGCTTCGACCCGCAGGCCAAGGCCCTGGGCGAGTGGCTGCGCGCCCGCCACCTGGACATACCGGAGGTACTGCTGTGACCGTGCTCGGCACGGGGCTGGACACCGCGAGCCCCGAGTACGCGGAGAACCGCGCGGCGCTCCTCGCCAAGCTGGACGAGCTGGACGCCGAGCAGGCCAAGGCGGTCGCCGGCGGCGGGGAGAAGTACGTCGAGCGGCACCGCGAACGCGGCAAGCTGCTCGCCCGCGAACGCATCGAGCTGCTGCTCGACCCCGACACCCCGTTCCTGGAACTGTCGCCGCTCGCCGCGTGGGGGAGCGACTACCAGGTGGGCGCCTCGCTGGTCACCGGCATCGGCGTGATCGAGGGCGTGGAGTGCCTGGTCACCGCGAACGATCCGACCGTACGCGGCGGCGCCTCCAACCCCTGGACGCTGAAGAAGGCGCTGCGGGCGAACGAGATCGCGTACGCCAACCGGCTGCCCGTCGTCTCGCTGGTGGAGTCCGGCGGTGCCGACCTGCCCAGCCAGAAGGAGATCTTCATCCCGGGCGGGGCGCTCTTCAAGGACCTCACCCGGCTCTCGGCGGCCGGCATCCCGACGGTCGCCGTGGTCTTCGGCAACTCCACCGCGGGCGGTGCGTACGTCCCCGGCATGTCCGACCACGTGATCATGGTCAAGGAGCGGGCCAAGGTCTTCCTCGGCGGTCCGCCGCTGGTGAAGATGGCCACCGGCGAGGAGAGCGACGACGAGTCCCTCGGCGGCGCCGAGATGCATGCCCGCACGTCGGGCCTCGCGGACTACTTCGCGGTGGACGAGCCGGATGCGCTGCGGCAGGCCCGCCGTGTGGTCGCCCGCCTCAACTGGCGCAAGGCGCACACCGATCCTCGCCCAGCTACCGCTGGGGGGACCCCCATCGCCGAGCCCCCGAAGTACGACGAGGACGAGCTGCTGGGCATCGTCCCCTGCGACCTCAAGGCCCCCTTCGATCCGCGCGAGGTCATCGCCCGGATCGTCGACGGCTCGGACTTCGACGAATTCAAGCCGCTGTACGGGCCCTCGCTGACGACCGGCTGGGCGCGGCTGCACGGTTACCCGGTCGGCATCCTCGCCAACGCGCAGGGCGTGCTCTTCAGCGAGGAGTCGCAGAAGGCCGCGCAGTTCATCCAGCTCGCCAACCAGCGCGACATCCCGCTGCTCTTCCTGCACAACACCACCGGCTACATGGTCGGCAAGGAGTACGAGCAGGGCGGCATCATCAAGCACGGCGCGATGATGATCAACGCGGTGTCCAACTCGAAGGTCCCGCACCTGAGCGTGCTCATGGGCGCCTCGTACGGCGCGGGGCATTACGGCATGTGCGGCCGCGCCTACGGCCCCCGCTTCCTCTTCGCCTGGCCCAGCGCCAAGTCCGCCGTCATGGGCCCGCAGCAGCTCGCGGGCGTCCTGTCGATCGTGGCTCGCTCCTCGGCCGCCGCCAAGGGCCGGCCGTACGACGACGAGGCGGACGCCGGGCTGCGCGCCATGGTCGAGCAGCAGATCGAGTCCGAGTCGCTGCCGATGTTCCTGTCCGGGCGGCTCTACGACGACGGCGTCATCGACCCGCGCGACACCCGCACCGTCCTCGGCCTGTGCCTGTCCGCGATCCACACCGCCCCTGTGGAGGGCGCGCGGGGTGGCTTCGGCATCTTCCGGATGTGAGGTACCAGTGATTCGTTCGCTCCTCGTCGCCAACCGCGGCGAGATCGCTCGCCGTGTCTTCCGCACCTGCCGGGAGCTGGGCATCGCCACCGTCGCCGTGCACTCCGACGCGGACGCCGGAGCGCCGCACGTCAGGGAGGCGGACGCGGCCGTGCGGCTCCCGGGGGACGCGCCCGCCGACACGTACCTGCGCGGCGACCTGATCGTGAAGGCCGCCCTGGACGCCGGGGCGGATGCCGTCCACCCCGGCTACGGCTTCCTCTCCGAGAACGCGGAGTTCGCCACCGCGGTCGCCGACGCCGGCCTGACCTGGGTCGGCCCGCCGCCCGCCGCCATCGAGGCGATGGCGTCCAAGACCCGGGCCAAGGAGCTGATGGGCATCGCCCCGCTCACCGAGGTCACGGCGGACGATCTGCCGGTGCTGGTGAAGGCGGCGGCGGGCGGGGGCGGGCGCGGCATGCGCGTCGTACGGGAGCTGGCCGATCTGGACGGCGAGCTGGCGGCGGCCCGCGCGGAGGCCGCCAGTGCGTTCGGCGACGGCGAGGTGTTCGTCGAGCCGTACATCGAGGACGGCCGCCACATCGAGGTGCAGATCCTCGCCGACGCGCACGGCACCGTCTGGCCCCTAGGTACCCGAGACTGTTCCCTCCAGCGCCGCCACCAGAAGGTCATCGAGGAGGCCCCGGCCCCCGGCATCGGCCCCGAAACGACGGCGACGCTGTACGAGATGGCCGTACGGGCGGCGCGTGCGACCGACTATCGCGGCGCCGGCACCGTCGAGTTCCTCGTCGTCGGCTCCACCGCGCACTTCCTGGAGATGAACACCCGCCTCCAGGTCGAACACCCGGTGACCGAGGAGATCTTCGGCATCGACCTGGTCGCGCTCCAGCTCCGCGTCGCCGAGGGCGAGGCCCTGCCGGACACGCCGCCGGAGCCGCGCGGCCACGCCGTCGAGGCCCGCCTCTACGCCGAGGACCCGGCCGCCGGCTGGGCCCCGCAGACCGGCGTCCTGCACCGCCTCGACGTCCCCGGCGTCCGCCTGGACTCCGGCTGTGCCGACGGCGACACCATCGGCATCCATTACGACCCGATGCTCGCCAAGGCCGTCGCCTGGGCACCCACCCGCGCAGCCGCCGTCCGCAAGCTGGCGGGCGCCCTGGAACGGGCCCGCGTCCACGGGCCGGTGACCAACCGCGATCTGCTCGTACGCTCCCTGCGCCACCCGGAGTTCACCGGCGCCGCCATGGACACCGGCTTCTACGACCGCCACCTGCCCGCGCTCACGGCCGCCGACCCCGACCCGCACGCGCCGCTCGCCGCCGCCCTCGCCGACGCGCACGGCCGTTCGCGCTTCGGCGGCTGGCGCAACGTGCCCTCCCAGCCGCAGCTCAAGCGGTACCGCACCGACACGGACGGCGAGGAGCACGAGGCGCGCTACCGGTACACCCGCGACGGCCTCACGGCGGACGGCGTGCAGGTCGTGGCCGTATCCGGCGACCGCGTCGTCCTGGAGTCCGGCGGGGTGCGCCGCACGTACGAGGTCGCCGTGCACGGTGACCGGGTGTACGTCGACTCCCCGCTCGGTGCCACGGCCCTCACCGCGCTGCCCCGCTTCCCCGACCCCACGGCCCGCCAGGAACCCGGATCGCTGCTGGCGCCGATGCCGGGCACGGTGGTCCGTGTCGCGGACGGGGTCGCCGAAGGGGCCCGCGTGGAGGCCGGGCAGCCGCTGCTGTGGCTGGAGGCGATGAAGATGGAGCACAAGATCACTGCGCCTGCGACCGGGACGGTGACGGCGCTGCACGCCGAGCCCGGCCGCCAGGTCGAGGTGGGCGCCCTGCTGGCCGTCGTTTCGGACTGACCGACACCCCTCGAAGGAGCACCCCGTGAGCCTGATCGAAACCGAAGAGCAGCAGGCCCTCCGCGCGGCCGTCGCCGCACTCGGCAAGCGGTACGGACGCGAGTACTTCACCCGCGTCGTCGCCGAGGGCAAGCACACCGACGACCTCTGGGCCGAGGCCGCCAAGCTCGGCTACCTGGGCGTCAACCTGCCCGAGGAGCACGGCGGCGGAGGCGGCGGCATCGCCGAACTCGCCATCGTCCTCGAAGAGCTGGGCGCGGCCGGCTGCCCCCTGCTGATGCTCGTCGTCTCGCCCGCCATCTGCGGCACCGTCATCGCCCGCTTCGGCACCGAGGAGCAGAAGCGGCAGTGGCTGCCCGGGCTCGCCGACGGCTCCCGCAAGATGGCGTTCGGCATCACCGAGCCCGACGCCGGCTCCAACTCGCACCGCATCACCACCACGGCGCGCCGCGACCCGGAGACCGGCGACTGGATACTCAACGGCCGCAAGGTCTTCATCTCCGGCGTCGACATCGCCGAGGCCACGCTGATCGTCGGCCGTACGGAGGACGCGAAGACGGGCAAGCTCAAGCCCTGCCTCTTCATCGTGCCGCGCGAAGCGCCGGGCTTCTCCCGCAGCCCGATCGAGATGGAACTGGCGGCGCCGGAGAAGCAGTTCGAGCTGGTGCTGGACGACGTACGACTGCCCGCCGACGCGCTGGTCGGGGACGAGGACGCGGGCCTCCTCCAGCTCTTCGCCGGGCTCAACCCCGAGCGCATCATGACCGCCGCCTTCGCCCTCGGCATGGCCCGCTACGCCCTGGGCCGGGCGCTGGAGTACGCCCGCGACCGGCAGGTCTGGAAGGTGCCCGTCGGCGCCCACCAGGCCATCGCCCACCCGCTCGCCCAGTGCCACATCGACATCGAGCTGGCCCGGCTGATGATGCACAAGGCGGCCCATCTCTACGACAGCGGCGACGACATGGGCGCGGGCGCGGCCGCCAACATGGCCAAGTACGCGGCGGGGGAGGCCGCGGTGAAGACCGTCGACCAGGCCGTGCACACCCTCGGCGGCAACGGCCTCACCGCTGAGTACGGCCTCGCCTCGATGATCACCGCGGCCCGGGTGGCCAGAATCGCCCCGGTCAGCCGGGAGATGATCCTCAACTTTGTCTCCCACCAGTCCCTGGGTCTCCCCAAGTCCTACTGAGACCGCCATGCTGCGGAACATCGTCCGACACCGCAGCCGCAGAAGCCGGCTACCGACCACCGAGCGAAGGGCCGTGAGTCCATGGTGTTCCGCAGCGAGTACCCCGGCGTCGCCCCCCTCGACCTGCCGATCCACGAAGCCGTACTGGGCCGGTCGGCCCCCGGGCACGGCGACCGGCCGGCCCTCATCGACGGCCTGACCGGCACCACCCTCACCTACGCCGAACTGGACGCCCGCACCCGCCGCCTCGCCGCGGCGTTCGCCGAGGCGGGCGTCCGCAAGGGCGACGTCCTCGCCCTGCACAGCCCGAACTCCGTCGTCTACCCCGTCGTCTGCTACGCCGCCTCCCGCTGCGGCGCCGCCGTGACGCCCGTCCACCCGCTGGCCACCGCCGACGAGGTCGCCAAGCAGCTCCGCGACTCCGGCGCCCGCTGGCTGGTGACGGTCTCCGCGCTGCTGCCGACGGCCCGTACGGCCGCCGAGAAGTGCGGCGGCATCACCGAGATCTTCGTCTGCGACGGCGCTCCGGGCCACCGCTCGCTGTCCGACCTGCTGGCCACCGGCGCGCCCGAGCCGCAGGTCGCCCTCGACCCCGCCGAGGACCTGGCGTGCCTGCCGTACTCCTCCGGCACCACCGGCGCGCCCAAGGGCGTGATGCTCACCCACCGCAACATCGCCACCAACCTCGTCCAGCTCGACGGCGTCCTCACCGCGGGCCCCGGCGACCGCGTCCTGGCCGTACTCCCGATGTTCCACATCTACGGCTACACCGCGCTGATGAACGCCCCGCTGCGGAAGGGCGCCACGGTCGTCGTGCTGCCCCGCTTCGACCTCGACAGCTTCCTCGGCGCCATCGAGAAGTACCGGTGCACCGCCGTCTACGTGGCCCCGCCCATCGTCCTCGCGCTCGCCAAGCACCCGGCCGTCGAGGGCAGAGACCTCTCGTCGCTGGAGTACCTGCTCAGCGCCGCCGCACCGCTGGACGCCGAGCTGGCCGCCGCCTGCGCCGCGCGCCTGAAGCTGCCGCCGGTCCTCCAGGCGTACGGCATGACCGAACTCTCGCCCGGCACCCACGTCGTCCCGCGGGACGCCCGCCAGGCGCCGCCCGGCGCGGTCGGCAAGCTGCTGCCCGGCACCGAGATGCGCATCGTCGACCTGGACGGCGGCGCCGACCTCGGCACCGGCGACACCGGCGAGATCCTCATCCGCGGCCCCCAGGTCATGAAGGGCTACCTGGGGCGCCCGGAGGCCACCGACGCCATGATCGACGCCGACGGCTGGCTGCACACCGGCGACATCGGCCACTGCGACGCGGACGGCTGGCTGCACGTCGTCGACCGGGTCAAGGAGCTGATCAAGTACAAGGGTTACCAGGTGGCCCCCGCCGACCTGGAGGCCGTTCTGCTCCAGCACGAGGACATCGCCGACGCGGCCGTCATCGGCGTCACCGACGCCGACGGCAATGAGATACCCAAGGCGTACGTCGTACCGCAACCGGGGGCCCTGCTCACCGAGCGGGAGATCATCGCGTACGTTGCAGACCGGGTGGCCCCCTACAAGAAGATCCGGCGGGTGGAGTTCACGGACGCCGTACCGCGCGCCGCCACCGGCAAGATCCTGCGGCGCGAACTCCGCGCCCGGGAAAGGAGTTCGCAGGACTCATGACCGACGCACCCGAGACCCCCCTGGTGCCGCGGGCACACGAGCGCGGCATCACCACGCTCACCCTGGACTCGCCCGGCAACCGCAACGCGCTCTCCGCCCGCCTGGTCACCGAACTGCGGCAGGGCCTCGCGGACGCCGTCGCCGACCCCGGCACCCGCGCCGTCGTCCTCACCCACACCGGCACCACCTTCTGCGCCGGCGCCGACCTCTCCGAGGCGACGTCCGGCGCGGCCAAGGACGGCCCGCTCGGGCTGGCCCGGCTGCTGCGCGAGATCGTCGGCCTGCCGGTCCCGGTCGTCGCGCGCGTCACCGGACACGTACGGGCCGGGGGGCTCGGGCTGCTCGCCGCCTGCGACATCTCCGTGGCCGGGCCCGGCGCGACCTTCGCCTTCACCGAGGCGCGCCTCGGCCTGGCCCCGGCCGTCATCTCCCTGCCCGTACTGCCCCGCATGGACGCCCGCGCCGCCACCCGCTACTACCTCACCGGCGAGCGCTTCGACGCCGCCGAGGCGGCCCGGACGGGCCTGGTGACGCTGGCCGCCGACGACGTCGACGCGGCCCTGGAACCGCTGCTGGCGGGCCTGCGCAAGGGCTCGCCGCAGGGCCTGGCGGAGTCCAAGAAGCTCACCTCCGCCGCCGTGCTGCGCGCCTTCGACCGGGACACCGACTCGCTCGCCGAACAGTCCGCCCGCCTCTTCTCCTCCGAGGAGGCCCGCGAGGGCATGACCGCCTTCCTGGAGCGCCGGGAGCCGTCATGGGCACAGTGACCCGCGCCCCCAAGGAGCCGCAGCAGGACCGCAGCCGCGCCACCCGCCGCAAGCTGCTGGAAGCGGCCGTCTCCTGCCTCGCCGAACACGGCTGGGCGGGCTCCACGGTGTCCGTCGTCGCCGAGCGCGCGGGCGTCTCCCGGGGCGCGGCACAGCACCACTTCCCCACCCGCGAGGACCTCTTCACCGCGGCCGTCGAGTACGTCGCCGAAGAGCGCTCCCACGCCCTGCGCGCCCTCTTCCCGGCCTCCGCGCCGGCCGACCGCCGGGCCGTGGTCACCGCCGTCGTCGACCTCTACACGGGCCCGCTCTTCCGGGCCGCGCTGCACCTCTGGGTCGCCGCCGCCAACGAGGACCAGTTGCACGGCCGGGTCACCGAACTGGAGGCCAGGGTCGGCCGCGAGTCGCACCGCATCGCCGTGGAGCTGCTGGGCGCCGACGAGACCGTCCCCGGCGTGCGGGAGACCGTCCAGGGCCTGCTGGACATGGCCCGCGGCCTGGGCCTCGCCACCCTCCTCAGCGACGACACCACCCGCCGCGAGCGGGTGGTGGCGCAGTGGGCGCTGCTGCTCGACGAGGCGCTGGCGACATGAGAACGGGCGCCCCGCGGGGGCGCCCGTCCCTGATCACTGCCGGCCGTCAGCTGCCCGCGATGTCCCCGTAACCCGAGATGTCGCGCGGGCTGCGGGCCGCGGGGCCCACGTACCGGGCGGACGGCCGCACCAGCCGGCCCGTCCGCTTCTGCTCCAGGATGTGCGCGCTCCACCCGGCCGTACGCGCACACGTGAACATCGAGGTGAACATGTGCGCCGGGACCTCGGCGAAGTCCAGCGTGATCGCCGCCCAGAACTCCACGTTCGTCGCCAGCACCCGGTCGGGGCGGCGGTTGTGCAGCTCCTCCAGCGCCGCCTTCTCCAGCGCCTCGGCGACCTCGAAGCGGGGCGCGCCCAGCTCCTTGGCCGTCCGTCGCAGCACACGGGCGCGCGGGTCCTCCGCCCGGTACACGCGGTGCCCGAAGCCCATCAGCCGCTCGCCGCGGTCCAGCGCGTTCTTCACGTACGCCTTCGCGTCACCGGTGCGCTCGATCTCCTCGATCATGCCCAGCACCCGGGACGGCGCGCCGCCGTGCAGCGGACCGGACATCGCGCCCACCGCACCCGAGAGCGCAGCGGCCACGTCGGCGCCGGTGGAGGCGATGACGCGGGCGGTGAAGGTGGAGGCGTTCATGCCGTGCTCGGCGGCCGACGTCCAGTACGCGTCGACGGCCTTCACGTGCTTGGGGTCGGGCTCGCCGCGCCACCGCTTCATGAAGCGCTCGACGACGGTCTCCGCTTTGTCGATCTCCTTCTGCGGGACCATCGGCAGGCCCTGGCCGCGCGCCGACTGGGCCACGTACGAGAGGGCCATGACGGCGGCCCGCGCGAGGTTGTCGCGCGCCTCGGCCTCGTCGATGTCCAGCAGCGGCTTCAGGCCCCACACGGGCGCGAGCATGGCGAGCGCGGACTGCACGTCCACCCGGATGTCACCGGAGTGCACCGGAATGGGGAACGGCTCGGCGGGCGGCAGGCCCGGATTGAAGGCCCCGTCGACCAGCAGGCCCCACACGTTCCCGAACGACACATTGCCGACCAGGTCTTCGATGTCGACGCCGCGGTACCGCAGCGAGCCGCCTTCCTTGTCAGGTTCGGCGATCTCCGTCTCGAACGCGACGACTCCTTCGAGCCCGGGTACGAAGTCGGACATCAGGCAAGCTCCTCAAGCTAGGGACGGCGGCGCGGCTCGTGGCCACGGTGCCGTGCGGTCGGGGCCGTGCGGTCACGTGTGATGCGGTCGTCGGTACTCCTTGCCTGGACTGCTTTCGCTCGCCCGGCGGTCCCCGCATTCCGGTCGGACCGCGGGCGGTGACGGTACGTCACCGGTTCGGTTCCGGCGTTCAGTGCGTTCAGGGGCGGACACCATATCTCCGGATGTCCGGAGTCCACAGCGCCCCACCAGATGATTTTGGTGGGTTCGGCACGTGCGGGGAAGCGTGACATCCGGCACACTGTGCGATTTCCTGACGGGAGGGTTACGCGTCCCCGAAGACGGGCAGACTGCCGGGCCACGAGTGGCGCACGGGCCGGCCGTCGCCCGCCCGTACTGCCCGCCGGATGCTGCAAGATATGCCCGTGCACCCCGCCGACGCCGCATCCGCAGCCCACCCCGACCCCGCATCGATGCGCGCCCAGTACCGCGCGCACGGCCTCGCCGAGGAAGACCTCGCGGGCACTCCGTACGAGCAGTTCGCGCGCTGGTTCAAGGAAGCGGCCGCGAGCGGCATACACGAGCCCAACGCCATGGTCGTCTCCACCGCCGACGCGGACGGGCGGCCCAGCTCCCGCACCGTCCTGCTGAAGGCGTTCGACGACCGGGGCTTCGTCTTCTTCAGCAACTACACCAGCCGCAAGGGCCGCGAGCTGGAGCACAATCCGGCCGTCTCGCTGCTCTTCCCCTGGCACCCGCTCGCCCGCCAGGTCATCGTCGGCGGTACCGCGGAGCGCATCGGCCGCGACGAGACCGCCGCCTACTTCCGCACCCGCCCGCACGGCTCCCAGCTGGGCGCCTGGGCCAGCGAACAGTCCTCGGTGATCGGCTCCCGGGAGGAGCTGGAGCGGGCGTACGCCGACCTCGCGGCCCGCTACCCCGAGGGCGAGCAGGTGCCGGCGCCGGCGCACTGGGGCGGCTACCGGGTCGCCGCCGAGAGCGTGGAGTTCTGGCAGGGGCGCGAGAACCGCCTGCACGACCGGCTGCGGTACGTCCGCGCGACGGGCGCCGGCTGGACCGTGGAGCGGCTGGCGCCGTAGGAGCGGGACGGGGCCGGCCTCGTCACGGCCCGCGAACGCAGACGACCCGCGGGCCATCTCCCCGGCGCCGGTAGGCGCCGGGGGCCGGTCGGACGAACCGGCGGCCCGCGGGTCGGGTGACTGCTTGGGATTGGCCGGCTGCGCACAGCTCTCGTGCGCTGGTCCGGCGCTGCACTGAGTGAAGCGACGGGCCGCTAGCCCGCAGCCACCTCACGCGTCCGGTGTGCATACATCTGCCGAACCACCTCCCTTCTCGTGTGCTCCACACACTAGGAACCCCTCCGGCCCTCCACAACCGAATTTCCGGCGGGCGGAGATTTTCCGGAATGGGGTGTGGGCTGCATCACGTTCCAGTTGAATGATCCGACGTGCAGCACGTGCAGCCGCGTCCAGCAGGGGGTGCCAGTGACTGCTTCGTCCCGCCACTTCAATGCCGCGCTGCCCGGAGAACCGGGCCGCCCGGACCAGCGCCACGACCAGGAGGCCGACGCGGATCCGCCCCCGCCCGACAGCGAGGACTCCGGTCTGCTCGCGGCACTCCTGGACGGCATGGATGCCGCCCTGTGCGCCTTCGACGCCGACGGCACCGTCACCCACTGGAACCGTGAGGCCGAACGCATCCTCGGCTGGACCACCGCCGAGGCGGTCGGCCGCGCCGGCCTGGCCGGCTGGGCCGTACGCGCGGAGGACGCCGACGAGGTGCACGCGGCCCTGATGGGCGCCATGACCGCGCCGGGCCGCCAGGTGCACGAGTTCGCGCTGCTCACCAAGGACGGCGGCCGGGTCCTGGTCCGTACCCAGTCCTCCGCCGTCACCGGCACCGACGGCGCGCCCGCCGGCGTCTACTGCGCCTTCAGCGAGGTGCACACCCAGATCGACCTGGAGCGCTCCATCGCGCTCAGCGAGGCCCTCTTCGACGACGCCTCCTGGGGCGTGGTCCTCGTCGACGCCGACCTGCGCCCCGCCGTCGTCAACGCCCACGCCGCGCGCGCCCTGGGACTGGGGCGTACGCACGTACTCGGGCGCCCGCTGGGGGACCTGCTCGCCCAGGGCGTCGAGGAACTGGAGGGCGCCCTCCAGCACGTCCTGGCCGAGGGCGCGCCCCCGGCCGCCACCGAACTGTGGGTGACGCTGCGCGCCGAGGAGGCGGAGGAGCCCCGCCGTTGCTGGCGCAGCGGCTTCCTGCGGCTGGCATCACCGCTCGCCGAGGAACCCGTCCCCCTCGGCGTCGGCTGGCTCTTCCAGGACATCACCGACACCAAGCGCAGCGAACAGGACAGCTCGCTCCAGCGCTTCCGCGCCCACCAGCTGCACCGCGCGGGCCGCGCCGCAGCCGAGTGCGAGGACCCGATGGAGGCCGCCGCCGTCCAGCTCGACTTCGCGCTCGCCGGCTTCGCCGACCACGGCCTGGTCGACCTGGCGGCCGTACCGTCGCCCGCCGGTCCGCCGCTCTCCGGGCTGGACGCCACCACGCCCATCGAGGACGCGGACGTGGGCGCGCCGCCCGACGACACCGGGGACCCCGCGCCCCGACTGGTCCGGGCCCTCGCCTCGCCGGCGGGCGCGCCCGGCCCCTCCCAGCCGGTCGCCGCCACCGGCATCCCGCTGGCCTACGTACCGGGCCATCCGGCCGTCCAGGCATACCGGCGCCGCGGCTCGGTCCGGGCCAGCGCGGGCCTCTCCGCCTCGCCCGAGGGCTGGGCGGCGGCCCGCAAGTGGCCCGAGGGGACGGTGCACGGTCTGTGCGTGGTGCTGCGCAGCCGCGGCCGGACGGTGGGGGTGGCCACCTTCCTGCGCGGCGCGTCCCGCCGCCCCTTCGACCGCGCGGACGCCGCGTACGCCGAGGACGTCGCATCCCGTATCGCCGCGTCCCTGGACCTGGCGGACGCGCTGGGCAAGAGATGACGCCGGGGCGCGTGGTGCCGGGCCCGCGCCCCGCGGTCCTCTCGGTGCCGGGCGCCCACGGTCTCTCGGTGCCGGGCGGCGGGGGCCTCTCAGTGCCGGTAGAAGATCCGGTCCGCGTACTCGCGCATGACCCGGCCGTTCCACTCGTGGCCGCCGTCGACGTTCCCCGAGCGGAGCAGCGGCGGGTCGATGCCGCGCTCCGCGAGCGTCCCCGCAGCGGTCGCCACGACCGCCTGCATGATCGCGCTGGTGACGACGGTCGAGGCGGGCGCGAACGGCGCCTCGATGCCCGGCGCGGTCAGCTCCGCGTCGCCGACCGGGATCCGGCTGTCCAGCACGATGTCGCAGTGGTCCTTGAGGAACGTGCCGGAGACATGCCGCGACTTGGTGCCGTCCGCGTACCCGACGGAGGTCAGCCCGATGACCTTCAGGCCCAGCGCGCGGGCGTTCAGCGCCATTTCCACGGGCAGCGCGTTCCGGCCGGACAGCGAGATGACCACCAGCAGGTCGCCGGCCCGCGCCGGGCTGGAGTCCAGGACGGCGGCGGCCAGCCCGTCGACCCGCTCCAGGGCGCTGCCCAGCGTCGCGGGCATCACGTCGACGCCCACCACCCCCGGTACGGCCAGCAGGTTCATCACCGCCAGGCCGCCGGCCCGGTAGACCGTGTCCTGGGCGGGCAGCGAGGAGTGCCCGGCGCCGAAGCAGAAGATCCGGCCGCCGGCCGCCACGGTGTCGGCGATCAGCGTTCCCGCCTCGACGATCCGCTCGCCCTCGGTGTCGCGCACCGTTCGCAGCAGGTCGATCGCCGCGTCGAAGAACTGCCCGGCCAGCCCGTTGCTCTCGCTTCCGCCCATCGCGGAGCGCCCCTCTCCTCGTATGGCCCCGTCCGGCCGGTCGGAGCCGGACGGGCGTCTCGCGCCGCAGTGGTGCACGGCCGCCCGCAGCGGTACACGGTCGCTCCTGTGGCGCTCGGGTGGGGCCGGTTCCGCGGTCGTGGCGCGGCTCACGTTGCGGTCTGGACCAGTGCCCTGTCAATACGGCGCCCGTACCGTAGGGCCGAAAGGTGCCGGCGGATGGCGAACGCCGTGCGTACGGCGCCGGTCACGGGCCGGACGGCCGCTCGACGGCCGCTTCCGGGCAGCGCTTCCGACCGCCCTTCGGCCCACGGGCGGCACCGTTGTCGGTGGGATGCGTCAGAATTGAGTCCAGGGCCATCGCACGACACAGCCGAGGGGCACGCATGTCCGGACTGATCGACACCACGGAGATGTATCTCCGCACCATCCTCGAACTGGAAGAGGAAGGTGTGGTCCCGATGCGCGCTCGGATCGCCGAGCGGCTCGACCAGAGTGGCCCGACGGTCAGCCAGACCGTTGCCCGCATGGAGCGGGACGGCCTGGTCCAGGTCGCCGGTGACCGGCATCTGGAGCTGACCGAGGAGGGCCGCCGCCTGGCGACGCGCGTGATGCGCAAGCACCGGCTCGCCGAGTGCCTGCTCGTCGACGTGATCGGCCTGGAGTGGGAGCAGGTGCACGCCGAGGCCTGCCGCTGGGAGCACGTCATGAGCGAGGCGGTCGAGCGCCGCGTCCTGGAGCTGCTGCGCCACCCGACCGAGTCGCCGTACGGCAATCCCATCCCCGGCCTGGACGAGCTGGGCGAGAAGGCCGAGGCCGATGCGTTCCTGGACGAGGGCCTGCTGAGCCTGATGGACCTCGACCCGGGCGCCGACGGCAAGACCGTCGTCGTACGGCGGATCGGCGAGCCCATCCAGACGGACGCCCAGCTGATGTACACGCTGCGGCGCGCCGGGGTGCAGCCGGGGGCCGTGGTGAGCGTGACGGAGTCGTCGGCCGGGGTGCTGGTCGGCAGCAGCGGCGAGGCCGCCGAGCTGGCCACCGACATCGCGCAGCACGTCTTCGTGGCGAAGCGCTGACCTCTTCCGGCCCGCTCGCCGGCGCCGCTCCGGCGGTCGCTCCGTCCGCGTGCCGCCGCTCCGCTTCACCGGTGGGGCGCCGCTTCCGCGATGCCTGCGCAGGCGCCCACCCGGTGCGACGGCTTCACCGCCGCTTCCCGCGGCATGTTCCGCTTCGCTGTTCCGCGAAGATTTTTTCGCCGCCCCTTCCGTCTCTTTTGCGCCCCTGACCTGGAACAATTGCCTGTACCAGGGCGCGCTCCGGCCGCCTGCCCGCCGTGGACTTGGCGGAATGCGAGCGGTGGGCGCGGCTCCGTGTCACCCTGGCGCTGTCACATGCGCGTGGGCGCATGGGCGTGAGGCGTTGAGGACCTGGGGACGGGCGTCGGCGGGTGCGCGGGGAACACATCCGGCCGGCCGCCGTGACCCCTTGGGGAGGGGGCTCGGATGAGTCCGCGGACGGAAGCATCGCCTGGCCGGGGGGCCACGGACAGCAGGGGCCCCGGCGCTGCGAGCAGCCGGGGCCCTGCCTCCCCATGTCCCCCCGCGAAGACCCGGAGCCCCGAGCTCTCAGGGTCTTCCCCCGCGGGCCCTCTTCCCGTCAGGGCCCGCCTCCCGCTCACACTCTTTCCCTGCGGCGGGCGGCCAATCCTTGAGCATGGTCACTCGTACGAGGGGTGTTGAGACGCGACGGCAGTACATTCGAATATGGGTTCGATAGTGTGGGGCTGCTCAAGGGGACGGATGGGGGTGCCAAGCAATGGTGCGGCGCATCGACGTGACAGGTAGCGGGGGCGTACGGCTCGCGGCCTGGGAGTTCACCGACCCTCCCAAGGCCTACGGCGAGGGATCGGAGCAGAAGCACAACGGACGAGGTCCCGGTGTGCTGCTCCTGCACGGCCTGATGGGACGGGCGGCGCACTGGGCGGAGACCGCCCGCTGGCTCGGCGCGCGCTACCGCCCCGTGGGCCTGGACCAACGGGGCCACGGCCGCAGCGAGAAGCCCGGCGACGGGCCGTTCGACCGCCTGACGTACGTGGAGGACGCCATCGCCGCCATCGAGGAACTGCACCTCGCGCCGGTGGCACTTATCGGCCATTCCATGGGAGCGCTCACCGCCTGGCAGCTCGCCGCCCGGCGGCCCGACCTCGTCAGCGCTCTGGTCATCTGCGACATGCGGGCCTCCGCGCTGGGCGCGGCCTCGCAGCGCGAATGGGAGGAATGGTTCCGCTCCTGGCCGGTCCCCTTCGCCACCCTCGCCGACGTCCGCAAATGGTTCGGCGAGGACGACCCCACGCTGGAGCGGCCCCGGCCGGCCCGCGGCGAGTTCTTCGCCGAGGTGATGGCCGAGCGCGCCGACGGCTGGCGACCGGTCTTCTCCCGCCGCCAGATGCTCGCCGTCCGCGAGGCCTGGGTGCACGACGCGCACTGGGAGGAACTGGCGCTGGTGGAGTGCCCCACCCTGGTCGTCCGCGGCCTCGACGGCGAACTGGGCCGCGCCGAGGCACAGGAGATGGTCCGCGTCCTCCCGCGCGGCGTGTACGCCGAGATCCCCGACGCCGGCCACCTCGTCCCGTGGGAGCGCCCCGAGGACTGGCGCCGCTGCCTGGAACCGTTCCTGCATACGGCCCTCCCGGCCTGACGGCACCGCCGCCGAACCGGGGCGGAAGCTTTCGCCAGAGGTCTGCGGGCGCGCCAGAGGGCCGCCGACCGGACATGCGCGTGCCCCGGAGCTCATGCTCCGGGGCACGCGTTCGACGGTGGGCGGCGAGGCCCCCGCGTGGCCGGGCGCCGGCCCGGCAGCCCTAGCCCCGGCTCACCGCCGCCAGGATCTCCGGCAGTCGCCGCAGCACATGACGGGCGCTCAGCCACAGGCCCAGGAAGGCCACGCCCACCCCGTACGCCACACCCAGCGGCAGCACCAGCCACAGCAGCCCGTGCAGCCCCGCCACATGCAGCCCGATCGTCAGGCCGACCATTGGGGCACAGAGCGCCGCGCCCACGACCATCCCGCCCAGGATGCTGATCCAGGCGAGCCCGGCCTGCCCCGGAGCGACGTTCTTGTTGCCCTCGGACGGGATCGAGTACGGGAAGAAGACGGAGGCGAACGCGCCCGTGGCGATCAGCGCACCGAGCAGCGCGAGCGAGAGCCCGTACGCCTCCGGGAACACGTCCCAGCTGTCGAGGAGCGCCGCGGAACCGATCACCACCAGCGTCACGTACGGCACCGCGACCAGGCACAGCGCCAGCGCCCGCCCGCGCAGCTCCACGTACGCGTCGCGCCGCGTGGAGATCGTCGAGGCCACCATCCAGAACGCCGAGGTGTCCTGCCCGAACTGGTTGTACATCTGCATACCGAGCAGCCCCGCCGCCCAGCAGGCGGTGTAGACGCTGCCCTTGCCCTGCACGACCGACACGAGGGGCACGAGCAGACCGACGCCGAGCCCCGAGGCCCAGCCCATCTTCGTCTTCGGGTCACGCCACGCGTACCGCAGCGTGCGCTGCATGACCGTCCCCGTACGGCCGCCCGGCAGCAGCCGCGCCCAGCCGCCGCCCGCCTTGTCGGCGCGCTTGCGGCCGCTGTCGGTCTCCGCGGCCTGGAGCGTCGAGGAGTCAGGCGAGGTCATCACCCGGGTGAGGGTGCGGAGCCACCACCACACGAGCAGCACCAGCGCGAGCGCCGTGAGCGCGAGCCCGAGCGCGGCACGCCCGTACGCGCCCTCGCTCGTCGCGGCCACCGCGTCCACCGCCGAGGCCGGCGGGATCCAGCGCAGCACGTCGGAGACCGGCTCCAGCACCGTCAGGCTCTGCGCCTCGGAGAGCTTCGAAGCGCCGAGGTTGATGCCCTGCGCGCCGACCGCCACGAACAGGCCGCTGAGGACGGCGAGATCGCGGCCGCGGCGGCTGGTGAGCAGCCGTACGTTCGCGGTGGCGATGGCGCGGGCCAGCGCCGCGCACACGAGGAGCACCAGCACCGTCGCCACGACCCCGACGAGCGCGGCCGCCGCGCCGTGCGCCACGGCGATCACGGAACCGGCCGCCAGGACGAGCGTGAAGACCGGCCCGGTGCCGATCAGCGAGGCGACCAGCAGCGCAATGATCATCGGCCGGGGCCGCAGCGGCAGCATCACCAGCCGCGTGGGGTCCAGCGTCTCGTCGCCGCTCGGGAAGAACAGCGGCATCGCGGCCCAGCCGAGCGCGACGAGCGCCGTGAGCAGCACGGCCACCGTCGGCGCGCCGGGCACGCCGCGCAGCAGGATCAGCCCGAGCAGCAGCCCGGCGGCGATCAGCAGGGTGACGACGATCGAGGCGATGTACGCGGCGGTGCGGCCGGCGGACTGCCGCAGGCCGTTCTTCAGCAGCGACAGCTTGAGCCGTACGAAGAGGGGGGTGAGGGCGGGCGCAGGGCCCGTGGCCGACTCCCGGCTCACCGCTCGGACCTGCGTACTCATCGTGCGCCGCTCCCGCCCAGCCAGTCCAGGTCCTGCCCGGCACGCGCGCGGCCGCCCGCGCCGACCAGTTCGAGGAAGGCGTCCTGGAGGGAGGGCGCGTCACCGCGTACCTGGGCGAGCGGTCCGTCGGCGCGGATCTTGCCGCCCGCGATCACGGCCACCCAGTCGCACAGCGACTCGACCAGCTCCATCACATGGCTGGAGAAGATGACGGTCGCGCCGGACCCGGTGTACCGCTCCAGCACGCCGCGGATGGTCTGCGCCGAGACGGGGTCCACCCCCTCGAACGGCTCGTCCAGGAAGAGGATCTCCGGATTGTGCAGCAGTGCCGCCGCCAGCCCGATCTTCTTGCGCATACCGGTGGAGTAGTCGACGACCAGCTTGTTCCGGGCCCCGGACAGGTCGAGCACGTCCAGCAGCTGACCGGCCCGCTTGTCCACCTCGTCGCCGGGCAGCCCCCGCAGCCGACCGATGTACGAGAGGAGCTCGGCGCCGGAGAGTCGCTCGAACAGGCGCAGTCCTTCGGGCAGTACGCCGATCCGGGACTTCACGGCGACCGGGTCCTGCCAGACGTCGTGCCCGCCGATCTCCACCTGCCCCGAGTCCGGCCGCAGCAGGCCGGTCACCATGGAGAGCGTGGTGGTCTTGCCGGCGCCGTTCGGGCCCACCAGCCCGATGAACCGCCCTGCGGGCAGCGTCAGATCGATTCCCGCGACGGCGGTGTGATCTCCATACTTCTTCCAGAGGCTGTGGATACGCACGGCCGCCGGCGCCGCCGCCGTGCCAGCCTGTTCCACAACACCCGAACCTTCGGTCGTCACCGGTTCCCCTGTCGATAGACGTCACGGCAGAGACCGGTCAAGCCCCCGCCACGCCCCACGATATGCGCCCGCCAAGGAGCAGGCACGGGCCGGGCGGGGGCCCGGGCGGGGCGGGTCGGGGGCCCACCACGGGCCAGGCACGGCCTGGGCGCAACCCAACAGAAGCTCAAGATCACAATCCGGGGGGAGGGGGGAGGGGGGAGGGCCCCGAAGGGGGCTACCGCAAGCTGCCCCACCCCCGGCCCCCCGACATCCCCGCCGCCCCCAGCCCCCGCCGCCCCCAGCCCCCGCCCCTGGAACCCCCGCCCCTGGAACCCCCACCCCCTGGCCCGGCTCGCCCCGACTCGTACGGGCTCGTTCAGGAAGTGCGGGCTGACGCTTCTTGGCTGCAGGCGTAGGTGAGGGGGGTGAGGAGGTCTTCGGCGTCGGGGAGCCAGCGGTTGGCGGGGGTGGGGGGAATGGCCCACTGGACCGGGGCGTGGCGGCCGGTGCGGGTGGGTGGTGCGGGGAGGTAGGCGCCCTCGCCGTGGATGATGAGGTCGAGGCCGGCGGGGGAGGACCAGCCGAGCTTCCGTACGCGGTCCGGGACCTTGGCGGCGGCGCCGGGGAGGACGAGGAAGAGCATCCGGCGGGCCGGGGTGCGGATGACCGGGCCGAGCGGCAGGCCGCGCCGTTCCATCCGGGCCATGGCCAGGCAGCCGGCGGTCTCGGGCACGTCCAGCGCGTCGAAGGTGCGGCCCGTCGGGAGGAGGATCGCCGCGCGGGGGTTCTTCGTCCACAGGGTGTGGATGGCCGAGGTGCTGCCGGTGGCGGCGGTGGTCCAGTCGGCCGCCAGGGGGTGGGCGCCGGGGGCGGGGCAGCCGCGGGCGCCGCACGAGCAGTACGGGGTCGCACCGTCGTCTTCCAGCCATGCGCCGGGGAGTACGTCCCAGTGCCGTTCCGCCGCGTAACGCACCGCAATGTCGAGCAGCCGCTCACCGCGCTGCTGAGGGACCTGTGGGGCTTGAGTGACTCCGCTGCTCTGTTCCACGAAGGTGACAACTTCCGCTGTCACCAAGGGTTACGGCCAACCCGTGGCACGGCCCGGCGCAACGTTCTTGCATGTGGGGCGCATGGATGCACGGGCGGGGGCGCGTACGGGGCCGTGCGGCGGAGGGTGGGTAGCCACTTGCGTGAGAGGGCGGGAAGGCCGCCCGGCGGCGGGCCGTGAGCCCCGTGGGCGTCCCCGAGGGGGCGTTCCGGTACGGCGGCGCCGCGTACGCACACGGAAGGCGGGCGCCGCGCGCTTTCCCGTTGTGCTCGTACCTCGTACCTGCCGTGCACGCAGTGAAGCTCATGGAGGGAGGAGCGGACCTCGCGGGCATTGGCGGCATGTGGAAGGTACCGCTGATATCGCTGATACCTCTGATATCCCGAGCAACTCGGATATGGCGGGTATCACGGATATCACGGGTACGGGCGGGAAATGATGGACGGGGACGGCGTTCGACGGTGAACGCGCCGCAGTACACAGGGGGTACAACATGGCCGCCAGGCCACTCGTCGCGCGGCAGCCGAACGAACGGCTGCAGGCGCTCATCCAGGAAGCTGCCTGTTCCAATGCCGGGCTCGCCCGCCGCGTCAACGTATGCGGCGCCGAGCACGGCCTGGATCTGCGCTACGACAAGACGTCCGTCGCCCGTTGGCTGCGTGGCCAGCAGCCCCGCGGCCGGGCGCCCGCCATCATCGCCGAGGCGCTGGGCCGCAAGCTGGGGCGCACGGTCACGATCGACGAGATCGGCATGGCCGACGGCAAGAACCTCGCCTCCGGCGTCGGGCTGCAGTTCTCGCCCACCGTCCTCGGCGCGATAGAGCAGGTCTGTGAGCTGTGGCGGAGCGACGTCGGCCGCCGGGACTTCCTCAGCGGTTCCACCGTCGCCGCGTCCGCGCTGGTCGAGCCGAGCCGCGACTGGCTGATCACCGGCGCCGACTCCCAGGTCGCGCGCAACGCCGGTGCCCGGGTGGGCCTTTCGGACGTCGAGGCGGTGCGTTCGATGACGAGCGCGCTGAGCGAGCTGGACCATCAGTACGGCAGCGGGCACGTCCGCCCGGTCGTCGTGCACTACCTCAACAGCGTCGTCTCCGGGCTGCTCGCCGGCTCGTACCGCGAGTCGGTCGGCCGTGAACTCTTCGCCGCCGTCGCCCGGTTGACCGAGCTGGGCGGATACATGGCCGTCGACACGGGGCAACCCGGCCTCGCGCAGCGGTACTACATCCAGGCGCTGCGGCTGGCCCAGGCGGCGGGCGACCGCGGGTACGGCGGGTACGTCCTCGCCGCGAGCATGAGCCACCTCGCCGCCTCGCTCGGCAACCCCCGGGAGATCGCCCAGCTCGCGCGGGCCGCCCAGGAGGGCTCGCGCGGGCATGTGACGCCGCGGGCCGAGGCGATGTTCTGTGCCGCCGAGGCGCGCGGGCACGCGCTGATGGGGGACGAGCGGGCGTTCCAGACCGTGGCCGCGCGGGCGGTCGGCGCGATGGACCGGGCCGAGGCCGGTACGGACGCGGGCGACGACCCGGCGTGGATCGCGCACTTCGACCCCGCCTACCTCGCCGACGAACTGGCCCACTGCCACCGGGACCTGGGGCAGGCGACCGCGGCCGGGCAGCAGGCCGAGCGGGCGCTCGCCGGGCTCCCCGAGAGCCGGGCGCGGCGGCGCGCGATCGGGCTGGTGCTGCTGGCGAGTGCGCAGGTGCAGCAGCGCGAGATCGAGCAGGCGTGCCACACCGGCACGCGCGCGGCCGAGTTGCTGAGCGGGCTGCGGTCCTCGCGCGGTACGGAGTACCTGGAGGACTTCCAGGCGCGGCTGGAGCCGTACCGGGAAGAGGCGGTGGTGCGGGAGTTCGCCGCGCGGCTGGAACTGCGGGCGGCGTAGCGGTGTAGCGGTGTAGGCGTACAAGCGCAGACGCAGGCGCGGAAGGGCGGTGCCGCCGCTCCCCCTCGGGGAGCGGCGGACGTCTGCTGTGTGCCGTTCTGTCGTGCGGCACGCATATCCGTGGATCTGCGGACATCACCGTGTGGGGCTGCTGGGTGTCAAGTGGCCCATGACCAGGCGACGTGGTCGAACGTGACTGCTACCCGGTAGCGTGAGCCGACGATTCCGTAAGAAGCAGAAGTAGGAGTCCCGGTGACGCAGAGCGGACAGGGTGGCGACCCGCAGAGTCCTGCGGGCGGGCCCGCGCGCGAGGGCGTGGTGCTGCCCGCGAACGGCGGCGAGCCGTACGTGCCCGACCAGCAGTCCGCGCCCGCCGCCGGTCAGCCGTGGGGCGAGCCCTGGGGGCCGTCCCAGGCCCCGCAGCAGCAGGACTCCTACGGGGCACCGCAGCAGGGCGCCTACCCGCCGCAGCCCCAGGGCCAGGCCCCGGTGCCCCCGATGCCGCCGGGACAGCCGCCGGCCGGCCCGGGATATCCGGGCGGCCAGGACACGTACGGCGCGCAGCCTTCGTACGGCAGCGCTCAGCCCTCGTACGGCGGCGCCCAGCCTTCGTACGGCGGTGCCCAGGGCTCGCACGGCGAGCAGGGCGCGTACGGGCAGCAGCCCGGGTACGGCGCACCCCAGTCCGGGTACGGCGCACAGCCCTCGTACGACGCCCCGCCTTCGTACGGCGACGCCCAGGGCGCCTACGGGCAGCAGCCCTCCTACGGCGGCGCGCAGAACACGAACGGCCAGCAGGCGTCCTTCGGTGGTCAGCAGCCCCCGAGCACAGGCCAGCAGCCCCCGTTCTCCGGTCAGGAGAGCTACGGCTCCCAGGGCACCCACGGCGCGCAGCACACCTATGGCGACCGGACCTACGGCGACCGGAACGCCTTCGGGGGCGGCCAGGACGCCGCCCCGAACGGTGCGCACTCCGGCTACGGCTACCCCCAGGAGTCCGCCGCTCCGCAGCAGCCCTCCGCTCCGCAGCAGTCCGGTACGGACGGGGCCGGAAGCGGTTCCGGCGGGGCGCTCGTGCGGGCCGAGCGGCAGCCCGCGGCGCCGCTGCCGCCCGCGGCCGACCAGTCCGGCGCCGGCGCGCCGCTGCCGCCCGCCGCCGGACAGGGCGCCGGTCCGCTGCCGCCCACCGCAGGGGACGCGGACGCCACGCAGTACCTGCCGCCCACGACCGGGGACAGCGAGGCCACGCGGTTCATCCCGCCCGTCTCCGGGGACAGCGAGGCGACTCAGCTCATCCCGCCCTTCGCCGCCCAGCAGGGTCAGCAGGCGCAGGGCGGTCCCGGCGCGCAGCCGATGCCGCCGGCGCAGGGGGCACCCGGGCCGATGCCCGGCTCGCTGCCGCCCGAGAACAAGCGGCCCGAGCGGGACGCCGAGTCCACCACGATGCTGCGGCGGCCGGTGATGCCGAAGGCGCCCGCCTCGCCCGACGGCTCCGACGCGGCGACCCAGCTCATCCCGCCCGTCGGCGGCGGTACGCCGCAGCCGCCCCCGGGCGCGCCGTTCGCCATCCGGCCGGGCAGGCCGGGGGACCGGCCTACCCCGGCCGAGTTCGACGGCCTCTTCCGTGACGCGCCGGCCGGTGCCGCCGAGGCGGACTCCCCGGCCTCCACCCAGCAGATGCCGCGCTTCGAGGAGCCCGCAGCGCAGGGCTTCGCGGGCCGTCAGCCGTACGCCGCGCAGCCCGCGGCGTCCCAGCAGCCGGGCGGCTTCCCGCCGCAGGGCGGGTTCCCCACCGAGGACCGCCAGGGCCACGGCGGTGGCGGGCGCCGCCGCAAGCTCGCGCCCGCGGCCGTCATCGGGGCCGTCGTGGTGGTCTGCGTCGGCGCCGGGCTGGGCGTCGGCTACGCGCTCAGCGGCAGCGGCGACGACAGCGCCGAGAAGGACAGCGGCAAGACGTCCGCGGGCGCGGCGCAGAAGGAGAAGCCCTCGCCGACCGCGGACCCGGCCGAGGCACAGGCCAAGGACCTGGACGCGCTGCTCAAGGACAGCAACAACAGCCGCTCCGCGGTGATCGGCGCGGTCGGGAACATCAAGTCCTGCAACAAGCTCGGGGCCGCGGCCAAGGACCTGCGGGACGCGGCGAAGCAGCGCAACGACCTGGTCACCCGGCTGGGCAAGCTCTCGGTCGACCAGGTGCCCGACCACCTCGCGCTGACCACCGCGCTCACCAACGCCTGGAAGGCCTCGGCAGCGGCCGACAACCACTACGCCACCTGGGCCGACCAGGTCGCGCACGCGGGCAAGAAGGGCTGCCACAAGGGCAAGGCGCGCGGCACCAAGGCGGCTGTGCAGGGCAACACCGCCAGCGGCCAGGCGACCACGAACAAGAAGGAAGCCGCGCAGCTCTGGAACCCGATCGCGAAGAAGTACGGCCTGACCGAGCACAGCCCCGAGCAGCTCTGAGGTTCAGCCGGGGGCTGCTCCAGGGCTTCGCCTGAGGCAGCCCCGTGAAGCAGCCCCGGCCCCTCCGCCCGTGAAGCAGCCCCGGCCCCTCCGCGCGTCCCGGCGCGTTCCCGTGCCGAGGCTGTCCCTCACGCGTCCTTGCGCGGCTTCTCCAGCGTCCTGGTGAGGTTCACGAAGCCGGAGTGCGTGGTGACCAGCCGGCCGTCCCGTACGACCTGGTACGTCACCATCGCGTTCACGATCCGGGGGAAGGACTGCACGGCGAGCATGTCGTCGTAGCGCCAGCGCAGCTTCGGGGTGAGGCCGCCGGTGTCGACCGCCCGGTCGCCGCTGTCCAGCGCCTGCTGGAGGGAGCGCGCGGTGACGTCCCCGCCCTCCTCGGCTACCTGCTCGACCGTCGCGCGCAGCACGGTGTAGGCGATCCACGTGGTCTGCACGCCGGCGTCCGCCGGGTCGATGCGGTTGTCGTCGAAGGCGTGCTCGGTGATCACGTCGCGCATGGGGTCCCAGCGCCGGTCGCGCGCGTCCGGGTACCAGCCGGTGACCAACGCGCCCTCCAGCGGGCTGGACTTGCCGCCCGTACGGTCCACCAGGGTCTGGTTCACGCTGCCGAGCACGGATGCCATCTGGACCTTCGGCTTGTCCTCCTGGAGGCGCCGGAAGGAGTCGAAGAAGGTGTCGGTGTGCTCGCCGAGGGTGGCGGTGACACAGGCGCCCTTGGCCTTGGCGCCGAACTCCGCCGTCCCGTAGAAGGCCGGGTCGGCGCCGACCTCGTCCATCGACTGCTGGGCGGCTTCGGTGTAGTCGGTGGCGTTCTCGGGGGCCCGGACGTCGTGGGCCGCCGCGCGGCCGCCGGTGGCCAGTCCGGCGTTGAGGAGCGGGGGCATCTGGTCGCCCTGGATGGTGTCGGGGCGGACCAGCGAGACCCGCGCGCACTCGCCGGCGAGCTGCCGCCCGTTGCCCGCCAGCAGGGCCGCCTGGCCGCCGTTGACCGGGTAGGACAGCGGACTGTCGAACTCCTCGCCGGAGACGCCGTACCCGCCGATGTACGGAATGTTCGCGGCCTCCAGCGGGCCCATGAAGGACCGGCCCTGGCGGCTGTAGGAACCGACGACGGCGACAGCATGGGCGGAGACGGCCTTCTGGGCGCAGCGCGCCGCGGCGACCGAATCGTTGCGTTCGTTGCAGGTGAGCACCCGCAGCCGGTGGCCGGCGATGCCGCCCTTGGAGTTGACCCAGCGCGCGTACGCCTCGGCCATGGCGGGCATCCCGGCCATGTTCGTGCCCTTGGTGCCCGAGGGCGCCCACGTCATGACGGTGATCGGGTCTCCGTCCCCGGCACCGGCGGCGTTGCCCGAGGCGCCGGGGAGCGAGCCGCAGCCGGCCAGCAGGGACGCCAGCGCCGCCGTACCCGCCGCCGCCGAGCGGATCGCGGTGGCGCGGTGGCAGAAACGGGGGAAGGAGCGACGCCGTCCGGTCATGTGCCCGCACTTTTCCGGCCAGGACAGAACACCTGAGTGCTGCTCGGGTAACGGAAAGTGACCTGAAGGTGAACAGCGAGGGAGGTCCGGCCGCCGCGTCCCGACCGGGCGGGGGAGGCCCGGCCACCGCTTCCTGGCCGAGAACGTACGATCGATTGTTGTGCAAGGTTCGGAGAAGTCTTCCCGTCGCGGCCGCCGCTCGACCACCATGGGCGCCATGCCGCTCAACGACATGCCCTGGTGGCGCTGGCGCGCCAATGTGCGCTCGGCGCTGCACATGCTTTCCGACCCCGCCTTCCAGCAGGACACCTGGGTGGCCGGCCTGCCCGGATACGGCGATGTGACCGACGCCGTGTACCGGCTGGTGGAGGACACCTGGCTGGACAACTGGTCAGCGGAGAAGTACGTCGGCACGATATTCCGGGACTCCCAGGAAGCCGCGCTGGTCGACGTCGCCGTGCTCCGGGTGCTGCGCATACTGCACCAGGTCGGCGCGGACGCTCCGGCCGGCGACTACCTGGAGCACCACGGCTGGCCCGAGGCCGTACGGGCCGCGCGGGACGCCCACGTCCGCATGGCCACCGCCGACGGCGAGGACCCGGACGTGCCGCCGCGCTCCCTCGAAGCGCTGGCCATCCTCACCAGGGGCCTGGAACCGCAGGAGTGAGCCGGGCCACGCGAGGCCCGGCGGCCGGCGCCCTCCGGGCAGCCGGCAGGGGAGCGGACGGTGTACGAAGGGCCGGAATGTGCGACCCTTTCTCCTCATGAGCCAGTCGAAGCCCGCCCTCTCCGATCAGTACGTCCTGACGCTGTCCTGCCCGGACAAGCAGGGCATCGTGCACGCGGTGTCCAGCTACCTCTTCATGACCGGGTGCAACATCGTGGACAGCCAGCAGTTCGGGGACCGGGACACCGGACTCTTCTTCATGCGGGTCCACTTCCGCGCCGAGACCGCCGTCACGCTGGAGAAGCTGCGCGCCAGCTTCGCCGCGGTCGGCGACTCCTTCCAGATGGACTGGCAGATCCACCGGGGCGACGAGAAGATGCGCGTCGTCCTCATGGTGTCCAAGTTCGGCCACTGCCTGAACGACCTGCTCTTCCGCTCCCGCATCGGCGCGCTGCCGGTGGAGATCGCGGCCGTGGTCTCCAACCACACCGACTTCGCCGAGCTGGTCGCCTCCTACGACATCCCCTTCCACCACATCCCGGTGACGAAGGACACCAAGGCGCAGGCCGAAGCCCAGCTGCTGGAGCTGGTCCGCGCCGAGCAGGTCGAGCTGGTCGTACTGGCCCGGTACATGCAGGTCCTCTCCGACGACCTCTGCAAGGCGCTGTCGGGCCGGATCATCAACATCCACCACTCCTTCCTGCCGAGCTTCAAGGGTGCGAAGCCGTACCACCAGGCACACGCCCGCGGCGTGAAGCTGATCGGTGCCACCGCGCACTACGTCACCGCCGACCTCGACGAGGGCCCGATCATCGAGCAGGAGGTCGCCCGGGTCGGCCACGACGTCACCCCGGAGCAGCTGGTCGCCGTCGGCCGTGACGTGGAGTGCCAGGCGCTGGCCCGCGCCGTGAAGTGGCACAGCGAGCGCCGGGTGCTGCTCAACGGCAGCCGTACGGTCGTCTTCGCCTGAGGCCCTTGAGGCATTGAGGCCCTGAAGCCCCATGGCTCCAGGGCCTCACCGCCTCATCGCCTCAGAGCCGCGAGAGCGAGGCCGTCGCGAAGAGGACGTCGCGGATGGCGTCCCGCTCGCCGTGCTGGCCCGCCGCCGCGTCCTCGGGCGACACGTGCCCCGCGGCCAGCTGGCAGAACTCCACGCTGTCCAGGGCGATGTGCGCGACGGTGTGGTCCGGGGTGCCGAGCGCGCCCGGCGAGTCCAGCGAGATGTACCAGTGGCCGCCGCCGCTGCCCTCCACCTCCAGGTGCAGCGTGCGCCCCGGCGTGCCCGCCTCGACCAGCCGCCGGGGCGGCGTGGCCAGCCCGGAGCGGCGCCGTACGGCCAGCGCCGACGGCAGCAGCCGGGCGGCCAGGTCGACCATGCCGTGCATGTGGTCGGCCGCCGGGGCCTCGTACGGATAGTCCACGGCGTCGGCGATGTCCCCGGCGTGCACCCAGCACTCGAAGGCCCGCTCCAGCATCGAGTCGCGCAGAGGCAGCCGGAAGTCGCCGTACGGAACGGCCAGTTCGGCGACCCCGCGGCCCGCGAACGCCACCGTCCGTATCAGGGCGTGGGTCTGCTCGCGCCACGGCTCGCGGGTGGCGAGCGGGGACTCCTCGTGCACCGACGTACGCCAGTACGCGAGCGTGCGCTCCGTCGGGTCGGTGGGGGCGGCCTCCGGGACCTCGGCGCCCAGCGGGTCGGTGAGGCCGAGGGCGTTGGCGACCAGGCCGTCCACGGACATCAGATGCCCGATGACGCCCGCGACGGTCGTGGTCCGGCCGGCCGCCCGGTCGTTCGCGAACCACCGCAGCCGGACCGGGGCCCGCCACTCCGCCTCGCCCATGTCCCGCAGCAGCGCGTCCAGCTTGGCCGTCTCCGCGTCGTACGGGCCCGCCCACTCGGGCACCGGGATGCGCGCCGGACGGCGGCCCAGGCAGCCCTCCAGGACCCGGCTGCGCAGCAGCGGGTCCAGATCCAGACTGTCGGCCGGGTGCAGCAGGCCGACCGCGTCCCGCAGCCGCAGCGCTTCATCGGCACACATGGCGCAGTCCGTGAGGTGCGCCTCGACGGCGGCGGTCTCCTCGGCCGAGCAGGCGGCCAGTGCCCAGGCGCCCAGCAGCGACTTGAGCACCGCGTGCGGCGGCTCGGGCCGGTCGGTGCCGGCCGGGTCCTGGTCCGTGGTCCCGTCCCTCTGCGAGGCGGCGTGCTCGGCGCCGCTGCCCTCGGGGGCGCCCCGCTGCTGCCCCTGCCCTTGCTCCTGCCCCCGCTCTTGCTCCTGCCTCTGCTCCCGCGCTTGCTTCCGCTCCTGCTCCTGCTCCGCCTGCGGGTCCGGCTCAGGGGCCGGTACGCGGGCGTCCGGCAGCGGGCCCTGGTCCTCGGCGGGACGTCGCGGGGCCGGTATGCGCGGGCGCTCGCCGTTGCCGGGGCAGGGGCGGCCCGTGCCTTCGGGGCCCTGCGGGCCGAAACGGTCCCAGTCCTCGGGGCCGTTCACAGCGCCCGCCCGTATCCGGAGCCGGGCGGTGCCGGGGGCGGGGCGCCCGGGCGGCCCGGCGTGGGCGGCCCCGCCTGGTGGTTGTGCGCGGTGGCGAGGAGCTGCAGGCCGAGCCGGAGCCGGCGGCGCGCCTCGTCCTCGGTGACGCCGAGGTCGGCGGCGGTCTGGCGGTAGTCGCGGCGCTGGAAGTAGGCCAGTTCCAGCGCGGCGCGGAGCGGGGCCGGCATGGAGGTGACGATGTAGTCGGCGCGGGCCGCGGTGGAGGCGGCGTTGATCTTCTGCTCGATCTCGGCCGGTTCCGGTGCGTCGGCGCCGCAGTCCAGCGCGGAGGCGGCCTCGTTCTGGCGCAGCCGGTGCACGGCCTGGCGGTGGGTGAGGGTGGCGACCCACGACCGCAGCGAACCCTGCTTGGGGTCGTACGCGTCGGGGTTCTCCCATATGTAGCCGAAGACCTCGCGGGTGATCCGGTCGGCGGCGTCCTCGTCCTCCAGGACGCGCTGCGCGAGGCTGTGCACGAGCGAAGCGAAACGGTCGTACAGCTCGCCCAGCGCGGCCGCTTCGCCGCGGGCGAGCCGCTGCTGCATCCGCCTGTCCCAGCGAGGCGGAGCTTCGTTCACCATCCACGGCCCCCTTCCCCGTCGCCGCTGTGCCCACCGTCACAGAAGTTCATCGTCACGGAGTCCGTCGTGTGTGCGCCGTGCCATCGAATGTAGTGCTCCGGTCCGCCGGCGCACTTACCTTTACGGCAAAACGAGCCGCGCAGCGACTGCGGATGGTATAGGTACCGTCACTTTCTGATTGAAGTTCCTGGCAGAAGACGACTGGTACGGATCGTTCATGCCCTTTTTTGCCCGCACGTTATTCGTGTGTGACCGGATGCGGGGAGGAAAGCCGGTGATCCAGGGCATAGCCTGGGTCGTGGCGGCCTGTTGCGCGAGGAATTCCCATGAGTTTCAGGGGAGCGGGTCCGGGCAGCCGATGCGGGGAAGGGTGCGTTCCGGATGGCTCCGGAGAGGCGTCCGGTCCGAGAGCGAGCGAAAGGCTTCGAGCGCGTGACGTTGAAGGTGGCAGAGGACGAGCAGGGCCCCTGGGCGGTCCTGCGGGTGTCCGGCGAAATGGATCTGGTCACGTCCCCCTCGGTGCGCCAGCATGTGCACGACGCGGTCGCGGAGGGACGCCGGAGTGTCGTGCTGGACCTCTCCGGAGTGCAGTTCTGCGACTCCAGCGGCGTCGGCGTACTGATCGCCGCGCGCCGGCTGATGCGCTCCTGCCAGGGCCGGCTGCGGCTGATCCTGCCCGCTCAGGGCGCGGTCGACGGCTCGCACGTGAACCGCGTGCTCGCGGCGCTCGGCGTGCGCCGCCTCTTCGAGGTGTACCCCGACGTGACCACCGCTGTCGACGAAACCGCGGCCCCACTCTCGGCCTGACCCGCCCTGCCCCCGGCCCGACCGGCCCCACTCTTGGCCTGACCGCCCTGCTCTCGGCCTGAGCGCCCCTGTTCTCCGCCTGGCCGGCACCGCTCTCCGGCTGCCCCGCCGCCGTACCGCTTGCCCAGCCGTACCGGCCGTCCCGCCGGCCCCGGCGTTCCCCGCTTCAGCTCCGTACCGCCGTATCGCCGTACCGCCGTACCGTTTCCCCCGCTTTCTTCCCCCATGGGGGAGCACGAGGTCCCCTTCTCAAAACAGTAGCGGGAGGGTCTGACAACACCCCGGCACCAACAGCCCCGCCCCACCCCTCGCCCTAGCCCCCACCCCTCGCCCCCTCAAGCCGCCCGGGGTGGGAACTCCGCGCGTACGACGAAGCCGCCGTCCGGGGTTGGGCGGGCTTCCAGGGTGCCGCCCAGGCTCTGGGCCCGTTCGCGGAGACCGACCAGGCCGTGGCCGCCGCCGGGGAGCTGCGGGGCGTACGCGCCCGCGTCCGGGGGGCCGTTCCGGACCTCCACCAGCAAGCCCGCCTCCTCCGCGCGCGGCTGCGCGACGCGTACCCGTACCCGGGCGCCCGGCGCGTGCTTGCGGACGTTCGTCAGCGCCTCCTGCACGGTGCGGAACGCCGCCCGTTCCACCGTGCGGTCCGTCGGTGCGTCCCCGTCCACGCCGTTCTCGTACGTCACGTCCAGCGCCGACATCTCGATCAGCCGTGGCAGTTCGGCCAGGTCCGGCTGGGGCGCGGGCGCCGGCTGCGCCGCGCCGTCCTGTTCCTCCGGTGGTCTGCCGCCCGCGGCCCGCAGGATGCCGACCATGTGCCGCAGCTCCTCCAGCGTCCGTACCGACAGCTGCCGGATCGTCCGCGCGCTCTCCCGCGCCCCGGCGTCCTCCGACGCGACCTGGAGCGCGCCCGCCTGGAGGCTGATCAGGCTGACCTGGTGGGCCACCACGTCGTGCATCTCGCGCGCCAGCCGGGCCCGCTCGGTGGCCAGTACCCGGTCCGCGATCAGCCGGTCCTCGCGTTCCAGGCTGCGGGTGAGATCGGCGACGCGGGCCGCCAGTTCGCGCCGGGTGCGCACCAGCAGGCCCAGCCCGATCGGTCCGGCCGAGGTCACCGAGGCGTCGATCAGGACGAGGGTGTTCTCCCGGTACGCGGTCGGTTCCCAGTCGGCGATCGGGTACGGGAAGAAGTGCGCGGCGATCAGCAGGAACGCGCAGGCGCCCAGCCGGAAGCGGCCCGGCCGCAGCGCGGCGACCGTGTACAGCGCGATCATCGGCGCGAACCAGATGTAGCCGATGTAGAGACCCGGCATGGTCGCCAGGAAGACCATGAGGGGCAGCCGGCGGCGCAGCAGCAGGGCCAGCGCGGCCAGCAGCGAGACGCCCAGCTCCAGCGGCTGGTCGACGTCGTTGACGAGGAAGGAGTCGGCGATGCCGAGCAGGGTGGGGACGAGGAGCACGGCGTGCTGCCGCAGCCGGCCCGCGCGGGTGCCGCGCCGCCCGCTCGCCGGTATGTCCCCGGCGTCCGCCGCCGCGGCCGGCTCCGTGACCGTACCGGCCGGTGTCATCTCGGGCCTCCCGTGACCAGGCCCGCGCGGTCCGCGACGATCGCGGCCTGTACCCGGTTGATGCCGCCCAGCTTGCCGAGCAGCGCGCTGACGTGGTCCTTGACCGTGCTGGGCGCGAGGCCGATCCGGGCGGCTATCTGCGCGTTGCCCAGGCCCTCGCCGAGCAGCGCCAGCACCTCCGACTCGCGCGGGGTGAGGGCGCGTACGGCGTCCGCGGCGGCCGCCTGGGTCTCGGCGGTGAGGTATCCGCCGATGACGGCCCGGGTGACGCCCGGGTCCAGCACGCTGCCGCCCGCCGCGAGGGTGCGCACCGCGCGGATCAGCTGCTCGGGGTCGGAGTCCTTCAGCAGGAAGCCGGAGGCGCCCTCGCGCAGCGCGGCCGTCAGGTACTCCTGCGCGTCGAAGGTCGTGAGCATGGCGATGGCGGGGGGCTCGGCCGCGGCCCGCAGGCCGCGGAGTACGGTGAGACCGTCGACGTCCGGCATCCGGATGTCGAGCAGTACGACCTCGGCACCGCTGCGCCGCACCGTCTCGACGGCCGTGGCGCCGCCGCAGTCGGCGACCATCTCCACGTCCGGCGCTGTACCCAGGATCATCCGCAGCCCGGACCGGACCAGCCGCTCGTCGTCCACCACAGCGACACGGATCACCGGTCGCCCCTTCCTGTCGTGCCGTACCGACTCCGCGCGGCGGGCCCGCACCCCCGCCGTTGGGCGGGGGTCCGCACGCGACCTGCGGAGGATGCCGCGGGACGGCACCCGCGGGCAGAGTGCTCCTCATGCTGCACCACTGAGAAGGCCACAAGCCGGTCACGCGGTGCAGCTCACACCGGCGGCCGCCGCGACCCCCACACGCGACGGCCGCCATCGGTGCGTTCGGTACCGAACGTCCCCTTCGGGGCCCGCGCCATTCCGACCCGGCCCGTGCTCATTCCGGCTGGCCCCCCGCTCACTCCGGCCAGGCCCGTGCTCATGCCGACCCGGTCCGCGCTCGTTCCGGCCGGGCCGCGTTCACTCCGGGCGGGTGCGCGCCCAGGAGTGCGTGCTGCCGTGGCCGGGGCTGAACGCCCGCCCCGTGGTGAGTACCACCACCGAGGTCATCGCGGCCAGTAAGTACGCGGTGGTGGCCAGGTCCAGCGTCCCCTCGACGGTCCGCGTCCCGGTGCCGAAGGCCCCCGTGACGGTGTAGCCGACCACGGTCCGCACCACGAGGTAGAGCTGGAGCGCGGCGAAGACCAGCAGTGCGCCGCGTACGTCCCGCCGCCCGCGCAGCGCGAGCCGGCCGGCCACCAGCCAACCCGCGATCGCGGTCAGCGTGGCGAACGCGGCCCCGGCGGACGGCGCCACGGCCGACGGGCTCACGGCCGCGTCCACGGCGCTCGCCAGATAGGAACCCGCGCCCTTCGTGCCGTCGGCGAGCAGCCGCACCAGCCAGGCCGTCTGCACCAGTCCGGCCAGCAGGAACAGCGCCCCGCAGATCCGGGAGACCCGCCCCGGCCACCAGGAGCCGGGGGCCCGGCCGGGGCCCGCTTCGGGGCGTGCGGGCAGCAGGGCGCAGAGCACGACGATCCCGGCGAGCAGGCCCAGTACGTGGGTGGCCAGCGTCCAGCCGCCCATCGTCTCGAAGCGGTAGGCGGAGCGGTATCCGGGGTGCAGCAGGCCGATGCCCTCGCGGAGCGAGCGGGCCAGGACGAGGCAGGCGAGCAGTACGGCGGCGGGGCGGGCGACGGTGCGCTGCGCGAGCGCGGCACCGGCCACCGCGGCCAGCGCCACCGCGAGCGCCCACTCCTGCGGGCCCAGCACGCCCACCGGCCCCGCCAGCGGGTTGAAGAGGCCTTCGGCGAAGTCCTGGGGGCCCACCCTCGCGTCGACCGCGCCGGTCACCATCCAGGCGAGCAGCGCGCCCGCGTACAGCGTCAGGGCCAGCCCGGCCGCGAGGTAGGCGCCGCTGTGCTCGGGTGCGGCGCGGCCGGAGTCGGCGCCCGGCCGTACGTCGAGCAGCCCGCCGTCCTGCATCGCCATGACCGACCCCCGATCCGCCGCGCACCCTCGGGCCGTACGCCGCGCTCTCGCCCGCGGGCGTCCGTCGTGCGGTGCGCCCGCCGTCCACTGTCATTGTTCAAGGACGGTGCGTGTGTGCGCGGAGGTTCCACCCCTGTGTGTCGCGGGCCCCGGCGATTCCACGGGCCGTGTCGCGCACCGCTCGGCGCACCCGCCCCGCGATCTCGGTCCACCCGCCCCGCGATCTCGGTCCACCCGCCCGTGATCTCGGCCGACCCGCCCCGCGTTCTCAGCCCCCCCCCACGTTGTGATCTCGCCCCCCCGCGCCCTCAGCCCACCCGTCCCGCGACCGCCGAGACGAAGTCGCGGATCTCCTGGCGGGTGCGGGCGCGCAGTGCGGTGAGCGACTGGCGGGTCCCGACGGAGTGCAGCTCCGTGACGCCCGCCATCAGCCGCTCGGCCTGCTCGACCACGTCGGTGTCGCCGCTGACCATCTGGGCCCGGAACATCGTCTCCTGTGCGGCGCGCCGTGCTTTGTACTGTTCCTCGCGCAGTTCGGGGGTGTCCTCGCCGCACAGTTCGTCGCCGTCGTGCAGGACGAACCAGCGGTGGACCAGCACTCTGCGGTACTCCAGCAGGGCCCCCGCGTAGGCGCAGTACGCGTCGATGCGTTCCTGCCGCAACTTCTCCTCGCGGGCGAGGGCGTGGCTGCGCTCGGTCTCGCGGCGCTGGAAGAGGTGGGTGGTGCCGGCGCCGAGCAGCGTGCCGACCACCGCGACCACGCTCGTGACTACTGCCTCCATAGGGTCAGTTGATCACCTCGGTCCCCGTTCGCGACAGGGTGCGGAGCGGTCGGCACCTTCTTCCGCTTCGCGAACGGTGGGGCAAGATGGCCTTCATGGGGAGCTTCGGGGGACACGGCCGCCTGATCGCCGGCCGCTACCGGCTGGAGGGCCGGCTCGGCCGCGGCGGGATGGGCACGGTCTGGCGGGCCGCCGACGAACTGCTGGGCCGGCGGGTCGCGGTGAAGGAGCTGAACCTCGATGACGACCAGGGCGGCAGCAGCGGCATCGGCGGCACCTTCGGCACCCTCGGGACCGACGGCCTGGGCGGGTCCGCCGATGTGTCGGTGCTGCGCGAGCGGATGCTGCGCGAGGCCCGTACGGTGGCGCAGATCAAGCATCCGAACGTCATCGTCGTGCACGACGTGGTGACCCAGGACGACCGGCCGTGGATCGTGATGGAGCTGGTGGACGGCGGTTCGCTGGCCGACCGGCTGGCGACGGGCGGCCCGCTGGCCCCCAGGGAGGCCGCCCGGATCGGCGTCGCGCTGCTGGGCGCGCTGCGCGTGGCGCACGCCCGCGGGGTCCTGCACCGCGACATCAAGCCGGCGAACGTGCTGCTGGAGGCGGGTACGGGCCGGGTGGTCCTCACCGACTTCGGGATCGCTCAGGTGGCGGGCGGGTCGACGCTGACGGAGACGGGGACGTTCGTCGGTTCGCCGGAGTACACCGCGCCCGAGCGGATGGCGGGCCGCGGCACGGGCCCGGAGGGTGACCTGTGGTCGCTGGGGGTGTTGCTGTGCACGGTCCTCAGCGGCGGCCGGACGCCCTTCCACCGCGATTCCCTGGGCGGTGTGCTGCACGCCGTGCTGTCCGACGAGATCCGCATCCCCGAGGCGGCCCGGCCGCTGCACGCGGTCGTCAGCGGGCTGCTGGAGCGCGATCCGGAGCGCCGGCTGACCGTCGCGGGCACCGAGCGGCTGCTGCGCGGCTATCTCCAGACGGGCCGGATGCCGGAGCCGGGTGCCGGCCCGCCGCCCGAGGAGCAGGCGCCGCTGCCGTCCCCGCCCGCCCGGGGGCCGTCGGCGCCGCTCCGGGACGCGCTGGACGGCCGGGCGCTGGCCGCCGCCGCCCGGCCGCACACGGGGCGTACCCGTACGGTGCTGCTCGCCGTGACGGCCGCGCTGGTGCTGGCCGGTGCGGGGGCCGGTGCCGCCGTGCTGGTGCTGAAGGGGACGGACGGTGACGGGGCGCGTACGCCGGCGCCGACGGCCTCGGGGAACCCCGGTCCGGGCGCGACCGCGCCACGCGGGTACGGCATCGTCCGCGACCCGCAGGGCTTCGCGCTCGCCGTGCCGGACGGCTTCACGCGCTCCTACGAGAAGCCGCGGGTGTACTACTACTCCGCCGGGAAGCGGTTCCGGCTCGGCATCCACGTCCAGCCGCCGCAGCCGGGCGGGCCGCTCGGGACGATGCGGGAGGCGCACATCAAGGGCCCGCAGAACTACCGGGGGTACCGCGACGGCCGGGTCTCGGCCACCACCCACCAGGGGTACCGGGCGGCACTGTGGGAGTTCACCTGGGACGGCGGCGACGGGGACGGCGGCCCGCGCCGCACGTACGACCTCAGCTGGACCGAGGGCGGCCGGATGTACGACGTGTGGATCTCCGCGCCGCTCGGTGACCGGGCAGCGGCGAAACGACACTTCGACACCGCGCTGGACACCTTCAAGGTGCTGCGCGCCCCGGCCACCGGCTGACCCGCCGCGCCTCGTGCGCGGACGAATTCCCAGGACACCGGCGTTCTGGCCAGCGAACACTGGCGCAATTGTGGGCGCCCGGTGAAAACCTATTACCGGCGGGTACACAAAGTGTTCCCGGAGGCATACGCTCGGCGCCATGACGGACTCGCTGGACACCGCACAGACCGCCCCCGCCGACGGCAACCCGGTCGCCTCCGCAGCGGCGGGCACCCGCACCGCCGCCGACGTGGTCACCAAGGACCTGGTCGCCCGCCTGACCCGCGGCGTGGTCGGCAGCGGCCGGACGGCGAACCACACGCCGTTCACCGGCGACGTCCTCGCCGAGCTGCCCGAGTCCACCCCCGAGGACGTCGCGGACGCCTTCGAGCGGGCCCGCGTGGCCCAGCGCCAGTGGGCGGCCACCCCGGTACGCAAGCGCGCCGCGATCCTGCTCCGCTTCCACGACCTGGTGCTCCAGCGCCAGGCCGAGGTGCTGGACCTCATCCAGCTGGAGACCGGCAAGGCCCGGCTGCACGCCCACGAAGAGGTCCAGGCGGTCGCCGTCGCCGCCCGCCACTACGGCCGCAAGGCCCCCGCGTACCTGAAGCCCAAGGGCCACACCGGCGTCGTGCCGACCCTCACCAAGGTCACCGAACTCCGCAAGCCCAAGGGCGTGGTGGGCCAGATAGCGCCCTGGAACTACCCCTTCGAGCTGTCCGTCGGCGACGCGCTCCCCGCCTTCGTCGCGGGCAACGCCGTCGTGATGAAGCCCGACACCGAGACCGCGCTGACCGCCCTCTGGGCGCGCGAGCAGCTGATCGAGGCGGGTCTGCCGCCGGAGGTCTGGCAGGTCGTGATCGGTGACGGGCCGGTCGTCGGCCCCGAGGTCGTCAAGCACGCCGACTACGTCTCCTTCACCGGCTCCACCCGCACGGGCCGCGAGGTCGCGCAGGGCGCGGCGGCCCGGCTGGTCGGCTGCTCCCTCGAACTGGGCGGCAAGAACGCCATGCTGGTGCTGCACGACGCCGACATCGACAAGGCCGCCGCCGGTGCCGTACGCGGCTGCTTCTCCTCCGCGGGCCAGCTGTGCATCTCCATCGAGCGGCTGTACGTCCACGAGTCGGTCGCCGACGAGTTCGCCGAGCGCTTCGTGGCCCGGGTGAAGGCCATGCGCCTGGGCAACGCCCTGGCGTACGGCGCCGACATGGGCTCGCTGGTCGGCGAGCGCCAGCTGGAGACCGTCACCCGGCATGTCGAGGAGGCCGTCGCCAAGGGCGCGAAGCTGCTCACCGGCGGCCGGCCGCGCCCCGACATCGGCCCGCTCTTCTACGAGCCGACCGTCCTGGACGGTGTCGAGGCCCCGATGGCCGTCTGCCAGGAGGAGACGTTCGGCCCGGTGGTCTCCCTCTACCGCTTCCGCGACGAGGAGGAGGCGATCGCCCTCGCCAACTCCACGCCCTACGGCCTGAACTCCAGCGTCTGGACCAAGGACGGCCGGCGCGGCCGCAAGGTCGCCGCCGAGCTGAACACCGGCACCGCGAACGTCAACGAGTCCTACGCGGCGGGCTACGGCAGCGTCCAGTCCCCGATGGGCGGCATGGGCGACTCCGGCCTCGGCCGCCGCCACGGCTCCGAGGGCATCCTCAAGTACACCGAGGCCCAGACCGTCGCCCACCAGCGGATCATGCCGCTCGCCCCGTCGTTCGGCATGGACGACGAGAAGTACGCGGCGTTCATGTCGCTCAGCCTCAAGGCCATGAAGGCCTTCCGCCTCCGCTGACCGCCCCCCGCCCCGACCCGCACACTTTCAAGGAGCGCCGATGCCAGGGGAGAACTCTGCCCGAAACCAGGAGCAGCCGGCCCACGACTACGACGTCCTCGTCGTCGGCTCCGGCTTCGGCGGCTCCGTCACCGCCCTCCGGCTCACCGAGAAGGGCTACCGCGTCGGCGTACTGGAAGCCGGCCGCCGCTTCACCCGCGAGACGCTGCCCAAGAACTCCTGGGACATCCGCAACTACCTCTGGGCGCCCGCCCTCGGCTGCTACGGAATCCAGCGCGTCCACCTGCTCGGGAATGTCATGGTCCTGGCAGGCGCCGGGGTGGGCGGCGGCTCGCTCAACTACGCCAACACCCTCTACGTCCCCCCGAAGCAGTTCTTCGACGACCAGCAGTGGGGCCACATCACCGACTGGCAGGACGAGCTCAAGCCGTACTACGACCAGGCCCAGCGGATGCTCGGTGTACGGCTGAACCCGACCGTGACCCCCTCCGACGTGCACCTCAAGGCCGCCGCCGAGCGGATGGGCGTCGGCGACACCTTCCACCTCGCCCCTGTCGGCGTCTTCTTCGGCGACGGCAAGGACGCCGACGGCAGCACGAAGGCGGCGCCCGGCGCCGAGGCGCCCGACCCCTACTTCGGCGGCGCGGGCCCGGCCCGCAGGGCGTGCTCCGAGTGCGGCGAGTGCATGACCGGCTGCCGGCACGGCGCGAAGAACACCCTCACCGAGAACTACCTCTACCTCGCCGAGCAGGCCGGCGCGGTCATCCACCCGATGACCTCCGTCGTCGCCGTCACCGAGGACTCCCGCGGCGGCTTCGCGGTCAAGACCCTCCCCACCGACGACAAGCGCAAGGGCAAGGGCCGCACCTTCACAGCCCGCCGGGTCGTGCTCGCCGCCGGCACGTACGGCACCCAGACCCTGCTGCACCGGATGAAGGACACAGGTCTGCTGCCGCACCTCTCGCCCAGGCTGGGCGAGCTGACCCGCACCAACTCCGAGGCGCTGGTCGGCGCGCTGACCGACAACCGCCGCTACAAGAAGAAGACCGGCGAGCAGAAGGTCGACTTCACCCGCGGCGTCGCGATCACGTCCTCCATCCACCCGGACGCCAACACCCACATCGAACCCGTCCGTTACGGCAAGGGCTCCAACGCGATGGGCGGCCTCTCCGTCCTCCAGGTGCCCGTACGGGACGGCGCCGCGGCCCGCGTCCTCGGCTGGCTCGGGAAGACCGTGCGCCACCCGGTGCTCATGGCCCGCTCGCTCTCCAACCGCCGCTGGTCCGAGCGCACCATCATCGGCCTGGTCATGCAGTCCCTGGACAACTCCCTGACCACGTACCGCAAGCCGGGCGGCATCGGGAAGGGCCTGCTCACCGCCCGACAGGGCCACGGCGCACCCAACCCGGCGCAGATCCCGGCCGCCACGGAGGCCGCCTCGCTGATCGCCGAGGAGATCAACGGCTTCCCCGGCAGCAACGTCGGCGAGCTGATGGGCACCCCGCTGACCGCTCACTTCCTCGGCGGCTGCCCGATCGGCGAGGACGCGGACCACGGCGTCATCGACCCGTACCACAGGCTCCACGGCCACCCCGGCATCTCCGTCGTCGACGGCTCGGCGGTCTCCGCCAACCTCGGCGTCAACCCGTCCCTGACCATCACCGCCCAGGCCGAACGCGCGATGTCGTTCTGGCCGAACAAGGGCGAGGAAGACCAGCGACCGGCCCCCGGCAGCCCGTACACCCGCCTCTCCGCGGTCGCGCCCCGCCACCCGGCCGTCCCGGAGAAGGCCTTCGCAGCCCTGAAGCTCCCGTTCCTGGCGGTACCGCCGGTGCCGCCCAAGCAGGCCTGACCGCTTACGCACGAGGGGCCGCACCCGGCGTTCCGGGTGCGGCCCCTCACAGCTCGGCCGGTGTTACGCCGCGGCGCCGTCCGTCTTGCGGCGGCGGACGACGAAGATCGCCCCCGCGCCCACGGCCATCGTGACCCCGGCGACCGCCGCGATCGTCGGCAGCGCCGAGGACGAACCGGTCTCGGCGAGCTTGCCGGTGACCGGCAGCTCCTTCAGACCCCCCTGGGGAGCGGGCTTGGCGGGCTTGTGGTCGCTCGGCTTGCCGGTCGCCGGCGGCACGGTGCCCGGCTTGCTGCCCGCGATCAGGACATCGAACTCGTACTCCGATCCCTCGGAGTAGCCGCAGACGTCGTTCTCGTCGTGGTACGCGCCGACCGCGAAGGCGAAGCCGTAGCTGCCCGGCGTCTTCGCGTCGACCTTCAGCCGCAGCTTGGCGTCGGCGTACTCACCGGGCGCGAGGTCGGCGAGGGAGGCGAAGTAGCCGTACTCGTCGACGTTCTCCCAGACGCCCGCGCCCTCGTCGTACCACTGCACGGTCAGCAGGTGCGAGACGTCGTCGAAGTCCTCGTTCTCGATGGCCGAGAGCATGACGTACGCGTCGACCGACTTCATCGCCTTGCCGGAGGTGTTCGCGGCGCGGAACGTGAAGCCGTGCCAGCCCGACCCCGCCACGACCTTGCTGGGCAGGCCGCGCAGCGTGGTGGTGATGGCCGCCTCGTCCGACTCCTCATTGCAGGTCGGGTCCTCGGTGGGCTCCTCGGTCGGCTTTTCGGTGGTCGGCGGGGTGGCGGACGGCTCGTCGGTCGGGTCGTCGGACGGGTCCTCGGTGGGATGGGAGGGGTCGGCGCTCGGGCCGGGAGCGCTGGGCTCTTCGGTCGGCGGCACCGACGGGTCGGCGGAGTCCGTGGGCGCCGGGGTGTCCGTCGGTTCGGTCGTCGGGTCGGTCGTGGTGTCCCCGTCGCCCGGCTCCGTCGGCGCCTCGGCGGTCGGCGTGGCACCGGGCTCGTCCGTCGCGAACGCGGCAGGCGCCGCGAGCAGCGCGGCAGGAGCGATGACGGCCGTCGCTGCGGCAGCCGTCAGTGCACGGCGAAGCTTCATCGTGTCTAGACCTCTTCGGGGTCCGGAGTGCCGAGGGGGGCGGCACGAAAGCGGTAGCGGGCCGTCGCGGTGGGGCGCGGTATGGCCGTGCGTTTACACGTACATGACCAGCCGTATGCCGAAAAGGTTGCACGCAAGATCGCGCATATCTGCGAGAAGGTGCGGTGGGGGCGCGGCGGAGGCAGAGCGAAGGGCCCCGAGGTGCCGTCCGCGAGGGGGGTGCGGGCGACCGCGGGGCCCTTGCTGCCCGGCGCCGGCGTCAGGGCAGCGGCGGCGCCGAAGGAAGGCGCTGGGGGGAAGCGCCTGTGCGGCTCTGGGGCGTGCCAGGTTCTCCGGTACCGCCTGTCAGCTGCCACCTGCAGGAACGATACGTTCCGGTGGTATAGACCAATGGTGGTGCCGGAAGCCACCTCGGTGCGAGGTACTTGGCTCTTCATGCATCGTGCTGGATACGCCTCATCCGGCGCAACCGTTTCGACCGGATGCGGTCGGCCCCAGGCGTCCCCGGGGCCGACCGACCCATCGGATGTGACCGGGCTGCTGTCCCCTGCCGACCGGCCACAGCACCGCAGCGAGGTCCCACGGCGCCGGCCGCTTCAGCGGCGGCCGGCGTCTCATCGCTCCGGCGTTCCCGCCCACGGGCGGCGTCTACGCGTAGTCCTGCAGGCCGCGCCTGGCTGACGTGGCACCGGGAACAACGAAGCCCCGCGCCGCCCGGTCACGGTCCGTACGGGTGAGACGCCGCCCGAACTCAGATGCGCCCGCGGCCCGGCCCGGCAGCGTCCTCAGATGCGCCCGCGGCAGAGCTCCAGCAGCGTCATCGCGAGCGCGGTGCCGGGCCGGCCCAGCTGCTCGCGGAAGTGCTCCAGGACCTCCATCTCGCGGGAGAGGTTCACCCGGCGCCCGCCGGAGGCGATCCGCTCTTTCTGGATGACCGCCGACACGGCCATCCGTTCCTGTACGAGGCCGATGATCCGGCCGTCGAGATCGTCGATCCGGCGGCGCGCGTCGCCGATCAGCGCTGCGGCCTCGTCGGTCCGCGCACCGGTCTCGGGGCGGGGCCTCGCCACCGTCGCCGCGCCGGCCGGAGCGGCCCCCGCCGCCGTGGCCTCGGTCACGGTCGCGCTCACTGCCGTCGCCCGGATGCTGCTGCTCATGTCCGTCTCCTGGGGTTTCGTGGCCCCCGGGATCGCACCGCCCGGACGGGAAAACACCAGCGCCCCGGGCCTGTACGGCCCGGGGCGCCTGGGAAGTCGCTTGTCGCTGTATCAGCGGTTCATGCAGCGCGACCATGGCAGCCGGACGGGCCGGTGCCATAGGTAAAGACGAAGGTCAGCTGCGTGAACATGGGGCTCAGTATGTGCCCGTTAGAATCGAAAGTCCAACCCCATCGCTCCACCACCGCCGGAAGGCCGCCGAAGTGTCAGCAGCGCCCCCCGCCGCCGCCCCGGATGTCGTCCTCGTTGTCGACTTCGGCGCGCAGTACGCCCAGCTCATCGCACGCCGTGTCCGTGAGGCGCGCATCTACAGCGAGATCGTGCCCTCGACCATGCCGGTCGAGGAGATGCTCGCCAAGAACCCCGCGGCGATCATCCTCTCCGGCGGTCCGTCGTCGGTCTACGCGGAAGGTGCCCCGAGCATCGACCGCGCCCTGTTCGAGGCCGGCGTCCCGGTCTTCGGCATGTGCTACGGCTTCCAGCTGATGGCCACCAAGCTCGGCGGCACGGTGGACAACACCGGCGCCCGTGAGTACGGCCGTACCGCGCTGGCCGTGTCCAAGAACGCCTCGACGCTCTTCGAGGGCACCCCGGCCGAGCAGCAGGTGTGGATGTCGCACGGCGACGCCTGCTCCGCCGCTCCCGAGGGCTTCACGGTCACGGCCTCCACGGACGTCGTCCCGGTCGCCGCGTTCGAGAACGACGAGAAGAAGCTGTACGGCGTGCAGTACCACCCCGAGGTGATGCACTCCACGCACGGCCAGCAGGTACTGGAGCACTTCCTGTACCGCGGCGCGGGCATCGAGCCCAACTGGACGATGGGCAACATCATCGAGGAGCAGGTCTCCGCGATCCGCGAGCAGGTCGGCACCAAGCGGGCGATCTGCGGCCTGTCCGGCGGTGTGGACTCCGCGGTTGCCGCAGCGCTGGTCCAGAAGGCCATCGGGGACCAGCTGACCTGCGTGTACGTCGACCACGGCCTGATGCGCAAGGGCGAGACCGAGCAGGTCGAGAAGGACTTCGTCGCGGCCACCGGCGTCCAGCTGAAGGTCGTCGACGCCAAGGAGCGCTTCCTGAACGCCCTCGCCGGGGTCTCCGACCCCGAGCAGAAGCGGAAGATCATCGGCCGCGAGTTCATCCGCGTCTTCGAGCAGGCCCAGGCGGAGATCGTCGCCGAGGCCACCCCGGGCGAGCCGGTCGAGTTCCTGGTCCAGGGCACGCTGTACCCGGACATCGTCGAGTCCGGCGGCGGCACGGGCACGGCCAACATCAAGTCCCACCACAACGTGGGCGGCCTCCCCGAGGACCTGGAGTTCCAGCTCATCGAGCCGCTCCGGCAGCTGTTCAAGGACGAGGTCCGGATGGTCGGTTCCGAGCTGGGCCTGCCCGACGAGATCGTCCAGCGCCAGCCGTTCCCCGGCCCCGGCCTCGGCATCCGCATCGTCGGCGAGGTCACCGAGGAACGCCTGAACCTGCTCCGCGAGGCCGACGCCATCGCCCGCGAGGAGCTGACCGCGGCCGGCCTGGACCGCGAGATCTGGCAGTGCCCGGTCGTGCTCCTGGCCGACGTCCGCTCGGTCGGCGTCCAGGGCGACGGCCGCACCTACGGCCACCCGATCGTGCTGCGCCCGGTCTCCTCCGAGGACGCCATGACGGCCGACTGGACCCGCATGCCGTACGACGTCCTGGGCCGCATCTCCACCCGCATCACCAACGAGGTCAAGGACGTCAACCGAGTCGTCCTCGACGTCACCAGCAAGCCCCCGGGCACCATCGAGTGGGAGTGACCTTCGGCTAGGTCCCCCGGTCAACGCCTCCGCCGTCGCTCATTCGTTTGGGCGGCGGCGTTGTCGTATGCGGTGGGTACGCTGGCTGCACAGACGAGACTCCGTCGCATGGGAGCAGCCATGAGCGCCGCACGCGAGTACGGGCTGGACGACCAGTACGAGTGGCCCCGCCCCCCCGAGGGCGGCTGGACCGCGGACGATCTCGACCGGCTTCCGAATCTCCCTCCGCACACGGAGCTGATCGACGGGAGTCTCGTCTTCATGAGTCCGCAGACCCGGTTCCACTCGCGCACCATGCGCTTGCTGGAGAACGCCCTCCTGGCGCAGTTGCCGGAGGGCCTGGACGTCGACCGGGAAATGACGATCAAGCTGGACATCAAGAACCGGCCGGAGCCCGACGTCGTGGTCTACCGGGAGGAAGCGGTGACCGACGACACCGATCAGACCTGGTACGGGCCGGAAAACGTCGTCCTGGCGGTGGAGGTGGTCTCGGCGGACTCCCGAGAGCGCGATCGCGAGGTCAAACCGCGCAAGTATGCGGACGCCGGCGTCCCGCACTTCTGGCGGGTTGAGAAGAACGACGGCCTCCCGGTCGTCTACGTCTACGAGCTCGACCCCGCGACCAGGACCTACGCCCTCTCCGGCATCCATCACCACAGGCTCAAGCTGACGATTCCCTTCGCCATCGACATCGATCTCACTGCGCTCCATGGCCGCCGGTGACTTACGGCTGTTGACGCCTCACCCTCCCGCGCGGAAAATTGATTCCGTACTACGGAACATAGGTTCGCGACGCGGAAGTAAGTGGGGCGTACGGCATGAGCACCATCGGTTTCATCGGACTCGGGATCATGGGCAGCCCGATGGCGGTCAACCTGGCGAAGGCCGGGCACACCGTGCGCGGGTGGAATCGCAGCCCGGGCAAGGCGGGGGCGCTCGTCGAGGCCGGGGGGACGGAGGCGGCGAGCATCGCCGAGGCTGTTCGGGGCGCCGACGTGGTCATCACGATGGTGCCCGCGTCGCCGCAGGTCGAGGAGGTCGCGTACGGGGACGACGGCATCCTCGCGAACGCCGCGGACGGCGCGCTGCTGATCGACATGTCGTCGATCACCCCGCAGACCTCGATCGACCTGGCAGCGCGGGCCAAGGAGCACGGCGTGCGGGTGCTGGACGCGCCCGTGTCCGGCGGCGAGGCCGGTGCCGTCGAGGGGGTGCTCTCGATCATGGTCGGCGGTGAGCGGGCCGACTTCGAGGCGGCCCGTCCCGTGTTCGACGCGATGGGCAAGACCGTCGTGCACTGCGGCCCGCACGGCGCCGGCCAGACCGTGAAGGCCGCCAACCAGCTGATCGTCGCGGTCAACCTCCAGGCCTGCGCCGAGGCCATCGGCTTCCTGGAGAAGTCCGGCGTGGACCTGCCGGCGGCGCTGGAGGTGCTGAACGGCGGCCTTGCCGGCTCGGCCGTTCTCACCCGCAAAATGACCAACTTCCTGGAGGGCGACTACCGCCCGGGCTTCAAGCTCGCGCTGCACCACAAGGACATGGGCATCGTCACGGACGCCGCCCGTGCGGTGGGCGCGCCGCTGCCCGTCGGTGCCACCGCGGCGCAGCTCGTCTCCTCCGCCGTGGCCCGCGGCGACGGCGAGCTGGACCACTCGGCACTGCTGCGCGGCATCCGCCTGCTGAGCGGCGCGGACGAGAAGTAGCGGGAGCAGGGCGAGGCGGCGGGCGGTCCGGGGCGGTCCGTGGCCGCCCCGGTGGGAGTTCACAGCATTTCCACTGCAACCGCCCGCTTCATGTCTGGCCTCTTCACCTACCCCGGCGTAGCTTCCCGAGCGAGTCACACACGAGGGAGAGCCGGAATGCCCGAACCGACGCCGATACCCACCGAACAGCTGCAGTTCGCGATGCCCCCGACGTACCCGACCGTCGAGGAGGAGCGCCGGTACCGCAAGGAGCGGCTCGCCGCGGCGCTGCGGCTCTTCGGGCGGTACGGCTTCGAGGAGGGCGTGTCGGGTCACCTCACCGCCAGGGACCCGGAGTTCGCCGACTGCTTCTGGGTGAATCCCTTCGGGATGTCCTTCCGGCACGCCACCGTCAGCGACCTGCTCCTCGTCAACAGCCAGGGGCAGGTCGTCGAGGGCCGCCACCATGTCAACCAGGCGGCCTTCGCCATCCACGCGCAGATCCACGCCGCCCGTCCGGACGTCGTCGCCGTGGCGCACAGTCACTCCACGTACGGCCGCGCGCTGGCCTCGCTCGGCGAGCTGCTGGAGCCGATCACGCAGGACGTCTGCGCGTTCTACGAGGACCACGCGCTCTTCGACGCGTACACGGGTGTGGTCGTGGACGAGGCGGAGGGGCGGCGGATCGCGGCCGCGCTCGGGCCGCACAAGGCGGTGATCCTGCGCAACCACGGACTGCTGACGGTCGGCGACTCCGTGGACGCCGCGGCCTGGTGGTTCCTCACGATGGAACGGTCCTGCCAGGTGCAGCTGACCGCCAAGGCGGCGGGCAAGCCCGTACTCATCGAGCACGGCGACGCGCTGCGCACCCGGGAGCAGCTCGGCAGCGACCTGGTGGCGTGGATCAACTACCAGCCGCTGTTCCAGCAGATCAGCCGCGAGGAGCCGGACCTGTTCGGCTGAGCGCGCGCGGCGGACGGCCTCGGGCGGTACCGCGGGGCGCCGCCCGAGGCGGTCCGCACCCTCCGGAACAGCGCGGTTGGCGCCGGGCCCGTCCCGCTCGGCACAATGCGCAGCCCACGCTGCCAACCGGAAGCGGTGGACGGCGACTACGGTTAGCGGGCGGTACGGAAAGTGTCGGTGGACGCGGCGGGGCGGCGGGCCGGGCAGCACGAGCGGGCCACGGCGGACGGGCGCGGCCGGCCGGCCCCGGCCACGGGAGCGGGCACGGCCGCGGACGCGGCGGGCTCGCGTGCGGAGTGCGACTGCGGGGACTGCCCCAGCGGTGCCCGTACGGGCCACCGGCAGGCGGTCGCCGCGTTCCTCGCGCTGCGCGAGGACTTCGCCGCCGGCCGTGGCGTACCGGCCGGCCTGGCGCACTCCGCGGGCGCGGCGCGCCAGTGGATCTCCGACGAACTCGCCCAGTCCGCACGGTCCGTCGCCGAGCGCGCCGCCGCCGAGGGCCGCGCCCGCAGCGAGGCCGTCCGGCGCCGGACGCCCTTCGTCCTGTGGGGCGCGGTCGGGGCCCTGCTCCTGGGGCAGGCGCTCACCGCGATCGGCGCGGGCTGGACGGAATCCCGTACGGCGGCGCTGGCGGCGGCCGTCGTCCTGGCCGCGCTGCTCACCGTGCTCGTCCTGCGGCACCGCGGCCACGGCGGTCTCCTCGCGCCCGTCACCGGCGAGGACGGCCGGCTGTCCACCTCCCGTACGGTCGCCGCGGCCTGGCTGCTGCCGGCCGTGGGGGTCGTCCTGATGTTCGCGGCCCGGCTGGCGCTGGCCCCGGACGCCGCCGAGCGTCACCGGCTGCTGGCGGGGCTCGGTCTCGCGCGGGGTGCAGGGCTGCTGACCGTGGTGGCGATCGCCTGTGCCGCCGCGGTCGCCGCGGCCCGGCTGGTGTCCGTCCGCATCCGTGCCGGGCGGCAGCAGAAGATCCCCGCCGAGTACCCGCGCGCCGGGGACCTGCTGGCCGACGACGCGGGCCGCGGCAGCTTCGCGGACGCGCAGTACGTGCTGCTGAACGCGGTCGCCGTGGTCTTCACCGCGGTCCGCCTCGCCGCCGAGCCGGACCGGCTGCCGGACCTTCCGTGGGGGCTGGTGGTGCTGGCGGCGGTCAGCGCGGCGACGTATCTGGCGGGCAAGTACGCGGAGGGCACCCGACCGGTCGTGCTCTCCGTCGTGCGGGCCCGCGAGATCGGCGGCCTGGACGGGCCGGTCCGTACCGGCGACGACATCGAGATCCGCGGCAGCGGCTTCGTGCCGCCGGGCGCCCAGCCGCCGCACCGGCTGGCCCGTACGGTGGTCCGGATCGGCGCGGTCGACGTCCATGTGCCGCTGGTGCCGGTCCCGGGCGGCTTCGCCAATCCGTCGGACGGCGTGCTGGTCGTGCCGGTGCCGGCCGACGTGGAGCCGGGCCGCGCGGAGGTGCGGGTCATCACGGCGGCCGGTGTCGAATCCGCCGCTTACCCCCTGTTCGTCCAGGAATGACTCGCACGTGTGACGTGCAGGAGTGACGTACGGATGTCGGGCGCATCCTGATTCGCCCGGTTCCGTTGAACGTTCTGCGACGCCCGGTCCGTATCAGTCTTCGAACGCCTGCCCGTGGGCAGAATCGTCCGCGCCGGGCGGCGACGCAGAGCGGGAGGACATCATGGTGCACACGGGCAGATCGCTCGCGATCGACCACGGAGGATCCGGTGGCGGCCCCGGCGGGCTGCGCGGCACGCTCGGGAGGTACGCGCTGCTGCCGCTGCGGATCTTCCTCGGCGTCACCTTCATCTACGCGGGCCTGGACAAGCTCACCGAGCCGGGATTCTTCGCGGCCTCCGGCACCGGCTCCATCGGCGAGACGATGCGCCAGGCACGGCAGTCGGCCGGCGTGCCGGCCCTGGTCGACCTGGCGCTCAACAGCCCCGTCGGCTTCGGCTACGCCATCGCGGCGGGCGAGCTGGCGGTCGGCCTCGGCGTGCTCCTCGGCGTCCTCGGGCGGCTCGCGGCGTGCGGCGGCGCGCTGATCTCGCTGAGTTTCTGGCTGACCGTCAGCTGGTCCACCACCCCGTACTACTTCGGGAACGACCTCGCGTACCTGATGGCCTGGCTGCCGCTGGTGCTGGCCGGCACGCCGTACCTCTCCGTCGACGCCCTCTACGCGAGACGGCGCCGTCGCTTCGGCCGCCGCCTCATCGGCTGACGGCGGCCGGCCGGGCCGGTCAGCCGGGGCTGTTCTCCGGCGGCGGCAGCTCCGTGCTCCGCCGCCGGCGGCGGACCATTCCGTACAGCGCCGAGACGCCGCCCGAGAGGAACAGGCCGGCGGGCAGGGCGATCAGCGGCCAGGCGCCGGGTACGTCGACGCGGCCCGCGGCGTCCAGGACGTAGACGCCGCCGATGCCGAGCGCGGTCAGGCCCGTGACGAGCCGCGCGGGCTGGAACTCATGCCGCGGCACGCTCGGCCACCTCCTTCCGCGCGCCGGTCACGTCCGGCGCCTCCGGCGCGGACGGCGGGTCCAGGGGCGGCAGCTGGGTCGGGTGGTTCACTTCCGCCTGGCCGAGCCCCACCTCCAGCCGCAGGTCCAGGGTGCCGTGCGGCCGCTCGCCCTTCTTGAGGCCGTGCGCGGGCAGCGTCACCGTACGCTCCCGGTCCGACGCCACGTCCACGTCGTCCGGCGTCTCGCCCGGCAGCTGGATGTCGCCGAGCCCGACCTCGATGTGCACCCGCGCCCGTACGCCCTCGGGGAGCGTCACCCGTAGCAGCCCGGCGCCCACCTCGGCGTGTGTCCGGACCGTCTGCCCCCGCGCGGGCCGCAGCCCGCTGAGGTCCAAGTGCCCGCGGCCCGCGCCCAGTTCGTAGGACGGTCGGACGTCCGCCGCGGTCGACGGGGACCACGTACGGGCGTCCCAGTCGGCGGTGATGTTGCGGGGCAGGACGGTCGTGGCACCCAGCAGCAGGGCGGTGACCACCACCATGAAGACCGTGCCGCCGCCGGTCCGGCCGAGCCACGCGCTCAGCACGAGGCCGAGCCCGAACACCACCAGTGCGGCGGCCAGCCCCGCCTGCAGGCTCGCCGGCACCGAGCCGTCGTGCCAGGTGGCCCCCGTGGCCGCCGCGCCGGCGACCAGCGCCAGCAGGAACGTCAGGCCGCCGATGGACCGCCCGGCCCGCTTCGGCCGCCGCTCCCACGCGTCCCGCCGCTCCGTGGCCCGCGTGCCCGCGCCCCCGGAGTGCGCACCGCCCCTGCCCGGCCCGCCGGCCGCCGCCGCTTCGTACGACGGCGTGTCCGCGGGCCCCCAGAGATAGCCGGTGCGGCCCCCGTGCGTGCCCGCCGGCTGTCCTTCCTTGGCGAGCGGATCCCGCCACCACGAAGGGCTGCCCGGCGCGGGCGGTGCCTGCGTCTCGGGCGGCGCGTCCGCGACGGCCTGCGCCGTCGCCGGGTCCACCGGGCCGGTGCCCCGCGCCGCGGCCCGCCGCTGCTTCGACCAGTAAGCGGAGCCGGCCACCGCGAGCGCGAGCATGACCGTGAACGCCATGCCGCCGCCCCGGCCGAGCACCGACAGGAACAGCCCGCAGCCGACCAGCGCGACCAGGAGCGCGGTCAGGGCCGTCCCCTCGACACGCCCGGACAGCAGCCGCCGCACCTCGTTCTCGTCCTCGCCCTCCACCGGGATCAGCAGCCAGGCGAGGCCGTACACGATGAGACCGATGCCGCTGCTGACGGCCAGTACGGCCAGCACGATGCGGAAGATGACCGGATCCAGGTCCCAGTGCCGCCCCAGGCCCCCGCAGACCCCACCGACCACCTTGGTACGGCTGCGTCGCAGCGGGGGCGGCGGCGGGGGCGGAGGAGCGGCGGTCGCGCCGTGTGCCGGCCCGGAACCGGCGCCGCCGGCGGGGCCGGTTCCGGCACCCGTACCGGCACCGTCACCCGCACCGGGAGGGGAAGCATCGTTCATGCGCCCATGGTGACAAGCGGAACCGCGGCCCGGCATCAGTGACAACCCTGGCCGGTCCCTGAGATGTCGGACGGCGCATCCCCGACACTCCTGACACCTCCGGCGTCCCCGAGGTCCGGCGGGCGGGCCGGGGCCGACCGCCCCGTTACGGGTGAGGTTCCGTTGACTATCGTTGTCCTCTGACGGGTTATGGGGGAGCCGGAGGGCGTGCGGTGTCGGAGGCTGCGGTGGACGAGGGTCGGCTGGTCGCCGGGCGGTACCGCCTGCTCGAACGCATCGGTCAGGGCGGCATGGGCACCGTCTGGCGCTCCCAGGACGAACTGCTCGGCCGTCAGGTCGCCGTCAAGCGACTGCACGCCTCCTCGCTCCAGCTGGAGCCGGACGAGCTGGCCATGCGCAACGAGCGCACCCGCCGCGAGGCCCAGGCCGCCGCGCGCATCAACCATTCCAACGTCGTCGGCGTGCACGACGTCGTGGACGACGCGGGCCTGCCCTGCATCGTCATGGAGTACGTCCCCTCCGTGACGCTCGGCGACGTCATCAAGGAGGCCGCGCTGGCCGGCGAGGGCGTACCGCCCGCCGAGGCCGCCCGCATCGGCCGCGGCATGATCGCCGCGCTGCGGGCCGCACACGCGGCGGGCGTTCTGCACCGCGACGTGAAGCCGGGCAACGTCCTCCTCGGCGAGGACGGCCGGGTGGTGCTCACCGACTTCGGGATCGCGGTGGCCAGCGGTACGTCCACCCTCACCAAGACCGGCGAACTGGTCGGCTCCATCGACTACTTGGCGCCCGAGCGCGTCAAGGGCGGTACGCCGGGTCCCGCCTCGGACCTGTGGGCGCTGGGCGCGACGCTGTACCAGGCGGTCGAGGGACGGCCCCCGTTCCGCAAGAACACCGCGGTGGAGACGGCGTACTCGATCGCCGTCGACCCGCTGGACCCGCCCCGCCAGGCCGGCCCGCTCACGGCCCTCATCGAGGCGCTGCTCGCCAAGGAGCCGTCGGACCGCCCGTCCGCCGAGGCCGTCGAACGGACCCTCCGCGCGCCCGCCTCCGAGGCGGTGACGGAATTCCTCACGGTGGAGGGCTTCACGACCTCGGGAACGGGCACCGGGGGCGGCCCGGTGACGACGGGCACCGGAACCGCGACCGGCACCGGGATCGGGGCCGGATCCGGAACCGGAGCCGGATCCGGAACAGTGACCGGAGCCGGGCCCGGCACCATCGACACCGGTACGGGCACGGGCACGAGTACGGGCACCGGTACGACTACGGGAGCGGGTACCGGCACCGGGGCGCGCCCGGGTGCCGTCCCCGCTGCCGTCCCCGGTGGGGGCGCCTTCCCCTCCGTTCCCGTCCAGCGCGCCACCGACGCCACCGACCGGGTCACCGTCAGCGGTGGCCCGGCGTCCCCCGCCCGCCGCCGTCCGCTGCGCTTCGTCCTGTGGGGCGCGGTGGCGGTCGTGGGCGCCGGTGCGGTCGCGGCCGGGCTGATACACGTCCTGGGGGACGGAGGCGGCGTCCAGGCGGCCCCGGGGGCCGGTGAGTCGGCCGGGCCGTCCGCCCCCGCGAGCCAGAACCCGCCGAGGGTCCCCAAGGGCTACCACCTGGTCACGGAGAAGAAGATGGGCGTCTCCTTCCCCGTACCGAACGGCTGGACCCGCCAGGCCATGCCGGACCGCAACGAGGTCGACTACCTCCACCCGTCCGGACTCGTCGGCCTGAAGGTCAGCGTGCTGGGCTTCGCCAGCTCCAATCACGTCCGCCACTTCGAGCAGGTCGAGCAGCAGCTCAAGGCCAAGTCGCAGGGGTACGAGCGGCTGCGCCTCCAGGACACCCTGTTCCAGGGGCAGCCCGCCGCCGTCTGGGAGTTCACCTTCCAGGGCCGGGCGCGCGAGTTCCGCGCCATCGACCTCGGCTTCGGCAAGGAGGGGGAGGACGAGTACGCCCTCTACCTGTCCGCGCCGAAGGCCCAGTGGGCGCAGTACCAGAACGTCTTCAACGTGGCGCGCGACGGATTTCGCGACCACCGGCCGAACAGCTGAGACCACGGCCCGCCGGGGCCGGTCAGGGGACGATCAGGGTCGACCCTGATGCCCGGACATCCGTCCGCGTGTGACGATCGGGAGCATGACGACCGCTCCGCCCCGTACCGAGGGCCCGTACGCCTCGGTGCCCGACCCCGCCGACCGTCCTCAGCGCCGCCTCTACCGCAGCGCCGACGGCCGGCTCCTCGGCGGCGTCGCCCGGGGTCTGGCGGGCCACCTGGCGCTGCCCGTCTCCTGGGTGCGGATCGTCTTCGTCGCGCTCTTCGTGGCGCAGGGCATGGGCGCCCTTCTGTACGCCGCGTTCTGGTTCTTCGTGCCCCTCGGGGTCGGCGGTGTCGACGCCCACCGAGGGGCCGCGCACGGCCCGTACGCCCCCGAGGGTGCGGCCCCGGGCGGCCGGTGGCCCCGCCGCGTCCGGCGCCCCGACAAAGGTCAGATCTTCGCGCTGATCGCCCTGATCGTCGGGGCCTCCGTGCTCGCCTCGAACTTCCGGCTCGGGCAGGCCAACGCCTACCTGTGGCCGGTGCTCCTCATCGGCGCCGGCGTCGCCCTGGTGTGGCGGCAGGCCGACAACGCCCGCCGCGCACAGTGGCTGGAGCTCGGCCGCAGGAAGGGCGTACTGCCCTTCGCACGAGGCGCGGCCGGCGTCCTCCTGGTGGGCATCGGCGTCACGGCCATCGTGATCCTCCAGGGCTCGGTCCGGAACCTCGGCTCCGTCCTGCAGGCCGCGCTCGCCGTCGTCGTCGGCATCGCCCTGCTCGCGGGCCCCTACCTCGTGCGCATGATGCAGGACCTCTCCGAGGAGCGCCTGATGCGCATCCGGGCACAGGAGCGCGCCGAGGTCGCGGCCCACGTCCACGACTCCGTCCTGCACACCCTCACGCTCATCCAGCGCAGCGCCGACGACCCCCGGGAGGTGGCCCGCCTCGCCCGCGCCCAGGAGCGCGAGCTGCGCGCCTGGCTGTACAAGCCGGAGGGCCGCGGCAAGGACGAGGACGAGGAGCCGGACCGGCTCGCGGACGCCGTCCGGAAGGCGGCTGCCGGGGTCGAGGACGCGCACGGCGTGCCGATCGAGGTCGTGGTCGTCGGCGACTGCCCGCTGGACGAGCAGCTCGGGGCGCAGATGCAGGCCGCGCGCGAGGCGATGGTGAACGCGGCCAAGTACGGTGGCAGCGGCGGCGCGGTGCAGGTCTTCGCCGAGGTGGAGGGCCGGTCGGTGTTCGTCTCCGTACGCGACCGGGGGCCCGGCTTCGACCTGGACGCGGTGCCGGCGGACCGGATGGGCGTACGGGAGTCCATCATCGGGCGGATGCAGCGCAACGGCGGTACGGCGCGGCTGCGCTCGGCCCCGGACGGAGGGACCGTAGTGGAACTGGAAATGGAGAGGGCCGCGGAATGAACGCCACCGAAGCAGCACAGGGGAGCGGCGAGGGGGCGGCCCGGCGGGCGCGCGTGGTCCTCGTCGACGACCACCGGATGTTCCGTACGGGCGTCCAGGCCGAGATCGGGCAGACCGACACCACCGGCGTCGAGGTGGTCGGCGAGGCCGCCGACGTCGACCAGGCGGTCACGGTCATCACGGCCACCCGGCCCGAGGTCGTGCTGCTGGACGTGCACCTGCCCGGCGGCGGCGGGGTGGAGGTGCTGCGCCGGTCCGCCTCCCTCATGGCCGACCCGGAGCGTCCGGTGCGGTTCCTGGCGCTGTCGGTGTCCGACGCGGCGGAGGACGTCATCGGCGTCATCCGGGGCGGGGCGCGCGGCTACGTCACCAAGACGATCACCGGTACGGACCTGGTGGACGCGGTCTTCCGGGTCGCGGACGGCGACGCGGTCTTCTCCCCGCGGCTGGCCGGTTTCGTCCTCGACGCCTTCGCGTCGACGGATGCCCCGCCCGTCGACGAGGACCTCGACCGCCTCACCCAGCGCGAGCGCGAGGTGCTGCGGCTGATCGCCCGCGGCTACGCGTACAAGGAGATCGCCAAGCAGCTCTTCATCTCCGTCAAGACGGTCGAGTCGCACGTGTCGGCGGTCCTCCGCAAGCTCCAGCTCTCGAACCGCCACGAGCTGACGCGCTGGGCGACGGCCCGCCGCCTGATCTGACGCCGACTGCGGCCACCGGGCCGGGAGTTGAGCCTCCCGGTCCGAGGCGGCGGGCAGTGTACGCGTCAGCCCCGCACTCCGGGTCCCGCTCGGCGAATACCACCCGATGTCCCGGGGTGTTCCGTGGCTCCTCACCGCGAAGTGACCACCCGGTCATACCTTGGAAGTGACCAACCGGGCACCTCCGCGGTGGTACCGGCCGGTACCCCCCTGCGGAGGTGGACGCAGTGACGAACGCATGGCGCTACCGGGGCGACCGGGCGGGGCACGCGGTCCGCGCGGAGCCGCGGCGGGACCGCGCAGGCGCTTCCCGCGCCCGGGCGGCACACGCCGCGTACGCCGCCCGCGGCAAGAGCCTCGCTCCCCGCTGAACGCGATGAGCGAGCGAGGCGGTGCTCACCGCGTGCCCCGTCTGCGGAGCACCGCTGTGGTCACGGGGGAGTGCAGCTCCCAGCCCATGGCCCGGTACAGGGACAGCCCGTCGTCCCGGGCCACCAGCACCCCCTGCGTGGCGCCCTGCTGCGCCGCACGGGCCGCCAGAGCCGTCATCACGATCCGGCCCAGCCCCTGGCGGCGGTGCGCGGGATCCGTGCGGACCTGGTCGAAGACCGCCGTCGCGCCGGCCAGCGCGACCCGGCCGCCGGCCGCCACCTCCCCGGTCGCGGCGAACGCGCGCGCGTCGACGATGCCGCCCTGGGCGACCGTCTCGACGACGTACCCGCCCGGCAGCACGGCCGGGTCCGGCGGCGGCGCGGGGGCCGCGCCGGGCACCAGGCCGTCCCGCAGCCCGTCGGGCACCTCCGGTGCCCCCGCCGCCCGTGAGGCACCGCTGTGCGTCGTGCGGCCCAGCGGGGCGGTCATCAGGTACTCCGGTGCCCGGAACTCCCAGGAGGCCGGCAGCGCGGGCTCGACGGCCGAGCGGGGCGCGCAGACCTTCAGCCACAGGCCCGGCGTGATGAGCGCGACGGACAGGCGGCGCAGCACCGCGGGGTCCGCGGCGGGCAGGACGTACCGCGCGACCTGGTCGGTGCGGCCCACGGCTATCCGGAAGCCGCCCGGTACCTCGACCGCGCCGTCCGTGCCGCGCGAACGCACCCAGCCGTCCACCCAGGCGCGCACGACCTCGGGCCGTGCCACGGGCACGCGGTGGTGCTCGGTCATTGTGTCCACGGACCCGATCGTATTGCGAGAGCTTCGCAATAGTGACGGTCGAATTCGGCCCCCTTGCATAACGCTGCCGGGGCCACCCGAATCCTTGGAAAATCAGGCTACTTGAGAGAGGTCAAGAGCCGTGCGGGTACATATCGGTGATGGTGTTCGGCTCTACTTCGATGTGGAGGGGGCCCAACTGGAGACGGACGGCCCGGACATGGCCGAACGGCCGACGATCGTGCTGCTCCACGGGGGACCGGGGGCCGATCACACCCTGTTCAAACCGGAGCTTTCCGCCGCGGCCGGATTCGCTCAGGTCATCTACCTCGACCAGCGGGGGAGCGGCCGTTCCGTACGGTGCGGGCCGTCCCAGTGGACATGGGAGCGGTGGGCGGACGACGCGATCGACTTCTGCGACGCGCTGGAGATCGAACGGCCCGTCCTCGTGGGCTCGTCCAGCGGCGGGTGGGTCGCGCTGTTGGCGGCCATCCGGCACCCCGACCGGTTCGCCGGGCTGGTGCTGGACAGCGTGATGCCCGGGGACACGTACGAACGGCTGGAGATGTTCGAACGGCTGGGAGGGCCGGAGGCGCGGGACGTCGCCCTGCGGTACTGGGCCGGGGACAACGGCGACGAGATGACCGAGGCGTGGGAACGCGTCTGCCTGCCCCTGTACTCCCGGCAGCCCGGCGGGGACGCGGCCAGCCACGACCGGCTCCGCCGGGTGCGCTGGAACGACGACGTGCTGGACCACTTCCGCACGGTGCTGGCGAGGGGGTTCGACCCCTGGCACGGGCTGGAACGGCTGGAGTGCCGCGCGATGATCCTGGCCGGCGAGCAGGACCCGGTGGCGACCGCCTCGGCGGCCCGCCGCTTCGCGCACCGGCTGAGCCGCGCGGACGTACGGTTGCACGTCCTGGCGGAGGCCGGGCACGGGGTCTTCCGCGAGTCGCCGATACGGGCGATGGACCTGTTGCGGGACTTCGTGGTGAGCGGTCACGTGCCGCGTCTGCATTGAACCGCCGGGGCCGCCTTTCCGTGGCCGAATATGGCTGGCGGTTCCGGTGTTACCGGCGGGCGCGGACGTGCGGGACGCGGAATACGACCGGTCGGTCGAATTCTGGTCCGTGAGCCGGAATTCATTGATTGCTGAACCGGCTGCCCGTGCTGCCGGCATCTGACTTCCCGGACCGCCTTCAGGAGCCGTCTGCCAAAACTGTGTTCCGATACGAATGTGACGAGGTGGGCCCGGTGTTCCCCTCGCGTCAGCAAAGCGTCAATGAGCTTCCGGAGGCTCGCGGGCGCCGACGGTCCCTCTCCCTGCCGTTGGTACGGCGGTGGCCCGGGTCAAGGGGGAGCGGGCCGCCGCCGTACCTTCGGCGGGGGCGGCCGGCGGCCGTCGGGGCGGAACCGACGGCGGTGGGGAGCCGGCCGCCTGGACGAGGACGCTAAACCTCCTGGCGGCCTGCAAGCGGGCCATTGCCGGGCATTGCCCACTCCCTTACCGGTCGGTGCCCGCTTCTGGCCTCCGGGTGACTGGCATCGACCGGTGCTGTACGAGAGTGCGGACCAGGGGCGCTCGACAGTTCGATCCGGTGGTGGGTGCCGGGGACGAGTGACAGGTGGCCGGCGGACCTGCCCGCAGGGCCGTGCGGCGCCGGAGCTACGATCGACCACTATGGACGTAGTGATCAATGTGTTCGTCGCCCTGCACATCATCGGCATCGCTTCGCTGCTCGGCGGCTTCCTCACGCAGATGAAGGCGATGAGCGCGGGCACCGCCCGCTTCGTGCCCGCGATGCTGCACGGCGCGATCACGATGCTGGTGACCGGCGTCATCCTGGTCGGTCTGAACCAGATGCAGGACGCCTCGGTCAACAACATCAAGATCGGCGTCAAGCTCGCCGTCCTGATCGTCATCCTGGGTCTGGTCTACGTGAAGCGTGACGAGGAGAAGGTGGAGAAGCCGCTCTTCGGACTCGTCGGTCTGCTCACGGTCGTCAACATCTTCATCGCGCTCCTCTGGACCTGAGCGCCCCGGGACCTGAGAGTCCCGCCGGACGCGAGAACCGCGCGGCTGCCCTCGAAGGGCGGCCGCGCGGTTCGTCGTTCTGCGAGTTGCCTCAGGCCGGTCGTACGTCAGGCCGGTCGTACGTCAGGCCGGTCGTACGCTCCCGTAGATCGGCATGTAGTAGATCGACTCCACGCGTACGTTCGCGCCCGGCTTCGGGGCGTGGATCATCTTGCCGTCGCCGATGTACATCCCGACGTGGCTGATGTCGTCGTAGAAGAACACCAGGTCCCCCGGTTGCAGATCCTTCGTCGCGACCCGCGTGCCGGTCTTCACCTGGTCCCAGGTCGTCCGCGGCAGCGAGACGCCGGCCGCCTTCCACGCCGCCTGGGTCAGCCCCGAGCAGTCGTACGACGCGGGCCCGGTGGCGCCCCAGACGTACGGCTTGCCCATCTGCGCGCGGGCGAACGCGATCGCCTTCTCCGCCTTGGTCGCGTACGAACCGTCGGGCACCCCGGAACCGGTGCCGGTCCCGGAATCGCTGCCCGTCCCGGAGCCGGAGCCGCCGTCCGTGCCGCCCGCAGCGCCGTCCTGTTCACGTTCGCGCTCGGCCTGCTCCCGCGCCAGCTCCTCGGCCTTGCGCTTCGCCTCGGCCTTCTTCTTGCGCTCCAGCTCCGCCAGCCGCGCCTTCTCCTGCGCGGTCAGCCGGGACAGCAGCTGCCGGGCCTCGGTCAGCTTGCCCTGGACCTCCTGCTTGGACGTCTTCAGCGACTCCTGGGACTTCTGCAGCTCCTCCAGGCCCTTCGTCGCCTGCGCACGCTTGCGCGCGGCCTGCGCCTGCTGGTCCTGGTAGTCGGCGACCGCCTCCTGCTGGCGGCCGGTGAGCCGCTTCATCAGGTGGTTGCGGTCCACGAACTGCTGGGGGTCCTGCGCCAGCATCAGCTGTGCGGTCGGGCTCAGCCCGCCGGACCGGTACTGGGCGGAGGCGAAGGTGCCCAGCTCCCGCCGGGCGTCGTTCATCTTCTGGGTCCGCTCGGCCGCGGCGTCCCGCAGTTCGTCCACCTTGTCGCGCTGCGTCGCGGAGCGTTCCTTGGCGGCGTTGTATTTCTGGGTGGCGACCTCGGCCTGCCGGTACAGGCCGTCGACCTTCTTCTTGACCTCCTCTATGGAAGGTGCGGGCTTCCTGGGGGACGCGTCCGCGGTCTGGGTGAGCAGCGTGACCGAGGCCAGCGCCGCGGTGGTGAGCCCGGCCGCCGTACGGCGGTGTGCGGGCACGGTGAGCATGCGGGTGCGGGGCTTGCGATGAGACGCCAAGGCCGGCGACTCCTTCCGTGGACCGCCTACCGGGTTAGCTGTCGGGTTCGGGCGCATGAGCGCGCGCGTGGGGCGCGTGCCCACTGGTGCTACGGAAGGTGCCCTACGGCCGTACGGATCGCTCCGCAGAGACCGATTCACCCCGGTCGTACGTGGGCCCTCCTGCGTCGAAGTCGGCGACAGGAGGGAGGGTCCCCGGCTCCGGCTGCCGTGCGTACGAACAGCTGCCATGCGTATGGCAAGGGCCGTGCGTACGACAGGCCGGACTCGGCGGGGCGGCCCGTGCCGGTGCTGTCACCGGACGGTGGGGCGGGCTGCCCGGTCGGCACGGTAGCCAACTCGTGTGGCTTCTGTGAAGGCTGATGTTCGATTTGCCCGCAATCTTTTCGTGACCTGATCGTGTCCGTGCCGATGTGAGGGCTGTCATGACCACGGAATGTCCGGTGCCGTTGTCCGTCCGTGACGGGCGGCGGGGTGCCGTATCCTCCGCGCCGCTCTCCGCCGCTGTTGGGGCCGTGTCCTCCGTTCCGTCCTCCGTTCCTGTTCAGGTCGCGCTCGCCCCTGTTCGTACGGCCCTCCGGCCCTGCTCCCGCCGCGCTCCGACCCGCCCGTACCGCGCCTCCGCCGGATCCTTGAGCCCGGAATTCCGCGGCCGGGGCCGGGTTGTCGGTGGGGCGGCCTAGACTCGGTGGGCGATGAGCAGCCTCTTTGACGACAGCTTCCTGGCGGACCTCGACCCCAAGGACGAGGAGCCGCCGCCTCCCGAGGACGAGGACCGTCCGGCAGTGGAGGAGGTGCCGCACGACCTCTTCGGTGGCCGCTACGACGCGCCCGTGCAGCGGGACGCGTACTACCGCGACGGCGCCGCCCGCCCGGCCGTCGACCCGGCCGCGCTGCTGGAGGGGCTGAACGACCAGCAGAAGGCCGCCGTCGTGCACACGGGCTCGCCGCTGCTCATCGTCGCCGGTGCCGGCTCCGGCAAGACCCGCGTCCTCACGCACCGCATCGCGCACCTCCTCGGCACGCGCCACGTCCACCCCGGCCAGATCCTCGCGATCACCTTCACGAACAAGGCCGCGGGCGAGATGAAGGAGCGCGTGGAGGAGCTGGTCGGCCCGCGCGCCAGCGCCATGTGGGTCTCCACCTTCCATAGCGCGTGCGTGCGCATCCTGCGCCGCGAGTCCAAGAAGCTGGGCTTCACCTCATCGTTCTCGATCTACGACGCCGCCGACTCCAAGCGCCTGATGGCCCTGGTCTGCCGCGATCTGGACCTGGACCCGAAGCGCTTCCCGCCGAAGTCCTTCAGTGCCAAGGTCTCCAACCTCAAGAACGAGCTCATCGACCACGAGGACTTCGCCGGGACGGCGGCCGACGGTTTTGAGAAGACGCTCGCCGAGGCTTACGCGATGTACCAGGCACGGCTGCGCGAGGCCAACGCCCTGGACTTCGACGACATCATCATGACGACGGTGAACCTGCTCCAGGCTTTCCCGGACGTCGCGGACCACTACCGCCGCCGCTTCCGGCACGTCCTGGTCGACGAGTACCAGGACACCAACCACGCCCAGTACACCCTCGTACGCGAGCTGGTCGGCCCGGGGACGGACGAGGTGCCCGCCGCCGAGCTGTGCGTCGTGGGCGACGCCGACCAGTCGATCTACGCCTTCCGCGGTGCCACGATCCGCAACATCCTCCAGTTCGAGGAGGACTATCCGAACGCCACGACGATCCTGCTGGAGCAGAACTACCGCTCCTCGCAGACGATCCTCTCGGCAGCCAACGCCGTCATCGAGCGCAACGAGAACCGCCGCCCGAAGAACCTCTGGACGGACGCCGGCACCGGCCCGAAGATCACCGGCTATGTCGCCGACACCGAGCACGACGAGGCGCAGTTCGTCGCCGACGAGATCGACCGGCTCACGGACGCGGGCGAGACCCGGGCCGGCGACGTGGCGATCTTCTACCGGACCAACGCCCAGTCCCGTGTCTTCGAAGAAGTCTTCATCCGGGTCGGGCTGCCCTACAAGGTCGTCGGCGGCGTGCGCTTCTACGAGCGCAAGGAGGTCCGGGACGTCCTCGCGTACCTGCGCGTGCTGTCCAACCCTGAGGACACCGTCCCGCTCCGCCGCATCCTGAACGTTCCGAAGCGCGGCATCGGCGACCGCGCCGAGGCGATGATCGACGCCCTCTCGGCCCGCGAGAAGATCACGTTCCCGCAGGCGCTGCGCCGCGTCGACGAGGCGTACGGCATGGCCGCGCGCTCCGCGAACGCCGTCAAGCGCTTCAACACGCTCATGGAAGAGCTGCGGACTATCGTGGAGTCCGGTGCAGGGCCCGCGACCGTCCTGGAAGCGGTCCTGGAGCGTACGGGCTATCTGGCCGAGCTCCAGTCGTCCACGGACCCGCAGGACGAGACCCGTATCGAGAACCTCCAGGAACTCGCGGCGGTCGCCCTCGAGTTCGAGCAGGACCGCGGCGTGGACGCCGAGACATCAGGGACTGCCGTCCCGGGCGGCACCCTCTCCGACTTCCTGGAGCAGGTCGCCCTGGTCGCCGACTCCGACCAGATCCCCGACGAGGACGACGAGGGCACGGGCGTCATCACGCTCATGACCCTGCACACCGCGAAGGGCCTGGAGTTCCCGACCGTCTTCCTGACGGGCATGGAGGACGGCGTCTTCCCGCACATGCGTGCGCTCGGCCAGACCAAGGAGCTGGAGGAGGAGCGGCGGTTGGCGTACGTCGGCATCACGCGCGCCCGCGAGCGGCTGTACCTCACGCGCTCCACGATGCGCAGCGCGTGGGGCCAGCCCCAGTACAACCCGCAGTCCCGCTTCCTGGAAGAGATCCCGGACGAGTACGTCGAGTGGAAGCGGACCGGCCCGGCGACGCCGTCCGCGTCCATGGGCGGGCTCTCCTCGGGCCTGTCCTCCGGCTTCTTCGGCGGTGGCTTCGGCTCCTCGTCCTCCTCCTCGCGGAGCAAGGCCGGGCCGAGCGGCTTCGCGACCCGCCGGGCCAAGGACCGGCAGGTGGTCGCGCTCGCCATCGGTGACCGCGTCACGCACGACAGCTTCGGGCTCGGCACGGTCGTCGGGGTCAAGGGCAGCGGCGACAACGCCGAGGCGACGATCGACTTCGGCGGCGAGAAGCCGAAGCGCCTGCTGCTGCGGTACGCACCCGTGCAGAAGCTGTAGGCGGGCAGCGCATACGTGAAGGGCCCGGAACCCCTCGGGGGCCCGGGCCCTTCATGTAGCGCGTGCTGGAGCGCGCGTGCTGAGCGTGTTCTCGGTCGGCTCAGTTGGGGTCGATGCCCTTGGAGCGCAGCCAGGGCAGCGGGTCTATCGCGTCGCCACCGCCCGGGTGCACCTCGAAGTGCAGGTGGGGGCCGGTGGAGTTGCCGGAGTTGCCCGAGTACGCGATCACGTCGCCGGCCTTCACCGTGCCCGAGCGGATCTTGGCGCTGCTGAGGTGGCAGTACCAGGTCTCCGTGCCGTCCGGCGCGGTGATCTCCACCATGTTGCCGTAGGCGGGGTTCCACTTGGTGACGACGGTGCCGTCGGTCGCGGCCATCACGGGCGTGCCGTAGCTGACCGGGAAGTCGATCCCGGAGTGCAGCGACATCCAGTTGACGCCGGCCTGCCCGTAGAGGGCGCTGAGCCCGTGCTGCTTGACCGGAAGCGCGAACTTGGGGCGCAGCGCCTCCTTGCGCGCTGCCTCCTCGGCCTTGCGCTTCTTCTCGGCGGCCGCCCGAGCCTGCAGGTCGAGACGTTCCTGCGTACGACTGGCACGGTCGGCGAAGTCGTTCGCGTCGGCGCTGAGGTTCGACAGCTGGGAGTCCAGCTTGTTGTTCGCGGCGGACGGCTTCACGGCCGAGGCCTCCGACGCGGCCTGTACGGCGGTGTCGTCGTCCTTGTCGGTCGCGCCGGAGACGGAGGCCGCGGCCACGGCGCACACGCCCATGGCGGCCACGGAGGGCACCGCGACGGTCAGCAGCGCGGACTTCTTCGGCGTACGCCGCCGGCCCCGGCCGCCGCCGCTGCCGTGCGCCTCGCGCCGGGCGGCCCGACGGCCGCCGGAAGCAACCCCGGAGGGACCGTCGAGGCCGCCCTCGGGGGAGACGGCGGGGGCGGGGATGATCGCGGTGACGGCGGAGTGGAGGTCGCCGTCCTCGTCGGCACCTGTCCCGGCGTCGGCCGCGGCCAGATCATCGGGTGTGAAGACGGCGGTGGACTCGGCAGCCCCCTCGGGAGCCGCGCCCTGCACGTGTTCGACGGCGTCGAACTGCGAGGTCTCGAACTGGGACGGGTCGAGTTGGGACGCGTCGAGGTGGGAGGCGTCGAACTGTCCGGTGGTGTCGAACTGGGACGGGTCGAGCTGCCCGGCATCGAATTGTCCGGTGTCGAACTGTCCGGAGTCGTAGGGGCCCGTGCCGAACTGCGTCGCCTCGAACTGGTTCGTCTCGAACTGCGCGCCTTGATGGGCCGCCTCGTACCCCTCGGCGCCGGCCCAGGCCTCGCTGTCCCACTGCCCGGTGTCGGTGCCGGCCCCGGCATCCTGCTGCCCGTACTCGGCGTACGCACCGGTGGCGTCGTAGGTACCGGCGGCATCGTAGGCGCCGGTGGTGTCGTACGAGCCGGTGTCGTACGTGCCGTTCGGCGCGTACGCCCTGGTGTCGTACGTACCGGTGCTGTCGTACGCGCCGTACGCATAGGGGTCGTAGCTGCCGGTTCCGTACTCCGTGGCGTACGTACCGGTGTCGTACGTCCCGTTCGGGTCGTACGCACCGCTCACGTCGTAGCTGCCGGTCTCGTACGCTCCGCCCTCGTGCGTCGTCCCGCCGTCGTAGGACACCGTGCCGTAGGCGCCGGTGTCGTAGGCGGCCGCTTCGTACATGGTCGGGTCGTACGCCCCGGCGGCATACGCGCCCGTGTCGTACGTTCCGGTGGTGTACCCGTCGTACGCGGCGTAACCGAGCTGGGGGTCCTGCTGGCCGTGCGGCTCGTATCCGGGATGGGACCCGTACGAGGCGTCAGCAGCAGAGCCGGTCGGGTCTGGGTTCCCCGACGGGTGACGGTCGTTCACCACCAACTTCTCTTTCGCCTCGGCAGCAGGAGAATTAGCGGCGACTGTACCCGGCGGTATGCGACGGCGACAATCTTCCGTAGGTTTCGGGCCCTTCCAGACCGGGCATTTGGCCGTCTTTCGGAGGACGCCACACAGGTTCTTGGCGCCACGTTCGAAGAATGTTCGAGATCAATTGGCGTAACCGTCGGCTCCGGCGCGCGCTGCGACCACCTGCGCCGACGTCCGTAACGGGCAGGTCGGAGCCGGTCGGAGCAGGTCGGGGCGCTTCTGGGGAGTTCAGGCCACGGATGCCCGGTCCGGGGCGGCGGCTTCCGGCGGGGCGCCGGTCTGTTCCGACTGGCCCGGATTGAGCGGATCCGTCGCGGCCAGCGCTTCGCGGATGCCGGCGGCGACCGCGCCGTTGACCGGAAAGGTCAGATGTCCGACACCGGAGACATGAACGTTCCGGGTGCGGAGATCATCATGATCGATCCGCGCAGTCTCCGCCGGGACCATCATCTGATCGAGATCGCTCCAGAAGCAGACGAAATGCGTCCGGCAATTCGGTGCCGGCGCGGCCAACTCCTTGATCACGTCGGAATCCGTCCGCATCTGGCGCACGAGCGGATGCGCGGGCAGCAGCGACGCGAGCCGGGTGCCGCCGTGCGGGGTGCCGAGCGTGACCAGTGTCCGGATCCGCGCGTCCCCGCCCAGTCGCTGGACGTAGTACCGCGCGATCAGCCCGCCGAGGCTGTGGCCCACCATGTCGATGCGGCGGTGCCCCGTGCGCGCGCAGACATCCTCGACGTGGCGGCCCAGCAGCTCGGCGGCCTTGCGTATGTCGCACGTAAGAGGGGAGTAGTTGAGCGCTTCCAGATGACGCCAGCCGTGCCGGCGCAGGGAACGGCGCAGCAGTACGAAGACGGAACGGTTGTCGATGAAGCCGTGCAGCAGGAGCACGGGCGGGTGCGACCGCCCCTCGGTGGGGAGAAGAGCGGGCGCGGGCAGCCGGTCGGTGTCGGTGCCGGTCTCGACGCCGACGCGGGAGCTGGCTCCGGTCCCGGTCAGCGGCTTGGAGCGCGCCCCCGCGCGCGTCCCGGTCCGCGCCTCGGGACCTGTCGGAGCCGCTGCCCCCGCCGCGGCGCCTCTCCGCGCCCCGGCTCCGCTCCGCGCATCGGCGTGCGTCCGGTCCGCGTCGGTGGACCACGGCCCTGCGGCCTTCCGCGCTCTCGAACCGGCACTGATGCCGGTGGCCGCCCCGACGGCGCCGATGGCGGTGCCGGCTGTGTCGGTCGTGTCGGTCGTGTCCGTCGTGTGGACACTCGCATCGGTCGTGTCGACATCCGCGTCGGCGGTGTCGATGACCGCGTCGATGGTGTCGGTGGTGTCGATGAACATGTCGTTGGTGGGGGGATCAGTGTGTCCGTCCGCGGCGGCCTCGGCGGCCGCCCGGGCGTGCGCCGCCGCGGCGGCGGCCTGCTCCTGCGAGACGCCCATCGGATACAGCAGCAGATGCCCCGCGAGCACCGCCAGCTCCCAGACCGTGACGCGCAGCCTGGCGGCGGAGGGGCGGATCAGACAGCAGAGAAAGGGCAAGGCCTTCATCGGCCGACCTCCCGAACGGCATGGGGAGGACGCCTCTGTCCCCCGTCATGCCCTCATGGGGAGCCGTTGGGTGCGTACACGGTCCCCGTACACCGTGCTCGCCTGTGACGTCCTGATACCGGTACGGGACGCCGGCGCTCTCGCCGACGTGTGTCCCCGCTACTCCTGCGTCCGTACTGCGTTGTGTGCGTACGTGACGCGATACCAGTTCCCCGCACTCCGTGCGTGTGCACAGGGCCTGTACGTACCCGAAGTGCGCACCTCCGTGCCGCGCGGCTCACGACGCGGCGGTGCGACGACCTGCTGCGGCTCCCTGCGTCGTCCGCAGACACCCCCGCCGCCTCGCGGCGGCGGTTGGTGTGAGGCGTACGGCGCTTGGCGAACGTGTCCCACGTGTGATTTCCCCCTCCCTCCATGTCGCGAAACGGCTCCGTACGCGATGCTGGCGATAACGTTCGTTCACGCTGGCGGCCGCCCGGGCGGCCGCTCATTCGGTTGTCGGCTCGACGGCACTGGTCAAGGCACGTGCCGCGCTTGGCTTGGAGGCAGTGATGGGTGTGACCGGTCCGATCCGTGTGGTGGTGGCCAAGCCGGGGCTCGACGGCCATGACCGTGGTGCCAAGGTCATCGCACGAGCGCTGCGTGACGCGGGTATGGAGGTCATCTACACCGGGCTCCACCAGACCCCGGAGCAGATCGTCGACACCGCGATCCAGGAGGACGCCGACGCGATCGGCCTCTCGATCCTCTCGGGGGCGCACAACACCCTCTTCGCGAAGGTGATCGAACTGCTCAAGGAGCGCGACGCGGAGGACATCAAGGTCTTCGGCGGCGGCATCATCCCGGAGGCCGACATCCCCCCGCTCAAGGAGCTGGGCGTCGCCGAGATCTTCACCCCCGGCGCCACGACGGCCTCCATCGTCGACTGGGTCAACACCCACGTCCGCCAGCTGGCAGCCTGACCGTCCGGCGGCCCGGCCGACCGCCCGGTCGCCCGTCCGGCGGGTTGCCCGCTCGCCTGTCCGGCCGGCCGTCCGGCGGGCTGCCCGCAGGGCCGGCGCCGCCCCGGGGCTCATGACATCGCTCCGGGCTCGTGACGTCGCTCCGGGGCTCATGGGGCTGTCCCGGATGCGGCGGCCCCGCACGGGGCGGGCCCTGTGCCCGGTGTCGGCTGCCCGGCCAGTTCGGCGTGCATCGTGGCGCGGAGCCGGAGGGTGCCGACGAGGCGCTGGAAGGCCTCGGACCAGTAGCCGTCGGCGCCCGGCGAGCCGTCCTCCGGCTCGTCGCCCCGGGCCGTGAGCTTGTCGAGCCGGTCGGCGGCGGCCGGGTCCAGGCACCGTTCGGCCAGCCCCATCACACCGCTGAAACTCCACGGGTAACTCCCGGCGTCCCGCGCGATGTCCAGGGCGTCCACCACCGCCGTACCGAGCGGCTCCGTCCACGGCACGGCACACACCCCCAGCAGCCGGAACGCGTCGGACAGCCCGTGCGACGCGATGAACTCCGCGACCCACGAAGCGCGTTCCCCCTCCGGCAGCACCCCGAGCAGCTTCGCGGTGTCGCGCGACGATCCGGCCTCCGTGGCGGAGGGGCCGGCGTTCATGGGCGCGGCGCCCGGTATCGAGGAGAGCAGGTCGGCCGCAGCTGACGGCGGGCCCAGGAGCGCCCGCGCCCAGGCGGTGTCGCGCTGGCGCACCGCCGCGCGGCACCAGGCGTCGTGCACCTCCGTACGCCGCCCCTCGGCCACCGGCAGGGCGACGATCTCCGCCGGGCCTCGACCGCCCAGCTGCCCGGACCAGGCGCCCAGCGGCGCCGACTCCAGCAACTGGGCCAGCCACCAGGCGCGTTCACCCCGACCGGCCGGAGCCTTGGCCACCACCCCGTCCCGCTCCATCCCCGCGTCGCAGCTCCTCGGCGCCTCCACCACGACGACCGGGCCGCCCTCCTCGTCCTCCGCCGCCTCTAGCCGCAGGCAGGCCGTCGCGCGGGCCGCCATACGGGTGGCCAGGGCGGAGCCGGGGAGTGCGGACAGCAGCTCCGCCGCCGTGGCCCGGACATTCCGGCTGCGGTCGGAGAGCGCCCTCTCCAGGAACGGCTCGTCCGCCGCCGACAGGCCCTCCCGGAGCGAATCCAGGAACATCAGCCGGTCCTCGGCCCGTTCGGTGGACCACGTACTCGCGAGCAGCTCCAGCCCCGCCGCCGGATCCAGGCGCCGGGCCGCCGACAGCAGCGCCACCCGCTCCGCGAACAGCCCCTCCTCCCAAAGACGGCGACCGGCCTCCTGATCCCCGCGGGCCGGGATCGCCGCCGCCCCGCCGATGCCGCGCAGCGCGAACTTCCAGTCGTCATTCAGCCGCGCCAGCCACAGCGCGCGCGGCCCGGCCAGCGCGAGCGCGGCGGGCCGCAGGTCCGTACGCGCCCGCGCCGCGTCCAGCAGTGCGGGCAGCAGCGCGGCAGGCGCGCGGTACCCCCGCTCCCCGGCTGCCGCGAGCCACTGCGGCAGCAGTTCCGTCAGGTCGGGGGCCGCGCCACGCCGGTTGCCGGTGTGCCCGCCCCGGTCGGCCAGCAGCAGCGCGAGCCTCCGCCGCGCCGCGTCCGGCAGTTCGGGCCGGGGGTCCGGCGGGGCCGGGGCGGGGCGCTCCGCCGCGGGCGCGGGGCGCAGCCCGGCCCGCCGCCGTACGGTGCTCACCGCCGCCGCGTCCAGCAGCGCGGCAGCCGCCTCCTGACCTGCGCGCACCGGCACGTCCGGCGTACGCCGGTCCGTCCCGAGCAACGCGGCACTCACCAGATCCCCCCAGGGAGCGGTGCTCCCATGTGTCCCTCTCACACCACTCACGGCTTCCGAACCCCTCCCGTTGTCCGTCTTCCTGCTGCCTGGTCGACTGCCTGAGGGGCCCGACCGTGCCGACCGCCTGAGGGGCGAGGCCCCTCCGCTCGCATCCCCTGTCGCGGGCCGCCGCCGGCCCCCCTCCGGCCGGCGGCGGCACCCCGTTCCCCCGATCCCCCCGCTGACCGGCGGCGCGCCGACATCCCCCCGTTTCCCCCGGCCGGCGCGCCGCTTCCCCCGTTGTCCTTCAGAGCGCCACCGGGGCCGGGTCCCAGGTCGTCAGTGGGACGAAGCCGCGGTGGCCGCACTCGCCGAATACGGTGACGGGGCCGCCGCCGGATATCGACGTGAGCTGCCACAGCCCCGGGCCGCCCGCGCAGCGCGGGTCCACCGGCAGCGCCGACTCGCCGTCCACGTCGGCCAGTTGCCAGCCGGCGCCCGGCTGCCCTGGTGCCGGCGGCCGGGCCGGTATCGGTACGACGTCGGCGAGCACCACCGGCCACGAGTCCAGCCACGGGTCGTCGCGCAGTGCGTCCCCGTACGCGGAGAGCGCGGCGTCCGTGCCGCACCCGGCCGGAACGCCTCCCGGCACGGCCGGCGCGTACCGCTCGCCCAGGGTGACGCGCAGCGGGCGGGCGCCGGGGTGGTAGGTCAGGTCGGCGTCCAGGACGAGCCCTGGCGGGAGGGCGAGTTCGTGCGCCCGCCCCGGGCCGGCGAAGGACAGATGCAGTGCCATCCGGCCCGTCCGCTCGCCCCTCATCCATATCCGCCGCGTGGTCAACTTCCCCTGCGGGCCTTCCTCGCGATCCTGCTGCGCCAGCACGAGCCATCGGTCCCGGACCGTCCGCTCCCGAGAACCCTCGCCCCCAGAGCCCTCGGCGGAACCGTCCGGAGCGTCTACTGCCGCACCGGCACCGGGCACATCGGCCGGTAGCCCCACTCGTGAGCGGACCGTGGCCGCCAGCGGCTCCGGAAGCCGCTCGATACCAAGGAACCCCTCGTCGAGGAGGTGGAGCAGCGCGCATTCCTCCAGCAGCCGGGACGGCCAGTCGGCACCGGAACCCGGTATGGAGCCCAACTCCCGCACCCGGGCAGCCAGCCCGGGTGCCTGTGCGTCGACCATCCGGGCAGCCGTCTCGTCCCAGCTGCCGTACCCCGCACGGTCCGCCGCGGCCAGACCCGACCGCAGCAGATCCGCGAGCCTGCGCTCCAACTCCTCGGCGCCCGAGCCGATTCGCTGCGCCCGGCGTTCCGACCGCCGGCGTGCCGCCGCCGGGTCGGCGAGGCCCTTGCCCCCCTTGTCGCCCTTGCCCCCGTCCTTGTCCCCCTTGCCCGGCCGGTCCTCGCGGTGCTCGCGTCGCCCGGACAGCCACTCGGCCACCCACTGCGGCGGCTCACCGGCCGGCACCACCGCCTCGGCACCCCCCTCGGAACCGTCTTCCCCCGCCCACAGCAACAGCAGCCCCAGCGCGTGCTTGCAGGGGAACTTCCGGCTCGGGCAGCTGCACTTGAAGGCAGGTCCCGTCGTGTCCGTCATCGTGCGGTACGGAGCGCCTCCGCTCCCTTTGCACACGCCCCATACCGCTCCGTCGCCCGCGCCCGTCCCCGACCACGGGCCGGGTGTCGCGAGCATTCCGCCGGCCTTGCACGACGCCGCGTCGGGCGCCACCGCCAGCACCTGTTCGGTCGTCCAGCGTTCCCCCTGCGCTCGGGGTTTCGGGGTCTGTTCCCCGTCCGTTCCCAGCATGGTGAAAACGCTAGACCCAGCCACTGACAATCGCTCTGACCTGCATGTTTGTCACGCCAAGGCCGATTGTCAGTGGCATGGTGCAGTCTGGAATCCGCAAGCGGCCCGCGGGTTGCGGGGTGCGGGCCGAACGGCCTGGGACGAGGGGGAGTCATGTCTTACGCGATGACGGAGAACGGCGCGGGCGGCGGTCGCGGGCCGGCGGCGGAGGCCGGGTCGGCGGAGGGTTCCGGAGCGGTCATCCGGCCGCATGCAGAAGATGCATTCGCAAATGAACTGTCCGCGCTGGCGGCCGCGGACGACCGGCCGCGGCCCGCGCGCTGGCGCCTCTCGCCGTGGGCGGTGGCCACGTATCTGCTCGGCGGCACGCTCGCCGACGGGACGGTCATCACGCCCAAGTACGTCGGCCCGCGCCGCATCGTCGAGGTGGCCGTCACCACCCTCGCGACCGACCGTGCGCTGCTGCTCCTCGGCGTTCCCGGCACGGCCAAGACATGGGTGTCGGAGCATCTCGCCGCGGCGGTCAGCGGCGACTCCACGCTCCTGGTCCAGGGCACGGCCGGGACGCCGGAGGAGGCGATCCGGTACGGCTGGAACTACGCGCAGCTGCTCGCGCACGGCCCCAGCCGGGACGCGCTGGTGCCGAGCCCCGTGATGCGGGCGATGGCGGAGGGCATGACCGCGCGGGTCGAGGAGCTGACGCGGATCCCGGCCGACGTGCAGGACACGCTGATCACCGTGCTGTCGGAGAAGACGCTGCCCATACCGGAGTTGGGCCAGGAGGTGCAGGCCGTACGCGGCTTCAACCTCATCGCCACCGCCAACGACCGCGACCGCGGGGTGAACGAACTCTCCAGCGCGCTGCGCCGTCGCTTCAACACCGTCGTGCTGCCGCTGCCGGCCACGCCGGAGGACGAGGTGGACATCGTCACGCGCCGTGTCGAGCAGATCGGCCGCTCGCTGGACCTGCCCGCGGCGCCGGACGGCATGGACGAGATCCGCCGGGTGGTCACGGTCTTCCGCGAGCTGCGGGACGGCCTGACGGCGGACGGGCGGACGAAGCTCAAGTCGCCGTCCGGGACGCTCTCCACGGCCGAGGCGATCTCCGTCGTCACCAACGGACTGGCTCTGGCGACGCACTTCGGGGACGGCGTGCTGCGGCCGGCTGACGTGGCCGCGGGCATCCTCGGGGCTGTTGTCCGCGATCCGTCGGCCGACCGCGTCATCTGGCAGGAGTACCTGGAGTCGGTCGTCCGCGAGCGCGACGGCTGGAAGGACTTCTACCGCGCCTGCCGGGAGGTGAGCGCATGACGGAACACGGCACGGGGGAGCGCCGCGCGGACGGTCCGTGGCTGCTCGGAGTGCGGCACCACGGGCCCGGCTCGGCCCGCGCGGTCGGCGCCGCCCTGGCGCAGTGCGAGCCGAAGGCGCTGCTCATCGAGGGGCCGCCGGAGGCGGACGCGCTGGTGGCGCTGGCCGCCGACGAGGAGATGCGGCCGCCGGTCGCGCTCCTCGCGCATGTGATCGACGACCCGGGGCGCGCCGCGTTCTGGCCGCTGGCGGAGTTCTCCCCGGAGTGGGTGGCGCTCCAGTGGGCGCTGCGACGCGGCATCCCGGTGCGCTTCATCGACCTCCCGGCGGCGCACTCCCTCGCGGAGACGGAAGCGGGGGCGGGAGCGGGGCCGGAAGCGGGGGAGGGAGCGGGAGAGGGAGCGGCCGGAGAGCCCGGCCGAGAAGGCGACCGGGAGGTGGGCGGCGACCCGCGGGTGGACGCCCGGGTGGACGCTCGGGTCGATCCGATCGGGGTGCTTGCGGAGGCGGCCGGGTACGACGACGCGGAGCGCTGGTGGGAGGACGTGGTCGAGCACCGCGGCACGGGCGGCGGCGACAGCCCCGGCGATGCCGGTGACGCCCTGGCGCCGTTCGAGGCGCTGGCCGAGGCCATGGGGGCGCTGCGGGAAGGGTACGAGGAGGGCGCGGACTCCCGCGACGCCGTGCGCGAAGCCCATATGCGGCTCCGACTGCGGGACGCACGGCGGGAGTTCGGGGACGACGTCGCGGTCGTCTGCGGTGCGTGGCACGTACCGGCGCTCACCCGTCGTACGACCGTCACCGCCGACCGGGCCGTCCTCAAGGGCCTGCCGAAGGCGAAGGTGTCGGTCACCTGGGTGCCCTGGACGCACCGCAGGCTGTCGCGGAACAGCGGGTACGGAGCCGGGATCGCGTCGCCCGGCTGGTACGGCCACCTCTTCGCCAGCCCCGACCGCCCCATGGAGCGCTGGCTGACCAAGGTCGCGGGCCTGCTCCGGGAGGAGGACTACCCGGTCTCCACCGCCCACGTCATCGAGGCGGTGCGGCTCGCCGAGTCGCTCGCGGCGATGCGCGGGCGCCCGCTCGCCGGGCTCACCGAGGCCGAGGACGCGGTGCGTGCCGTGATGAGTGACGGCTCGGACGTGCCCGCCTCGCTGATCCACGACCGCCTGGTGGTCGGCGATGTGCTCGGCGAGGTGCCGCAGGCCGCCCCCGCCGTGCCGCTCCAGCGGGACATCGCCCGCCTCCAGCGTTCCCTGCGCCTCAAGCCGGAGGCGAAGGACCGGGAACTGGAGCTCGACCTGCGCAAGGAGACCGACGCCGCGCGCAGCCGCCTGCTGCACCGGCTGCGGCTGCTGGACATCCCGTGGGGGGCGCCCGCCGATTCGCGGGCGAGTACGGGCACGTTCCGGGAGACCTGGCGGCTGCGCTGGGAGCCGGAGCTGTCGGTGCGGGTCGCGGAGGCGGGCATCTGGGGCACGACCGTGCTCGCCGCCGCCACGGCCCGGGCGGCCTCCGACGCCACGGACGCCGACGCGCTCGCCGGGGTCACGGCGCTGGCCGAGCGCTGCCTGCTCGCCGAACTGCCGGACGCGCTGCCGGTGGTGATGCGGGTGCTGGCCGACCGGGCCGCGCTCGACGCCGATGTCGGTCACCTCGCCCAGGCGCTGCCCGCGCTGGTGCGGTCGGTGCGGTACGGCGACGTGCGCGGTACGGACGCGGCGGCGCTGCGCGAGGTCGCGGTCGGCCTCGCCGAGCGGGTCTTCGTGGGCCTGCCGCCGGCCTGCGCCTCGCTGGACGCGGAAGGCGCGGCGGAGATGCGTACACATCTCGACGCCACGCAACAGGCCGTGGCGCTGCTGTCCCACACGGAACGCGGCGCAGGCGCGGGGGAAAGCCCGGAGGCCGCGCCGGCTTCGCCCGACGGCCTTTCGGGCCTGCGGGAACGGTGGACCGACGTACTGCGCGTACTGGCGGAGCGGGAGGCGATACCGGGGCTCATTCGAGGACGCGCGGCGCGCATGCTCGTCGACGACGGTGCGCTGGACGAAGTCGAACCGGACGAAGTGGGACCGGGCGAAGTCGGACCGGGCGAAGTCGGACCGGGCGGAGTCGGACCGGGCGAAATCGAATCGGGCGAAGCCGAGCCGAGCGAGACCGAGACGGACGAAACCGGACCGGACGAACGCGAGGGGGCGGGGAAGGGCAGCCGCGGCCATGCCGCGGAGGGTGGCGGGGCCGGGCGGCTCATGGGGCTCGCGCTCTCGCCCGGGGTGCCGCCGGCGGACGCCGCGGCCTGGATCGAGGGGTTCGTCGGGGGCGGTGCGGGCGGGGGAATGCTGCTGATCCACGACGAGCGGCTGCTCGGGCTGGTGGACGACTGGCTGACGCGGGTGCCGGGGGAGGCGTTCACGGACGTACTGCCGTTGCTGCGCCGGACGTTCTCGCAGTTCGAGCCGGGGGTGCGGCGCACGCTCGGGGAACTGGCCCGGCGCGGGCCGGCCGCCCCGGGAGCGCCGGGCGGCGGCACGGCGGCCGGTCGTGGCGCGGCCGGCACCGGCGAGGAAGCGGCGGCCCCCGGTTTCGGCCCCGGCCTGGACCGCGACCGCGCCGCGGCCGTCCTGCCGACCTTGCACGCCCTGCTGGGCCGGCCCGCCAGCGGTGCAGCCCGCCGCCTCACCACTGCGGCGAAGGGCACTGCCACAGCGAAAGGCGTCACCACAGCGAAGGGGGAGAAGGGATGACGACGGTGGAGACGGCGGCCGGTAGCGGGGCGGCCGAGGAGCGCATGCGGCGCTGGCGGCTGGTGCTCGGCGGGGGAGAGGGCGACGGGACCGGGTGCGAACTGCGTGGGCGGGACGCCGCGATGGACGGCGCGCTCGGGGCGCTGTACGGCGAAGGGCCCGGCGCCGGCGGGCCGGGCGGCCCGGGTGGGCGCGACGGCCGGAAGGGCGGGGTGCGGTCGGCGGGGCTGGGCGGTTCCGCGCCCGCCGTGGCGCGCTGGCTCGGCGACATCCGGCGCTACTTCCCCACCTCCGTCGTCCAGGTGATGCAGCGTGACGCGATCGACCGGCTCGGCCTGTCGGCGCTGCTGCTGGAGCCGGAGATGCTGGAGGCCGTGGAGGCCGACGTGCATCTGGTCGGCACGTTGCTGTCGCTGCACAAGGCCATGCCCGAGACGACGAAGGAGACCGCACGGGCGGTCGTACGGCAGGTCGTCGAGCAGCTGGAGAAGCGGCTGGCGACCCGGACGCGGGCCACGCTGACGGGCGCGCTGGACCGGTCGGCGCGCATCAGCCGGCCCCGCCCCCGCGACATCGACTGGGACCGCACCATCCGCGCGAATCTCAAGAATTACCTCCCCGAGTACCGAACGGTCGTGCCGGAACGGCTGATCGGTTACGGGCGGGCAGCACAGTCGGTCAAGAAGGAGGTCATCCTCTGCATCGATCAATCCGGTTCGATGGCGGCGTCCGTCGTGTACGCCTCGGTGTTCGGCGCGGTGCTCGCGTCCATGCGGTCGCTCGCCACCAGGCTGGTGGTGTTCGACACCTCGGTCGTGGACCTCACCGACCAGATCGAGGACCCGGTGGACGTGCTCTTCGGTACGCAGCTGGGCGGTGGCACGGACATCAACCGTGCGCTGGCGTACTGCCAGTCGCGGATCACCCGGCCCACCGAGACGGTGGTCGTGCTGATCAGCGACCTGTACGAGGGCGGGATACGGCACGAGATGCTCAAGCGGGTGGCCGCCATGAAGGCGTCCGGTGTGCAGTTCGTGACGCTGCTGGCGCTGTCGGACGAGGGCGCGCCCGCGTACGACCGGGAGCATGCGGCGGCTCTGGGAGCGCTGGGGGCACCGGCGTTCGCCTGTACGCCCGACCTCTTCCCGGAGGTGATGGCGGCCGCGCTGGAGAAGCGGCCGCTGCCGTTGCCCGACACGACGGCGTGACGGCCCGATCTGTCCGAGCGGCCCGAACGACGCGAACAACCCGAACGATCCGAACGGCCCGAACGACGCTCGCCGACGACGACAGTCACCGTCCATGACGACAACACCACCGTCCACGACGACGAGGCCGTACCGGAGACCGGATTCGTCGGCCGTACCGGAACCGGAATCCTCCACCGGCCGCCCACTTCCCCCGGCACACCGGCGTGTTCGCAGGTCGTACACCCTTTCGCCACTGTCGATACCGGACATGGCGGAGTAACGGTGACAGGTGGCACAGGGGACTTGCGCGGCCCCTGGCTGGTCGTGCAAGGATCGGTGCATCGCTCGATCACCCGCGACGTGCCGGTTGATCCGGGGTGCCTGACGCCCTGGTCCCGGTCGCCGTCCTTCCGGGAAGGTCCCTCTTGTCCGCTGTGCTCGCTCTGCCTGCCGTTGTGCGCCTGTCGCGCACCGTGGCCGTGCGGCGTGCGCTGCTGACCGGGCTCTTCCTCGTCGGGTTCGTCGCCCTCGCCGTCGCGTTCGGCGGCGGCACCGCCCACGCGGCGGACAGCGGTACCGAGCAGACGCAGGGCGCCTTCACGAAGGCCACCGGCACCACCGACAGCACCGGCACCGCCGTCACCACCGGGTCGACCGCCACCGCCACCTCCACCGACGGGCGTTCGCCGCTCGTCGGCTCGGGGGATGCGCTGGGGCGGGACGCCGGCGAGGCGGCCGCGGAGCCGGAGGCGGGTGTCGCGCAGCAGGCCGGTGCGCGGCTCTCCGAGGGCGCGCAGGCGTCCGAGGAGCGGCTCGGCGAGACCGTACGCCCGCTCGCGGAGCGTCTGAAGCCCGTCACTGACCCGGTCACCGCTCCGGTGCACGACGTCGTCAGCGGCGTGGGTCACGCGACCGGCCTCCCGGTCCGGCTGCCCGGCGACATCGCCGGTCAGGACCGCAGTGGCGGCGAGCAGGCGCACCACGGTGACGTACGGGACGGCGGTCGGCAGCACATGGCCGCGCCCGAGCGGTGCGGCACGGACCGTACCGGCGACGACCGGCTGACGAGCCCCTCCGGGGACGCCGCCGGTCAGGACCGTACGGCCGCGCGTGCCACCTCCGGTGACGCCGGCGACGGACACGGCCGCGGCGGACTGCCCGGCCAGCTCCCGCAGGGACCGGCCGCGCCGGCCTCGCACACCACCGGGGACGGCAACGGCCCCCGGAGCGGGGACCAGCACGCGGTCCTGCCGGGCGGACAGCCGCACTTCGGGCTGGTGCCCGGTGGCGTACGGGCCGCGGGCGGTGCGCCGACCCGCGAGCGCAGCACCGACATCCTCGAATTCCCGGGTTAGGGCAGACCTCCCGCCGGATTCCCACCGCATACGCGCCTTCGCCGACGTACGGCGAGCGCAGGGATCCGACGGCCGTCAGCTCCTCAAGACCTGCCGCGCGGGGGCGGGACAGGTCTGCCCGACACATCCCTGGAATCCGAAGGGCTCATCGCCACCATGCGCAAGAACATCCGCCGTTCCATCGTCGTCGCCGCTGCCGCCACCGGTCTGCTGGCCCTGGGGGCCACCGGCGCCAGCGCCGCCGAGCTGCCCGTCGACGCTCCCGACACCGGCGCCCTGACCGGCGCCGTGCAGAAGAACCTTCCGGCCGGCGAGCTGACCGGCACGGTCCAGAAGACCGCCGACGGGGCGACCGGCACCGTCGGGAAGACCGTGGGCGGCACGGTCGGCAAGGTGACCGGCGCGCTCGGCGGCGGCGACGTGCACACCATGGACGGCCTGCCCGCCACCGGTGGCCTGACCGACGGCCTGACCGGCGACGCGCTGCCCACCGACGGCCTCGGCGACGTGACCGGCACCGTGAACGGCGTGCAGAAGAAGGCCGACCTGAACAAGGTCACCAAGACCGCCAAGGGCGCCGGCAAGGTCACCAAGACCGCCGGCAAGGCCACCAGGACCGTCGGCAAGGTGGCGAAGACCGCCGAGGGCACCGTCGGCCAGGTTCAGGACACCGCCGCGGGCCGTCTGCCCGTCGTGCCGTTCCTGCCCGTCGAGGGCGTGCCCGCCCTCGACCTGCGCAGCCTCCCGGTCGAGGTCCCCGCGGCCGAGCTGCCCAGCGGCCTGCCGACCGACCAGCTCCCCGCGGACCTGCCCACCGACCTGCCCGCCGGCCTCTCGACCGACAAGCTTCCGGCCGATCTGCCCACCGGCCAGCTCCCCACCGACCTGCCCGCCGAGCTCCCCGCCGCGCCGCAGCTGCCCGACGCGTCCGGTGCCGTTGACCGGGTCGTCGGCACCGCCGCCAACAGCGACCTGCGTCCCGGCACGCTGACCAACCCGGCCCAGGGCGCCCTGGCCACCGCTCGCCCGGTCGTCGACCAGGCCGCCGCCGACGCGCTGCCGCCGGTCGCCCAGCGTGCCGTCGGCAAGGTCGTCCCGGTCGCCCAGGACGCGGTGGGCGGCGTGGGCCTGCTCGCCGGTGACGCGGCCGGCCAGGCCACCCCGTTCGCGCAGGACACGGTCGCCGGCACCCAGGCGTTCGCCGAGGGCGCGACCGCCGACGCCGTGCCGTTCGCACAGGGCACGCTGACCGACGCGCGGGGCTTCGCGCAGGGCGCGGCCGCCGGTGCGGTCCCGTTCGCGCAGGGCACCGTCGCCGGTGCGCAGAACCTGACCCAGGGCACCGCCGCCACCGCTGTCCCCTTCGCCCAGGGCGTGGCCGCTGACGCCACCCCGTTCGCGCAGGGTGTCGCCACCGACGCCGTGCCGTTCGCGCAGGGCCTGGCGACCACCGTGGCCGCCGACGGCCAGGAGACCGCGGGCAACGCCGTCGCCGGTGTGCAGCGCGTCATCCCCGTCGACGTGGCCCAGGGCGACCTGACCAGCCCGGCCAACATCCCCGCCCTGCCGGTGCTGCCGGGCCTGGCGGGCTGAACACCCCGATTTCCGGCGTGAGCCGGAGCGGTACCGGTACCGCGAGGGGCCGCGCGTCCGCGGGACGGCGTTGTGGGGACGCCGTTCGTACGGACACCGGAACGGACGCGCCACGTCCGTGACGTGAGCGGCCACTTGAACCGGAACGGAAAACGCCGCCGGGCACCCCCTTTGGGGAGGGGGAGCCCGGCGGCGTCCGTATGTCCGGGGCCGGTGCGGCGCAGCAGCCGAAGTGGTCCCGGCAGCGCTTCACCGCGATCGCCGCCGCCTACCTCCGACGACCTCGGCACCTCCTACGACGTAGGTACCTCCTACGACGTGGGTACCTCCCACGGCCGGAGTACCCCTACGACCGAGGCACCTTCAACCGATCCCAGCTCACCTTCCCCGGGATACCGTCCGCGTCCTTGCCCGAGAAGCCGAGCTTGCGCTGCCAGGCGGCGTAGGACTGGCGGTCGGCCTCCGTCCAGTACGGGCCGGGCCCCTCCTCGTAGCGCGAGCACCCCTCGGCGACCAGCCGCTTGCCCATGGCCGTGATGACCGGGCTGCGCGCGCCGGCCTGGAAGAAGCCGCTGCCGGGGAAGCGTTCGTACCGGGTGCCGGGGCGCGGCTTCTCCGGCGCGGGCTTTTCCGGTGCGGGCTTCTCCGGGGCCGGCTTGTCGTCCTTGCCGCCGTCGGGCTTGCCCGCGAGCCGCTTCTTGATGCGGGACCGCATGCTGCCCATGGTGAAGCCGCGCGGGTCCGTCTTGCCGGGCTGCCACTCGTTGTGGCCGATGACGGACTTCTCGTTCCAGCCGTGCGCCCGGCAGATCGCCGCGGACACCTTCTCGATGGCGAGCTTCTGCTCCTCGGGCCAGGGGTCCTCGCCGTCGCCGAGGTTGATGCACTCGAAGCCGTAGAAGTGCCGGTTGCCGTCGGTGTTGGCCGCGTTGTCGTGCGGCAGCTTCGACTCGTTGACCACGGCGCGCAGCACGTCGGAGTCGCCGAGCCCGGCGTGGTTGGCGCGGCCGTTGCCGACCAGCCACACCTCGCCCTTCTTGTCGATGACGCCGTGGCACAGCGGCCCCGGCAGATCGGAGCGGCCCTCGTAGCAGAGGCTGACCGAGCTGTCGGTGCCCTTGGTGACGGTGTGATGGATCATCACGCCGTTCAGCGGGCCCCACGGGCCCTTGCTGTTTCTGTTGTGCTTGCGCCAGTTGCGGACTTCGTGGACGGTCAGGCCCTCGTCCTTGAGGGCTTTCACCAGGCGTGACGCGCTCAGCGGCTTCGCCATCGTCGTGCTCCTTCCTCGACCCGGCCGCGCGGGCCGGTCCCCCGGTCGGCGGCGCGCGGGATCACCCGCGCGCCGCCCAGTACGTACGCGATGGCGCGCTCCCCGTGGCGCCACCCCGGCGGTGTCACTCCTCCGTCAGGGACTCCGCCTCGGCCGTCGTCTGCGAGCGGAGCGCCGCGCCGTGCGCCGGGCCCGCGGAGGCCACGTCGGCCGGCTCGTTCTCCGCCTCGGCCGCGGCGTCGGCGGCCCGCGCCTCCTCCTCGGCGGCCAGTTCCTCGTCGCTGGCCGCGGCGATCTCCCCGGCCAGCGGCTTGAACGCCAGCCGCAGGTCGGAGACGGTCTTCTCGCCCATCACCCAGCCCAGCGGCGCGTAGTGCACCTGCGGGCCGAGCGGCGCCTGGAGCAGCGGGCGGCGCGCGGCGTCCGTCGGCCACTCCACGTTGCCGGTGGCGGTACGGGCCGGGACCAGCCAGAAGTCACCGCTGCGGTAGGTGCCGCCGGCCGCGAAGTACACCTCCACGCCGTCCTCCAGCGGCAGCCACGCGCCCTCCTCGACGCGCACCGCACCGTTCTTGAGCTGCCCGGCCGCGCCCTTCTTCGTCTGCCGCTCCTGCGCCCGGCCGCCCTCGCGCTGGTCCCAGCGGCGCAGGTACGGGTGGAGTTCGGGCCGCCGCCCGACGTGCTGCGCGGGCTCCTCCGACAGCCGTACCCGGCGCCCGGGCAGGTCCAGCTCCTCGACGCGCAGCAGCGGGTGGGCCTCCAGCCGGCTGGCGACCGCGGAGTCCACGAACTCCACCCGGTCGCCGACGTCCAGGTCCAGCTTGTCGTCGTGGCCCAGCGTGGCCAGCTCGACCCAGGTGCCGTCCAGGCCGTCGACCGGGAAGGTCACCGAGCCGTTCTCGCGGGACCACTTGAAGGTGGCGTCCTTGGCGGCGCCGCCGTCGTGGATCTCCACCCGGTACAGCTGGTTCTCCGGACCGCGGTAGCGGGCGTCCGGCTTGACCAGGCACGGGTCGTCGTCGGCGTGGTCGGGGCGCTCGCTGCGCACGGCGATTCGCGCGGTGGCCCTGCGCTGCTCGGCCACCCACTTCTGGAAGGCCTTGCGCACCGGGTCCTTCTTGCTGTCGTCGCCCTCGATCTCCAGCTCGCCGCCGGGCAGCGGCAGCACCTGCCAGACGACCTTCAGGCGGGCCGCGGTGTCCGGCAGCGCAGCGCCGAGCGCGACCTCGCGCAGCGCCGGGTCCTCGGTCGCGGTGACCGTGCGCTCCCACACCTTCAGGTAGGCCAGGTACGGGAACTGGGTGGGCAGCCGGTCCTCGGGGCGCTCCGCGTCCCGGTAGGCGTCGGGCTGGTCCCAGTACGTCCAGGTGGCGGGCGGCTCGGCGGCCGCGCCCTCGCCGTCCTTCTCGTCGTCCTTGGCGCCGGCGTCGGCCGGTTCCGGCACCGGGACGCCCGGCTGCGGGCGGTAGGACTCGACGAGGATGCCGTCGACGTAGTAGCGGCCCGGGCTGATGGAGAGGTCGTCCAGCTCGCGGCTGCCGCCAGTCATGTCGATCCTGAAGCCGGCGTCGGCGGCCGGGCCGCCGTGCTGCCCGATCAGGTCGGTGGCGGTCACCCGGGCCTGGTAGAGCTGGATCGCGGTCTGCTCGTTGGTGTCCGCGTCCAGCTGGACGCGGCCCTGCTGGGCGAGGACCGCGGAGTAGCGGGCGTCCGGCCGGAAGGTGATGCGGGAGAGATCAGCGTGCATGGGAAGGGTTCCCCCTCGTGATGAAGCTCGTGATGAAGCTCGTGGCGGTAGGTCGTGGGCGGGCGCTTCCCGTCGGCGCCCCGTGGCGGCATCAGGTCACGAAGAAGATCCCCGCATCCGTTCCGGCCGGTGTGTACTCCGCGAGCCGCGCCCGCAGGCTGTCCTCGCGCTGCGGCTGGTACAGGTCGTGGAAGGCGCCCGGTTCGGCACCGTCCTCCGCGGCCCGCCGGCAGCCCTCGCCCGCCGGGCCGTGCGCGTCCGGCGCGGTCAGCTGCCCGTAAGCGGGCGTGCCGTACCGCTCGCTGCGGAAGACCGGCCGTACGGCACCGGCCTGTTCGGCGCCGACCAGGTCCGGCAGGCAGCGGTAGCGGCGCGGGGTGCGTGAGCCGGGCGGTATGCAGGAGTACCGGAGGCAGCCGAGCTGGCGCCGGGCGACGTGCAGCTTCCCGGTGAACAGCGAGTTCTCGGCGAGCTGCACGGCGTGTACGTGGACCTCGCCGATCACCGTCGTGCGGTGCGCGTGCAGCACCGCGTGCGCGTGCCGGCAGTCCGGCGCGGAGAGCGCCTCGCGGTCGTGGCCGGTGGCGTCCAGGATGCTGTCCCGGATGTGGATCGGCAGCGGGTCGGTGGAGACCTCGTCGCCGATGACCTCGATGGTGCCGAGGATCGTCCGGTCGATCTCCACGCACGCGGTCGTGCGGTCCAGTACGAGGCTGGGCTCCTCGGGGGAGTGCGGGTGGCACTCCGGCTCCAGCGACCAGCCGGGGACGAGCGTGCAGTGCCGCAGCGCCAGTGCGCCGACCGGGCCCTGGACGTTGATTCCGCGGCCGGTGATCAGCAGTCCGTCGAGCACGATGCGGGGTGCGGGGCCGCGTGCGTCGCCCGGCTCGCAGTCCTCCTCGTGGGCGCGGATGTTCAGCGCGTCGGGCCGGTTGCTGTACCAGTCCAGCAGCCGGATCACCGGCCGGGTGCCCTCCGCCGCGCGCACCTCCAGCCGGTCGCCCGGGTCCAGGTCGAAGTCCAGCTGTTCCTGGTAGGCGCCGCTGTGGGTGATCTCGATGATGCCGTCGGGGCCGCAGCGTCCGGCCCGCCGGTCGTTCTGCCAGTCCCCGTACGCGTCCATGATCCGCTGGTACGTCTGGCCGGGGCCGACCCGGTACACGGCCGCGCCCGCCGGGGTCTCCCGCTCGCGCAGGTACTCGCCGCCGCCCAGGTCGTCCGCGAAGGCGTAGTGGTACGTGACCCACACGCCCTGGCGCGGCGCCGAGCGCGAGCCGAAGGCGATGCGGCCCAGCTCCGGGTCGACCGCGACCTGCCCGCGCTTGGGCCGGTAGCGCCAGTCGCTGAGGTCGGCGACGACGATGTCGGACGGGTCGACCGGCTCGCGCTGCCCGTCCCGCCAGATCGTGAAGGACTTGCCGGGCCCGTAGTAGTCCGCGAGCCGGTCGTGCAGCTGGCGCCGCCGGACGTACGCCGGGACGTTGTCGATCGTCGCGATGTGGGTGGCCGACGGCTCCGGCTCGGGCTTGGTGACCAGCGGTGTGTCGTTGCCGAGGATCGAGAAGGTGTAGAGGTTGCGGGCCCGGTCGATGCAGTACGCGGGCGCCCGCGTCACCGAGTAGGGCTTCAGCCGCCACACGTACAGGCCCACCCCGGCGGGGGAGAGGCCGCCCTGGCGGCGCCGCGAGTCGGCCCGGCGGACGTCCGCCGAGCGCGCGACAGCCCCGAAGGGGCCGCCCGCCAGGTCCAGCGCGGAGGAGTCCCGTACGTCCACCGACCGGCCGCGCGCGGCCCGCCGTGCGTTGACCGCCGCGGTGCCCGAGCCGTACAGCTTCACCGGCTGGCCGTGCGAGACCAGCCGGGAGAACTCAACGGCCCGCGCGGGCCAGTTCGCGACCTCGGCGGACAGCTCCTCCAGCAGCGCGAGGGTGCCCTTGCGGCGGCGGTTGGCGACCGTGGCCGCCACGTCGCGGCGCGGGGCCAGCGCCTCGGCCAGCCGCCGCCGCGAGGAGTCCGGCAGTCCGCTGTCCTTCAGGCCGGTGGCCAGCACCCGCTCGTATCCGGGCAGCGGCTTGTAGCCGACCAGGTCGCCCAGGTACGGCAGCACCCACTCCGCCGCCGTCTCCACGAACCAGTCGTCGTACTGCTGCTCGACCCCGTCGCGTACGAGGTCGACCTGCTCGGCGATGACGGCGAGCAGCGCCCGCAGGGGCTCGCCGTTCTCCGCGTCCCGCAGTCGGTGCCACTGGGGCAGCAGCTCCGCGAGCCCGTCCGGCTCCCTGGACATCACTTGCCCCCCGTCGTTGTCAGGGTGTCGGCGGACCTCACTTGACCTCCGTCAGAATCATGGTGTCGGCGACCTGCGGCGAGAACAGCGCGAGCTGGGCGGGCCGGACGCCGCGGAAGACGTACACCGAGCGGCCCTCGGCCAGCGGCCGGGTATCGGTGATGTCCGGGTTCAGGCGCAGCAGTTCGGCGAGGGAGATGCCGTTGCGGCCCGCGACCGAGGACAGCGACTCGCCCTTCTCGTCGGTGACCCGGTACACCTGCTCGTCGTACGTGGCCGGGCGGGCCGGGACCGTCGTACGCGGTCCGGCCAGCTCGTCGGCGAGACCGGCGAGGCCGGCGGGGGTGGCGGAGGCCGGTACGCCGGTGAAGGCGTCCACGTCCACGTAGTCCACGCCGGGCACGGACTGGGCGGTGGCCAGCACCTCCGACAGCCGCGCGGGCTGCCCCAGTTCGCGTCCCTCGTAGCCGAGCCGGCGCAGCAGCGCGGCCCGTACCCGCGGCTCGACCGCGGCCCACGAGTGGTCGGGCGCGACCTTGACCTTGGCGACCAGCAGGAGCAGCACCAGTTCGCGCACGTCGACCCGGACCGGGAGCGCGGCGTCCCCGTACTCGGCCAGCGAGGACCGGAGCGCCTGCAGCACCTCGGCGTCGGCCGCGACCGGACTGTCGTCCACCCCGGCCACGGTCAGGTGCAGCACCTGCCGCCGCCCGTCGTACAGTTCGGCCGCCGCGGCCCGGCCGATGCCGGCCCGGGAGCGCGCGAAGTCCTCGTAGTCGGCGACCGAGACCAGCCGGTCCAGCGCGGAGACCGCGAGCGGGACCGTACGCCGGGTGAGCCCGGGGCCGTCGGCATCCGCGCCGCCGGTGGCCGGCTGCGGGTTGGTGACGCCGGTGACGCCCAGCGGCCGGGTGATCGCCTGGGTGATGCGGCCCGCCTTGACGTTGGCGGCGCGGCCCGTACCGAAGCGGTAGCGGGCCCGGACGTTCTCATGGCCGGTGGGCAGCCGGGCGCCGTGCGTCCCGTCGCCGAAGGTCACGGTCGTCCGGCCGTCCCCGGCCGAGCCCAGGACGTACACCCGCTCGCGCGGCCCGCGCCCGGCCAGGCTGTCCACCCGGTGCCAGAGCAGCCCGTCGACCCGGATCTCCAGCTCCGGGGTGGCGCCCAGGGGGTTGCCGTCGGGCAGCCAGGTCAGCGGCGACTGCCAGAGCGCGAACGTCTGGTTGGTCTTCTCCGCGTCGCCGCTGCCCAGCGGCTCGTCCCGGCTCTCGCCATGGGTGGCCGGCACGACGTTGCCCTGGATGCGGACGGTGTCGCGGCGGTACCGGTAGGCGAGGTCGGCGGTGAGCGTGAGGACGGTGTGCACGTGGTCGCCGGGCAGCTCCTCGTCGAGCCGCTGGTCGACCGCGGCGATCACTGCTAGCTCCGTGCCGCGCACCCCGGCCGAGCCGGGGATGTCGGTCCGCTCGCCGGAGACGACGATGTACCGGCCGGGACGCAGCCCGTCGTACAGGTCCGCCAGCTCCAGCTCGTTGCCGTGCACGTCCTCGCCCAGCGGCTCGTCCGCCATCCGCAGCGGCTCGCCGCCCGCGTGCACGGTGGTGTCGCGGATCGCCGACAGCAGCACGTCGTGCTCGTCCAGCCACGGGTCGGCGAGCGTCAGCTCCGTACCGCGCCCGGTGATGCCGAAGTCGGTGTACGCGGCGGTGCGCACGGCCGTCACACGGGTGGTGACGAACGCCAGCTTCTTGTCGCCGGGGATGCCGTCGGGGCCCTCGGCGCCCTTGCGGGGGCGCTGGATCGCCACCCAGCTGCCGACCGTGATCGAGTCCTGGACGGAGTCCAGCTGCAGGACGTACCGGTTGGCGGGCTCGGGGACGGTGGCGATGCCGATCTCCACGGCGGGCGGCTCGCTGCCCGGCGTGCGCCGCACCGCCACCTCGTACTCGCCGTGCCGGATCTGGTGCTTGTCGCCCGGTGCGAGGTCCCAGGTCTTGGTGTCGCCGTTGTTGACGGCGACCTCGATCTTCCCGTCCTCGTCGGGCCGGGCCACGAACAGGGAGCGCTCGGGCAGCCCGGCCAGCAGCCGGATGGTCACCCCCGGCTCCTGGGACTCGGTCGGGCGGCGGCCCAGCCAGCTCAGGTCGCGGTCCTGTCCGGTGCGGGTGGACACCTGGACCCGGCCGGGGCCGAGGTCGAAGGAGTTCTCCGACGGCAGGCTCTCCGAGTACTGCACGGAGTTGCCGGTCTCGGCGTGCTGGAACTCCGCCTTCACCGGCACCTTGCCGGCCGTGTCGAAGACGATTCGCACGCTGGTCAGCACGGAGCCGGTGAGCGGCCAGTCCGCGGTACGGATCACCCGGCCCTTGTCGTCCTGCACCGGCTTGAGCGGCGCGGTCGCCCCGAAGGGCGCGGCCGTCACCCGCATCGCCAGCAGCGCGCGGAGCGCGGCGGGCGTCGCGGGCGCGGCCTGCCGCCACGCCGTGTACATCCCGTCGGACAGCCTCGGGTCCAGTGCGGACAGCAGCCGTGCGGTGAGGTCCGAGCCGGGCGCGAAGAGCCGTCCGGGGTCGCGCGAGACGACCCGCGCGCTGGACGGGGGCCGCACCACGCTCGTACGGAGGGCGGGCAGCACGGCGTCCAGGGCACGCAGCGCGGCCGTGGGCGTGAACCGCTGTGCGGCCCCGGCCTTCTTCGGCTGCGGCTCCGACGGCGGCACGGTCCGCGCGGGCTCCAAGTCCTCAGCCCGCTCGCGGAGTTCCGAGAGCACCGCTTCCAGCTGCTCGAACCAGGCCGCGACCTCCTCGTACGGTGCGGCCAGCGCCTGCGCCTCGGCCAGCCGCTCGTGCGGACCGGCCAGCCGCTCGGCGAACGCGGCCGGAGTCTTGGCCGCGTCCCCCTCCAGGTCCTTGCGCAGCGGCGCCAGCACCTGGGTGTCGAAGGTCTCGATCAGCTTGCTGACCGGGCGCGGGTTCGGCGTCTCCGGGGTGGGCGGCCCGGGCTCGTCCGGGTCGTCCGGGTCGCCGCCGTCCTCCGGCTCGGTGATCCACTGCTTCGCCTCGTCCACCAGCTCCTTGAGCGTGGGCGGCGCGGACTGCTGGAGCCCGATCGCGGTGACGTCCTCCGCGCGGTCGATGCGCACCTTGGCGACCGGCAGCAGCTTCTGCTCCGTGCCGCCGAAGTCGAACAGCAGCTGGTCGCCGGTCTGCAGCGACGTGGCCGTGCCCGCGACGTACAGCTCGGAGCGCTTCTTCACATCGTCGGCGACCAGCAGCGCGGGCCGCCGCCTGCGGACCTTCAGCTCGTTCCACGCGTACCGCGCGGTGAGGTCCTCGGTCGTCTCGAAGGTCTGCGACTCCTCGCCCGTCGCCGCGGGCACGCTGTGGCTGCGCGCCCCGCGCGGGACGACGACCGGCACGTCCTCGGCGCGCGGGTCCTTGTCCAGCGTGTACGCGAGATGGGTGTCGGCAGCGACGCCCGGCCGCGGCCGGTGCCCGACCAGTCGCCCGAGCAGCGCGAGCGACCGGTGCTCGTTGGCGGTCCGCAGGTACCCCTCGTCCGCGATCCGCTCGCTGTGGAAGGTCAGTACGTCACCGAGCACCGCCCAGGCGTCCAGCAGCCCGATCGCCGGGTCGTCCGGGGTGCGGACGGTCAGGCCGCGCAGCGCCGGGTAGGCGGGCGAGGCGAGCCGGTCCAGCATCCCGGCGAGGAACGTGCCGTACGTACCGACGCGGTAGTCCAGCGCCGTCCGTCCCGGCGGGTTGTACAGGGCGTCCGGGGCGCGCCGCTCGTCGCTGCCCCCGCAGCCGCAGCCGCACGTGGCGCTCATCGCGCACCCCCGAGCTCGATGACCAGCCGGCCGTTCTCGGGCCGCTCGGGGTCGTTGTCGCACACGGCGATCTCCAGCGGGCCGAGCCGCAGCACACCGTCCTCCAGTGCTCTGTTGTCTTCGATGTCGGTGGATCCCTGTGAGAAGAGCCGTTGCAGCCGGGTCACCCGTACGCTCTCCACGCCCGGTACTGCCGCGGCCACCGCGGTGAGGCGGCTCAGCCGCACCGGTTCCCCGAACGTCAGCGCGTCCGGGTGGAAGAAGCCCAGCCGCCCGCCGGGCAGCCGGCGGTTGCCCAGCACCCGGGTCAGCTCGGCGAGGATCCGGCCGTGCTGGTGTCCGGGCGCGGCGCAGACCTCGACCTCGATGTCCAGCGGCACGGTCCTGGCCGGCTCCACGACCAGGTCGTGGCCGATCCGCCGGTAGCCCTCCAGCGCGTACGCGACGGAGTCCAGCAGCTCGGGCGCGGGCTCTCCGCTGCGCACGGCGTCGATGGCGACGTGCGCCTCCTGCACGCTGCCGGTCCAGCGGATCTCCGCGGCGGCGCGCTGCACACCGGGGAGCGCGGACGCCAGCTCCGCGTAGTCCGCCGCGGTGACGGCGCGCCGGCGGGTGCGCTTGAGGTCCAGCGGCGCGAGCTGACGCACCTGCTCGACCGGCTCCGGCTCGGCACCACCGATGGCCGGCAGCGGATTGCGCACCCCGGCCACCGGCATCGGATCGCCGCCGTCGTACTCCTCCGCCGTGCGGCTCAGCACCAGGTGGTTGATGGCCTCGGCGCCCACATTGCCGGCCGTGCCGCCGCCCAGCCGGTAGTGCAGCGTGAGCCGGCTGCCGGGCTCCGGCCGGGCACCGTACCGCCCGTCCCCGAAGCGCAGCGCGATCCGCCCGTCGTCCTCCAGCTCGCCCACGAAGTGCCGGTCGCGCGGCCCGCTGTTCAGCAGGTCCCGGCGCGGCTCCCAGATGTGCTCGCCGTCCTCGATCCGTACGGCCGGCAGCGCCGCCCGGGCATCCGGCAGCAGCCCGGCCGCCGGGCCGTGCAGCACCGGTTCGTCCGGGTGCAGCCCCGCCGCGTACTCAGGGCCCCAGCTGTGCGCGATCTCCCAGGCGATCCGGCCGTCCAGCACCGCGCCGGCCCGCGCCCGCGCGGTCAGCACCTCAAGGCGCCGCAGCTTGGGCGCGAGGAGCCGGTCGGCGCGGTGCAGCAGCTCCCGCAGCGCCCGTACGGGATGCCGGTGCAGCTCCAGGTGCTCCAGCACGTGCAGCCCGAACAGCACCGTCAGCTCGGCGATCTCCGCCTCCGACAGGCCGTCGTGGTCCCGCGCGCTGCGCCACAGCTCGACCAGCCGCGCCCGCACCCGCTCCCGGATCCCGGCGAGCCGCTCGGCCTGCCCGGCCGCCACCAGCTCCGGCCGCGGGAACGGCACCGTCTGCGCGACGGGGGAGCGGTGCAGCAGCGGCCGGAAGCGCGCCCCGATGCCCGGGTACACGGACTGCGCCAGCAGCGTGCGCAACGCCTCGGCCTGCGCGTACACCGTCCCGGGCACCACCTTCTCGCGCCGCTGCCCGGCCAGCTCCAGCCCGAGTCCGGCCCGTACGGCCGCCTCCTCGCCGACGACCTCGAACAGCTCGCGGACGTCGTCGGCCGTCAGCGCCCGGTGGTGTGTTGTCCTGCGCAGCAGGTGCTCGATGGTGCGGGCGGTGGCGTTCCCGTCGCCCCTGTGGTCCGCGTACCCGAAGGCGGGCGGCTCGCAGGAGCCGGTCACGGCCGGTACGGGCGGCACGGTCACCGTCTCCGGCACGCCCTCCGGGTCCTCCCCGAAGACCAGCGACCGCCCGTGGTCGACGAGGGTGACGTTGCCGCGCGCGACGCTCACGTCGCCCACCGGCGCGCACTCCGTCCCGCCCCGCGTGGACAGGCACAGCGGGAACGTCAGCGCGTCCTCCTGCGCCCAGGTCACCTCCAGCACCGGCTGCCCGTCGAGCCGGTCGACGGCCGGGGTGACCGACGTCAGCCGTACGGCCTGCCGGTGACTCGGGTCCTGATCACCGGGCGTCCCCGTACGCGGCCCCTTGACCTCCTCGAACAACAGCAGATCACCGGGCGACAACTTCAAGGAGCGGTTCTCGTGCGTGCCGTCCGCCCACTCGTCCCGCAGCGTCGCCGACGTCGCGCCCTTCGGCAGTGCGCAGACCTCATCACCCCAGGTCCACAGCCGGATGGCGTTGTGCTCCGGACGCAGCCGCAGCGGCGCGTCACCGACCGGCTCGAAGACCTCCACCGACCCGCGCTCGTCCAGCACGGCCAGGTCCCGGTCGTCGATGACGGTCCCGAGCTCGGGCCGGTCCCGCGGCCCGTACGTACGGAAGTCCACCGCGGCGAACCGGAAGGTCCCGGGCAGCAGCACGAGGTCGGTGGCCACCTCCACGGACACGAAGGCCCGTGCGCTGCACCCGTCGTGCATCGGGTAGTCGATCAGCCGCACATGCCGGCGTACGGACACCCGCCGCCGCGCGGTGTCGAGGTACGCCTCCGTAGCCACGGCATCCTGCTGATAACTGATCTGATCCGCGGTGTACGCCAGCATCTCGACCAGCGTCATCCCGAGATCGGCGGGGTTGCGCTCGACCCAGTCCGGCGTGGTCAGCCGCAGCCGGTCCAGGACCAGCTGCCGCAGCGTGTCGTAGTCCCGCGCGGTGTAGTCGATGACGGGCGCGGGCTTGAAGGTGTCCGGGCAGTCGTCTTCTTCGGGCAGGCAGTCGAAGGGGCTCGGGCAGTCGGTCCGGAACCGGAAGTCCGCAGCGAAATACCGCTGGTCGAACCCCTCGTAAGGCTCCGTACCCGGCCGCCCGTAAGGATCCTTGTCGACGATCGACAACCGGTACCGGGACGTGTCCCCGGTCCGGTCCAGCACCACATGCAGCCGGTCGTCGAGCTCGGGATCCTCCTCCCGCTCGACCGACACCTCCAGTGCCTCGATCCCCGAGATCCGGCGCCCGCCGTCGATCCTGACATTCTCCGGGCACAGCCCGTGCGGCGCCTTCCCCAGGAAGGTGACGGTCAGCGTCACCCCGTCATCGGCGACCTCCACCCCGTCGATGCCGTTCAGCCGCTCGGCTCGGATCCGGCCCCGCCGCCGGTCGGTACGGCACACCAGCTCACCGCCGATGAGCTGCTGGTCACTCATATCTCGCCCCGCCCCTCGAACACCTCATCGTGTCGGCTCCCGGTGGACCGCACCACATAGCTCAGCTCGACCCGGACGACGTTCTCTTCGTTCACCACATCCAGCGCCTCGACGTCGATGAGATCGCCGAGCCACCGTTGCAACGACGCCTGCACCGACAGCTCGACGGCCGACGCCAGCTCCGGACTGTTCGGCGTGAACACCAGGTCCAGCAGTCCGCACCCGAAGTCCGGCCGCATGACCCGCTCACCCGGGCTCGTGAACAGCAACTGCTCGATCAGATCCCGCACATGCGCGTCATGGTCCGCATGCGCCGTCCGCCCCCGCCGGTCCACCCGGAACGGAAAGGCGATCTCACTCCGTACTTTCTTCGCAGCCCTCATCGGCTGGACACCCCCTGATGGACGGGCGCCACGACCGGCGGGCCCTGCGGCACCAGCCCGGCGCTGAAACACATCGCCGCCGAGGTGTCCAGCAGCGCCGGCACCCCGTCGATCCGTACCTCGTCGCCACCGCCGGCCGGCGTCCAGCGCACGCTGGTGCACGGCTGCGGGCGGCCGCCGACGGAGTGCGGGCAGCCGCTGACCGTGAACAGGTCGGCGGCGGTGACCACGGGCAGGCCGTCGATACATACGCCCGTGCCGGCGGCCGCGGTGGACACCGCCCGCCCGCCGTGCGGACAGCTGATCACCGCGCCCCCGTGCACAAAGTTCCCGGACCCCACGTCTTCTCGCTCCCCCGTCTCCGCTGTCACTTCCTGCTGCCTGGCTGCTCGGGTCATCGCTGCTCGGGTCATCGCCTCTTGGGTCATCGCTTCTTGGGCACGGTCAGCCGACCCTCATTGATGTCGACCTGGTCCCCGACCAGGGAAATCACCGCACCCGCCCCGTTGTTGATCTGCACGCCCGCCGCGTTGATCCGCACATACGCCCCAGTGGGCGCCTGCAGCAGAATCCCTTCCTCCGGCACGTCCGACAGCACGATCTTGTGATGCCCCTGCGTCTCGATCACCACCGGCTCGGCCCCGGCCCGCGCCCCGGCCTGCGCATCGACCGGCATCTCGGCCTCGGACCCGTACCAACACCCCGTCCACACCGGGAAGCTCGGATCCCCCTGCTCGAACTCGATCCACACACCCGCGCCCTCGCTCGGGATCACGTACTGCCCTGCCTGCGCCCCCGTGAACGGAAAGCACGGCATGGCCCACGTGGACGCCTCGTCACCGAGTACATCCGGCACATGAGCGGTGATCCGACCCATCCGCAACGGATCGTTGTTGCTCGCCACCCGTCCCCGGAACTTGCCGAGAAAGCGGTTGTTCGATGCTGGCGCCATGCGGGCTGCTCCTGGTGGTGTGGTGCGCGGCTGTGGTGCGGGCGGTCATGGAATGCGAGGGGCTGGGAAGGTCACGGACGCACGCGGTCGCTCCTGGCAATGAGCCCCTCACGCGACAGGGTGAAGTTCTGCTGGAAGGACCCGGGCCGGAGGTTATGAGTAACGCTCTTCACGTAGTAATCCCCGTCGTACGTGACCCCCGCGCCCCTAACCCCCACCAACTCCCGCGGCCGCAGCACATATCCATGCCGATTGACGTCCAACTGCCCCGACCCACTGATGGCATCGGCACTGGTAGCGGCCCGCCCCAACGCCTCAGCTTTAGCCAACGCCTCGTCCTTCTTCGCCGTACCCGTCAGCGTCTTCCGCTTGAGAGCAGGCGAGGCCCGCCGGCCGAGCGGCGGCCTGAGCGGACTGATATCGGGCTGGGAGAGCAGCGGAGCCTGCCGCGTCACAGGATCCTGCACCCGAGCCTGCGGCTCTTCTCTCGCCGTCCCGTCATAGGCAAACGTCAACTGATCCACAGTCGAGTTCACATCCATATTCACGTTCAACGCATGCTGCCGCTGCCCGAGCCGCTGCTCGGGCCCCCAGAACGCGGTCGACCTCCCGGGCACCGGCCCGGGATCGAGATAGAACGTGTAACCATTGGCTCTGGCCAGGTCATTCACATACTGCAGATCAGTCCCCGTCTGGTAATCCACCCGGGCCTGCTCCCTCGGCGGCTGCGGCACCTGCTCCCGAATGATCCGAGCATCGATCCCGTAATCCGCGTACTTCCCCAGGATCCGCTCAACCCGCTGCGAGGGCGCGAGATTCGGATACCGGTCGGTCCGCTCCTCCAGATCCATGAGCAGCGTCAGATCTTCCCCGGTCACCGTCAGGGTGGTCTGCCCGGGCTGATTACTGGCCCCCACCTCCTGCCGCACGATGAGCCCGTCCAGCAGCACCACAGGCGTTCCCTTGACCGCGACGGTCAGAATCACCCGCGTCTTGGGATCAAAAAACCCCTCAGGAAGCAGCCGCTGAATAATCGCCCCCTTCTTCGTCAGGTCAAAGGCGAGCTGAAACCCGCTCCTCTCACCCGCCGTACTGGTGATCTGCGCGGACAGCAGCGCCTCCGTCACCTCCTGCGGCACGAGCCGGGCCAACTTCGGCCCCATGTACAGCGAGGCGTGTACGGGACCGCCCCCAACGGGCAGGTCATCAGCCATTCCGCACCCCCGGCCCACCCATGCCACCAGGGAACCCACCGGGCAACGGCACGGCGATCTCCTCGCCGGGCTCGTCCGTCAATTCACCGGGCGCCAGCACCGGATTGGCATCAGCAATCCGCCACCACTGCCCCGAATCCCCGAAATACCGCTGCCCCAGCTGATCAGCCCGCTCGCCCTCACTGACGACATGCGGCACGGTCTCGTCTTCATCCCGCTCAAGCGGCGGCAACAACCTCCGCTTGGCGTACTTCACCTCGGTACCGTCGGGCGCGCGATGCACCCCGATCTCCACATCGTGGTACCGACTGCTCCTCGGGTACGGATGAGCCCCCGGCACATCATCCAACGCACTCTCATACGGCTCGATCACGCTCAGATCCCTCCCCCAAGCCCAAGCTGAGCCAGACTCCCGGCCCGCGCCCGCCGCGCCAACTGCTCCTTCTGCGCAAGGTGCGCGAGGTAGAGCTCCGCCCCCCGATGCCCAGCCGGTAGATCGCTCACCGTAAGAATCTTCATCCCGATGGAGAGCGAGGCCCGAATCGGATTCAGGTTCACATCAAACGCCGACTCATTAACGGACAACTCCGTCAGCCTGACCGGCATCACCCGCTTGCTCCCCCAGGTGAAGAGCGTCAACGGCATCTCAATGGGACTGATCTCAATAGTCCCCTTCTGGCTGAGCTTGCTGGCAGCCCTCAACTGCGCTGTGGTCGGCTGCACAAGCATCTCCAGCACGGCCAGCTGAGGATGAATCCCATCGGGCGCGGCCACATCCAGCTGATCGGTCGCATCAATCTCAGCGGTGAACTTCCACGTCTCCTGCGCCGGCCCCTTGAGCCGCAGAGCTTCGTTACGGTCCCCGCCACTATCACCCCCGCCACCGCCTCCGCCTTCTCCACCGGCGGCTTGAGGCGCCACTGACCGCTCAAGCGTGTCGGGATTGAACTGCAACACGATGATCCGCTGCGGGGTACCACGCTCAGGATCAACAATGACGATGCCGGAGCGTATGGGCTTGGGAATGTCGGCGTAGGTGGTCACATGCGCTCCCGGAGGCGGGCTTGGAGGTCCGAGTAGTTGTATTCAGGGAAGAGTCGCGGAAAGACCTCCACCATCTCTTTGAGGCCGTCTACGATAGGCGTGAACCCCGGATGGCCGTATCCCACATCACAGAACAGATATTGCCATCCGATGGTTCCCTTGGTGATGAGGAGCGTGTCCAAATAGGCCGGATAATTCAGGTCCATCTCCAGGGGTTCGTCCCGTATATCGAAGAACCAGATTTCAGGATCCGCGGTGCCTGGGGCGGCGCGTAGGGCAGCCAGGCGGCCGGAGCCGCTGCGCGGCGTGTCGTCGAAGATCCTCAGCTCACTGTAGAGTTCGCGCTCCCAGTCGTCCTTGCCCTCCCAGATGACGTTCATCCGCTTCTCGATCACGCTGCGGTACAGGTGAGTCAGGTAGAGCTCGCCGACGAGATTCGATCCCGATTCCGAGGAACTCCAGTACACCTCGATATCGTTGAAACGGAAAAATTTCTCTCGGATCTCGGAGTTCAGCGGAAGTCCACGCCGCCGAGCCATGTTCCTGAACACGCGTTCTGCGTCGTCCAAAGGTGTCGAAATCTTCCCAAATTCGGCCACTGAGACATCGATCTCTGGGCACCCGGTGAGCTCGTCGACTGCCTTGGCGCACAGGGTCTCGTACGGGAATTCTGGGCTGCCTTCATCCTTTTTCATGGAACTCAAGTCCAATCGACTTTTCCTTGGTCGTCGAGCTTTTGGAGGTTTTCCAGCAGGAGCTCGAGTTGCCCCATAGCGTTGCCTCTCTTGCTCTCTTTGAGGTCCCACATCAAATCATCGACCTGAGCGTAGCTCGTGAGCGTCTCCCCCTTCTCCTTCAATGCTCCGCGCACATCTATGAGATGGTCGGCGATGCTCCTTCTGACTCCCAGCATGTCCTCCAGATTCTGATGGCCGGCGTGATTGATTGCCAGCATTCCTTCTTCGTCCTCCGTCGGCGGTTTGGTGGGTTGGTCGTACTGCTTATCTGCGGTTTTTTTGGGTGTCCAGTCGCCCTTGTTCTTTCCAGTGGTCCCGGGGGTCGGGTCGTATCCTCCGTACTTTGCGTAGATATGGCTGGGGAAATTGGGGAAGTTTGCGTGATTGAACTCCACCTTGGTTTCGTACCAGATGATCCTGTGTGGTTTCGGGACCGCGTGATAGGCGACATCCTCGATGTTGTTCAAGAACGCGATATTGGTCGAAGGGCCACGGGCCGGGACCAGATTATTCCCGGAAGCTTTACCTCCCATGCGCTCCGGGAGCAGGTGCATCTTCACCCAGGCGGCGCCCTGGCTCAGCTTCTTGGACGTGACGTAGTCCCAGCCGGGCGGCTGCCCCTTCTTCGCCTTGCTGGCATCCTGCCCCTGTCCTCCGAAGATTGTTTTGGAGGGGGTTCCTATGTAGTCCGAGCGGTACTCCTCGGTTCCGCGGTTGATTGCAGGGTTACTGAAGTCCTGGAAGCCCGGCGATTTATGATATTCCGCAGGAGTGGGGATGTCGTAGTACTTTCGCTGGCTGGCGGCGTGGCTGAATTTCCGCATTTCTTCCCGGAGTTGCGCCAGTCGCTCCGTTCTTTCTTGCTTCTTGGCGTCGCTTTCCTTTGCCTGTGTCCTCGTCGGGATTCCCTTTTGGGTGATTTTTGCTTTCGCGTACCACTCTTCGGCTTCCGCGAGGAGTTTCTGCTGATTCTTCACGTCCGGGTCGCCTGCAGCCTTCCCTATGTCCTGCTGCCAATCGGCGGTGAAGGCAGGTACCTCTTGCGGCGTGCTGTGGATATAGAGGGGCGCGTGAGGGCCTCGGCCGTGGAAAGTCAACGTATGTGCTTCGCCATCGTCCACGTCGCGGAACCGTACCTTGGGGAGGTCGACTTCCTTTGTGTTGTTGTCCTCACGCTTGCGGTCGCGGCGTCGGTCACGTCGGCGACTGGGGTCGCGACGTAGCCTGTCGCGGCGGCGCCTCCACTGGTCGCGCAGGCGGTGGGTGCGGTTGTTCAGTTTGCGGCCGAGTTTGCGGCCCTTGCCGAAGAGGCGGCGGGCGGCACGGCGGGCCCTGGCGACGGCGGACTTGATGGTCTGGCGGGCGCGGCGGAGCTTGCGGCGGGTGCGGGACTCGGGCTTGCGGCGCGTGCGCTTCTTGGCGGCGAGCTTCTTCTTGCGGTCCTTGGTTTCCTCGTCCTTGTCGCGGTTCTTGTTCTTGTCGTGGCCCTTGGTGTCCTGCTTCTTGCCCTTCTTGTCGGTGGGCTTCTTGTTGAGGAGGTCCTTGTCCTCGTCTTTTTTCTTGTCCCTGTCCTTGGACTTGCTGGGATCGCGCTTGTCGGGGCGCGTGGAGTCGTCGTCGCGCTTCTTGCGGAGGGTGTCGCGAGCCGCGCCGTGGCGCTTCGTGGGGCCGGCCTTGTCGTCATCGCGTTGCTTGCGCTTAGCGTCGCGGAGGCGGCGGCGGGCTGCGTTGACCTCGCGACCGTCGTCGCGGCGCTCGTGCTCGTCAGGCTTCTTCTTCTGCTTGGGCTTGGGCTGCTGCTTCGGGTCCGGCTTCTTCTCCGGGGAGGGGCGCTTTTCCGGGCGCGGGCCTTGCTCCGGACGTGAGGTCTTGTCGGGGGAAGGCTTGCGGGGGGCCGGGCTCTGGCCAGGCTTGTCGGTCTGGCCGCCGGGCTCACCGGGCTTCTCGGACTGGTGGGGGCGGTTGGCCGCCGGGCCGGGCGCGCCAGGGCGGCCCGGTTCGGCGGGGCGGCCAGGCGCATTGGTCTGCGCGGGGGCCCCGGGGCGGTTGGGCGCACCGGGGGCACTGGGCTGGCCGGGTGCCTCGGGCGCGCCAGGACCGTTCTTCTTGCCGCGGATGTTCTTGAGCATGTCGCCGAGTCGCTTGGCGACGTTGCCCATGAACCGGCCGATGCCCTCGACCAGTGCCTGGTAGATCAGCTCCAGCAGGGCGACGACGCCTGCCGCGACCGCCTTGGCGAAGGGGAGGGCGCCGTTGCCGCTCTTGACGGACTTGAGGAATTCCATGAACAGGCCGAAGGCGGCCAAGATCTCGCTGAGCGCACCCCAAGCGGCCTTGAGGGCATCGATGATGGCCATGGCCCAGCCGGCGCCAGGAATGAGCTTGGCGACGACCTTCTCGACGACCATGACGCCGATGATCAGGGGGAGTTGCGGGACCGCCTCGTCCCACGCCATTTTGCCCATCTCTTCGGCGCTGACGCCGCCCTCGATGAGCGCCTGGAAATCCTCTATCGGTATCCCGATGATTTCCTGGACCTTCTGCTTGACCCACTCCTTGACGGCGGACTTGATCTCGTTGAAGAGGTGTTCCTTCGCGCCCGTCTCGGCTGCGGCGCCGGCCTTGCTGATCCAGCCGCCCGGGTCGGAGACGATGTCGTTGAAGATGGCTGCCCAGTCGCCGAGCGCCTGGACGACACCCTTGCCGAACTCCACGGCCTCGACGGTGACGGTCTCCGCCACGTCGACCGCTGCCTTGAGCCCGCCTTCCAGCAAGTCCAGCCCTTCGAGCAGCGCACCGCACAGCCCGTCGAGGAGCTTGCCGGCGACCTCCTTGAGCGCGTCGGCGGCCTCGTTGACCTTCTGCACGGCCCAGTCGCGGCCGGCATTGATCGTGTTGCGCCACTTGTCACGCATCGCCGGGTAGTCGGCGAGCAACTCGTCACCGAACGCGATCAGGGCGTCGGCGAAGTCGTTGATCTGCTCGACGACCCAGTTACGGGCCTTGTCGATCAGCTCGAAGACCTCACGCTTGAACTTGTCGATGAGGTCCGTGACGGCTTTGCGGGCCCGCGCGAAGAACTCCTCGATGTCCTTCTTGAGATTCTCCCACCACTCCTTGAGGCGTTCGAGGAATCCGCCGCCGCCGTTCTCCGCCTCTTTCTTCTTGTCGTCCTGCTTCTTCTTGGCGTCTTTCTCCGAGTTGGTCTGCTCGTCGTCGATCTTCTTGTTGTCGTCTTCGGTCCGCTTGTCGACGTCCTTGTCGGTCTCTTCGTTCTTGTCGTCGATGTCCTTGCGGACCTTGTCGTACTTCTTGCCCTTCTTGTCGTCGATGTCCGCGACCTTGTCGTCCTGCTCCTTGCGCCATTTGTCGCGGGCATCGGCGATGTCGCTCTGGCCCTTCTCGCGCGCGCCCGCCTGCTTCTTGGTGCTGGCGTCGACCTCGCGTTTCAGGTCCTGATCGTGCTTCTGCTTGTCGTTCTTCGCCTTCTCGTCCTTGGCCTTGCGCTCCTGGCCCATCTTCTGCTGGCCCTGCGCGAAGCCCGCCTGGATCTGCGGTCCGCGGTCGTGCTCGGCCACGGCGGACGCGGACTCGATCGGAACGCCGCCGGCGGCAACCCTGCGCCCACCGCCCTGCTTGCCGCCCTTCTTCCCGCCGCCGGGCACCTTGCCCTTGAGCGTCTCGTGCGGGGCGTCGGGGTAGATCTGGTCCTCGCCCATCGGCCGAGCCGCGTCCTCGCGGCCCGACTGGTGCAGCTCGTCCCTGCGCTCGTCGAGCTTCTGGCCCTGCTCCTCCGTACGCTGCGGGTCCGAATCGTCCTGTAGTGGCAGCCCGGGGGCGTTGCCCACCCGGGCGCCCTTGAGGCCGTCGTCCGTGGTCGGCAGATTCATGACCGACTCGATCAGGTCGTCGAACGGGAAGATCCTCTTCAGGATCTCCACGGCCATGGTGAGGAGGATGTCCCACCAGCTCGGTTCCGGCACGTCGACGCCGGGCGGCTGGCCCTTCGGCCGCTCCTCACCATCGATCTCGGGCGTCTTGCCCTTGGCGGCGTCCGTACGGGAGACCTTGGCATTGGTGTACGTACCGGGGGCCGCGGGCGTGGGCCCGCCCGGCAGCGTACGGGGCGAGCCGATCGGACGCTCCATCTGCGGCGGGCCCTTGCGCAGCGCCGACCGCTCCTTGCCGACCTGGGTGCCCACCGCGGTGTCGACGCCCTTGAAGGTCTCCAGCATCTGGTGCGGCTTGAGCTTGGAGATCGTGGCGAGGCCCGCCTCGGGCGTGCTCTTGGAGACATCGGGCGCCGGGGCTTCCTTCTTCGGCTTCGCCGGTCCGGACGCGGCGCGGCCGCCACCGCCCCTGCCGCGCACCGGTGCCGGAGCCGAACGGCCGCCTCCTCCGCCGCCTCCGCGCCGGACGTTCTTGGCCGCCTGCCGGGCAGCCTGTCGCTTGCCCGGCGCGGCTCCGGCCTTGGGACGCGCCGTGGGCTTCCCCGGTCCGGGCTTGGGCGGCTGCGCCTCCTTGGGGGCACCGCCGTTGGCGGCTCCGTTCTTGGTCGCGGCGGCCAAGGGGGCCGTCGCCCCCGGGGCCGAGGTGACCTTGGGCGCGTTCACCGGGCCGGGCGCGGACGCCTTGTCCGGTCCGGCGTCCGAGCCCGGCGTCGTCGAGGGGCCCTTCCCTTCGCTGACGTCCTTCGACTGGGCGGCGTCCTTGGTCTCGGCGGTTCCCGGTGCCTCGGTGTCCTTGCCGCCGGCGGTGTCCGTCGTCCCGGCGCCGGTGTGCTTCTCCGCGTCGTCCTGGGCCTTCGCGCCGCTGCCCGACGTACCGCCCGCCGTGTCCTCGTTCTTGCCGGCGGCCGAGCCGGTCGCTGAACCGGACGCCGAGTCGGCTTCCGCCCCGGAACCACCCTTGGATCCGGTGCCGGACTGCGTACGGGAGTCCCCGCCGCCGGACGACGAGGCGTCCCGGTCAGTGGACCCCTCCGAGCTCTTGCCCTCGCCGGACGCCGCACCCAGACCGGAGCCCGAGTCCGCCTCAGAGCCCGCGGATTCCGAGGATGATGCGGCCGCCTGCTTGCGGGCGTCCTCATCGGCTTTCGACAGCTGCCCCGGCGCGGTCGTATCGCCCTCGGACCCACGCGCCGAGCCCGTGCCCTCGGATGCTGTACGGGCCGCCTCGTCCCGCCGCCTGGCCTCCTCGTCCTCCTTGCGCTCTTCGGCCTGCTCCTTCTCCCGCTCGGTGTCTTCGGGGTCCGCCGGGTCCGAGCCCTTCTCGCCGGACTCCTCGCCGATCTTGTCGTCCGCCTTCTCGTCCGGCTCTGGGCCTATCTCCTGCTCGATCGACTTGTCGGTCGCCAGGTCTGTAGCGAGCCGGTCGTCGGGCCCCTCCGTTTCCTCGGAAGAGGCGCCCTTGTCACCGGGCCGGTGGGAGCCGGTCTTCCCCCGCTGCACGGCTTCGTCCGACTGGCTTCTGTCGACCGGGGAGTCCAGCACGCCGGGCGGCCCGTAACGATAGGCGTCCGGGTCGTCGGTCTGGACCTTCTGCTTGGCGGCCGACGTGGTCGTCCCGCTCAGGCCGGCCTCGGGGCGGTCCCCTTCGGCGTCCGATGAGTCGTCGTCCTCTTCGTCTTCCGCCTCCAGACCGTCCTCGTCCTCCTCCGCGGCCGACTCGTCGTCGCTCTCATCGAGCTCATCTGACTCCTCCTCGAGCCCCAGCGGTTCGTCGTCGGCGTCCTCCTCGTTCTCCGGGTCGCCCTTGCGGCGTTCGTCGTCGCGCTCCCCGGTACGGTCCTTCTCGCCGGGCTCGGCCCCGGTCCTGTCCACGGCCTCCGCATCGGAGGCCTCTTCCTTGGCAGTGGCGTCCTCCTGCTCACGCTCGCCGCCCTGCGCGTCCTTCTCGGCGGGCGGGGTCTCTGCGTCCGACCGCTCCTCGCCGTCCTCGTCCTGGCCGCGCGCCGAGTTCTCGGCGTCCTTGTCCTTCTGCGCGGCCTGGGCGTCGGCGTCCTTGTCCTCCTTGTGGGCCTGGCTCTGGCCTTTCTGCCGGGCCGAGGCGGCTTGCTTGTCCTGGGCGGCGGCCTGTCCGGCTGCCTGGGATCCTGCTGAGGTGGACGCCACAGGGGCCCTGGGCGCACTCCCGCCCGCCGGCGCGGCGTCCCGTTCCGGTCCGCCGTCGCCCGCCGGGTCCGCTTCCTTGCGCCGCTGCGCCCGCTTCCGGCGGTCGTCACTCTCCTGCTCGTCCTGCTCGCGCTTGTCGGATGCGGCGGCGTTCTGCTGTGTCCGCTCCTGCGCGATGACCTCGGCCTCGTCCTGGACGGACTCGGGGGTCGCGGCCGCTACCAGCGGCAGCGGTCCGCCCTGTTCCATCTCGTCGACCAGGTCCAGCAGCCGGTCGACTTCGGGCGTCAGCAGCCGGACCTCGAGGCGATCCAGCACGGTCTCCTGCAGTTGCGGGGACATCCGTGCAAGTTGCAGGCGTACCCGGCCGGACAGGTCCTCCGGGTCGCCGCGCAACGAGCGCAGTACCCCGTTCGCCAGCCGGTCCGCCAGCGTCGCCGGATCCAGCTGCTCCATGCGGCGCCGGTCCGCATCCACCGTCGCGTATCGCAGCCAGCCCGGTGTTGCCCGGCCCTCCTCGACCTCGGCCGCGGGGTGTTCGTCGCGTACGGAATCCTGGAGCGCGCCCAGTACCGAGGACCGGGCCGCCGACTCCGCCTCCCGTTCGATGGAGGCCTGGGGGAGGGAGACCGAGCCCAGGTCGCGGCCCGCGCGGAGGGCGCCCAGGCCGTGGGGGTTCTGGACCGTGTGGAGCAGCTCGTGTGCCAGGAGGCGTTGGCCGTCCACCGTGCCGGGGCGGTAGGTGCCCTCGCGGAAGAAGATGTCCTGGCCGACGGCGAAGGCGTCCGCGCCCAGCATCTCCGCCAGCTGCCCGGAATCGCGGTCGGTGTGGAGGCGGACCTGGCTGAAGTCGTGGCCGAGCTGTTCTTCGAGGTCGCGGCGGACGCTCAGGTCCAGGGGCTGGCCGGCGCCGCTGACGATGTCCTTCGGTTCCGGGGTGCGGGACTTGGCGTTGCGTTCGCGGCGCTTGCGGCGCTTTTCGGCGGCGGACTGGTGGGCGTCCTGGGAGGACGAGTGGGAACTGCTGCTCATCGGGCCTCCCCTCGGCCGGTCAGGCCCGCGTGGACCGAGCGGGCCAGGGCTTCGCCCAGGCGGGCGGGGGACGTCGTGCGGGGGAGCGGGGGCAGGCCGGCGAGTGCGTCCAGGTGTACCGGGGTGCCGTCGGCGGCCAGGGGGACGCCTCGGTCACCGATCAGCCGGGTCAGTTCGCGTGCGAAGGATGCCGCCACGCGGTCGGGGTCGAGGCGGGTGTCGAAACCGTCGAGGACCAGTTCGCCTATGTCGATGCGGAAGGAGGACGGTGACGGTGCGGCGGGGGCTGCCCCCGCTCCCGGGTTCCTGGGCTCGTTCAGACCCATCCGTGGACCTCCGACGGCGTCAAGGAGCGTTCCAGCTTCAGGTATTCGGTGCGGGCCGCGGCCAGCATGTGGCGCATCTGGAGGCGGCCGCCCTCTTCGGCGGCGAGGAAGGCTCCCGAAAGGGCTATGTTGCGGATCGAGCCGCCGGCGACGGTGAGTTGGGCGAGGAGGGCCGGGTCGATGTCCTTTGTGGGGGCCTGGGGCGGGAGTACGCGGCGCCAGATTTCGGCGCGTTCGGATTCGGCGGGGAACGGGAAGTCGACGACGAAGCGGATGCGGCGCATGAAGGCGGAGTCGAGGGCCTTCTTCATGTTGGTGGTGAGGACGGCCAGGCCGCGGTACGCCTCCATACGCATCAGGAGGTAGCTGACCTCCAGGTTCGCGTAGCGGTCGTGGCTGTCCTTGACCTCGCTGCGTTTGCCGAAGAGGGCGTCCGCTTCGTCGAAGAGGAGGAGGGCGCCGCCGCGTTCGGCCGCGTCGAAGACTCGGCTGAGGTTCTTTTCCGTTTCGCCGATGTATTTGCTGACCACCTGGGACAGGTCGATGATGAAGAGGTCGAGGCCCAGTTCCTTGGCCATTACTTCGGCGGCGAGGGTCTTGCCCGTACCGGAGCCGCCTGCGAAGAGTGCCGTGACGCCGAGGCCGCTGCGCAGCGATTTCGCAAAGCCCCAGTCCTGGTAGACCGTGCCGCGTTGGCGTACGTGGGCGACGATCTCCTGGAGGATGCGGAGCTGGCGGTCGGCGAGGACCAAGTCGTCCCAGCCGGCGCGCGGCTCTATGCGGCGGCCCAGTTCGTCCAGGCCCATGCGTGCCTCGGTGAGGCCGGCCTGCCAGGCCAGTTCGGTGGCGTCGAGCGTGTCGGAGTGCGGCAGGTCGCGGCGTACGGACGCGGCGGCCGAGCGGACCACGTGGGGCGGCAGCTGGAACTGCGCGACGAGGGACCGAAGGTGTGTGTCGGTCACCTCGGGGACGTCGGCGAAGGCGTCGGTCCAGAGGGTGAGGTGTTCCTCGTCGGAGAGTTTGGGGATGGTGACGCGTTCGCCCCGGGGGTGCTCCGTACGGCGGGGATCGGGGCTCGATACGACGAGGGGGACGGCCGCGCCCGCGATGAAGGAGTCCGCTGCGGCGTGCTGGTCGCGGTCCAGTTCGCCGACCTCGATGAGGAGGGCGGCGGGGAGGAGGATCGCCTCGCGCTGCCACAGGCGGGCCAGGCGGTCGCGCTCCGCGGGGTCCGTGGGCACGTCGTCGGCGGCCATGGAGTACAGGCCGAGGCCGGAGCGGCGGGCCGCGGTGGCGGCGATGTCGGTGCGGGTACGGAGGTCGGCGCCGACCAGTTCGACGCGGAGCGGCGACTCGGGGCCCGCGCCGGACCAGCCCGCCGCTACCCGGTCGGCTGCCGCGTCGTACGAGGGCGGGAGGGCGGCGGGGGCTGCGGTGCGGCGCAGCAGGCCGTGCAGCTTGGCGTCCAGGTACGGCGTACCGACCAGGAAGTGCAGGATGCGCTCGTCCAGACGGAGCCGGGTGGTGGTCAGCCGGGTCTCGTCCTCCAGCTCGACCAGGCGCCAGCGGCGGAGCGGGGCGACGGGGGTGAGGGCACTCCAGTGCGGGTCGGCGAGGGCGGCGAGGGCGAGGGAGAGGGTCGGATACGCGCGGCCGGGATCACCGGCGGCCGTGGCGCAGCGCGCGTTCGTGGTCGGGTCCAGCTCGGCCGCCGCGGCCAGGAGGACGATCTCGCGCTCGAAGGGGCTGAGGCCGAAGCAAGTGGTCAGGGCGTCGAGGGTGGCCACGTTCGGGGCTGCGGGCGCCGGCTCGACGTTCGTGCCGCCCGCGCCGTCCGCGCCGGGGGCGGTCGCGACGTCGGCCCCGTCCCCGGTTCCGGTGCCCTCGCCCGTGCCCGCACCCGTACCGGTGTCCGTACGCGTACCCCGGGCCCGTGCCGCGTGGGCGTCCACGCGCGCCAGTACGGAGCGCACGGCGGCGGCCAGCGCCATGCCGTCCGCCGCGCCGCCGCCCGTCGTGCCCGGCTCGTCGCCGCCGTTGCCCATGTCCTTCTCCGCCCCCGCTCCGGTGTCCTTCGCCGCCCCCGTTCCGCGCACCGGCCTCAGCTCTTCCCGCCGTCGTCCGTGCGGTCGGTGCCGTCCGCGTGGCCGGTGGCGTCCTTGGCGTGGCCCGAAGAACCGGACCCGGTGGCGCCGCCCGTCGCCTTGCGGGTGCGCGAACGCCCGCCGGTGTTACGGGCCTTGGGCTCGGCCTTCTTGGCGGCCCGTGCGCCCCCGCTCGCCGCGGCCTTCGCGACCGTGGCCCGGACGTTGGTGGTCGCGGCGACATCGGTGACGGGTCTGGCGTCGGCGACCTGCTTGGCTTCGGCCCGCTTGCGGGCCTCATCGGCGTGCCCACGGGTCTCGTCGGTCCCCTTGGGAGGAGCCTCTTCGGCCTGCTTACCGGCCCGCTCACCGGTCTCTTCCGCCCGTTCGGGCTCGGCCTCCGGCGCCCCCGCGGACGGCCGCTCCGGCGCCCCCGGCGCCCCGAACGGGAGCACGCGCACATCCGGCCTCTCCACCGGCTTTGCCGGTACCGGCTTTTCGTGGCCGTCTAGTAGGACCAGCGAGGCCTGGTAGACCACCGACAGGGCGTACGGGGTGTTGTGGAGCATGCCCCAGAGCTTGGAGGTCTCGTCGACGTCCATCTGGGCCGGTGTGAAGCGGACCCGTTGCAGGGACTCGGCCAGGTCGCTGCCGCCCAGGTACGGGCGCTCGGCCGCCTCCGCGATCAGCTCCTTCGGGAGTACCGGGATCTCGTGCAGGGTGCGTACGACGCTGCCGATCAGCCGCTGGCCGACCAGCTCGTTCTCCTCGCCGTACGCGCTGATCAGGTAGTGCAGGTCCAGGGCGGCGGCGGGGCGCTTGAGCAGCGTGCCGTCGGCGGCCCGGGTGACCAGGTCGTTGTTGCGCATCGAGGGGTTGTGGGTGACCTGGTAGAGGAAGACCGTGATCTTCGGGTCCAGCTCCGGCTCGGCCGGCGGCCTGCGGGTCTCCACGGAGACGGCCATGTCGATCTCGGGGTGCAGGTTGTGCTCGATCAGCAGCGCAAGGGCCTGGGTGACCGTCGCTATGGCGAGTGCGTTGCTCATGAAGTGCATCCCCCAGATGCCGGGGCCGGCAGGCCCGGCCTCATCGTCGAAATCACGGTCACCGTCAGCTGTTCCTCTCCCCGCGCCCCAGGTAGTCCGCGAGGCTCAGTGCGGGGCCGCGGCGGTCGGCGCGGCCCGGCCTGCCGCCCGGCGCGGGGCGTTCCGTACCGGCCGCGCTGACCTCCAGGCGGCCGATCTGTACGTGCACCACCCGTTCGGCGGGCCGCTGGCCGCGCCGGCCGGCAGCGGCTGCGCGTGCCGCGTCCCGGGCCGCCGGCACCTCCGTACGGGGGCGCAGCGCGGGTGTCACCGTGCGAGGGGCGGTGTCCCTCCCCGCGGGGGCCGGCGTGGCGGCCGCCCGCCGCGTGGGGCCGGACTCTTCCCCGTGGCCGGCTGTACGCCGTGTCCCCGCGCGCTGCCCCTCGGGTGCGGCGGGCCGCAACCCCGGCTCCGGGTGGGCGACCGGCCGGAGCAGCGGTGCGACAGGTCGCGTGGAGCGGTCGGCGGGTTCCGGGGCGGCCGGGTGCGCCGGGTCGGGCCGCAGCACCGTCGTCTCGTGTTCGGTGGTCCTGATCTCCCGCTCGAAGCGGAGCCGTTCGCCCTCGGCGGGAGCGGCGAGCGGGGCCTGCGGGTACAGCGCTGCCGGGGCTTCCGGCTCGACCGGCGCGCCCCTCAGCGCTTCGATGCGTTCGAAGGGGCCCGGGAGCCGAGGCTGCAGGCGCACCCGGCCGGTCGCGCTCGTGTTCCCGCCCGGCGCTCCCGTGTTCCCGCCCGGTGTGCCCGGGAGCGCGCGCGGCGCCGGCGCGTGCCGGGCGACCAGCCGCCCCAAGTAGTCGTCAGACATCGGCGCACAGCTCCAGGTAGTAGCGGCGCCGCAGCGGGCTGAGCGCCAGGATCTCGGGCTCGCTCCAGCCGTAGGCGGAGGCGAGCAGGTGGACGTCCAGGAGCACGTCGCGGGCCCAGGCGTCCAGTTCGGTCCACAGGTACGCGGCGATGTCCAGCTCGGCCGGGGTGGTCGTGCCGCACTCGGGGCAGGCGATGTTCAGGGTCACCTCGGCACCGGGGTCGGCCTCCTCCACCGCCTCGGCGAACCGTTTCAGGACCGCTTCCGGCAGCCGCTCCAACTCCTCGGGATCAGCCTCACGTCTGCCCTGGCCGGCCGTACGTCCGTCCCGTACCGCAGTGAGCACACACCGGGCCCCCAGCAGCCGCCGGGCTTCCGCCGGGTCGTGCGCCGCGGTGGCCGAGACGGCGGTGAGGTCGGCGACGGACGGCAGCCGGAAGACCACCGACCAGCCGCCTTCGGTCACCCGCAGGCCGTCCTCGGGCGGCCGCGGCCGGGCCGCGCCCAGTTCGGCCGCGTCCAGCTCGAACTCCATCGCCGCGCCGCACTCCGGGTCCGCGCATGCCAGCTTGACCTGCATGCGCTCGCCGAACAGCGCGCGGCGCAGCGCGAAGAGGTCCGCCGCGCGCTCGCCCGCCGGCACCGACAGCAGTGCGTCGGTGCCGGCCTCGGGGCGCGCGGCGCGGTGCAGCAGCAGGGCTCGGCCGCCGTCCTGGAGGGCCAGCCCGGCCTCCCAGGCGGCCAGCAGCTCAGCGGGCCCGGTGACTGCCATTCCTTACTCCGTTGCTCAGGACTCCGCTGCTCAGGCGGGGTGCGTGAACGAGGGCTCCTGCGGCTCCTCGACCTCGTAGTCCCGCTCCCAGCCCTCGCACTCCAGCTTCAGGCTCTGGATCGCCACCGCGTTGGCGTTGGCGTCCATCTCGCCGAGCACCTGGTACTCGCTCGGCCAGGCCCGGTAGATCTTGTGCGAGACGGCGACCTGGCCGGCCTCGTTCAGGACCTGGATGACGATGTCCTTGCGGAAGTCCGCGAGCGACACCTCCGAGCCCAGACCCGCGCCGACCTGCCAGACCTTGTTGGCCCAGCGGTCGAACTCCGGGTCGTGGGTCACCCCGCGCTCCAGGGTGATGCCCTCGAACTCCGAGCGGCCGGGCGACTTCCGCGGCGAGCTGGGGTCGCCGCCGTGGCGGTGCTTGACCACCTCGGTGGTGCGCTTGAGCGGGGAGATCTTGCTGATGCCCGCGACCGTACGACCGTCCCACAGGACCAGGAACTTGAAGTTCTTGTACGGGTCGAAGCGATGGGCGTTGATTGTGAACTCAGCCATCGGATTCCTTCGGTTCCTTCGTTCCTTGATTCCTTATGGTCAGAGCTCGAACTGCCCGGCCATCTGCTGGATCTTGACGATCACGAACTCCGCGGGCTTGACCGGCGCGATGCCGACGACGACGTTGACGATGCCGTTGTCGATGTCCTCGGCGGTCGTGGTGTCCTTGTCGCACTTGACGAAGTACGCCTCGCGCGGCGTGCCGCCCTTGAAGGCGCCCTGCTGGAACAGGCCGTGCAGGTACGACGAGGCATTGAGCCGGATCTGCTGCCAGAGCTGCTCGTTGTTGGGCTCGAAGACCACCCACTGCAGGCCGCGCAGCAGGGACTCCTCGACGTGCAGCGCGAGCCGGCGGACCGGTACGTACTTCCACTCGCTGTCCAGCGCGTCGGCGCCCTGGAGGGTGCGCGCGCCCCAGACGACCGGGCCGACCATGGGGAAGGTCCGCAGGGAGTTGATGCCCAGCGGGTTGAGCAGGCCGTTCTCCCGGTCGGTGAGCTTGACCGAGAGGGAGTGCACGCCCGCGAGGCGCGCCTCGGTGCCCGCCGGCGCCTTCCACACGCCGCGCTCGCTGTCCGTACGGGCGATCACACCCGCGATGGCGCCGGACGGCGGGAAGGTGCGGAGCCGGCCGGTGAGCGGGTCGGTGAGCTGGAGGTGCGGGAAGTACAGCCCGGAGTGGTTGCCCCGGACGGACTCGAAGGCGCCGATGCCGGCCCGGGCGGAGTCCACGGAGACCCAGGTCGAGGGCGCGTCGACGAGGTGGAAGATGCGCCGCTCCTGGCAGAGCCGCTCGGCGGCCGAGAGGACCGTGACCATGTCCTCGGTGTTCTCGTACCCGGACAGCTCCGGCAGCGAGAGCAGGTTGACGTCGTCGACGTCGCGCAGCGCCTGCAGGCCGGTCTTGCGGGCCTCGCTGCCGATGATGTCGCGCGGACCCGGCACGTCGCCGTCGATGCCGCCGGAGAGCGGGAAGACCGGCGGGTTGACCGAGGCCTCCAGGCCCAGGTCGTTGGCGCACTCGCCGACGAACCGCACCACGTCCTCGGGGTCGGCGGACCCGGCGACCACCTGAAGGCGGCGGCCGAAGGCGGTGACCTGCGCGCCGGCGTAGGCGTGCTTGCCCGGCGCGTCGGGCAGCGCGCGCAGCTTGCGCTCCAGGAGGAGGGCGAGCTCCGTGACCGTGCAGGGGGCCTCGCCGTCCTGGTCGGGGTCGTAGAGCGTGAACTCGCGCTCGACCTCGCCGATCTTGACGGTGAGGTCGACGTTCAGGTCGGGCAGGTCGTGGGCGAACGGCTTCGAGACCGTGCCGGAGGGGTCGGGGCGCCCCTCGTCGAGGACCTTGACGCGGATCAGCTGCGAGCCCGCGTTGATCACGGTCTCGGCGTACCGGCCGCTCTCGGGGTCCATGGACAGGTTGCCGTACGACTCGCGGGCGGTGCCCTTGGCGTCGAGGACCTGGAGGTTGAAGGTCTCCCCATGAGAGGGGTGGCGCGAAGCGCTTCGTGCAGGGGTGGTGGTCGGGTGACGGGCGGGCGTGTCGTGGTCGACGGCGATGCGCAGGCCGTCGCCCCAGATGCCGGGCTCCTTGGCGTGCACCTCCAGCACCGGGCACTCGCTGTGGCCCTCGGTGGACTCCAGAGTGACGCAGGCCTCTTCGCCGGTGCCGGCCTTCACGGTCCGGACGATGACCGCGACGGTGCCGCCGTTGCCGAAGAACTGGTGCACGGCGTAGCTCAGCGGACTCTTCGAGGTCAGGCCGCCGAAGCGGCGCTCGAAGTCGGCGAAGCTGGTGATGCGCACCGGGTGGTTGAGCGGGCCCCGGCGAGTGTGTCCCACAAAGGCGGTCACCGAGGTGGTGACGGTGGTGATGCTGCGGACGCTGCTGGGAAGCTCTTCGACGTAGACGCCGGGATAGGTCGCGTTTGTCGGCATTCCCCCTCCAATCCCTGTCAGGCACCGAGTAAGAGGCACCAAGAGGGCGGAAGGGGGAGGAGGTGGGCAAGCGACGCCACCGCGCCCCTACGCGGCCACGCCTACTCATCAGTTCTCCCCCGTCTGTCCCCGCCGGGGTCGGCCGGCCGGGACCAGGCAGCCGTGGGCGACGGCAGACCTGTGACTCCTGATGCGTAAGTGCTCAACGCAGTTTCCAGGGCTGACAGTTGGGGGGTCAAGGATGCTTTCCGGTCGGCTTTTGCGGAGGAGTTGTGTGGGTCGCGTCGACGCGGTGGGCGGGCGGCTGCGCCGAGCGTCCGGGTCGTACCCCCGTGAGCCGCTCGCCCGGGTGCATACCGGACGTCCCGCCGCGCGTCCGGCGGGGGACACGCGGCGGACGGGTGTACTCCGTGTGAGGGCCCCGTGCGGAGCGCCGTCGAGAACCGGCCACGCCTCGACGGGGGCTGTGACGCGCGCCTCCGTCCGCGTGATCTGTGACAGTAATCACCGCCGCAGTGTGATCTGCGATTTAGGAGGGCCGGTGCCGCGGGGATAACCTGCGAGACGGACATGCCGCGTACCGGCTGACGATGTACGCCCTTGCTGTGACTGCGTTGTCACCCTGCCTTCGCGGCACGCCCGCGCAGACAACGAATCCACGATCACCACGTTCGTGGGCTAATTGAGAAGCAAAGGGACGGACGCGCGTGGACCTGTTCGAGTACCAGGCGAGGGACCTCTTCGCCAAGCACGGTGTACCGGTGCTGGCCGGTGAAGTCATTGACACGCCTGAGGCGGCCCGCGAGGCGACCGAGCGGCTGGGCGGCAAGTCTGTCGTCAAGGCGCAGGTGAAGGTCGGCGGCCGCGGCAAGGCCGGCGGCGTGAAGCTCGCCGCGACCCCCGATGAGGCCGTCGCCCGCGCGACGGACATCCTCGGGATGGACATCAAGGGCCACACGGTCCACAAGGTGATGATCGCGGAGACCGCTCCGGAGATCGCCGAGGAGTACTACGTCTCGTACCTCCTCGACCGCACCAACCGCACCTTCCTGGCCATGGCCTCCGTCGCGGGCGGCATGGACATCGAGGAGGTCGCGGCGACCACCCCCGAGAAGCTCGCCAAGATCCCGGTCGACTCCAACGAGGGTGTCACCAAGGAGAAGGCCCAGGAGATCGTCGCCGCGGCGAAGTTCCCCGCCGAGGTCGCCGACCAGGTCGCCGACGTCATGGTGACCCTGTGGAAGACCTTCGTCGCCGAGGACGCGCTCCTCGTCGAGGTCAACCCCCTCGCGAAGGTCGCCTCCGGTGACGTGATCGCCCTCGACGGCAAGGTGTCCCTGGACGCCAACGCCGAGTTCCGCCAGCCGGAGCACGAGGCCCTGGAGGACAAGGACGCAGCCAACCCGCTCGAGGCTGCTGCCAAGGCCAAGGGTCTGAACTACGTCAAGCTCGACGGCGAGGTCGGCATCATCGGCAACGGCGCGGGTCTCGTCATGAGCACCCTGGACGTCGTCGCGTACGCCGGTGAGAACCACGGCAACGTCAAGCCCGCCAACTTCCTCGACATCGGTGGCGGCGCCTCCGCCGAGGTCATGGCGAACGGCCTGGAGATCATCCTCGGCGACCCGGACGTCAAGTCCGTGTTCGTCAACGTCTTCGGCGGCATCACCGCCTGCGACGAGGTCGCCAACGGCATCGTCCAGGCCCTGGAGCTCCTGAAGTCCAAGGGCGAGGACGTCAACAAGCCGCTGGTCGTCCGCCTGGACGGCAACAACGCGGAGCTGGGTCGCAAGATCCTGTCGGACGCGAACCACCCGCTCGTGCAGCGCGTGGACACCATGGACGGCGCGGCCGACAAGGCCGCCGAGCTCGCGGCTGCGAAGTAAGGGAAGAGGGACTCCAGAACAATGGCTATCTTCCTCAACAAGGACAGCAAGGTCATCGTCCAGGGCATGACCGGTGCCACGGGCATGAAGCACACCAAGCTCATGCTGGGTGACGGCACCAACATCGTCGGCGGTGTGAACCCGCGCAAGGCCGGCACCAACGTCGACTTCGACGGCACCGAGATCCCCGTCTTCGGCACCGTTGCCGAGGCCATGGAGAAGACCGGCGCCAACGTGTCCGTCCTCTTCGTGCCGCCGGCCTTCTCGAAGGCCGCCGTGGTCGAGGCCATCGACGCCGAGATCCCGCTGGCCGTCGTGATCACCGAGGGCATCGCGGTCCACGACTCCGCCGCCTTCTGGGCGTACGCGAAGGCCAAGGGCAACAAGACCCGCATCATCGGCCCGAACTGCCCCGGCCTGATCACCCCCGGTCAGTCCAACGCCGGCATCATCCCGGGCGACATCACGAAGCCGGGCCGCATCGGCCTGGTCTCGAAGTCCGGCACGCTGACGTACCAGATGATGTACGAGCTCCGTGACATCGGCTTCTCGTCGGCCGTCGGCATCGGTGGCGACCCGGTCATCGGCACCACCCACATCGACGCCCTGGAGGCGTTCGAGGCGGACCCCGACACCGACCTGATCGTCATGATCGGTGAGATCGGCGGCGACGCCGAGGAGCGTGCGGCCGACTTCATCAAGGCCAACGTCACCAAGCCGGTCGTCGGCTACGTCGCGGGCTTCACCGCGCCCGAGGGCAAGACCATGGGCCACGCCGGCGCCATCGTCTCCGGCTCCTCCGGCACCGCCCAGGCGAAGAAGGAGGCCCTGGAGGCCGCCGGTGTCAAGGTCGGCAAGACCCCGACCGAGACCGCCAAGCTCGCCCGCGAGCTGCTCGCCGGCTGAATCCGGCGCGGCGCTGCGTCCCTGACGTGAAGCGCGCGTAGCTTTCTCCGCGGACCCGTACTCCCTTGGGGGGTGTACGGGTCCGCGTCGTTCGCGGCCGCGCCCCGCCTACGGGCGCTGCTGCGGGTCGTGCTCGGCCTGCGGGTCGCCGGCCGCGGGAACGCCGGGCGGCCCCGGCGGCGGGACGTACCGCTCGCCGCCCCCGGTCCACAGCGCGGTGGCGGTGAGGGCGACGATCAGCCCGGTCAGCCCGATCGCGCTCCGCGTCATCCGCCGGGTGCTGCGCTCGCCGCCCGTCCGTACGGCACGGGCCGCCGGCGTCCGCACCGGATGCGCCGCCGCCAGCCGGGCCAGCCGCTCGCACAGGATCGCCCGCTGCCGGGCCGGTGACGCGCCGTCCAGCCCCAGCTCCGGCAGCCGCCCGGCGAGCTCCTCGCGGGCATGGGCCAGCCGGCCGGCCGCCGCCGGCGTACTCGCCTCGACCTCGGCCGCGGTCTCGCGCAGCTCCAGGCCGACCGCGTCGTGCAGCAGCAGGGCGCGACGGTACGGCGCCGGCAGCCGCAGCAGGGCGGTCAGCAGCGGATCGGGCCGCCCGCTCTCCGCTGCCCGCGCGGGGGAGCGGAAGCTGCTCGGACGGAACCGGTGCCAGGGGGAGAGCGCGTACTCGTGGGTCGCGGCCCGCACCCACCCGGCCGGATCGAGATCCCTGGCCACCTCCGGCCAGCGCTGCCAGGCCAGCTGGAACGCCCGCTCGACCGCCTCGCCCGAGAGCCGCGTCCGGCCGGTGAGGAGGAAGGCCTGGCGGGCGAGGGTCGGCGCGTGACGGTCGTACAGCGCGTCGAAGGCCGCGACCGGTGACGGCGCAACGGGCTGCGCGTCGCCGCGCGTGCCCTCCGGTGGCGGGCCGGCGCTCTTGGCCCGTGAGGCTTTCCTGGGCCGGGGCGCCTTCCCGGATTTCGGGGGCCGCCGGCTCTTCCCGACCTTCCGTGACTCCTGCGCCTTACGGGTTGTAAATCCCATAAACGCATATTGGGCGACACGTCCTAAATTCGCCTGCTGCGTGGTGGAAACGGGTGTAGTTGGGAGCATGGCGGCGTGAGCCAGCTGACCGACAGCGACCCGATGGCCGCCACGCCCGGCGGCGCCGCGGCGCCGCGCGTCACCACCCCCGTCGGCGCCTTCCTCGTAGGAGTGGTCACCGCCGGGCTGGGCCTCGGCGTCTGCACCGTCTCCGTCCTCCTCCTGTGGATCGCCGCGCCGGCCCCGGCCGGCGGCCCCGCCGGCGCGCTGCACGTCGCCGCCGACCTCTGGCTGTTCGCACACGGCGCGAACCTTGAACGCACCGCGGGGCCGGGCGCCGCCGCCGTACCGGTGGGCGTGACGCCGCTCCTCCTCGTCGCCGTGCCGGTGTGGCTGCTGTACCGGTGCGCCCAGCACGCCCTCTCGGGGGCGGCCGACGGGACGGTGCCCCGGCAGGCCGGGAGCGGCACGGGCCCGCGCGCGGTACCCGTCCGCGCGGCGGCTCCGGGCGCCGTGCTCGGCCGCTTCCTCGGCGGCTACCTGCTCGTCGCCGCGCTCGCCGTGGCCTACGCCGCGACCGGACCGCTGCGCGTCGAGCCCTTCAGCGCGCTGTTCTTCGTGCCGCTCACCGCGGCGGGCACGGTCGCGATGGTGGCGGCGCGCACCATCGGGCTCCGTACGGTGCTGCCGCCGTCCGACCGGCTCCGCCGGATCCGGGCCGCGCTGCCGCCCGGCGTGCGCGCGGCACTCGCCCGCCCCCGGCGGGCCGCCGCGCTGCGGGCCGCGTGCGCCGCCGGAGCGGTCCTGCTCGCCACCGGCGTGCTGCTCGTCCTGACCGGACTGGCGTGGCACGCGGGCGACGTACGCCTCGGCCTCCTCCGGATCGCCCAGGACTGGCCGGGGCGCTGCACAGTCGTGCTGGTCTGCCTCCTGCTGCTGCCCAACGCGGCCGTCTGGGGCGCCGCGTACGCGCTGGGCCCCGGCTTCACGCTCGGCGGCGGCAGCGCCGTGGGCCCCCTCGGCGCCACCGCTCTCCCGGCGGGGCTGCCGCCCTTCCCGCTGCTGGGCGCGGTGCCGCAGGAGGGTGCCGGGTCGCCGCTGACCTGGGCGGTGGCGGCGGGTCCCGTCGTGGCGGGGGCGGTCGCCGCCCGGTACGCGGCCCGGCCCGCGCGCGCCGCGGTCGCCGGGGTACGGGACGCGGCGCGGCACAGCGGGGACGCACCCGCCGGGCAGCGCCGGGCACGCGCCGCGGTGGCCCGGCTGCTGCGCTGGAACCGCCGCGCCACCGCGACGGTCGCCGCACTGGCCGCCCTGTGGTGCGGGGCGGGCGCCGCCGTCCTGTCGGCCGTGGCGGGCGGCGCGCTCGGCACGGCCGCCCTCCGGCACATCGGCCCGAGCTGGTGGCTCACGGGCGCGGCGGCGGCCGGCTGGACCGCGGCCGTCGCCGTACCGGGCGCGCTGCTGCTGCGCGAGTGGTACCTCTGGCGTGGACTCGGCCGGTCGCCGCTGGCGCAGTTCAGGGAGTACCGGTCGGGGCGCGGGCAGCGCCGGGAGGCCCGCGCGGAACGCCGTGAGAAGGCGGCGGAGTCCCGCGCTGCCGCCCAGGAACGCGCCGTGGCCCGCGCGGAACGCAAGGCCCGCAGGCCGGGCCCGGCACACGGGTCCCGGCGGCGTACCGGTACGGGGACCGGCCCGGCCGCGCACCCCTGGCACGGGGCCGGCTCCCGCCGCACCCGCTGGGCCGAACTGCGCCGCGTCTCGGGCGGGCTGAGCGCACCGGTCACGCCGGGGGCGCCGGGGGCGCAGGGGGCGTCGGACGGCTCTGCCGCCCCGGACGGACCCGCGCCTGGGGCGCCGCGGCCGGGTGCCGGTCCGGCGCCGGAGTGGCCCGGCGGAGTGGGCGGGCCGGGCATGGACTGAGCCCCGGTCCCGGCCGGTCCTGTTACTCCTGGACGCTCAGGATCGGCCGCAGCTGCTCGGGGAGCAGCTTCTCGCAGGAGTGCCGCGCCGACTGGGTGAGGGCATCGTTGACGCAGGTGAAGTAGTCCTTGTACACGAGCTGAAGGGTGAAGCTCGCGGCCACGATGGCCAGCGCCAGGCACGCCGTGACCAGCCCGCTCAGCGCCGCGGTGGTCTGCGGCCGGCCGCCGCCGTACGTCGCGGGCGTGGCGGTGTTCCCGGCGGTCGCGTGCGGCGGGCCCGCCGCCGGAGTGGTGTCCGTGCCGTGCGGGGCACCGTCGGGCACACCGCCGGAGAAGTCGGCGGCCGTGGCCTTCGCCCCGCCCGTCCGGCCGCCGCCCTGCTTGCCCGCGCGCGGCTTGGCGCGCAGCGAGCTGATGCCCCAGTACAGCGCCAGCGCGCCGAGCAGCAGGGCGAGCTCCGGCAGGCTGAAGAGCGCGAAGAAGAAGGCCCACATGCCCGACAGCAGTGCGTAGCGCGCCCGCCGCTGGGCCGGGTCCGTCGGGTCCCAGCGCAGCCCGCCCTGCCCGGGGCCGCCGGAGCCACCCGGCCCCTCCGGGCCGCCGCGCCCGGGCCGGCTGCCGAATCCGCCGCCCTGGCGCCCCGGCTGGCGGCTGCTCCACTGGCTGCCCCAGCCCTGCCCGGAGCCCTGCTCGCCGGAGGAACCCTCGGAGGAGTCGCCGCCGTGGTGCCCGGAGTGCGCGTGGCGGGGCCGCCACTCCTGGTCGGGCGTCCCGGCGGGCGGCGCGGCGAAGGGATTGTCCCGGTCTCCGCGGTCCGGGCCCTCACGGTCGCGGCCCTCGCGGTCGTCGGGGCCGCCGCTGCCGCCCGTACCGCCGGAGCCCGCGCCCTGCTGTCCCTCCGCGGCGCCCGGGGAGCCGGCGGCCGGCGTGCCCGGTGCCCCCTCCGACGAGGACGACGGCTTGTGCTCGCGCGGCAGCAGCACCGCCCCCGGTGCGGTGGCGGGCATCGGGAGGAGAAGGAGGGCCGCCCGGCGGCGTCGGTCCGTCATCTGAGGTGCGTCTTCCCCTTGTCTCGTCCGTCCGCCGGGCCGTCGGGCCGGCGGCGGGTCACCACGAATCCCATGTGATCCACCGGACCTGCCGAGAGATCACATGCGCTCTCACGCCCGACGCTACCTCCCGCGTCCGCCCCCGTCCCGTGGGGGCCGCGCGGTGTGCCGGTATCGTTGCTGACGGTCGGCGCCTTCGTAGGGTTCCCCGGATTTCCGGTACCCACGGTCTTGTACGACCACACAAAGCACGCGAGACCGAGAAAGAACCCGCCGTGGCTTCCTCCCCACTCACCGTCCCCGCGCCCGCCCGTCCCGGCCGCCCGGCCCGGATCGTCGCGCTGGTGTCCGGTTCCGGCACCAATCTCCAGGCGCTGCTGGACGCCATCGCCGAGCAGGGCACGGCGGCGTACGGAGCCGAGATCGTCGCCGTCGGCGCCGACCGGGACGGCATCGCCGGCCTGGAGCGCGCCGAGCGCGCCGGGCTGCCGGTCTTCGTCTGCCGGGTCAAGGACCACGCCGACCGCGCGGCCTGGGACCTGGCGCTCGCCGAGGCGACCGCCGCGTACGAGCCGGACCTCGTCGTCTCCGCGGGCTTCATGAAGATCCTGGGCAAGGAGTTCCTCGCCCGGTTCGGCGGCCGGACCGTGAACACCCACCCGGCCCTGCTGCCCAGCTTTCCCGGTGCCCACGGCGTGCGCGACGCGCTCGCGTACGGCGCGAAGGTCACCGGCTGCACCGTCCACTTCGTCGACGACGGCGTCGACACCGGTCCGGTCATCGCCCAGGGTGTGGTCGAGATCCGGGACGAGGACGACGAATCCGCGCTGCACGAGCGGATCAAGGAAGTCGAGCGTTCGCTGCTCGTCGATGTCGTGGGGCGTCTGGCCCGTAACGGCTACCGCACTGAGGGACGAAAGGTAGTTATCCCGTGACCGAGACCGCCGAAGGTACCAAGCGGCCCATCCGCCGGGCGCTGGTCAGCGTCTACGACAAGACCGGGCTGGAAGAGCTGGCGAAGGGGCTGCACGCGGCGGGCGTCCAGCTCGTGTCCACCGGTTCGACCGCCGGGAAGATCGCCGGGGCCGGCGTCCCCGTCACCAAGGTCGAGGAGCTGACCGGCTTCCCCGAGTGCCTGGACGGGCGCGTGAAGACGCTGCACCCGAAGGTGCACGCCGGCATCCTCGCCGACCTCCGCCTGGAGGACCACCAGAAGCAGCTCTCCGACCTGGGCGTCGAGCCGTTCGACCTGGTGATCGTGAACCTCTACCCGTTCGCCGAGACCGTCGCCTCCGGCGCGACCCCGGACGAGTGCGTCGAGCAGATCGACATCGGCGGCCCTTCGATGGTCCGCGCCGCCGCCAAGAACCACCCCTCGGTGGCGGTCGTCGTGAACCCGGCCCGCTACGAGGACGTGCTGACCGCCGCCTCCGAGGGCGGCTTCGACCTCGCCACCCGTAAGCGGCTGGCCGCCGAGGCGTTCCGGCACACCGCCGAGTACGACGTGGCGGTCGCCTCCTGGTTCGCCGCCGGCTACGCCGGTGACGGCGGCGAGTTCCCCGGCTTCCTGGGCGTCACGTACGCGCGCAAGAACGTGCTGCGCTACGGCGAGAACCCGCACCAGGCCGCCGCCCTCTACACGGGCGGCTGCGGCGGGCTGGCCGAGGCCGAGCAGCTGCACGGCAAGGAGATGTCCTACAACAACTACACGGACACCGACGCCGCGCGCCGGGCCGCGTACGACCACTCCGAGCCCTGCGTGGCGATCATCAAGCACGCCAACCCCTGCGGCATCGCGATCGGCGCCGACGTCGCCGAGGCGCACCGCAAGGCGCACGCCTGCGACCCGCTCTCCGCGTTCGGCGGCGTCATCGCCGTCAACCGCCCGGTCTCGGTCGCCATGGCCGAGCAGGTCGCGGAGATCTTCACCGAGGTCATCGTGGCCCCGGACTACGAGGACGGCGCGGTCGAGGTGCTGTCCCGCAAGAAGAACATCCGGGTGCTGCGCTGTCCCGAGGGCCCGCAGCCGCCGGCCGAGTTCAAGCCGATCGACGGCGGCGGCCTGGCCCAGGTCAAGGACGTCCTCCAGGCCGAGGGCGACGACCCGGCCAACTGGACCCTGGCGACCGGCGAGGCGCTGTCCGCCGAGGAGCTGGCCGAGCTGGCGTTCGCCTGGCGTGCCTCACGCGCGGTGAAGTCCAACGCGATCCTGCTCGCCAAGGACGGCGCGACGGTCGGCGTGGGCATGGGCCAGGTCAACCGCGTGGACTCCGCGAAGCTCGCGGTCGAGCGTGCGGGCGAGGAGCGGGCACGCGGCTCCTTCGCCGCCTCCGACGCCTTCTTCCCCTTCCCCGACGGCCTTGAGGTGCTGACCGAGGCGGGCATCAAGGCCGTCGCACAGCCCGGCGGTTCGGTCCGCGACGACCAGGTCGTCGAGGCCGCCAAGAAGGCCGGCGTCACGATGTACTTCACGGGCACGCGGCACTTCTTCCACTGAGACGCGTACCGCACGTACGCGTGCGTCGCGTACCGCACGTACGAGGCCGGGGCCGCCGCACCTACGGGTGGGGCGGCCCTCGCCGTACGGGCGCTTCCCGGCCCGGGTGCATGCGGCATACTCCGCCGTATGAGTGAGGGAAACACGCCACCGAACGGCGGCTTCGGCCCTGCGGACCAGCCACCACCAGGGCAGACGCCGCCGCCCCCGGCGGGCTACCCCCAAGCGGGCGGCATGCCCGGGCAGGGGGCCGCCCAGGGCGGTTACGCGCAGCCCCTCCTGATGCTCGGTGACATCACCGTCATTCCCGACGGCATCCTCACGCCGGCCGGCCAACTGCCGCTCAAGGGCGCCGTGTGGACCGTCCAGGACATGTCGCGCACCGAGGAGAGGATTCCGACGCACGCGATCGTCCTGGCCGTCGTCTTCTTCGTCTTCTGCTTCCTCGGCCTGCTCTTTCTCCTGATGAAGGAGAGGACCACCGCCGGGTACGTCCAGGTGGCGGTGCACAGCGGCGGGAAGTACCACGCGACGATGATCCCGGCGACGCACGAGACCGTGGCGTTCCAGGTCATGCAGCAGGTCAACTACGCGCGTTCGCTGAGCGTCTGACCGTCTTCCGGGAACAGGACGGGCCGCCGGGAGCAGGACGGTCTTCAGGGAACGGGGCAGGGCCCGTACCCACTGGGGTACGGGCCCTGCCCTGCGCGTGCCGTGCGGCCGGTGGTTACTTCTTGATGACCACGGTGCCGGCGGCGCGGTCGTGCCAGCCCTGCAGCTTGCCGGTGCCGTCGAAGAACGGCGACAGGTAGACCAGTGCCGCACCGATGTAGCAGAGGAAGGCACCGACCATCGGGATGATGTAGCGGATGAAGCCCGCGCCCACGCCCGGCACCTGGCCGGTGGCCTCGCGGACGACGCGCAGGCCGAGCGCCATCTTGCCGAAGGTGGCGCCCTTGATGCCGATCATCAGCCACTCGTAGAGCAGCATGAAGAGGGCGAAGATGCCCAGGATGCCGAACATGACGGCGATGCCGCTGCCGGCCTGCGCAGCCGCCTCGTTCATGCAGGCGTCGTAGCCCGGGTCCATGTAGCTGCCGCAGTCCTCGGCGGCGTTGCCGGCGATGCCGACGACGCTGCCCATGCCCGCGACCATGGCGATCGTCATGATCACGCCGACGATCAGGCCGTCCACCAGGCGGGCCAGGAAGCGCTGGCCCATCGTGGCGAGCAGCACGGGGCCGGTGGCGAGGTTGATGTAGCCGTTGTTGGCCTGGACGGTGCCGGCCGGCGGCTGCTGCTGCGGGTAGCCGTAACCCTGCTGCTGCTGCGGCGGCACGCCGGGGGCCTGCTGCGGGTAGCCGTAGCCCTGCTGGGGCGGGACGCCCTGAGGGGCCTGCTGGGGGTAGCCGTAGCCGGGCTGGCCCTGGGGAGGCTGCTGGCCGTAGGGGTTGTTCGGGTCGCCGGCGGGCGGCGGAGGGTAACTCACGGAAGGCTTCCTTCGGGCGGGGACTGTGGCGGGCCGACGAATACGACGGGAAGCCACCGAACCGCCCGCGCAGCCGCGTTGCTGCGTGAGCCGTGAAGAGTGCTTGGTGTTCTCCCCCGAACGTACCGCTGTCGCATTCGGCCCCTCCTGCGAACGCGGCACGTATCGCAACATCGTGAAGTCCGGATAAAGACTTTGTCCAGCCGACGGTGGGTACTGGTCGTCGGCTGATCCCGATATGTGCTCTTCCTGTTACCGAGACCGGACCGGTCTGTGGTCCGTTCGCGACAACCACATCGGCTCTACGCGCGTCAACCCTCGAACCGGCCCCTGATTGGTACGCCGACCCGGTCATCCGGGAGGATAGGAGCCATGAGCGCCCAGATTCTCGATGGCAAGGCCACCGCCGCCGCGATCAAGTCCGACCTGTCCGCCCGTGTGGCGGCGCTGAAGGCGAAGGGTGTCCAGCCGGGTCTGGGCACCGTCCTGGTCGGCGAGGACCCCGGCAGCCAGAAGTACGTCGCGGGCAAGCACCGCGACTGCGCCGAGATCGGCATCGCGTCCATCCAGCGTGAGCTGCCGGCCACCGCGACCCAGGAGGAGATCGAGGCGGTCGTCCGCGAGCTGAACGAGGACCCGGCATGCACCGGCTACATCGTCCAGCTGCCGCTGCCCAAGGGCATCAACGAGAACCGCGTCCTGGAGCTGATCGACCCGGCCAAGGACGCCGACGGGCTGCACCCCACCAACCTCGGCCGCCTGGTGCTCAACGAGGCTGCGCCGCTGCCCTGCACCCCGAACGGCATCCTGCGGCTGCTGCGCGAGTACGGCGTCGAGATCAAGGGCGCCGAGGTCGTCGTGGTCGGCCGCGGCGTGACCATCGGCCGCTCGATGCCGCTGCTGCTCACCCGCAAGTCCGAGAACGCCACCGTGACCCAGTGCCACACCGGCACCCGGGACCTGGCCAAGCACCTCAAGGAAGCCGACATCATCGTGGCCGCCGCCGGCTCGCCGCACCTGATCAAGCCGGAGTCCGTCAAGGAGGGCGCGGCCGTCCTCGACGTCGGCGTCAGCCGGGACGAGAACGGCAAGATCGTCGGAGATGTGCACCCGGGCGTGCGCGAGGTGGCCGGCTTCGTCGCCCCCAACCCCGGTGGCGTCGGCCCCATGACCCGCGCCATGCTGCTGGTCAACGTGGTCGAGGCCGCCGAGCGCGCGGCCGCCTGAGCCGCGGGGCCGACGACGTACGGACGACAGAAGGGGCAGCGAGCGCATGAACGCCGGAGCACACTCGGACGGGGTGTCCAGGCCGCAGCGCCTCACCCGGCGCTTTCCGCTGATCACGAAGGACACGGCGCGCCCGCAGGGCGGCGGGCGCGCGGCACCCGGTGACGCGCCCGCGCCGGTCCGGCAGTGGCCGCTGCTCACGGTGATCGGCGGGGTCGCGCTCGGGCTGTTGGTGATCGCCTTCGACGCCTTCCGGGCGGGGACCCTGCTGATCGGGCTGGCGCTGCTGGCCGGTGCCGTGCTGCGGCGCGTCCTGCCCTCCGTCGGCATGCTCGCCGTACGGTCGCGCTTCACGGACATGGCGACGTACGGCGGGCTCGGCTTCGTGATCGTGATGCTGGCGCTCATGATCCAGCCCAAGCCCTGGCTCACGCTGCCCTTCCTCGACGACATCGTGCACTTCACGGTGCGCTGATCGCGGTGTGCCGGGTGTGCTGGATGTGCCGGATGTGCCGCGTGCGCTGATCGCGGTGCGCCGGGTGTGGTGATCACGGTGTGCCAGGCGCGCTGCTCACGGTGTGCCGAACCGCGTCCGGACGCCCGGAGCGGGAGCGTCCGGACGTGTGCGGCGCGCGCAGGCGCGTGTCCGAACCGTGAATGCTTTCCTGCGCTCCCTCGCCGGGAACTGGCATCCTGACGAGTGGCATCCCAACGGATAGCCGCAGCAGTTCGGGGGGATAGGGGGAGGCAATGCCTCGCTGGAGGGCGCTACCGGACGAACTCGATCCGCAGGTGAAGGAGTTCGCGGGTCAGTTACGCACACTGGTGGAGCGCAGCGGCCTGAGCATATCGGCCGTCGCGGACCGTACGGGTTACAGCAAGACGTCCTGGGAGCGGTACCTCAACGGCCGGCTGCTCCCGCCGCGCCGCGCGGTGATGGCGCTGGCCGAGGCCACGGGCGCGCACACGGGCCACCTCACCACGATGTGGGAGCTGGCCGAACGCGCCTGGAGCCGCGCGGAGATGCGCCACGACGTCACGATGGAAGCGATACGGGTCGCCGAGGCGCGCGCCGCACTGGGGGAGTTCGGCCCCGCCCTGGAAACGTCGAAGAAGCCCGGCAAAGCCGGCAAACGCTCCGCTGCCAAGAGCGGTCCCGCCGAGGCGCCCGCGGCCCCTTCCCAGGAACCGGCAGACCCGTACGAGGCCCCTGCCGCGACCAGAGTGCCGTACCAGCGCGCTCCCGACGTCCCGGCCGCGGAATCGGCCGCGGAATCCCGCGCGGCCCCCGCAGCGGCCGGTTTCGCGGCCCTGGGGGCCCGCCCCGGCTCCTCCGCCCCGTCGTCGCCTCCCGCACCCGCCGCGCCCCCGTACGGGCCGGACTCGCCCTACGGATCGGACTCGCCCGACGGGCCGGACTCGCCCGACGGGCCGGAGCCGCGGTCCTTCGGCCCGCCGCACGACCCGGACGGTCCTGCGCACGCCCCGGACGGCCCGCCGCACGACCCGGAACGCCGCCGTCGCATCACGATGTTCGTGACCGGCGTCGTCGGGGCGCTGCTGCTCATCGCCGCCGCGGTACTGCTGCTCGGCGGCGGGGACGGCGGGCGGCAGGCGAAGCCCGCGCCCGCCCCCACCGCCTCCCAGGAGCCGCAGTTGCCGGCCGGCGTGAAGTGCGCGGGCGACGGCTGCGCCGGCAAGGACCCCGAGGAGATGGGCTGCGGCGGTGACCACGCCACCACGCCGTCCCGCGGCGTCATGGGCCGCGCCCTGATCGAGGTCCGCTACAGCAAGGTCTGCGGCGCCGCCTGGGCCCGACTGACGGGCGCGGCGCAGGGGGACAGGGCCACGGTCACCTCCGACGGGCGTACGGAGGAGGCGACGGCGGGCCGGGACGGTTCGGCGTACACCGTGATGGTGCGGGTCAGCGGCCCGCCGGAGAAGGCCAGGGCATGCGGTACGACCAGCGCGGGCTACCAGAGCTGCACCGAGCCGCAGACCGCGCGGAACGGCGGCCCGGACCCGTCCGCCGCGCCCTGACCGGCGCGTGACGGACCGCGGCGGACCCGCGGCGGACCCACGGACCCACGAACGCCCGGCGCGGCGGACCCGCGGAGCTGGGCCATTCGGGCGTACCGCGGAACCGGGGGCATGGCCCGGCCGATTCGGGGCAGACGACCGGTCGGCCCCCCACGGGCGCAGCACCACCCGGCGGCCGTTCGCGCTCCCCCTCCTTGTCGCGAACGGCCGCCCACCCCTGCCGCGGACCGGCCGCGCGGCCGGCGACCGGCGGGGTGACGGCCGGTGAGGAGTCACACACCGGCCTGTCACCGGAGGTGCTCCGCCGTCCGATAGCCTGACGCCCGGGTCTCTTGATACCGAGATACATCGACGAGATACATCAAGGCGTCGAGGGGCTCCGTATACATGGGCAGGAACTCCCACCGCCCACCGCAACATGGTGGCTCTGGGGCTTGCCCCCAGAAGAAACTCGCCGCAGGAGATCGCCATGACCCGCACTCCCGTCAATGTCACCGTCACCGGCGCCGCCGGCCAGATCGGCTACGCACTCCTCTTCCGCATCGCTTCCGGTCACCTGCTCGGCGCCGACGTGCCGGTCAAGCTGCGGCTCCTGGAGATCCCGCAGGGCCTGAAGGCCGCCGAGGGCACCGCGATGGAGCTCGACGACTGTGCCTTCCCGCTGCTGCAGGGCATCGAGATCACCGATGACCCGAACGTCGCCTTCGACGGCGCGAACGTGGGCCTCCTGGTCGGCGCCCGCCCCCGTACCAAGGGCATGGAGCGCGGCGACCTGCTGGAGGCCAACGGCGGCATCTTCAAGCCGCAGGGCAAGGCCATCAACGACAACGCAGCGGACGACATCAAGGTCCTGGTCGTCGGCAACCCGGCCAACACCAACGCGCTGATCGCCCAGGCCGCCGCGCCGGACGTACCGGCCGAGCGCTTCACCGCGATGACCCGCCTGGACCACAACCGTGCGCTCTCGCAGCTCTCGAAGAAGACCGGCGTCCCGGTCTCCGAGATCAAGAAGCTCACGATCTGGGGCAACCACTCCGCGACCCAGTACCCGGACATCTTCCACGCCGAGGTGGCCGGCAAGAACGCCGCCGAGGCCGTCAACGACGAGAAGTGGCTGGCCGACGAGTTCATCCCGACCGTCGCCAAGCGCGGTGCGGCGATCATCGAGGCCCGTGGCGCGTCCTCGGCCGCCTCGGCCGCCAACGCCGCCATCGACCACGTCCACACCTGGGTGAACGGCACCGCCGCCGGCGACTGGACCTCCATGGGCATCCCGTCGGACGGCTCCTACGGCGTGCCGGAGGGCATCATCTCCTCCTTCCCGGTCACCACCAAGGACGGCAAGTACGAGATCGTCCAGGGCCTGGAGATCAACGAGTTCTCCCGCACCCGCATCGACGCCTCGGTCAAGGAGCTGACCGAGGAGCGCGACGCGGTCCGCGGCCTGGGCCTGATCTGAGCCTGACGGCCAAGGCCTGACGGACAACAGCGGCCGTGCGGTCCAGCCCTCGCGGGTGGGCCGCACGGCCGTGTCGTGTCCCGGGGCGACGGCCCCGGGCGGTGCTCACCGCTGAGCGGGCCCCCGCTGCCGTTGCTCGGCCCGTGGATGACGGGGCTGCTGGTGCCGCTGCGCCAGCTCGCGTGCCGACGAGGCCCCCTCCCCGCGCAGCGAGTGCACCCGCGCCGCGTCGAGGCCCGAGCGCAGCCGGGCGGCGCTGCTCGTCGGCATGCGGCCGGCCCGCGCGGTGTCTGCTTGCAGCTGCGAGCGTAGGGCGCTGACCCGCGCCAGATGGCTGCTCAGCTGTCCCGGCGTCATGTCGGACACGGGCGCCTGCGTGGCTGCCAGCACGGTGGCCGGATGCGCGGGAATGGGCGCGGCGCCGCTGCCCCTGCTGCGCTCGGGGTCGATACCGACCGAGCGGAGCGCCGCCGCCTCGGCCCGCCGGCGCTCGCCGTCGGACGGCCGCTGCCGCGCTCCCGGCCCTGAGGACGCCCGGTAACGCCTCTCGGCCGGCGTCATGCGCGTGCGCCAGGTGACCGTCCCCGAGTACTCGTTCACGTAGAGGGCGACCTTGGCGCGGGGCGAGCGCTCGCGCGCTGCCGCCGCCCGCTCGCGCTCCGCCTTGGCGGGCTGCTCGGCCCGCTCACGTTCCTGCTGCCCGAGCCGCTTCTTGCGCGACTGCTCGTCCGCGGGCCGGTGTCCGTGCTGTGTGTGCACCCTGGGGTCCATTGCCTGTCCTCCGTGGCAGCGGCGGCGGGTCGGCGGGAAGCCGCGGCGATCGGGTCGCCGCGATGCCCGAGCTGAGGGGGTTCGTGGCTTACGCCGACGGCTGGCCTGGGTGGGCGGCATGCTGCGCGAGCCGGGTCAGCCTCTTCCGGGCCGCCTCGATCTTGTCCCCGTCCGCAGCGGCCGGGCCGCCGGGCCGGGCGAGTTCCGTCCACGTGTTGATCAGCTGCTGCCCGTAGACCAGGCCCTGCTGCGGGTCCCTGATGGACGACCACGCCTTGGCCGCGCGCATGAACGTGTCGTAGGCGGTCGGGTCGTTCTGCTTGTACCGGTGGCCGAAGACGTCGAGGTAGATGGCCACGGACTTCACGCTGTCGTGCGCCAGGTAGGCGATGTGCGCGAAGAGCTCCTGCAGATGCAGCACGTACGGGTGCCCGATGCCGAACTCCTGCACCGCGGTGCTGAGTGCGCTGTTCGCCGTCGCCGCTGCGAACTCCAGGCGCCCCAGCTGTACGGCGTCGTTGATCCGGGTGACGGCGTCCGCGAGCGCGGGAGGGATGGTGGGCGGCGCGGTGGCCCCCGGCCTGGGCGCCGGCTGCTGAGCCGGCACGCCGTGCCCCACCGACGGCCCGTACGCGGCGGGCGCGGGCTGCGGGGGCTGCGCGGGCTGTCCGGCGGCGGCAGTACGGGGATCGGCGACCGGGGCGTGCGGAGCCGGCTCCGGTATCTGCTCCACCGGCTGTCCGGTGGGCGGCGCGCCCTGCTGCTCGATCTGCTGCGGATGCGGCCGCGCCTGCGTGTCGGGAGCCGGGGGCGAGGGCGGAGACGGAACCGGCGTCGACGATGGCGTCTGTGCCTGCGTCTGCGCCTGCGGGGGAGTGGAGCTCGGCGCGGGTGCCGCTGTCGACGCCGCCGGTGGCGCCACCTGCTCCGGCTCCCCGGCGAAGTGGCTGGAGCCGTCCGTCTGCACCTCGATCGGGGTGAGATAGCCACTGCGAGCGTCGTGCACCAAGGCCCGTACCGGGTGCCCGGTGGCCATGGCCAGCCGGTACAGATAGTTGAGCACTGCATCGTGCAGCGCCTCGTCCCGGGCGGGGGACACGGGCATACCGCCGACCGTGCAGTCACCGTTCTCGGTGATCAGCACGTCGAACGGAGTCGGCGCCGGCTGCTGGCCTTGCTCAGCAGCCGGTTTCCGCTCACTGCGGCGGAATCTTGGCATATCGCACTCACTCAGGGTCTCGCTGTGGACATGGACTTCGGGCTGTCACGCAGCGGTTCATCAGTGGCCCCGGCCACGGCCATTGTTGTTCTGCTGGGGCAGCTGCCGCGGGCGCGCGGTGTTCTGCTGCGCGGCCGGCCCCTGCGCCGCGGTGTTCCCGGTGCTCTGCGCGTTCCCACGCGCAGAACGCTGACGCGCCAGCCCGGCGGCCGGATTGACCGCCTGTCCGGACGCACTCGATTGCGTACTCGACTGCGCACTCGACGCCGATTGAGTCTGCGTACTCTTCACTCCCCCCTTCAGCTCGGAGAGTTGTGCGACGGACATGTTCTGTTGCGTGGACTGGTTCGGCGCCACAGCCGGAGCGGGCTCGTCGGTGCGCTCGCGAACGACGGCGAGGTGGTGCTCCTGGGCGATACCCACCAGCTCGACCCGGGCGAAGGGCTTCGCCAACTGCTCGTGATCCCTCGGGATCTCGATCGGCAATTTTTCGCCGTTGACTTCGCGACACGTCTGATAACGCTCGTTCTGCAGCTGGTTGGCCGCGTCGATGTAGGGCCTGGCCCGCTTGACGCCGAACTCTTCTTCCAGTGCTCCTGACCTGGAGAGTTCGTATAACTTATGGTTGGCCATCTTCACGTCGAAGCTGTCCGGAGTATGCAGTTGCAGCTCGATGCGCTGACCGGTCTCCTGGTGCTCCCACGCACTGTTGATGCCCTTGTAGACAGGATCGGTCCAAGTGTTCTGAACCTTGATTTCGTCGAACCCACGCGCACGCAACTCCTGGAAGGCTTGCTGAACCCCGTGCGTATAGGACTCTGCTTCGAAGAGCAGCGTGTACCGATTGAGGTCTTTCATTCCCGCGAGTAGCTGGGCGGCGCTTTTCTCGGGATCTTCGCGGCGTTCGCGAGCTATCTTTCCCCGCAGGGATTCCAGCGTTTTCAGGGAGAAGTCGACTTCGGCCACGCCCTCGGAGAGTTTGTCTCCGGGTAGCTGACTTCCCTGCTCGTTCGTCCGGTCGCGAATCTCCCGCATCATCGCGTCGAACGCCGGCCGCACCGCCTCGGCCCGCTGCCAAGCAGCTTGGACCAGGGCGTCGTCTGTGGCGGTCAGCGTAAGATGCGATTCACCCTTTTCCGCGCTGCCGCGCCAGGCGACCTGTTCGCTCACAGCGCTGTGGCACCTGACACGCCGAAGACCCTCTGCAAAATCTCCTCCGCCTCATCCGCCGTGATCGGGACGAGGTGTGGCGCATCGTGCGGCCCGGCACTGTGAAAGTCGAAAATAGATGGGGTGCGGGCCCACACCTGGTCCCGGCCGAACGCCTCGTCGCGACTGCTTTCCGGGCTGGGCTTGCGGCGCACGACGCCGCCGGCCTGCTCCCCCGGACGAGGCTCGCTCCCGAATCGCGCCCAGTACAGGCACCAACGCGACCGGTCCTGCTTCAGTTCTTCGGCCCGCTCCGGTGTGACGGGCGTCAGGTCCGCCAGGACCGGGCCGTCCTTGAGCCGCTGGTCCGGGCCGACGAGGTGCCAGTCCCAGTCCCACAAGGACAGGTACTCCCAGTTCTGCGTCCCGGCGGCCCGCCGCCAGAGCGCTTCGCTGGTGCGGTGCACATATGGGTCTTCGTCGGTCTCGATGAAATACTCGTACTCTGCTGTCATTCTTCTCTCCATCGTATTCGTGAAGTGAGTGGTAAGTCCTCAGTCTTGTTTCTCGGAGGACGGTGGCGCGCTCGGGACGACCGCCGCCGGGACCGCGTCGACGCGGCTGACCTGCCAGTCGTCCTTCGCGCTGGTGCGGACGAGCGTGACGAAGGCCTGTACCCGCGGGCCCACGCCCTTCCAGCCGTCGCGGCCGGTGGCCGTGCCGGCGACCGAGATCTGCCGATGGGCCTTGGTGGGCGTGTCGGCCGGGGCGTCGCCGTCCACCTCCAGGTGGAGCTTCACCTTGGTCCACGCCTTGTGCTTCGCCCAGGTGTTCCACTCGTTGCCGGCACCGGCCGCGGGGTGGTAGCTGCGTTCGTCCTTGGCCTTCTTGCTGGTCAGGTACGGGGTGGTCCGCAGGATCGCGTCGTGGGGGCTCACGTCGTACTTCGTGTCGTAGCTGTAGGCCATGAGCGCCCACGCCTTCGCCACGGCAGTCGCGTCATGGCGGTCCGGGTCCGGTGCCTCGGGCACGTGGGCGTCGGGGCCGAGTGGCGACGCCGACGGCAGCGGGGCCTTCTCGGCGAACGAGGGTTGCGTCGCCTTCGGCTTCTCGTCGGGGCTTTCGAGGCCGGGGAGTCCGCAGCCCGTGAGCCCGGCCAGGCTTGCGGCAACGGCCACCGCCAGGCCCGCTCGCCGCATGCCGGCGGCCGCCGCCATGGTCTTCACCTCGAACCCCCGTTTCCCGCTGTCACTTCTTGAGCCCCAGCCACGGGGCCGGGTCCACGTAGTTGCCGTCCAGCTGCACCTCGAAGTGGCAGTGTGCACCGGTGGAGAAGCCCGTGGAACCCACCGCCCCCACCTGCTCACCAGTATTGACCTCCTGCCCGACATGGACGTTGATGGCGGACATGTGGTTGTAGGTGGTCGACACCTTTTTGCCGTCCATCGTGCCGTGCGAGATCACCACGCGGTTGCCGTAGCCCCTCGACCAGCCGGCGAAGGTCACTTTGCCCTTCAGGGCGGCGCGCATCGGGGTGCCCATCGGGGCCCCGAAGTCGATGCCGGTGTGCAGCTTGCGTACGTGCAGCGTCGGGTGCATGCGCATGCCGTAGGGCGAGGTGACGGGCGGGTTGCCACCTACCGGCATCGCCATCTTCTGCCCGGCCGGCACCTCGGCGCCGCCGCCGGTGGCCTGCTCGTATTTGGCGATCAAGGATTTGATGCGCGCGACGTAGGCCGTCGTCTCGTCGTACGGCGGCATGCCGCCGTATTTCTGCACCGCGCCGGGGCCGGCGTTATAGGCGGCGAGCGCCAGGTCCAGGACATTGCCGCTTTTCGCGTACGGCTTGATCTGCTTCGCGAGCGCGCAGTCGTAACGGCCCTGGGCCATGATGGCGTCCCCCGCGTCGTACGGGGAAATGGTGCCGCTGTTGTCGTCGTCGCGGCCCCAGGTCTTCCAGGTGCCGGGCATGAACTGTGAAAGGCCCTCGGCACCCACGGGTGATACGGCCTTGGGGTTCCAGCCCGATTCCGCCTCGATCTGGGCGGCGATCACGGCCGGACCGATCTCCTTGCACTGCGTCCCTGATTTGAGGACCCACGACACGTATTGCGCGGGCACCTGTTTGCTATTGAGGGAGCCGTTGCCGTCGGACGGCAGGTCGGAATCCGCTTCGTCGCCACCTGCCATGCCCATGAAAAGGACAATAGGTGCGAAAACTATAGCGACCGCTCCGCCGATGATCCATGCGGCCGCACCCCCGCCCCGTGACATGCATCCCCCTGTGCACTCCAGATCCCTGGGTAGCGCACACCTTAGCGCGGCTGGCATCATGCATCGCGCGGGTATCGACTGAACCAACGTCATCCCGTTGCACACTGTCGGCGCGGCCAACTGGCGAGCGGCGTCCGCTCAGTTGGGCGGGGGAGTTGGTTATCGGGGGAGAGAAGAACTGTGCGGGGGAATGCGGGGGAAACGCCCTTTGGGCCCGATATCTGGGTCCGAGGGCCGGTGAGTGGTGGGGGAGTCGCCGCTCTCGTGGAACGCGAGTCCGACGTCGAACAACGTTCTGCTCCACAGCAGTTCTCCTGGGTGAATGTCCACGGCGGTGCCGGTGCGACGACGTTGGCCACGCTCTTCGGTGGCGCGGATGTCGGTCAGCGATGGCCTGACCCGGCGCGCGGTGAGCCGTCAACGTTGCTGTTGGTGGCGCGCACGCACGCAGTTGGGCTGCGCGGGGTGTCACAGACGCTGGACCTTTTCCGACGCGGCGAGCAGCCCGCCGGGCTGCAGATCGCGGCCGTGGTGCTCGTGGCCGACGCTCCCGGCCGGTTGCCGCGAGAGCTTCAGCAAAGGATCAAGATCCTCGGTTCTGCGGTGGCCGTTCACCGGGTCCCGTGGATCGCGGCTTGGCGTACCGGCGCGAAGCTCGACGGCTCGCTCCCGCGTGAGCTCCTGGCTCTGGCCCGCCTCGTCGGCCATCCCGTTCAGTAGATGTGGAGCAATCGTGACGACATTCCTGCTGGCTGAGATGCCGCCCGACTACGTAACGAACCCGATCAACCAAGTCATGGGCTATGCCGCCTGGGTGGCGACCGCGGCGGGCGTCATGGGACTGCTGATCGTCGGGGCCAAGATGGCGCTGTCGATCCGCCACGGTGAGGGACAGGAACACATGGTCCAGCTCGGCACCGTGCTCGGGGCGTGCATCATCGCGGCCACCGCGGGCCCCATCGTGAACTTCATTCTTTAGCAACCCGAACTCTTCGTCGAGCGCCCGCACTTGCCCAGCTGCTGGTGAGTGCGCCGGACATCAGTTCCTGTTCCGACGCCGCCGAATCGAAGAACTACTGGGCGGGCAGCCCGAAAACGTAATAAGGAGAAAGCCGTGAAGAAGGCAGACATCTACCGCTATCTCGCTGATGGGGGTGTCCCGCAGCCCAAGAGCGATGCCCCGAAGGCGCTCACCGACAAGGTGGACACGGTGCTCGGCATCGTGGCCTGGGCGGGCACCGCGGCCGGCGTCGCGGGCGTGCTCATCACCGGCGCCATGATGGCGATGTCGATGCGCCGGGGCGAGGGCTCCGAGCACATGGGGCGCCTCGGCATGGTGCTGGGCGGCTGTGTCCTGGTCGCCACCGCCGGTCCGCTGGTCAACTTCGTCTTCTGACGAAGCGAAAAGGGAGTTAACCGATGGGTAAGCGCTCTGATTCCAGCGGCGAGTGGGAGAAGCCGTTCTGGCAGCAGCGGGGATGGATCATCTCGGCGGGGTTCCTGGCGGCCGTGGTGGTTCTTGCCGTCGTGGCGTTCGCGATGCGCGGCGGGGAATCGGAGCCGTCGGCACAGAACAATCCGACGTCCCGCCCGTCGCCGTCGGCAACCGAGGGCGGCTCGCAGGCTGATGACCGGCCAGCCGGCTGCAAGACGGATGACAGCGATCAGGAAAAGCCGACGAAGGCGCCTGCGGATATGCGGTGGAAGAGTTACGGAACCCATCCCGTGCCGGTTTCCGCGAAGTACGGGCCGACGAAGTTCTCCGGGAACGTTTGGTCGTGCTATTCGCACACGCCCGTGGGTGCCGTGATGGCTGTGCATGCCATTACAGACAAGCTGCCCTATCCCGGATGGCGAGACGTCGTCGCCCAGCAGTTCGTGCCGAGCGATGCCCGCGACTCCTATGTGGAGGGGCGCGCCAAGGACAAGGACAGGGCGCGCAACGCCGCCCAGGGAGGCGGTGTTTACGTCGGCTTTTCGGTACTCACCTACTCTCAGGAGCAGGCAACTGTGCAGTTGTTGACGAAGGTTGAGGGCCGGTACTTCTCGACTTCCGTATCGCTGAAGTGGATGACCGGGGACTGGAAGATCGACCCGCAGCCGAGCGGGTCACCGTACAGCGGTTTCGCGGAAACTTCGGGGACTGAGGGCTTCGTCCTCTGGGGGAAGTGACATGGGCTGCAGTTTCTCCGACCCATTCGCCTGCCCGGGCGATCTCGTCAAATGGGGCGCTGACAAGGTCACCGGAGGCGCCGAATCCGTAGCCAAATCGGCGTTCGGTGGTGCTGTACGGGCTCTCGCTCAGGCCATTGGTGAGGCCGTCGACTCGGCCATGCACGCCATGAACGGGTTGTGGATAGATGTCGACGCCTCCGGTGTCTACAGCGGTGAGACTTCGTACGGTGAGAAGCAAAAGCTCATCGAGCAAGGGGAGAGCCCGATCCACGCGATCCAGGGCCAGCTCAATTGGCTCGTGGGGTACGTCGCCGTCGCCGCCTTGCTCATTGCTGCGATCCGCATGGCCTTGGACCGCAAGGGTCAGACGATGCAGCAGGCCTTCCACGGCATGTGGCGGGTCGTCCTGGTGTCCGGGGCGGCGGTCATGGCGATGCAAGCACTCACTACTGCCTCGGACAGATATGCCGAGTACATCTACGACAAGGCGTACATCGGGTCGGCCGGCGCGCAAGTAGTCGGCGGGGGCGTGATGGCGCTGGGCCCCATGGCCGCGACCAGCCCGGGCCTTGTCATCATCCTCGGCCTGCTCGCCGTGCTGGCCATCACAGTCCAGATCATCCTGATGTATCTGCGCATTGGTGTGCTGGTCATGTTGGTGGGCACGTTGCCGCTGGCCGCCGCGGCCTCGATGACCGGGTGGGGCAGCGGCTGGTGGAAGAAGCACATCGGGTGGCTCGTCGCCTGGCTGCTGTACAAACCCGCCGCCGCGCTCATCTTTTACGCCGGTACCGTGATGACCAAGAACACGGATGATCTCAACCAAGTCATCGCCGGTCTAGGCGTGTTGATTCTCGGCGTCTTCGCCCTCCCCGCCCTGCTCAAGCTAGTCGTCCCGGCGACCGCGGCCCTCGGTGACACCTCCGGTGGTTCCGTGGCGGTCAATGCTGCCAACAACATCGCGACCGGCGCGGTCAGCATCGCCGGCGGCAGCGTCGGTGGTGGTGGCGGCGGTGGCGGTGCCGGAGCCGGCAGTGGTGGTGGCGGTGGCGGCGGCGCGAGCACGCCCAAGGGTTCCCCCTCCAGCGGCGCGGGTGCGTCCGCCGGCGGTGGCGGTGCGGCCGGTGGCGGTGCGGGGGCTGCCGGGGGCGGCGCGGCATCCGCTGCGGGCGGTGCGGCGACGGCCGGTGCGGCGACAGCCGCGCAAGCAGCCGCGGTCGCCGTGCAGACCGGCGTCCAAGCAGCCAGCGAGGTCGTCAACTCGCTCGGCGACAACGACGGCAACAAGGGACACAACGAATAGCGGGTCCACGGCACGGATCCGCAGCACGGATCCACGACGCGGGCCCACGACGCGGGTCCGCGCCCGGCCGCCACGGCCGACGACGTTCCGTCGGCCGTGGCCGGGAAGGGCGGCGCACCGGCGCTGCCCCGCGTCGCAGGGACTCATTGAAAGGAATCGCATGGCCTCCGAAGTCGCGCGTCCCACGTACGGGAACTGGCGGCGCCCCAGAAGGCCGGGGCTCGGGCCGCTCGGCCTGCTCGGCACGGTCGCCACCTTCGGCGGGCTGGTGGTCGTCCTGCTGGCGTCCCTGATCTCCCTCATGGCCGCGATCACCGTACTCGTACCGCTGTTCCTGGTGGTCGCGCCCGTCGCCGTCCGCACCGTGGACGGACGGAACATCTATCAGCTGCTCGCAGTTCGGATCGGTTGGATGCGCAGGAAGTCCAAAGGCTCACACATCTACGTCTCCGGTCCGCTGTCGCGGCGGCCGGGCGGGCGCTTCTCCCCTCCCGGGCTGCTGGCCCGGGTGAAGATGCGGGAGGGGAGGGACGCGTACGACCGTCCGTTCGGCGTGCTGCACCACCCCGGGCGCAATCTGTACACGGTCGTGCTCGCCTGCGAGCCCGATGGCGGTTCGCTGATCGACGGCGAGCAGATCGACATCTGGGTGGCCTCCTGGGGCGACTGGCTGGCCAGGCTCTCCCACGAGCCGGGCCTGCGGGGCGCGTCCGTGGTGGTGGAGACGGCGCCCGACACCGGGACCCGGCTGGCCGCCGAGGTGCTGCCCCGGCTCTCGCCGACCGCGCCGGCCGCGGCCCGTGCGGTGATGGAGGAGGTCGTGGAGCGGTATCCGTCCGCGTCCTCGGAGATGCACACCTACGTCACGCTGACGTACGGGACCGTGGGCACCCGCCGCGACCCCGAGACGGTCGTGACCGACCTGGCGATCCGCCTGCCGGGACTGCTGTCCGGTCTGGTCGCAGCGGGCGGCGGCTCCGCGCGCCCGCTCTCGGCGGAGCAGATCGCGGAGACCGTGCGCGTCGCGTACGACCCGGCGATCGCGCCGGACATCCTCTCCGTACGGGCCGAGAACAAGTCCACCGGGCTCGAATGGGAGGACGCCGGGCCGGCCTCGGCCGTGGAGTCGGTCACCTCCTACCAGCACGACTCGGGAGTCTCCCGCAGCTGGCTGCTCACCCTCGCGCCGCGCGGGACCGTACGGTCCAACGTGCTGCGCGGGCTGCTGGAGCCGGCGCCGGGGACGCGGCGCAAGCGGGTGTGTCTGGTCTACCGCCCGATCGACCCGGCCACCTCGGCGCGGATCGTCGAGGCGGACCGGCGCAACGCCCACTTCACCGCGTCGTCGGGGCGTGGACTGGTCCAGGCGCGTGCGTCCAACGAGATGCGGGCCGCGGAGCAGACGGCCGCCGAGGAGGCGTCGGGTGCCGGCCTGGTCGAGTTCTCGCTGATGCTGACCGTGACGGTGGACGACGAGTCGCAGCTCGCCGATGCCGCGACGACCGTACGTAACCTCCAGGCGTCCTCGCGCGTGCTGATGCGGCCCGCGGACCGTATGCAGGCGTCGGCGTTCACCTGCACGCTGCCCGTCGGCATCCTGCCGTGGGAGCACACGCTCATCCCGCGTGAGATCCGGGAGGCGCTGTGAGCAGGAAGAAGCCTCAGGCGCGTGCTCCGCGTACGCCGATGGCGCCGCCGCGTGGCTGGTACGGGCCGGGCGGCGGGCAGGTCGCGCACATGGACCCGCCGACGATGTGGCGTGCCACGACGGTGCAGGCCTGCGGCCTGTGGCCGTTCGCGGCGGGCTCCGGCGCTCCCATGACCGGCGTGCCGCTCGGCCAGCATCTGCACACCGGCGCGACCGTCTGCGGCGACCCCATCTCGTGGTTCACCAGGGCCCGTTACATCTCCAACCCGTCCCTCTTCATGCTGGGCATGCCGGGCCTCGGGAAGTCGACGCTGGTCAACCGCATGCTCATCGGCCTGGCCGCGACCGGCGTCGTGCCGCTGGTGCTGGGCGACCTCAAGCCGGACTACGCCGACACGGTGCGGGCCCTGGGCGGCCAGGTGATCTCCATCGGCCGTGGCGTCGGCGGCATCAACGTCCTCGACCCCGGTGCCATGGGCGAGGCGGCCGAGCGGCTGGGCGGTGAGGCGGGGCGGGCGCTGACCTCCGAGGCCCACGGCCGGGTGCTCAACATGGTCGCCGCGCTGATCACCATCGTGCGCGGCCAGCCGATGGGCGACCACGAGATGTCGGTGGTCTCGGCCTGCCTGCACCACCTCAGGGAACGGACGCCCGCGGGACGCGCGCCGCTCCTGCCCGACCTGCTCCGGGTGCTCGACGAGGGGCCGGACCGGGTACGTGCCGTCACGCTCGACCGCGGCGACATGGCCCGCTACCGGGAGGCCGTCGACCCGCTGCACCGCTCGTTGCTGGGCATCCTCGACGGTCCGCTGGGCAGCACCTTCGCCTCCGAGACCTCGACCCGGATCAACCCCAACGCGCCGGCGGTGTGCATCGACATCTCCCGCATCGGCGAGGCCGACACCCAGCTGACCGCCGCGGCGATGCTCGCGGCGTGGTCGGACGGGCTCGGCACGGTCGCCGCCGCGCACGCCCTCTCCGATGCCGGGCTGGCGCCGCGCCGGTGGTTCTTCACGGTCCTCGACGAGCTGTGGCGGCCGCTCCGCGCCGCGTCCGGCATCGTGGAACGGATCGACGCGCTGACCCGCCTCAACCGTTCGCTGGGCCTCGGCGACGCGAAGATCACGCACACGCTCAAGGACGCGGAAGCGCTGGGCAGCGAGGCCGACCGGGCCAAGGCCAGGGGCTTCGTCGAGCGGGCCGGGATGGTGGTCTGCGCCGGGCTGCCCAAGGCGGAGATGCAGGACCTCAGCAACATCGTCGGTCTGTCGGAGCGCGAGATCGACCTGGTGTCGTCCTGGTCCTCGCCGCCCGGCTGGGCCGGTACCGGCGGCAACGAGGAACCGCCGGGCCGCGGCCGCTTCCTGATCAAGGTGGGCGGGCGCCCGGGCATCCCGATCCGGGTGGCGATCACCGACACCGAGCGCGAGCTCCACAACACCAACACCCGCTGGGTCGGGGCCGGAAATCCGGTGGAAGACATAGGGGCACGGGGATGAGCAAGCCGTACACGGGGGGACGGAAGGGCGGTACGGGAGCCGATGATGTGCTCCCCTGGGTGATCGTCGCCGTCGCCGCCTTCTGTTTCCTGGCGTTCTTCGGCGCGTGGTTCGGCGGCACGCTCGGCGCGGCCGTGTCGGGCGCGGGCTGGAACCCGCCCCCCTTCTCCCTCGCGTCCATGGCCGAGCTCGTGCAGGAGGGCCCGGCCGCGCTGTGGCCGGACGCCCCGGTGGGCGCGGTCGTCGCGGGCATGGTCGTGCTCTTCGTCCTCGCGATCGTGCTGATCGTGGTGGTGGTCGCCGCGTTCCGGCGGCGGCTGGCCAGGCCGAAGGGGCTGGCCGGGAAGCGCGAGCTGGCCGTACTGCTGCCCAAGGAGGCGGCGGCCAAGGCCCGTTCGCTGCGCCCCTCGCTGCCGAGGTCCGGCAAGCTGGACCCCGACGACACCGGCAACCTGCTGGGCAACCTCGAACCGAACGGCCCCGAGCTGCGGTCCTCCTACGAGGACGTGGAGCTGCACCTGATGGCGCCCCGGTCCGGAAAGTCGACCGGTGTCGCCGTCCCCCGTACGCTGCGCGCCCGCGGCCCGGTGATCCTGACGTCCAACAAGGCCGACGTCTACACGGTCACGAAGGCCGAGCGGGAGCGCGTCGGCACGGTCTGGACGTTCGACCCGCAGGGGATCGCGCACACGCCGCGCACCATGTGGTGGGACATGCTGGCGGAGGCGTCCACCATCGAAGGGGCCATGCGGCTGGCCGGGCACTTCGTGGGCGCGGTCAACGACGACGCCTCGAAGAAGGACTTCTGGATCTCCGCGGCGCAGAACACCCTCACCGCGCTGCTGCACGCCGCGAACCGCGGACAGCGGCAGGTGACCGAGCTGCTGGGCTGGCTGGCCGACCCGGCCGACCGTACGCCGATCGACCTGCTCAACGACGCGCAGATGCCGGCGCTCGCCGCGCAGCTGCAGGGCACCATCCAGGGCGCGGTCGAGACGCGGGACGGGATCTTCGAGACGGCCCGGCAGTGCGTGTCCTGCCTGCTCGACCCCAGGATCTCGGCGTGGGTGACCCCGGACCCGAGGGTCGCGCAGTTCTCGCCCCAGCGGCACGCGCTCAGCCGCGACACCCTGTACCTGCTCTCCAAGGACGGCGGCGGTTCGGCCGCCGGCGTCATCGCCGCGCTGGCGGACTCGGTGATGCGGGCGGGGGCCGTCGCGGCAGAGCGGCAGGGCGGGCGGCTGGATCCGCCGATGACCGCCGTGCTCGACGAGGCGGCCAACGTCTGCCGCATCTCCGATCTGCCGGACCTCTACTCGCACTTCGGTTCCCGCGGGATCAACGTCGTGACCCTGCTGCAGAGTTACCGGCAGGGAAGCCGGGTGTGGGGCGACGCGGGCATGGACGCCCTGTGGAGCGCGGCGACGATCAAGATGCTGGGCGCGGGCCTCGACGACGCGGACTTCGTCGAGAAGGTGTCCAAGCTGGTCGGCGAGCACGATGTGAGCACGGTGAGCATCTCCCGCAGCAAGGACGGCCGTACCCGGTCGACCTCGTACCGGCAGGAGCGCGTGATGCCGGTCGACCGCATCCGCGCGCTGCCGAAGGGGACCGCGCTGCTGCTGGCGACCGGTATCCGGCCGGCGCTGATCCGGCTGCGGCCGTGGTTCAAGGAGCCGGGCGCCGAACGCATCCAGGCAGCCGCGCAAGCAGAGTCGCAGGCGATGACGGCGCGTGCGGCGCAGATCGTGATGGAGAAACCGTGACGGCACAGACGTTCGACGACGGGGCGGGCGGCGCCGAGCTGCAGGCCCCGCCCTTCATCCTCTACCTGGAGGGCGACGAGTACGCCGAGGAACTGCGGGGCCTCGCCTTGTGGGTCAACGGCCTGCTCGTACCGGTCTACGGGCGCGAGGCCCGCTCCCAGTCGCCGTGGTGCCCGCGCTGGTGGGAGCACGCGGAGGCGGTGGCCCGGCTGCACGCGCTGTGGCTCGCGTGGCAGGAGCTCACCGACCCGGCATCGGGCGCCAGCGGGCCCGCGGTGTGGCACCGCGACCACCTCGGCCCGACCATGCTCGAACTGCGCGATCCGGCGGGCCCGTTCGCGGGCTGCAAGGCCGGCGCACACCGCGCGAAGGCCGCACCGGAGGTCGACGCGTACGACGGGTGAGCGGGTACGGGAGCGAGGGGGCCGGATGCGCCGCCCAGAGCTGAGTCAGCTGGCCGCGACCGTCCACAGGGTCGTGGGCGGGGCCGCCGCCGAGGTGCGTGAAGAGTCCGGCGGCGGCGTCGTGATCGAACTGCGGCACGGCGGGCTCACCGTCGTGGTGGAGAACGCTTACGGCCTGTGGCGGGTGTCGGCGGGGACCTCGGCGAGCGGGGAGTCCACCCCGCCGAGAACCCTCTTCGCCACGCTGGAGGAGGCCCTCGCCGTCGCCGCGCAGCTGCTCCACGAGGAGGAGCAGGGCGCGGAGCGGGCCCCCGAACCGGCTCCCCGGCTCCGGCCGGACCCGCCGCCCCGTACGCCGCCGGCCGTCGTGGCCCGTAACTCCCGGCGGCGCCCACCGGGCCCGTCACGATTCCGCTGACCGAGTCAGCCGGCAACGAGCTGACCCAGTCATCCAACGAAGCGAGGACGTTCGTGCGTAGCGCAAAGGCGCTGTTGAGTGTGGTGTTGGCCGGAGCGTTCCTGGCCGGGTGCGGCAGCGGGAGCTCCACCCCGGCGAAGGAGACCGGCAAGGACGGGAAGAAGGAGCAGAGCGGCGCGACGGCCGAACCGATCACGGAGATCACCGCGCCCTCCGGCTACCGGAGCCGCGAGGGGTGGCAGCAGAAGCTCACCTGGCTCCCGGAGAGCGCGAAGTCCGTACCCGTGGCGGCGGCACCGCGGTCGGACCGGGTGGCCTATCTGACGGTGGTCGACGAGACCGGATACGTGGTACAGGTCAGGAACGCCTCCACCGGCACCGTCGAGTGGACCGGCAAGCCGTGGAACCCTCCGACGCCCCTGTCGGAGGTGAATGAGGCCAGCTCGTTCCAGAGCGGTGAGCCGGAGCTGCCCGGTGTGACGACGGTGCACCAGGGCGACCGCGATTACGTGGTCGCCTGGGGCCACGGCATCCGGGGCAGGGACGAACTGAACAGCGGCAGGGAGGTCGTGGAGCTGGAGATCTTCCCCGTCGACGCCTCCGGCAAGAACGTCACCCCGGCGCATCGGGTCTCCGTACCCCTCAAGAACGATGACGACAGCGACCCCATCGTCAGCGCCGACCCCGACGACCTCCGGGTCCGGGACGGCGGCGCCGGGCTCCTCGTCACCTGGGACGGTTACACGACGTACGGCGCCTCGGTGAACATGGAGACCGGTAAGGTCACGAGCTACGGCAACGGGACCGAGCTGGGTGTCGACTGCGACGGCGACAAGTGTCCGGCGCAGGTTGCGGCGGTCACTGCCGATGGCCCGGTCGCCTTCAACGACCTGGACGGCGGCTTCGAGGTGCCGGGGCGGTGGAGCAGCCAGGACGTGATCCCGGACGGAGCCTCCGCCGGCCCCCTCCGCGCGGATGACAAGCGTAACGGCGAAGTGATCGGCGTGACCGGCACCCGTCTCGTCGCCCGATGGGTGCCCGAGGGAGAGGACCCCGAGGACGACAGCATCTGGTCCGTGCACGACACGAAGACGGGCCGGATCCAGGCGAGCACCGCGTGTGCCGGCCCGGATTACGACATGCAGGGCGGCCCGGACGGGCCCGTGGTCGTGACATCGCCCAGCGGCCGGTACGTGGCCTACGGTCCCCTCCTCTTCGATACCCGCGACCGCAAGGGCACCTGCCTCGCGGGCGACCAGAGCCGCAATGGCGTCCTGCTCCGTGCGGTCCGCGACGACGGCACTGCCTACGGCAGCGTGCCGTCCGCCGACACGGAAGGCACCGTCGCCGAGGTGCGGGCCGCCGACGGAACGGTCAAGGCCCTGCCCATCGGTACCGAGCCGCCGCTCCAGGCCCTGACGGACTCGGGGCTCTTCGTCACACGGAACAACGGCGCTGGGCTGCTCGTCACGGGACTCAGGAGCCGCTGAGCGGGTCGGGGAAGGGGGATTTCCGCGGGGCGCGGATGCCGGTGTGGGTGGCGATCGGGTACGTACGGGACGGGCCGGCGGACGAGGTCGAGGGCGGCCGAGGGAATCAATGACACCCCGCTGTATACCGCAGCTATCCGCGAAAATAGGACAAACAATGTCATTGTCGGCGTGATTCCGTGACTCCGGTCACCTTCCGTGAAGTTTTGCGCATGAGGAGCGGATAAGGGGGGAGGGGTCGACGTTGCTGCTGGTGTGAACCGGCAGGCACGGAACGGCAAGTGGAATTGGAAGGCTGAGCGGACGTGTCGGCAATCGAGACCATTCACGTAGACGGGGTGTGGCGTGGCGCCGCATCCGACGCCACGCGGGAGGTCCTCGACCCCGCCGACGCCACGGTGCTGGCCACCGTGTCCGAGGGCGGCGTCGAGGACGTGGACGCGGCTGTCGCCGCGGCGTCGCGGGCCTTCGACGGCGGGCAGGGCGAGTGGCCCCGTACGCAGGCGGGCGACCGGGCCGCGCTGCTGCGCCGGGTCGCTGACCTGCTGCAGCGGGACCGCGAGGAGATCGCGCTCATCGAGAGCCGCGATACCGGCAAGACGCTGGAGGAGGGCCGCGTCGACGTCGACGACGTGACCAACGCCTTCCGGTACTTCGCCGACCTCGTGATGAACGAGAGCGGCGGGCGGGTCGTCGACGCGGGCAGCGAGGACGTGCACAGCGTCGTCGTGTACGAGCCGGTCGGCGTCTGCGCGATGATCACGCCCTGGAACTACCCGCTGCTGCAGGCCAGCTGGAAGGTCGCCCCGGCGATCGCGGCCGGCAACACCTTCGTGATCAAGCCCAGCGAGGTCACGCCGATGTCCACCGTGCACCTGGTGAAGCTGCTGGTGGAGGCCGGTCTGCCGGCCGGCGTCGCGAACATCGTCACGGGCGCCGGCGTGCCCGTCGGCCAGCGGCTGGCAGAGCACCCGGATGTGGATCTCTTCTCCTTCACGGGCGGTCTCGTCAGTGGTACCAAGGCCGGCGCTGCCGCCGTGTCCGGTGCGAAGAAGATCGCGCTGGAGCTGGGCGGCAAGAACCCCAACGTGGTGTTCGCGGATGCGTGTTCCACGGACGAGGAGTTCGACACCGCTGTTGACCAGGCGCTGAACGCCGCGTTCATCCACAGTGGGCAGGTCTGCTCCGCGGGTGCGCGGCTGATCGTCCAGGCGTCGGTCAAGGACCGCTTCGTCGCCGAACTGGCCCGCCGCGCAGAGCGGATCAAGCTCGGCCGGGGGACCGAGGAGGGCGTCGAGTGCGGCCCCCTCGTCTCCCAGCAGCAGCTGGACAAGGTCGAGGCGTACGTCGAGTCTGCGCTCAAGGAGGGCGCCCGCCTGCGCTGCGGCGGCTCCCGTCCGAAGCCGAGCGAGACCCGCCCCGAGGCCGGCTACTTCTACCAGCCGACCATCCTCGACCAGTGCCACCGCGACATGAAGGTGGTCCGCGAGGAGACCTTCGGGCCGATCCTGACGGTGGAGACCTTCACCACCGAGGACGAGGCCGTCGCGCTCGCCAACGACACCGAGTACGGCCTGGCCGGCGCGGTGTGGTCCGGTGACACCGCGCGCGCCCGCCGGGTCGCGGCCCGGCTGCGCCACGGCACCGTCTGGATCAACGACTACCACCCCTACCTGCCGCAGGCGGAGTGGGGCGGCATGGGCAAGTCCGGCATCGGCCGCGAGCTGGGTCCGGCCGGCCTGGACGAGTACCGCGAGAGCAAGCACATCTACGAGAACCTGCGCCCCGAGCCGGTGCGCTGGTTCGCGGGCTGACCCGCCCGCGGTGACCGGGTGGGCCACAGCACCGTCGCGGCCCACCCGGCCACCCGCAGCCCGCCCCTCCGCGCGGGCCCGGCCGTATCCCGTACCCGGTGACAGGCCCGGCCCGCCCCCCCCGAATTTGCCGGCCGCAAGGACGCGGCCCAGCGGAACCGCAGCCCCGCAGAGCGACCACCGCTCGCGCACGCCGGGCGCTCCCGCCCACCGGCCGAGCGCATCCGCTCTCAAGAACTGCGCCACCGCACGCACGTTGAAAAACCACAAGGAGCTACCCATGCCTCCCGCAGCAGCGAAGAAGAAGATGTCAGCGGACTACGTGATCGTCGGCGGCGGCACCGCAGGTTCAGTGATCGCCTCGCGCCTGACCGAGGACCCCGACGTCACCGTCGCCGTCATCGAGGGCGGCCCGTCCGACATCGATCGCGAGGACGTGCTGACGCTGCGCAAGTGGCTCGGCCTGCTCGGCGGTGACCTGGACTACGAGTACACGACCACCGAGCAGCCGCGCGGCAACTCGCACATCCTGCACAGCCGCGCCAAGGTCCTCGGCGGCTGCTCGTCGCACAACACCCTGATCTCCTTCAAGCCGCTGCCGTCCGACTGGGACGAGTGGGAAGAGGCGGGCGCCAAGGGCTGGAACGCCAAGGCGATGGACCCGTACTTCGGCAAGCTGCGCAACAACATCGTGCGGGTGGCGAAGAAGGACCAGAACCAGATCGCCACGGACTGGATCGAGGCCACCAAGACCGCCCTCGACGTCCCCGAGGTCGTCGGCTTCAACGACCAGCCGTTCGAGGAGGGCGTCGGGTTCTTCGACCTGTCGTACCACCCGGAGAACAACAAGCGGTCGTCCGCTTCCGTCGCCTACCTGCACCCGCACATGGAGGCCGGGGACCGCCCGAACCTCACGCTGCTGCTGGAGACCTGGGCGCACAAGCTGGAGCTGGACGGCACCACCGCCAAGGGCGTCCACGTCCGTACCAAGGACGGCGAGGAGATCTACCTGGAGGCCGGCCGCGAGGTGCTGGTCTGCGCCGGTGCGGTGGACACCCCGCGGCTGCTGATGCACTCCGGCATCGGTCCGAAGAAGGACCTGGAAGCGCTGGGCATCGACTGCGTGGTCGACCTGCCGGGCGTCGGCGAGAACCTCATCGACCACCCCGAGTCGGTCATCGTCTGGGAGACCAACGGGCCGCTCCCGGGCAACTCCGCGATGGACTCCGACGCGGGCCTCTTCGTGAAGCGGGACCCGGACCACAAGGGCCCGGACCTGATGTTCCACTTCTACCAGATCCCCTTCACCGACAACCCGGAGCGGCTGGGCTACGAGCGCCCCGAGCACGGTGTGTCGATGACCCCGAACATCCCGAAGTCCCGCTCCCGCGGCCGTCTTTACCTGACTTCCGCCGACCCCGAGGTCAAGCCCGCACTCGACTTCAAGTACTTCGAGGACGAGGGCGACTACGACGGGCAGACCCTCGTCGACGGCATCAAGCTGGCGCGCAAGGTCGCGCAGGCCGAGCCGTTCGCGAAGTGGCTCAAGCGCGAGGTCTTCCCCGGCCCCGACGTCACCGACGACGCCGAGATCAGCGAGCTCGTGCGCAAGGCCGCGCACACCGTCTACCACCCCGCCGGCACCTGCAAGATGGGTGCACCGGACGACGAACTGGCCGTTGTAGACCCGCAGTTGAAGATTCGCGGGCTGAGCGGTATCCGTATCGCGGACGCGTCCGTCTTCCCGACGATGCCCGCCGTGAACCCGATGATCGGCGTCCTGATGGTGGGGGAGAAGTGCGCCGAGATTCTCACCGAGACCCCGACCCAGGGAGGTGATGCGTGATGGCCGGTACCGTCATCGACGCATCCGCCAACGACAAGTCCCCGACCACGCCGGAGGGTTCGGCAGCCGGGCAGGACGCCGTCTTCGCCGTCCGCAACCTGTGGAAGGTCTTCGGGCCCAAGGCCGAGAAGGTGCCGGGGGACGCCGGCCTCACCGGCCTCTCCGCGCAGGAGCTGCGCGAGAAGACCGGCTGCACCGCCGCCGTCCGTGACGTCTCCTTCGACGTGAAGAAGGGCGAGGTCTTCGTCGTCATGGGGCTCTCGGGCTCCGGCAAGTCCACCCTCGTCCGCTGCCTGACCCGGCTCATCGAGCCGACCAGCGGCGACCTGGAGATGGACGGCGAGGACGTGCGCGGCATGGACAAGTCCGCGCTGCGCGAGCTGCGCCGGCACCGCGCCGCCATGGTCTTCCAGCACTTCGGCCTGCTGCCGCACCGTACGGTGCTGGACAACGTGGCCTATGGGCTGGAGATCCAGGGCGTCGGCAAGGCCGAACGCCGCGCCAAGGCCATGGAGATGGTCGAGAAGGTCGGTCTCGGCGGCTTGGAGCAGCGCCGCCCCGGCCAGCTCTCCGGCGGCCAGCAGCAGCGCGTCGGCCTGGCCCGTGCGCTCACCGTGGACCCCGAGATCCTGCTCTTCGACGAGCCCTTCAGCGCGCTGGACCCGCTCATCCGGCGCGACATGCAGGAAGAGGTCATCCGCCTGCACAAGGACGAGGGCCGCACGATGGTCTTCATCACCCACGACCTCGCCGAGGCCCTGCTGCTCGGCGACCGCATCGCCCTGATGCGGGACGGGAAGATCGTGCAGCTCGGCACCCCCGAGGAGATCGTCGGCTCCCCGGCCGACGAGTACGTCCGGGACTTCGTCCGCGACGTGCCGCGCGAGCAGGTCCTGACCGTACGCCGAGCCATGCGGCCCGCCGAGGACGCCGAGGCCGGCGAGGGCGCCACGCTCGCCCCCGACACGCTGATCTCCGACGCGATCGAGACCGTGGTCCGCTCCGGCGGCGCGGCGCGCGTCGTCGAGGACGGCCGCTGCCTGGGCGTCGTGGACCACGAGTGCCTCCTCAACGTCGTGGCCCGGCTCGACGAGACGGACCCCGCCAAGGACGGGCCGGTCGAGGACGAGACGGACCACGGGAAGGCGGCCGTCTGATGCATCCCCGTACCGTCCCCACCGTCCCCGTGACGCTGAACCTCAGAGCCCGCCCCGCGGCCGCCCGGCCGCTGACCCTGCGAGGGCTGCGTGCCGCGGCCCGCCGGTACTGGCACGAAGCGCAGCGCGCCGCCGCGCTGAACAACGTGCCGGCCGGTACCGCGAAGCGGGGGCGCGTGTGAGCGCCGCCACGACCAGTCCCGCCACCACCGCACCGGCCGGCGCTTCCCCGCGCGCGGCCCGCCTCACCGCCTCGCTGCGCCACGGCGCCCTCGGCAAGCTCCTCGTGCTCGCCGTCGCAGCGGCCGTCCTCGTGCCCCTCGTCAGCGGCAAGTGGGCGAGCGGCGTCTGGCCGCACGCGCTGACCGTCGACCTCTCCGGTCCGTTCGGCGACGCCAGCACCTGGATCGTGGACAACCGCGACTCGCACTGGCTCTTCGTCTACTTCCTCGGCCACCTCTCCAACGGCATCGTCATCTCCGTACGCGCCGTCTACGTCTGCCTCCTCGCGCTCGGCTGGACCGGCGTGACCGCGCTGGTCACCCTCGTCGCCTGGCGCGTCGCCGGACTGCGCATCGCCGCGACCGCGCTGGTGTCGCTGCTGGTCAGCGGCGTGCTCGGGATGTGGGTGCCGACCATGCAGACCATCGCCCTGATGGTCGTCGCGGTGCTCGTCTCGATCGTCGTGGGCGCGGCGCTCGGCCTCGTCGGCGGCCTCTCGGACCGGATGTTCCGCGTGCTGCGGCCGGTGCTGGACACCATGCAGGTGCTGCCGGCCTTCGCGTACCTGCTGCCGTTCGTCATGGTCTTCGGCATGGGTGTCCCCGCGGCACTGCTCGCCACCGTGATCTACGCGGCCCCGCCGATGGCCCGGCTCACCGCGCTCGGCCTGCGCGGCGCCGACGCCGGCGTCCTGGAGGCCGTGTCCTCGCTCGGTGCCACCGGACGGCAGCGGCTGCTGACCGCCCGGCTGCCGCTGGCCCGCAAGGAACTGCTGCTCGGCGTCAACCAGACGATCATGATGGGCCTGTCCATGGTGGTCATCGCCTCGATGATCGGCGCGGCCGGTCTCGGTGACCGCGTGTACCAGGCGCTGGCCTCCGTGGACGTCGGCTCCGCGCTGGCCGCCTCGATCCCGATCGTGCTGCTGGCCATCGTCATGGACCGCACCACCGCCAAGGCCGGGGAGCGGCTCGGCGCCGAGCAGGGCACCGGCCCCGCCTGGCTGCGCGGCCGGTTCGTCTGGCCCGCCGTCGCCGTCGTGACCGTGCTCGCGGTCGTGGCGGGCCGGCTCACCGGCTCGCTGATCTGGCCGTCCGCCGCGGTGACCGACATCGCGCCGCCGGTCAACGAGTTCAAGGAGTGGATGGTGGACCACCTCTACTCCGGCATCCCCGTCATCGGCGGCACCGCCGACTGGGCCGCGGGCTTCACCTCCTGGGTGCTCAACCCGCTCCGCGACGGCCTGACCGCACTGCCCTGGTGGGGTGCGCTGCTGATCGTCGCCGCGCTGGCCTGGCTGATCGGCACCTGGCGCACCGCGCTGACCGCGACCGTCGCGCTCGCCGTCATCGGCGTGCTCGGCGTCTGGGTGCCGTCCATGAACACCCTGTCGCAGGTGCTGTCCGCGCTGGTCGTCACCCTTGTCGTGGGCATCGGCGTCGGCGTGCTCGCGGCCGGCAGCGCCCGGATGGAGAAGATCCTCCGGCCGGTGCTGGACGTCTGCCAGACCATGCCGCAGTTCGTGTACCTGATCCCGGTGGTCGCGCTGTTCGGCGTGGGCCGCGCCCCGGCCGCCGCGGCGGCCGTCGTCTACGCGCTGCCCGCCGTCATCCGCATCACCACCCAGGGCCTGCGCCAGGTCAGCCCGGCCGCCATGGAGTCGGCGCAGTCGCTCGGCGCCACCCGCTGGCAGCAGCTCCGCCAGGTGCAGCTGCCGCTGGCCCGGCCCGCGCTGCTGCTGGCCGTCAACCAGGGCGTCGTGCTGGTCCTCGCCGTCGTCATCATCGGCGGCCTGGTGGGCGGTGGCGCGCTCGGTTACGACGTCGTCGCCGGCCTGTCCACCGGTGACCTGGGCCTCGGCATGATCGCCGGTATCGCCATCGTCTGCCTGGGCCTGATGCTGGACCGGGTCACGCAGCCCACGGACCGCCGTGCGGGGAAGGGAGCCTGACCATGACCCGTACACGTATGCGGACCACGGCCACGGCAGTCGGCGCGACCGCGCTGACCGGCGCCCTGCTGGTGGCCCTCAGCGGCTGCGGCAAGGCCGACATGACCAAGCAGACGTCGCCCTTCGCGGCGGCTGCCGGGACCAAGACGGTCACCCTCTCCACGCAGACGTGGGTGGGCGCGCAGTCCAACGTCGCGGTCGCCAAGTACCTGCTGGAGCACGAGCTGGGCTACCGGGTCGACACCGTCCAGGTGGACGAGACCCCGGCCTGGGACGCGCTCAGCCAGGGCCGGGTGGACGCGATCATGGAGGACTGGGGCCACCCCACCCAGGAGAAGCTGTACATCGACGAGAAGAAGACCATCACCCGCGGTGGTGATCTCGGCGTCGACGGCCACATCGGCTGGTGGGTCCCCAAGTACTGGGCGGACAAGCACCCGGACGTACTGAACTGGAAGAACCTCAACAAGTACGCCAAGCAGCTGCGGACCGCCGAGAGCGGCGACAAGGGCCAGCTGATGGACGGTTCGCCGTCCTATGTCACCAACGACAAGGCCCTGGTGAAGAACCTCAAGCTGGACTACGAGGTGGTCTTCGCCGGGTCCGAGGCGGCCCAGATCACGCAGATGCAGCAGTTCGCCAAGGAGAAGAAGCCCTTCCTGACGTACTGGTACGAGCCGCACTGGCTCTTCAACCAGCTGCCGCTGAAGGAGGTCAAGCTCCCGAAGTACACGAAGGACTGCGCGGACGAGGGCACCAAGGATCCGACGACGATCGACTGCGCCTATCCGACGACTCCGCTGCAGAAGTTCTTCAACGCCGACTTCGCCAAGGGCAACAGCTCGGCCGCGAAGTTCCTGAAGAACTTCAAGTGGTCGGTGGGCGACCAGAATTACGTCTCGGAGCTCATCGCGTCCAAGCACATGTCCCCGGAGGACGCGGCCGCGAGCTGGGTGAAGAAGAACCCGGACGTATGGCAGAAGTGGCTGCCGAAGAAGTGACCCGCTGAAACACCGGCGGTGAGACGGCCGGGCGCCCCTCGGGGGGTGCCCGGCCGTCGTCATTCGGCCGGGCCCGTTCCGCGGCGGTCAGCGCGTATTCCACGTCGCCGTGTTCGGCGCCCGGCAGCGGGTCCGGCCATTCCTCGTGGAAGGTGCGGACATACCGCAGCCCGCACTTCTCCAGCACCCGCCGGGACCCCGTGTTCACCGCCATCGTCGTGGCCGTCACCCGCGCCACGCCCAGCTCCGCGAACCCGCGGTCGAGCAGCGCCCGGGAGACCTCGGTGGCGTAACCCTTTCCCCAGGCGGAGCGCCGGAGCCGGTATCCCGGCTCGGCCTCGTCCGTGCGGTCCTCGCGCACGGGCCGGAATTCGAACCAGCCGAGAAACCCGCCGGTTTCCCGTTCCTCGGCGGCCCAGTATCCGAATTGCGCGGGGCCGGCGTACCGCGTGACGAGAAGTCCGGGCGCCGGCCGTCCGCTGTCCAGATATCGCATGACTTCGGGATCCGCGTGCAGCTCACGCAGATTGTCCAGGTCCGCCCCCGAAAAGGCGCGCAAACGCAGCCGTTCCGTCTCCAGTAAGACGTGCATCACAAGCCCCTACTCGCGCGTCAACCCCGGCTTGGCGGCATAGTAGGGCGGGCCCTGAATGGGGTCATGACAATTTGCCAGTCGCACAGTAGGTCATAACGGGGAGTAAGGGTCATGCCATCCATACGCCGTACCGCAGCAGCCGCAGTCGCGGTCGCCGCACTGCTCGTCACCGCCACCGCCTGCGGGCCTGAGGACACCAAGGCCGAGGGCCAGGACAGCGCGGCGGAGGCCGGCGGCTCGTCCGACCTGCCCAAGCTGCCCAACGGCCTGCCCAAGAGCCTGGACTCCCTGAAGAAGTGGGAGCAGGGCGGCTGGAAGAACTGGGACAAGGAGACCTGGGCCCGCAAGGCGTCCGAGTTCGCCAACCCCGTCATCAAGGACCTGTGGAAGCCGTCCCGGATGGCGAAGGCCGAGGACGCTCCCGTGGTGACCACGCAGAGCACCGGCTCCGGCGGCGCCACCGACCCCGAGCCGCGGCCCGTCACCGCCCAGCAGGTCGAGCGCCCGTACCACCAGCACATGGCGCCCATCGGGAAGATCTTCTTCGACAGCCCCGACGGCCCCATGGTCTGCTCGGGCACCGTCGTCTCCGACCCGGCCAACCCGGGCAAGTCCAACCTGGTGTGGACCGCGGGCCACTGCGTGCACTCCGGCAGCAGCGGCGGCTGGATGCGCAACATCGTCTTCGTGCCCTCGTACAACGACAGCGGGCTGCCCGCCAACCAGGTCGCCGCCTCCTCGCAGCAGAACGTCAGCCCGTACGGCACCTGGTGGGCCGACTGGTCGCAGACCTCCACGCAGTGGATCGAGGGCGGCGGCCACAGCGGCAACGCCGCGTCCGCCTACGACTTCGCCGTGCTGCACGTGAAGCCGGAGAACGGCGGCGGCAAGTCGCTGGAGGAGACCGTCGGCACCTCCGTCCCGGTCTGGTTCGACGCGCCCCAGGGCAACGGCGTGACCGGCGGCCTCAACGGCGTCAAGGCGATCGGCTACCCGCAGGCCCCGCCCTACGACGGCGCGAAGATGATGAACTGCCTCGACCGGCCGGTGCGGCTGACGATGGCTCAGTCCACCCCGGCCATGCACTGGATCGGCTGCAGCATGACCGGCGGCACCTCCGGCGGCGGCTGGCTCGCCGACCACAACGGCGAACTCTCCCTCGTCTCCAACAGCTCCATCGGCTCGCTGGACCACACCTGGCTGGCCGGCCCGCACCTCGGCCCGGAGGCCGAGGGCGTCTTCGACGCGATCAGCAAGAAGTTCGCCGGGCAGTGACCCACGGCGGGCGTCGGTAGGACGTCCGGTGGCCGCTTCCGTACCCGTACGGAAGCGGCCACCGCTGCGTTCAGCCCGCCCGCAGCGCCGCCGCCACCCCGCGCAGCGTCTCCATGGCCTGATGCTGGAGCCCGCCGCCGAAGGTGACGCGGGACGCGCCCGCGGCGCCCAGCTCGCGCGGGGCCGGCCCGCCGGGCACGGCCACCGCGTTGACCGGGGCGCCGATGCCCGCGGCCAGCTCCGCCAGCAGCTCCGGCGGCGCGAGGATCGGATATACGCAGTCCACGCCCGCCGCGACGTACCGCAGCCCCCGCTCCACGGCCGGCGCCGCCCCGGACACGCCGCGCAGGAACGTGTCGATCCGGGCGTTGATCACCAGCGCGTCGCCGGCGGCGGCCCGCACCTCCGCGAGCCACTCCGCCTGCTCCCCGGCGTCCCGCAGGGTGCCGGCCGCCGCGTCGGAGTCCTCCAGGTTGCAGCCCACGGCACCCGCGTCCAGGAGCCGCTCGACCAGCTCCTTGGCGGGCAGGCCGTACCCCGCCTCCACGTCGGCGGTGACCGGCACGTCGACCGCCCGGGTGATCCGGGCGACGGCCGCGAACATCTCGTCCGCCGGGGTGTGCCCGTCCCCGTATCCCAGCGACTCGCCGATACCCGCGCTCGGCGTGGCCAGCGCCTCGAAACCGGCGTCCGCGAAGACCCGCGCGCTCGCGGCGTCCCAGGGGCCGGGCAGCACGAGCGGGTCCCCGGGGGCCCGGCCGTGGTGCAGGGCGCGCAGCCGCGCCGCCGTCACTTCAGGGACTCCGGGGTGAGCCGGCAGGTCACAGCGAAGCGGTTCCAGGCGTTGATGGTGGTGATCAGAGCGATGAGCTGGGCCAGCTCGGCCTCCTCGAACCGCGCGGCGGCCTGCTCGTACACCGCGTCCGGCACAAAACCATCGGTGAGGACCGTGACGGCCTCGGTCAGCGCGAGCGCCGCCTGCTCCTTCTCGGTGTACGCGTCGGCGGCCTCCTCCCAGGCGCTGAGGAAGTAGATCCGCTGCTCGGTCTCGCCGGCCTTGCGGGCGTCCGTGATGTGCATGTCGAGGCAGTACGCGCAGTGGTTGAGCTGCGAGGCCCGGATCTTCACCAGTTCCACCAGCGCGGGGTCGAGGCCCTTCCTGGCCGCCGTCTCCAGGCGGAGCATGGCCTTGAAGACCTCGGGGGCGTGCTCCGACCAGTTCAGGCGGGGCCCGTGCGTGCCGGCGCCCTGGCCGGTCGTCGTGTTCGTCGTCATGAGTCCGACGCTACGTCCGGACCGGTCCCTCGGTATGGTCCATTTCCATGACCGATTCCTGGGCCGCTTTCGGGCGCGATCTGTACCTGGATCTCCCCGGTACCCAGGGCAAACGCGCCGCCCTCGTGCACGCCCTGCGCGACGCGGCACGCACCGGGCGGCTCGCGCCCGGCACCCGCCTGCCGTCCTCCCGCACACTCGCCGCCGACCTGCGCCTGGCCCGCAACACCGTCGCCGAGGCCTACGCCGAACTGGTCGCCGAAGGCTGGCTCACCGCACGCCAGGGGTCCGGCACCCGAGTGGCGGAGCGCGTGTCGCGGACCCCGGCCGCCCCCGCGCCGGCCCGCCCCCGGCCGCAGCAGCCCGCCGCGCCCCCGCCGCCCGCCTACGACCTCACCGCCGGCACCCCCGACGTCTCCGCCTTCCCCCGCACCGCCTGGCTCGCCGCGGCCCGGCAGGCGCTCACCACGGCGCCGAGCGAGGCCTTCGGGTACGGCACCACGGCCGGCCGGCCCGAACTGCGGACCGTCCTCGCCGACTACCTCGCGCGCGCCCGCGGCGTGCACGCCCACCCCGACCGGATCGTCCTCTGCGCGGGCTTCATGCAGGGCCTCTCCCTCCTCGCCCGGCTGCTGCGGCAGGCCGGGGCCCGCGAAGCCGCGGTGGAGTCCTACGGCCTGCCCTTCCACCGCGACGTCCTGGACCGCGCCGGACTGCGGACCGTACCGCTCCCGGTGGACGCGCACGGCGCCCGCACCGACACGCTCACCGGCCGGCCCGGCGCCGTGCTGCTCACCCCCGCGCACCAGTTCCCCACCGGCGTACCGCTGCACCCGGACCGCCGGGCCGCCGCCGTGGACTGGGCGCGGCGGACCGGCGGGCTGGTCCTGGAGGACGACTACGACGGCGAATTCCGGTACGACGGGCGGCAGGTGGGCGCCCTCCAGAGCCTGGACCCGGACCACGTCGTGTACCTGGGCACCGCCAGCAAGAGCCTCGCCCCGGCCCTCCGGCTCTCCTGGCTCGTGCTGCCCGACCGGCTCGTCGCGCCGCTGCTCGACCTGAAGGGCACCGGCGAGTGGCAGTCCGGCTCCCTGGACCAGCTGACCCTCGCGGAGTTCCTCTCCGGCGGCGCCTACGACCGGCACGTCCGCACCATGCGGCTGCGCTACCGGCGCCGCCGCGACCAGCTCGTCGCCGCGCTCGCCGCCCACGCGCCGCACGTCCGGGTCACCGGTCTCGCCGCCGGGCTGCACGTGGTCTTCCGCCTGCCCCCGGGCACCGAACCGGCCACGCTGCGGGCCGCCCGGCGCAACGGCCTCGCCCTGGAGGGCCTGGCGACCTTCACGGCCCCGCCGCCGACGGGCCCGGACGCGCAGCCCGGCCCGGACGACCGGCCCGGCCCGGACGCGCAGTCCCGTCCGGACACGCCCCCGGACGGCCTGGTCGTCGGTTACGGTCACCCGCCCGACCACGCCTTCTCGGGCGCCCTGGACGCGCTCCTGCGGTCCCTTCCCCCGGCTCCCTGAGCGCACGCGCGCACCGCGCACGCCCGACCGACCACCGCCCGGAACCGCCGCATGGCCACCACCCGCCCCGTCACCCTCGTCACCGGCGGCAGCCGCGGCATCGGCGCCGCCATCGCCTGGCTGCTCTCGCCGGACGCCTCGTACGCCACCGGGACGGTCCTCCGGGCCGCGGGCGGGCGCCGACGCCCGCCCGGCGGCAGGATTCCGCTAGCCGGCGCTGCGTACGTCGAACCGGGCGTCCGCCGTGAGCAGGGCGCTCAGGTCGGTACCGGGGCCGTGCTCGGACGGCGCGGCGCCGGGCGTGAACAGCCGCGCCCCGGCCGCGACCCCGGCCAGCTCCAGCCGGTCCCCGTCGCGCCGCAGCCAGGTGCCCTCGCGCATGCCGAGGACAGGGACGGCGTTCTCCTCCAGGAACTGCGTCAGCCGCTCCTCACGGGTCTCGCCCATGTGCGAGGTGTCTGGGGAGGCGTCCAGGTAGTGCGGGTTGATCTGGAAGGGCAGCAGCCCCAGCGTCGCGAAGCCGTCCGGCTGGACGATGGGCATGTCGTTGGTGGTGCGCAGCGTCGGGCAGGCCATGTTCGTGCCCGCGCTGGAACCCATGTACGGGGCGCCCGCCGCCACCCGCTCCTGGATCGCGTCCAGCAGACCGCGCTCCTGGAGCGACTTCAGCAGCCGGAAGCTGTTGCCGCCGCCGATGAAGACCGCCTCGGTGCGCGCCGCCAACTGCCGCGGCTCGCCGGTGTGGACGCCGCGCACTCGTATGCCGAGCGTCTCCATGAACGCGGCGACCTTCGCCGTGTAGCCGTCGTGGTCGGCCAACGCGTACGGCACGAAGAGCAGTTCGGACACGCCGCGCAGATGCTCCGCGATGGCGTCGCGGGCGTGGTCGAGGTACTCGCGGCCGGGCGCCGTGGAGTTGGACAGCAGGAGCAGCTTCATCGGGATCAGCCTTTCTTCGGGGCGGTGGGGCGGCCGGGACGGCCGTGGCGGCGCGGGGAGAGCAGCTCGCCGAGCGCCGTGGCGGCGGACCGCAGCGGACGGAGCAGCTCCTCCCGCGGGCCGCTCAGCTGTTCGTGCGGGCCTACCAGGGTGAGGGAGCCGATGGGGTGCGAGCGGACCAGTACCGGCACCGCCAGCCCCGCCGTGGCCGGGTCGTACTCGCCCTCGGAGTACGCGTAACCGTCCACCGGCACCCGGCACATCAGCTCTTCGAGGCGCTCCGGATCGGTCACCGTACGGTCGCTGAACCGCGCCATGGGCCGCCCGTAGAGCAGCGTGGCCCGGGCGCCGGGGGAGAGCATGCCGAAGTACGCGCGGGAGGTCGCCCCGGCGTGCCCCGGATACAGCTCGTCGGACAGCCGGTACGCGCGCAGCGGCCCGGACGCGCCCTCCGCGGGCTCGACGCAGCGCAGGTGCGCGCCGTCCGGCACCGCGAACAGCGCCGTGAACCCGCTGGCCGCCGCCAGCTCGCGCAGCGCCGGACGGACCAGTCCCGCCATGCCGCCGTGCCGTTCCCAGGCGGTGGAGAGGTGCCAGACGGCGGGGCCGAGGCGGTAGCGGCGGGTCACCTCGTCGGAGACCAGGAAGCCGCGGTGGGTGAGCGAGGCGAGCAGCCGCTGCGCCACGGACTTGTCCCAGCCGAACTCGGCGGCCAGGTCGGTCACGCCCCACTCGTCCCGGTCCTGGGAGAAGGCGAGCAGGGCCTGGAGGGCGCGGTCGACGGTCTGGAGGGGGGCGCGTTCTGCGGTCACGTCGGCATCCTAGGCACCCTGACGGCGGTATGCGAGACGCTTTCTCTCATATAGAGAAATGGTTGCTGAAAAAGAAAACCCGGGAGCAGGCTGCTGGAGACGTCGGGTCCCACCCGACTCCCTTCGCACCAACGCGCCCCAAGGAGCCCCCGTGCTCAAGCACGCCCTCGAAGTCCTCGACCTCCTCGACCGGCCGCGCACCAGCGGCCGCCTCCTCGCCGACCACCTGCGCTCCGTCCTGGAGACGGCCGCCGCGGAGACCGGTGAGGCCCTGCCGGCCGGGCCGAAGCCGGAGATCACCGTCACGCGCGTCGAGGGCCACCAGGGCGGCACCGACTTCGTGAAGGTCGTCGTTCCCGGCAGCCGCGGCAAGGCCGCCGGCGGCGGCGCGCCGACCCTCGGCATCCTGGGCCGGCTCGGCGGCGTCGGCGCCCGCCCGGAGCGCATCGGCCTGGTCTCCGACGCGGACGGCGCGGTCTCGGCCCTCGCCGCCGCGGCCAAGCTGCTCGACATGTACGGGCGCGGCGACGTCCTGGAGGGCGACGTCGTCCTCAGCACCCACGTGTGCCCCGACGCGCCCACCCGCCCGCACGACCCGGTGCCCTTCATGGACTCGCCGGTCTCGATCCTCGACTGCAACCGCAACGAGATCTCCCCGGAGATGGACGCCGTCGTCTCCATCGACACCACCAAGGGCAACCGCCTCCTCAACCACCGCGGCCTCGCCCTGTCGCCGACCGTCAAGGAGGGCTGGATCCTGCGCGTCAGCGACACCCTGCTCGGCGTACTGGAGACGGTCACCGGCGCCGACGCGCACGTCCTGCCGATCACCACGCAGGACATCACCCCGTACGGCAACGGCGTGCACCACATCAACTCGATCATGCAGCCGTGCGTGGCCACCGACGCGCCCGTGGTCGGCCTCGCGCTCACCACCGGCCCGGCGGTCGCCGGCTGCGCCACGGGCGCCAGCCACGAGACCGACATCGCCGCCGCCGCGCGCTTCGCCGTGGAGACGGCGAAGGAGTTCGGCCGGGGCGCGGTGCGCTTCCACGACGCCGAGGAATTCGCCCGCCTTGTGGAGCTGTACGGCCCGATGAAGCAGCTGCAGGCGGCTGCGGAGGCCTGAGCGACCGCCCACTGACCCACCCCGCCCCCGGAGTCCCCATGCGTCCCACCCCGGCCCCCGCCCCGGCCGCGCCCGCCGCGTCCGGCCGGCACCCCAGAGCCTTCGAGCCCGTCACGCTCGTCGTGACGGTCGTGCTGTCCGTGCTCGGCTCGGTCATCGGCCTCGTGCTGATCACCACCCTCGGCATCGCGCCCAACACCTCGGTCATCGGCGCCCTCATCGCCATGCTGATCGGCCGGATCTCCTTCGCCGCGCTGTCCCGCATGCGCGACCCGCACCGCCAGAACCTGGTGCAGTCCGCGATCTCCGGGTCCACCTTCGCCGCCGCCAACTCCCTGGTCACGCCCATCGCCGTGCCGTTCCTCCTGGGGCGGCCCGGACTGGTGTGGCCGATGCTGGGCGGCGCCGTCATCGGGCTCGCCGTCGACAGCTGGGTGCTCTACCGGGTCTTCGACTCCCGCCTGCTGCCCGCCTCGGCGGCCTGGCCTGCGGGGATCGCGGCGGCCGAGACGATCAAGGCCGGTGACGAGGGCGGCCGCAAGGCCGGGATGCTCGGCCTCAGCGCCGTCGTCGGCCTGGTCGGCTCCCTCTTCAAGCTGCCGATGAGCGCGGCGGGCGTGGCGTTCCTCGGCAACATCTGGGCTCTGCTGATGTTCGGCATCGGCCTGCTCGTGGCCCAGTACGCGCCGACCGTCCTGCACGTCGACCTCGCGGCGAACTACGTGCCGCACGGCGTCATGATCGGCGCCGGTCTGGTGGCCCTGGTCCAGGCGGTCCTGATGATGCGCGACCGCAAGGGCGCGAAGGGGAAGGCGAAGGAGAACGCGCAGGGGGAGGCGCAGGCCGCCGGGGGTGGGGCGGCCGTGGTCCGCGGCGAGGACGACCGCTTCGACGCCGGGGTGCGTACGGTCAGTGCCGCCCGGCTCCGCCGCGGCCTGCTGGAGGGCCTGGTGCTCTTCCTGATCGGCGCGGTCCTGATCGCCTTCGTCGGCGGCGTGAGCGCCGACATGTCCGGCGCCGGGCTGGCCGGCTGGGTACTGCTCGCCGGGTTCGCCGCCCTCGTCCACCAGCTGATCGTCGGCCTCGCCGCCATGCACTCCGGCTGGTTCCCCGCCTTCGCGGTGACGCTGATCTTCCTGATCGTCGGGCTCGTCGTGGGCATCCCGATGGTCCCCCTCGCCCTCCTCGTCGGGTACGCCGCCTCCACCGGCCCCGCCTTCGCCGACGTCGGCTTCGACTTCAAGGCCGGCTGGCTGCTGCGCAAGGGCGCCGTGCCGTGGCACCCGTACGAGACGGCCGGGCGCCGGCAGCAGTACCTCGCGCAGCTCGTCGGCTTCGCCGTCGCCGTCGTGGTGGTGGCCGTCGCCTGGAAGCCGTTCTTCTCGGACGGCCGGGTCCCGCCGGTCGCCCAGGTCTACGTCGACACCATCAAGGCCGGCCTCACCGACGGGCACGCGCTGACGATGATGGCGCTGTGGGCCATTCCCGGCGCGATCGTCCAGTTCTTCGGCGGCTCCTCCCGCCAGATGGGCGTCCTGCTGGCCACCGGCCTGCTGGTCGCCACCCCGCAGGCCGGCTGGCTGGTGCTGCTCGCACTCGCCGTCCGCTTCGCGTACGTCCGCCACCGCCGCCGGCGCGCGGCCCGGGAGAACGCGGACCCGGGTACGGCCGGCGAGACCGCCGACAACGACCTCGCCCTGGTCGGCGCCGGTCTGGTCGCGGGCAGCTCCCTCAACGACGTGAGTCAGATCTACAAGGCGTTCTGAGCCCCGTCCGGCGGGCGGGGCCCCGGCCCCGCCCGCCCGGTCGCCGCCGCGAAAGGAATCCCGTGCAGCAGCCCGCGCAGCGCCCCGTCCAGCAGCCCGTCCGGCCCCCCACGCTCGGCCTGGTCACCATCGGCCAGGCGCCCCGCACCGACCTGACCGGCGATGCCCGCCCGCTCCTCGCCGGCTTCGGGGTCGTCGAGCACGGCGCGCTCGACGAGGACCGCTTCGACGGCCCGGAGGGCGCGCGCACCCGTGCCGCGCTGGCCCCCGTCGAGGGCGAGGCGCCCCTGATCTCCCGGCTGCGCGACGGCTCCTCCGTCGTGCTCGGCCACGACGCGCTCGCGCCCCGTATGCGGGACGCCGTGGCCCGCTGCGAGCGCGATGGCGCCGACGCCACCCTGCTGCTGTGCACGGGCCATTTCCCGGCCGTGCCCGGTACGGGGCCGCTGCTGCACGCCGAGCCCCTGGTACAGCAGGGCGTACGGGCCCTCGCGGACCGCGCCGCGGTCGGTGTGGTCTGCCCGCTGCCCGCCCAGCGCGAGGACGTGGGCCGCCGCTGGGCGGAGCTGCTGCCGGGCCCGGTCTCGGTGGCCGCCGCCGACCCGTACGCGCCGGGCGCCCCCGAGGCCGTGGCGTCGGCCGCCCGGGAGCTGGCCGCCGCCGGTGCCCGGTGGCTGGTCCTGGACTGCATCGGCTACACCGAGCGGATGCGCGCGGCGGCGGCCGCGGCGGTGGCGCCCGGCGCCGTCGTCCTCCTCGCCCGCACCCTCGCCGTCCGGCTCGCCGCCGAGGCGGCCACGGCCGTCGCCGCCGCGCGCGGCGGTCGCCCGGGGTGAGCGGCGGGGCCCCGGTTCCGGCCGTACCCGGCGGTATTCCCACCGGCGGCCGGGCCGCCCCGGGGACCTGAGAGAATGTGTGCCATGGCTCTCGATCGTCCGCGTGTGCTTTCCGGTATCCAGCCCACCGCCGGCTCCTTCCACCTCGGCAATTACCTCGGCGCGGTCCGCCAGTGGGTAGCCCTCCAGGAGTCCCACGACGCGTTCTACATGGTCGTGGACCTGCATGCGATCACCGTGCCGCAGGATCCGAAGGAGCTGCGCGCGAACACCCGCGTCGCGGTCGCCCAGCTGCTCGCGGCCGGTCTGGACCCCGAGCGCTGCACCCTCTTCGTCCAGAGCCACGTCCCCGAGCACGCGCAGCTCGCCTGGGTGCTGAACTGCCTCACCGGCTTCGGCGAGGCGTCCCGCATGACCCAGTTCAAGGACAAGTCGGCGAAGCAGGGCCAGGACCGTACGACGGTCGGCCTTTTCACGTACCCCGTTCTGATGGTCGCGGACATCCTGCTGTACCAGGCCAACCAGGTCCCGGTGGGTGAGGACCAGCGCCAGCACCTGGAGCTGACCCGTGATCTCGCGGACCGCTTCAACCAGCGCTTCGGTGACACGTTCACGATCCCCAACCCGTACATCGTCAAGGAGACCGCGAAGATCCAGGATCTTCAGGACCCGACGATCAAGATGAGCAAGTCGGCGTCCTCGCCGAAGGGCATCATCGACCTGCTCGACGAGCCCAAGGTCACGGCCAAGAAGATCAAGAGCGCGGTGACCGACACGGACACGGTGATCCGCTTCGACCGCGAGGCCAAGCCGGGCGTCAGCAACCTGCTGACCATCCTCTCCACCCTCACCGGCACGGACATCCCGCAGCTGGAGAAGGACTACGAGGGCAAGATGTACGGCGCGCTCAAGACCGACCTCGCCGAGGTGATGGTCGATTTCGTCACACCGTTCCGGGACCGTACGAAGGAATACCTCGACGATCCCGAGACGCTGGACTCGATCCTGGCGAAGGGTGCCGAGAAGGCGCGCGCGGTGGCCGCCGAGACGCTGGCCACCACATACGACCTGATCGGCTTCCTGCCCGCCAAGCACTGACCGGTGCCGCCGGGACGGCGCCGGCCCCGCCAAGGGGGCCGGAGGTCCCGGCGGGGCGGGACCGACGACGCTCGCCGGAACGGCGTCGCACCCGGCACACTGGCATCCGGGGAAACCATCCTTTTCAGGGAGGAGAACGCAGTGGGGACCGTAACGCTCGGCGTTTCGATCGCGGTCCCGGAGCCGTACGGCCGCTTCCTCCAGGAGCAGCGCGCGGGCTTCGGTGACCCGGCCGCGCATGCCATTCCCACGCATGTCACCCTCCTCCCGCCCACCGAGGCCGACCCCGCCGACCTGCCGCGGGTCGAGGAGTACCTCGCGGAGGTCGCGGCGGACTTCCGGCCCTTCACGCTGCGGCTGAAGGGCACGGACACCTTCCGTCCGCTCTCGCCCGTCGTCTTCGTCAAGCTCGTCGACGGCAAGGCGGGCTGCACGGAGCTGCAGGAGCGCATCCGCGCCGCGTCCGGGCCGTGCGCACGTGAGCTGCAGTTCCCTTACCACCCGCACGTCACCGTCGCGCACGGCATCTCCGAGGAGGCGATGGACCGCGCGCAGCGGGAGCTGGCGGACTTCGAGGCGGCCTGGACGATCGGCGGCTTCGCGCTGTACCAGCAGGGCGCGGACGGCGTCTGGCGGCTGGAGCGGAAGTACCCCTTCGGCGCGCCGGTGGCGGGCGTGCCCCGGCAGGTGGACCTCTCCCGGCCGCCGGCCCCCTCCCACTAGCCCTCTTCCGGCCTTCCCGGTACACCCCGCGGGCCCCTTCCGCCTGCGCTGTCCCCCGCGCGTCGGCGCGTCGTTCGGCCATCCGGAGGTTAGTGTTCCGCCGGACGGGACGCCGGCCGGAGGGGGTACACACGGCTCATGGAGTGGATGACCAGGCTGCCGATGATCGGCCCGGCCGTCGTGTGGCTGATGCGTACGCACCTGTGGCGGGCGTATCAGCGGATGGACCGCGTGCACTGGACCCGGCTGGCCGCCGCCATCACGTTCACCAGCTTCGTGGCGCTCTTCCCGCTGCTCACGGTCTCGGCGGCGGTCGGCGCCGCGACGCTCACCGACGCGCAGCTCCGCCAGTTCCAGCACCAGCTGACCGAGCAGGTCCCCGGCATCGCCCAGCAGCTGGATGTCGGGGCGCTGGTGGACAACGCGGGCACGGTCGGGGTGATCGCCGGTGCCGCGCTGATCTTCACGGGCGTGGGCTGGGTCCAGTCGCTGCGGGACTGTCTGCGTGCGGTGTGGGAGACCGACGACGAGGACGGGAACTTCTTCGTCGCGAAGGCCCGGGACGGGGCCCTGCTGCTGGGCCTGGGCGGGGTGGCGGTCGCCTCGCTGGCCTGCTCGGCGGTGGCATCGGCCGAGGTGGGCCGGGTGGCGTACGCCCTGGGCATTCCCGAGGGCGGCGTGGGCAGCGTCCTGCTCAAACTGGCGGGCTTCCTGATCGCGGTCCTGGCGGACTTCCTGCTCCTGGCGTACGTCCTGACCCAGCTCCCCGGCGCCGTACCGAAGCCACGTTCCGTGGCCGTCGCGTCACTGATCGGCGCGGTCGGCTTCGAGGTGCTGAAGTACGCGCTCAGCGGCTATCTGCAGGGCGTCGCGGCGAAGAGCATGTACGGCGCGTTCGGCACGCCGATCGCGCTGCTGCTGTGGATCAACTTCACGGCGAAGCTGCTGGTCTTCTGCGCGGCCTGGACGGCCACCCAGGAGCCGGCCGACGAGCCGGTCGAGGTACCGGACGCCCCGCCGGCGGGCGGCGCGGTGGAGGACGCCGCCTGATCACCGGGGTGCCGGGTGCCCGGGCCGCGGAGGACGCCGCCCGGCGCCCTCCGCGACCGCCGGCTCAGCGGCCGCGGCGCCGTACCAGCTCCGGGAGCGGCCAGCGGCGGTGCACCGCGAGGGCCACGGCGCCCAGGACCACCACCGCGCCGCCCGCGATGCCGAGCGCGGTCCACGCGCCGCTCCGGCCCTCGGCGCCGTCCGTCGCGGCCAGGTGCGCGGCGGAGTGCTTACCGCTGCCCTTGGCGGCGCTGTGCTTGCTCGCGTCGCCCTCCTTGCTCTGCGGGCCGACCAGCCGGCCCACCGGCTCGACCTTGTCGCGCGCCGCGAAGCCCCAGTCGAACAGCGACGCTGTCTCCTTGTAGACCTCGTTCGCCTCGTTCTTCGCCGGGTTCATGACCGTGACGAGGAGGACCTTGTCGCCGCGCTGCGCGACGCCGGTGAAGGTCGCGCCCGCGTTGGTGGTGTTGCCGTTCTTCACGCCCGCGATGCCCTCGTACGGCTTGCCGCCGTACACGCCGGTCAGCAGCCGGTTGGTGTTCTGGATGCCGAAGGTCGGCCGCTTCTTGCCCTTCTTCGCCTCGCCGGGGAACTGCGCGAACGCCGTCGAGCAGTACTCCCGGAAGTCGGCGTTCTGCAGCCCTGAGCGGGCGAACAGGCTCAGGTCGTACGCGCTGGAGACCTGCCCCTTCGCGTCGTAGCCGTCCGGGGTGACGACGTGCGTGTCGTGCGCGTTCAGCTGGTCCGCGTGGGCCTGCATGTCCCGGACGGTCTGCTCGACGCCGTGGTTCATGGCGGCCAGCGTGTGCACCGCGTCGTTGCCCGACCGCAGGAAGACGCCCAGCCACAGGTCGTGGACCGTGTAGGTCTGGTGTTCCTTTATGCCCACCAGGCTGCTGCCCTCGCCCATGCCCTCAAGGTCCTCCGGCTCGACCTTGTGCTTCTCGGTCTTGGGGAACTTCGGCAGCAGGGTGTCGGCGAAGAGCATCTTCAGCGTGGAGGCGGGCGGCAGCTCCCAGTGCGCGTTGTGCGCGGCGAGCACCTCGCCGGACTCCGGGTCGGAGACGATCCACGAGCGTGCGGAGAGCCCCTTCGGCAGCTTCGGGGCGCCCTCCTTCAGCTGTACCTGGGTACCGGACTTCGCCAGCCGGTCGCCGCCCACGTGGGACATCGTGGCGGGCGGCTCGGGCTGCTTCGTGGACTTCTTGTCATCGGCGTGCGCGGGCGCCGTCATGGCCAGCGGCGCGGTCAGCGCGGCGCACACCAGGGCGGCGGCCGCGGCCCGGCGTCCGGTACGGCGGGCGCGGGCGGGTGTGGCGGCGGGGGACGGGGACAGCGCGGGGGAGAGGGGAATCGTCGGCACGTCGGTGAACGTACCCGCAGCGCCCGTCCCGGTAGCGGGCGCCCCGTGGTACACGGCCCCTGACGACAGCGCCGCCGGCCCGCCGCTCATACTGGAAGGCATGAAGCTCTCGCGCCCCGTCTCCTGGTTCCTGCTCGCCTTCGGGGTGTGGAGCTGGTTCATCTGGATCACTTTCGTCAAGAATCTGGTCAAGGACGGAAGTGGTCTCGCCTTCGATGACGCAGGTGACCCGACTGCCTATTTCTGGGTGCATCTGGCGCTCGCCGTGACGTCCTTTCTCTTGGGGACGGCAATCGGAGTGATCGGGTTGCGTGGCGTACGGGCCCTGCGGGCCAATGCCGCGGCCCCGGCGGACGAGAAGTCCGCTACGTGATCTTCGTCCTGGTCATCACGGCGATCTTCGCGCTGATCGGCGGGGTGCACTGGTACCTCTGGCGCCGCCTCGTCCGCGACACGACCACTCCCGGCAGCGGTACGCGCCGGACCGGCACCGCGCTCGCGGTACTGCTCCCGCTGCTGATCCTCGGCGCGTTCGTCGTGCCCCGCACGGGCGCCCCGTTCCCCCTCCAGCAGCTCTTCGCCTGGCCGGGCTATCTCTGGCTCGCCCTCGTCCTCTACCTCACGCTCGCGCTGCTCGTCGGCGAGGTCGTACGCGCGGTCTGGCTACGGGTACCGCCGCGCGCCGCGGTCGCGGCCGAGCCCGCGGAAGAACCGGAGGCGGAGGCGTCCCCGGCCCCCGAGGCACTGGCCCCCGAGGGCCCCCGGGACGGCGAGGGCTCCCCCTCTCCGGGCCCCTCTTCCGCCCCCTCCCGACGTCTCTTCGTCGCCCGCTCCGTGGCCGTCGGCGCGTCGGCAGCCGCGGCCGCGACCGTCGGCTACGGCACGTACAGCGTGCTCAGCGGCCCCCGCGTGAAGCGGGTGACCGTCCCCCTCGCCAGGCTGCCGCGCGCCGCGCACGGCTACCGCATCGCCGTCGTCAGCGACATCCACCTCGGCCCGATCCTCGGCCGCGCCCACACCCGGCGGGTCGTCGAGGCGGTCAACCGCACCAGTCCCGACCTGATCGCGATCGTCGGCGACCTCGTCGACGGCAGCGTCGCCGACCTCGGCCCCGCCGCCGAGCCGCTGCGCACCCTGTCGGCGCGGCACGGCGCGTACTTCGTCACGGGCAACCACGAGTACTTCTCCGGCGTGGAGGAGTGGGTGGACCACGTACGCGAACTGGGCGTCCACCCGCTGCGCAACGCCCGCGTCGAACTGCCCGGCTTCGACCTCGCCGGCGTCAACGACATCTCCGGCGAGAATCACGCCGACGGCCCCGACTACGCCCGCGCCCTCGGCGACCGCGACCCGGCCCGCGCCTCGGTCCTCCTGGCCCACCAGCCGGTGATGATCCACGAGGCGGTACGGCACGGCGTGGGCCTCCAGCTCTCCGGCCACACCCACGGCGGCCAGCTCTGGCCCGGCAACCTGATCGCCGCCGCCGCGAACCCCACCGTCGCGGGCCTGGACCGCTACGGCGACACCCAGCTCTACGTCACCCGAGGCGCCGGCGCCTGGGGCCCACCGGTACGCGTCGGCGCCCCACCGGACGTCACGGTCGTGCAGCTGGCGTCCCGGGACGCGTGACCAGCCCGTTTATGAACGAGGCCCAGGCGGCGTCGCCGAATATCAGCACGGGACCGTGGGGGTTCTTGCTGTCGCGGACGGGGACGCCGACGGCGCAACTGGCATCTATCTCAAGGCAGTTGGCGCCGTTGTTGCCGCTGTAGCTCGACTTACGCCACATGGTCGTACTCCTCCGCCACGGCTCTGAGCAGGGCGAGCGAGTCCGGGTGCGACAGCGCGTCGCTCAGGGCCAGTTCGTAGTGGGCATGACATTGCTGCACGACCGGCAGTTCGTCGATCAAGTGTCCGGTTTGCAGACCCTCAGCGTATGCAACAGGCGGCGCGTCGTCGAACGACATCAGCATGGCCGAGCCTTCCATCAACGAGTGCACGCCGATCGAGAAGGGGATGACGTGCACCCGGATGCGTTCGCTCTCGCCCAGGGCCGCGATGTACCGCAGCTGCTCCGCCATCACGGCCGGACCGCCGATGGGGCGACGCAGCACTGCCTCGTCGAGCAGGTCCCACATCACCGGCGTCGTGGGGTCATTGAGGATGCGAGCCCGCTCCAGACGTGTGACGACGATCTTGTCACAGGCTTCGTCGGTCCTCGGCGGGAAGTACGAGCGGAGCACTGCTCGTGCGTACGCCTCCGTCTGCAGCAGACCCGGCACCAGCGACGACGCGTACTCACGGATCATCGTTGCCCGCTTCTCCAGCTCGGCGGCCAGCGCGAAATAGTTCGGCAGCGACCGGTCGTCCAGCGTCGGCAGGAACCGCTCGAAGAAGCCCCCCGTCGCCAGCACCTCGTCCAGCCTCCGCGCGTCGTCCAGCGACGGCTTGCGGCGGCCCGCCTCGATATGGGCGATGTGCGTACGGGACATGATCGCGCGCTGGCTCAGCGCCTCCTGCGTCAGTCCGGCGGATTCGCGGCGCTGCCGCAGCTCGGTTCCGTACGCCGCGCGGGATTCCGGAATGCCCTCACCCAGCATGTGCCCAACCCCCTTCGGTGACGGACCCGATGTCACGTGTCACCTGCTGCTGAGCGTAGGGACGGCGGGTCAGGCTGGTGGGCAAGAGCTTGGTCCCGCCCCTCGAAGGAGTACCTCCGCATGCTGGCCGTACAGCCCCCCTCGTCCCTGCCCCTGCCGTCCCCGCCGCCCTGGCCCGACTGCGAGGAGTGCCTGCGGCTGGCACGCATGGAGCGGGCAGCGCGCGTGGCCCACGACCGGAGCCGGGCGACGGACGCCCGGGTCATGCTGCGCCACCACCACCGTGAGGCACACGAGGCACACGAGGCACACGAGGGGCGCGAGGGGCGCGAGGGGCAGGAAAACCAGGCGACGCCCGGTCGGCCGGGCTGTTAGCTTCCCGACCATGGAACCATTGTCCGAATCCGACATCCGCGCCTCTTTCGTGAACTGCTCGAAGGGGGAGGCGAAGCGGCTGAACATCCCCGCGGGGCTGGACAGCCTGCCGTGGGTGGACCTGGACTTCCTCGGGTGGCGTGACCCGCAGGCACCCGACCGGGCCTACCTGGTCGCGCCGCGGGACGGCGGGCCGCTCGGTGTGACGCTGCGGCGGCCGCAGAACGTCCGCCGTACGTTCACCAAGACCACGGTCTGCTCGCTCTGCCTGACCGGGCACGGCGGTTCCGGGGTGAGCCTGCTGGCCGCGCCCCGGGCCGGGGCCAGGGGGCGGCAGGGCAACACCGTCGGTGCGTACGTCTGCGCCGACCTCGCCTGCCCGCTCTACCTCCGCGGCAAGAAGAAGCCCGACCTCGCCGCGCGCTACGAGGAGCAGCTCAGCGTCGAGGAGAAGGTCGCCCGGCTGACCGCCAACCTCGACGCGTTTCTCGCGAAGGTGATCGAGGCCGGCGACCAGGGCTGACCCTCGCCGGGTGGCCGTTCGGGCGGCTGTTCGTTCACCGATCTCTGCCCCGACATCCCTGGCCGTACGGCGCCGCGCCCCGTATGCAGGAGGGACCTGACACTCGCGGAGAGGACCCCATGCACGCACGGGACACCAGCAAGGCCACCGACGGTACGACCCCCCGGCTGCCCGCCGGCCGGGTACCGGTGCGCGCCGCAGGCCCCGAGGCGTCGCTGCTCGCCCTTCAGCGGGCCGCCGGCAATGCCGCCGTGTCCCGTGCGGTGGGCGGGGCGCGGGGCGGCGCGGCCGACGTCCAGCGCGCCCCGAAGCAGACCCCCGGCGCCTCGAAGCAGGGCGAGCACGTCTTCAACGCCCTCGACGCGCTGGCCATGAAGGTCCACGCGACGCTGAAGGACATGCGGGAGAGCCGCATCGGCGAGCTGAACCAGCAGGTGAAGAGCAAGAGCCTCAGCCCGGAGCAAGCGGGCCGGGCGGGGGCACAGCGCGGGGTGAAGGAGCAGCTGGACCGGCTGAGGGACAGCGCGGCGGAGGCAGGGCGCAAACGGGACCACGCCAGGTTCCGCTCGGCGATGCAGGGGGCGGCGAAGGACGCGGGCGGCGACCAGAACTCCCGCGACTACTCGGAGCTGTCGAACGCCGTCATGTCCGCGCTGGCCACCTGCGGCACGAGCCAGTGGCGCGGCGGTGCGGCGCTGCAGAGCTACCGTGGCGCCAGGCTCGAATCGATCATCATCGACCAGGTCGCGCGGCAGCAGCTGCGCGACAACGAGCTGCCGAAGAGCGACAACAGGGCATTCGACGCCTGGTTCGAGGAGACCCGGGCCGCCATGCACGCGCTGTTCGAGGACATCATCGACACGGCGGACGCCATGCACGAGATGCTCCGGGTGACCCGCCGGGGCGCGGGCGGCTGGCCCGACAGGGGTCAGCCGGGAGCCGAGGGCCTTTCCGACACGGAGGGCGAGCCGGATTCCGAGGCGGACGCCGGGCCCGCGGACGACTGACCCGGCATCAGGAAGTCGTTCAGCAGCTCCGTCAGCTCGCGGACCAGCGGGCGCAGCACGCGGAAGCGGGAGGCGGAGATCAGCCGGGCCACGAGCGGGGCCGTACGGGTGACCAGGGCGCGGCTGCGGGCGCAGTCCGGCGAGCGGTCGTGGACCCAGAACAGCACCAGGCCCATCTGCTGGAGCCAGAGCAGCCGGGGGAGCTGGTCGGCCAGCTCGGGCGCCGACTTCACGTCCGCGCCGGCCAGCACCTCCCGGCACAGGGCGACAGCCGCCTCGCGGGGGCCTTCGGAGGCGTCCGAGAAGGGGCTGAGCGGGCTGTCGGGGTCGGCGGCGTTCTTGAAGAACTGCGCGGCGAACCGGTGGTACGGGGCCGCGACGTCCAGCCAGCTGAGCAGCAGCCCGCGGATGCGGGCCGACAGGTCCGTCTCCGTGGCGAGCACCCGGGCGGCGGCCGTCCGGTGCTCGTCGGCGATCCGGTCGTAGAACCCCTGGATCAGGTGTTCCTTGGAGGCGAAGTAGTAGTACGCGTTGCCGACCGAGACCCCGGCCTCCTGGGCGATGGCCCGCATGGTGGTCTTGTCGTACCCGCGCTCCTCGAACAGCTTCATCGCGGCCTGGAGGATGCGGGTGCGGGTCTGCTCGCCCTTGGCGGGCCGGGGCGCCCCGGTCGTCTCGTCGCTCACAGGGTCCGACCTTAGCCGGGGGCCGTCCGGCCCCCGGCAGCCCGTCGCTCCGGGACGTACGACCAGCCCCGTGCCCGGTCGTACGTCCAGCCGTCGGCCCGCTCCTGCGCGGGGCCCGTGGGGTGGTACGCCGCGCGGTACTTGGCCGCCGCCAGTACGGCCGCCCTGGCCAGCGGCGCGCCCGCCGGAGTGGCGAGGCGGTGGGCCGTGGCACGGTGGGCGGCCAGCGCCCAGAGGCAGACGATCCAGGCGGCGGCGCCCCGGTAGACCTGGCCCCCGTCCCCGACGCAGGTGATCTCCTGGCAGGTGGCCTCGTGGTCCAGCTCGGGGAAGCGGCGGCGCGCCTCGTCGGAGCCGGCCGGGACCGGTACGAGGGGGACGAGCTGCCGCTGCCGGGTCAGCCAGTCCCGTACGAAGGCGCAGAGCGCGCAGTCCGGGTCGTAGAGCACGCTGACGGACCGGAGCGGGGTCCGCGGCCGTGCCGCCGGGGCTGTCATGGCGTCAGGCCTGCGCCGGGGCGGTGAAGCCCTGCGGCTCGACCGGCGGCAGCTGCTCGCGCTCCATGGCGCCGCGGCGCCGGATGCGGCTGAGGACGTAGACGTTGGCCAGGTGCAGGACACCCAGTACGAGCAGGACGACGCCGAGCTTGAGCGAGAGGGTCTCGACCAGTCCGCGTGCGGTGGAGACGGCGTCGGCTGCGCGCAGGTACAGGGCGACGAAGCCCAGGTTGACCAGGTAGAAGCCGACGACGAGCAGGTGGTTCACGGCGTCCGCGAGCTTTTCGTTCCCCCGCAGGACGTCGGCCAGGAAGACCTGGCCGTTCCGGCTGAGCGTGCGGGCGACCCAGACGGTCAGGGCGATGCTGACCAGTGCGTATACCGCGTAGGCAACGACGGTGAGGTCCATGGGACGGCCTTTCTGAACGTGTTCAAATCCCCGTTGTCGTGAGGGTAGACCTGTTCTTGAACATGTTCAAGCGTGAGGGGGGCCCGCCCCTTTGCGGGGCGGGGGAGGGGGAGCGGGGGAGTGGGTGTCAGAGGCCGTGCTCGGTGAGGAAGTCGGTGATCAGCCGCTCCCACTTGTCCGGGCACTCGTGCATCGGCACGTGGCCTGCGGCGAGCCCGGCGTACCGCGCGCCGGGGATGCGGTCGGCGAGATAGCGGGAGTGCGCCGGGTCGACCAGCTGGTCGTGGAGGGTGGCGATGACGAGCGTCGGGGCGGAGACCAGCGGCAGGTCGGCGCGGGTGTCCAGGGACCGCACCAGCGCCGCCTGATCGGCCGAGCCGGCCGGCACCAGCTCGGGGCAGGGGTCCAGCAGCGTCTCGACGTCGTCGGCCGGCAGCCCGTCGAGATGGCCGGGGGCCCAGCCGCTGAGCGTGCGGGCCAGCGCGAGGCCCGTGTAGTCGTCCTGCTCCAGCAGCCGCTGCCACAGGGCCAGCCAGAGGTCCGTACGGCGGTCGGCCGCCGCGAGTCCCGCGGTGAGGACGAGGCCGCTGACCCGGCGCGGATAGCGCGTCGCGGCGCGGACGGCGACCGCCGTGCCGAGCGAGTAGCCGATGAGGGTGAAGGTCTCCAGGCCGGCCGCCACCGCGCCGTCCACGACCGCGTCGGTGAGGGCGTCCAGGGTGAGCGGACCGGAGGCGCGCGGAGTGCGGCCGGAGCCGGGGTAGTCGGGCGCGACGACGGTGTGGCCGGAGTCGGCGAGCACCGGTAAGAGCCGGGCGAAGTTGTCGTCGATGCTGCCGGTGGCACCGTGGGCCAGCACGATGCCGGGACCGGAACCGGTGACGGTGGCGGAGAGCGGGGGCAGGGGCCGGTGCGGGGAGAGGGGGGCGGTGTCGTTCGTCATACGGGAGAGCATTCCCCGGGACGAACACCGTACCTACGCGAAGGGCCCCTGCTCGGAACGAAATCCGGACAGGGGCCCCGCGCGCTCAGGAACTCAGAAGCGTCGCGTGATCAGCGCGCGCTTCACTTCCTGGATCGCCTTCGTCACCTCGATGCCACGGGGGCACGCGTCGGTGCAGTTGAAGGTCGTACGGCAGCGCCAGACGCCGTCCTTGTCGTTCAGGATCTCCAGGCGCTGCTCACCCGCCTCGTCACGCGAGTCGAAGATGAAGCGGTGCGCGTTGACGATCGCCGCCGGGCCGAAGTACTGGCCGTCGTTCCAGAACACCGGGCACGAGGACGTGCACGCGGCGCACAGGATGCACTTGGTGGTGTCGTCGAAGCGCTCGCGGTCCTCGGCGGTCTGCAGGCGCTCGCGCGTCGGCTCGTTGGTGTCCTTCGTGATCAGGAAGGGCATCACGTCGCGGTAGGCCTGGAAGAACGGCTCCATGTCCACGACGAGGTCCTTCAGGACCGTCAGGCCCTTGATGGCCTCGACCGTGATCGGCTTCTCAGGGTTGATGTCCTTGATCAGCGTCTTGCAGGCGAGCCGGTTCTTGCCGTTGATCCGCATGGCGTCGGAACCGCAGATGCCGTGCGCGCAGGAGCGGCGGAAGGTCAGCGTGCCGTCCTGCTCCCACTTGATCTTGTGCAGACCGTCGAGCACGCGCTCCTTGGGGTCCAGCTCCAGCTGGAAGTCCTGCCAGTCCGCGTCCGCCGAGACCTCCGGGTTGAACCGGCGGATCCGGAAGGTGACGGTGATCTTCTGGGCAGCGGTGCTCTCGGCCGCGTCCAGTGCCGCCGAGTGCTTGTCAAGCGTGGGGGTGCTCATCAGTACTTACGCTCCATCGGCTGGTAGCGGGTCTGGACGACCGGCTTGTAGTCGAGACGGATCGACTCCTTGCCGTCAGCGCCGACCTCGCGGTACGCCATGGTGTGCCGCATGAAGTTGACGTCGTCGCGGTTCGGGAAGTCCTCGCGGTAGTGACCGCCGCGGGACTCCTTGCGGGCCAGTGCGGAGACCGCCATGACCTCGGCCAGGTCGAGCAGGTTGCCCAGCTCGATGGCCTCCAGCAGGTCGGTGTTGAAGCGCTTGCCCTTGTCCTGGACGGACACGTTCAGGTAGCGCTCGCGCAGCTCGCCGATCTTCTCGACCGCGGTCTTGATCGTCTGCTCGGTGCGGAACACCATCACGTTGGCGTCCATGCACTCCTGAAGCTCGGTACGGAGCTTGGTGACGCTCTCCGTGCCGTTGGAGTCGCGCAGCCGCTCGACCTGGTCCTGGACCTGCTTGGCCGGGTTCTCGGGCAGCTCGACGAACTCGCTCTTGTGCGCGTACTCCGCGGCGGCGATGCCCGCGCGGCGGCCGAACACGTTGATGTCCAGCAGCGAGTTCGTGCCCAGGCGGTTGGCGCCGTGCACGGAGACGCAGGCGACCTCGCCGGCGGCGTACAGGCCCGGGACGACGGTGGTGTTGTCGGCCAGCACCTCGCCCTCGACGTTGGTCGGGATGCCGCCCATGGCGTAGTGCGCGGTCGGCTGGATCGGGATCGGGTCCGTGTAGGGCTCGATGCCGAGGTAGGTCCGCGCGAACTCGGTGATGTCGGGCAGCTTGGCGTCCAGCTGCTCCGGCGGCAGGTGGGTGAGGTCGAGGTAGACGTGGTCGCCCTCGGGACCGCAGCCACGGCCCTCGCGGATCTCCGTGTAGATGGAGCGCGAGACGACGTCACGCGAGGCGAGGTCCTTCATGACCGGCGCGTACTTCTCCATGAAGCGCTCGCCGTCCTTGTTGCGGAGGATGCCGCCCTCACCACGGGCGCCCTCCGTCAGCAGGATGCCCATCCGCCAGATGCCGGTCGGGTGGAACTGGAAGAACTCCATGTCCTCCAGCGGCAGCCCGCGGCGCCAGGCGGCGGCCTGGCCGTCACCGGTCAGGGTGTGCGCGTTGGAGGTCACCTTGAAGAACTTGCCGGTGCCGCCGGACGCGAAGATGATCGACTTCGCCTGGAAGACGTGGATCTCGCCGGTCGCCAGCTCGTAGGCGACGACACCGGCGGACTTCTTGACCCCGTCGACCTCGTTGAGCAGCAGGTCCAGGACGTAGAACTCGTTGAAGAACTCCACGCCCTCCTTGACGCAGTTCTGGTACAGCGTCTGGAGGATCATGTGACCGGTGCGGTCCGAGGCGTAGCAGGACCGGCGGACCGGGGCCTCACCGTGGTTACGGGAGTGACCGCCGAAACGGCGCTGGTCGATCGTGCCGTTCGGGGTCCGGTTGAACGGCAGGCCCATCTTCTCCAGGTCGAGGACCGAGTCGATGGCCTCCTTCGCGAGGATCTCGGCGGCGTCCTGGTCGACCAGGTAGTCGCCACCCTTGATCGTGTCGAAGGTGTGCCACTCCCAGTTGTCCTCCTCGACGTTCGCCAGGGCGGCGGCCATGCCGCCCTGCGCCGCGCCGGTGTGGGAGCGAGTGGGGTAGAGCTTCGTCAGGACGGCGGTGCGGCTGCGCTTCGTCGACTCGATGGCCGCGCGCATGCCGGCGCCACCCGCGCCGACGATGACGGTGTCGTACTTGTGGATCTTCATTGTTCCAGTCAGCCCCGGCTTTAGCGGATGTTCGGGTCGAAGGTGAAGATCACCAGCGTGCCCAGAAGGACGGTGAACACCGTGGCGGCGTACAGCAGCATCTTCAGCCAGAAGCGGGTGTTGTCCCGCTGCGCGTAGTCGTTGATGACCGTGCGCAGGCCGTTCGCGCCGTGCAGCATCGCGAGCCACAGCATGATCAGATCCCAGGCCTGCCAGAACGGCGAGGCCCAGCGGCCCGCCACGAAGGCGAAGCCGATCTTGCTCACGCCGCCGTCCAGCACCAGCTGGACCAGCAGGTGGCCGAGGACCAGGACGACCAGCACGATGCCGGACAGCCGCATGAACAGCCAGCCGTACAGCTCGAAGTTGGTCCGGGTCGACCGCGGGGTCTTCTTCGTACGGGCGCGGGGCGGCTCGATGACGGGAGCCGGGTTGTCCACGTCGTACAGGGACACGGAGTCGTTCACAGGAGTCGTCTCAGCAGAGGACATCGCGCTTCATCAGCTCCCGAACAGCGTGCGCAGGGTGTGCTGCAGCACGGGGTAGAAGGCGCCGGCCATCAGGACGGCCCAGACGCCGACAACGGTCCACAGCAGCTGCTTCTGGTACCTCGTGCCCTTGGACCAGAAGTCCACGGCCACGACGCGCAGGCCATTGAGCGCGTGGAAGAGGATGGCGGCCACGAGGCCGTACTCCATCACGTTGACGAGGGGCGTCTTGTAGGTAGCGACTACGTCGTCGTAGGCCTCGGGGGAGACGCGAACGAGAGCGGTGTCGAGCACGTGCACGAACAGGAAGAAGAAAATGAGGACGCCGGTGACTCGATGAGCCACCCAGGACCACATACCTTCCCGGCCGCGATACAGCGTTCCAGCCGGCACGGAAAAACCCTCCGGGAGCGGGGACTGGGGCCTGCCGGCTTCACTGTCGGTCTGGCCCGGCCGGGTACGGTCCACCGGCCCTGGCCATCGTAGCGACGACTTGTCGGTTCCTCCCGCCGGGGTCCTCAGGTGTGATCAAACAAGCACGGACGGACTATCGGACAGGGAGGAAACGGGCTATCAGGGACCTTGATCGACAAGCTGGGCGAGGCGGCCGCGGGCGATCCGGCGCAGCTCCTCGGCGGCGACGGCGCGCTCCTCGTCCGGGTCGTGCGCCAGCCGGTCCCGGATACCGCTCAGTACGTGATCCAGCAGCCGGTCCTCGCGCAGCCCGTCCAGGCAGATCACGAAGACATGGCGGAAGCGGCGCTCGTACTCCGCGTGGGCGGCGCGCAGCGCGGTATGGGCCGCGAGGGTGCCGCGGCCGCGGGCGCCCGCGAGCGGCTGCGGCGACACGGACTCCTCGGCCAGCGCCTCGGCGAGGTCGGCCGGGCTGAGGTCGTAACTGGCCTCGTCGGCGGCTGCCAGCAGCGCTTCCAGGTCGGGATACGGGCGGTGCGCGGCGATCCGGCGGGCCCAGCGGCGGCTTCCGCAGCAGGCCAGCAGCGCGGCCTCGGCGGCTCCGGCGGCGGCCGAATTGAAACGGTCGAGTCCGGGCGCGCCGTCCGGCGCCACCCGCCGCGGGCGGCACGTCTGCGAAGGTATGCCGGGCCGGGCAGTGGGCAGAGTGGTCGGCCGGGCGGGGGACTCGTCGGACAGCGTGAACTCCTGGGATTTCGGGATACATGGGGGGCGGCCCCGAGGGGGGTGCGCGGTCTGCGTCTCCGGTCAGGGCGGCCACACCGTCAGGGTGGCGAGGGCACTGAGGAAGGGGGGCTGTCGGCGCTCGCGCCGTCTCCTGGGGGTGGAGATCGGGTGACGGGCGGGCGAATCGTCACCGTAACGACGCGAGTCGGACTCTGTCCGACGGATGCGCGAATTTCACCCGGATGAGAGAGCTTTCGCGCGCGTAGTGGACGAGACGTTTCTCTAGCTAGCCATACTTCGCCCTGGAAAGGGAGGTTTGCGTAGATGAGGAAGTTGACGGCATGGGTGGCACTGGCCGCCTCGGCCCTGACCATCACCGGCTGCTCCGGCGACTCCGGAGAGCGCGGCAGCGGCAGCGGAAGCCAGGATTCAAAGTCCCCCACGTCCACCGCGTCCTCCGCCGCGCCCACGCCCCGCTGGGCCGCGGTCAAGGGAGCCCCGCGCACGATTCCCGCCGTCCGCTCCTTCAAGGCGGCCGACGGGAACGGCTGGCGGGTCTCGAAGAACGCCCGCGTCGTCGTCCCCGCGGGCCAGGACAGCCCGCTCGCCGACGAGGCCCGCCGGCTCGCCGCCGACCTCGGCGGCCTGAAGCTGTCCTGGCGGGACGACGCCCGGCCCGGCGACATCGAGCTGGCGGTCTCCGGCAACGGCAAGGCGGCGAAGGCGAACAACGCGGCCCCCGCGAGCACCGCCGACGAGGCCTACACGATCACCGCCCGCGACACCCGGCTCACCCTGACCGCGCCCACCGACACCGGGGTCTTCAACGCCACCCGCACGGTCGTGCAGTCCGTACGCGCCGCCAACGGCGTCCCCGAGGGCACCATCGAGGACCGCCCCGACCGGGCCCAGCGCGGCCTGCTCATGGACATCGCCCGCAAGCACTACACGGCCGACTGGCTGGAGAAGCGCATCCGGGAAATGGCCGATCTCAAGCTCAACCAGCTCCAGCTGCACTTCTCCGACGACCAGGCGTTCCGGATCGAGAGCTCCAGCCACCCGGAAATCGTTTCGAAGGAGCACCTCACCAAGGCCGAGGTCCGCCACCTGGTGAAGCTCGCCCGCGAACTGCACATCACCGTCATTCCCGAGCTGGACTCCCCGGGCCACCTCGGCGCGGTGATCGACAAGCACCCCTCGCTCCAACTGCGCAGCGCCGCCGGCACCTCCCAGCGCGGCGCGATCGACATCTCGCAGCCCAAGGCCGCGCAGATCGTCGACGACCTGCTCAAGGAGTACGCGAAGCTGTTCGCCGAGGAGGGCGTGCCCGGACCGCACTGGCACCTGGGCGGCGACGAGTACCGCGCCCTGACGGTGAAGTCCCCCGGCGCCACCTACCCGCAGCTCGCCCGCGCCGCCACGAAGAAGTACGGCGGCAGGGCCACCGTCCAGGACCTGACGACCGGCTGGCTCAACGACCGCGAGAAGACCCTGCGCAACGCGGGAGTACAGCAGGTGGAGGCCTGGAACGACGGCTTCCACGACAGCAAGGTGGTCACCCCCGCCAAGGACCGTACGGTCGCGTACTGGACCGGCAAGGAGATCGGCGCGAACGAACCCGCCCCGTTCCTGAAGGCGGGGCGCACGGTCGTGAACCTCAACGACGAGTACCTCTACTACGTGCTCGGCCAGCCGAACGACTTCACCTACCCGACCGGTGAGCGCATCTACAAGGAGTGGACCCCGGCCGTGCTGCGCGGCAGCAGCCCGGTGGCCGCCTCGCTCGCCGGGCCCGACCGCGTCCCCGGCGCCCGCCTCGGCGTCTGGGGCGACCTCCCGCAGTCCCAGACCACCGAGCAGGTCGCCCGCGGCATCCGGATGCCGCTCGTCGCGCTCTCCCAGAAGGTCTGGGACCCGCGGAAGCCGCAGCTGTCCTGGACCGACTTCAAGTCCCGGGCCGCGACGGTGGCGCCCGCCCGCTGAACGGCCCGGACGTACGCCTTTCCCCCGGTACGTCACGGTCCGCTGTGACGTTCCTGCGTCCCGGCACGCTGTACGGCGCAGCAAGGAAGTGCCCGGCTGCGAAGGGGAAGGCGTACGTCATGAGCCTGGTGGAACTGGTCGCGCGTGCCGATGCGCGCGGGCTGGCGGCGAGCGGTCTCGCCTGCCTGGACCGCTGTCTGCCGCTGCTCGGCGCCGACGACGACGCGCTGCGCCCGCTGTGGGCGAGCCTGACGGCGGACGGCACGGCATGGGCCCCCCAGCTGACCGCGGTACGGGCCTTGCTGCCGCAGGCGCCGGCCGACGCCGCGCCGGGCACCGAGGACCCCGCGGCGCTCGCCCGCCGGATGGCCGACGGCGCGCCGGCCGACCGCTCCGACGACGCGGCACTGCGCGCCTGGGCCGACGACTGCTCCCTCGCGGCGCTCCGCATCCACAGCCTGCTCGACCCCGGCGCCACGGACGCGGTCAGGCACACCTTGGAGGACCGCCGCGCGGGCCGTACGGACGGCATGACGCCGCTGGTCGAGGCCGAGCTCCGGCGCCAGACGACCATCCTGGAACTGCTCTCCGCGCACGGCCCCGTGGGCCTGCGGCAGGCGGTGGAGCTCTCCGCCGAGGGCCGCCGCGTGGTGCGCGCCGTCGTCTCACGGCAGGCCCGCGGCGCTGTCTGAACCTCCCGACCTCCCTGATCGGACGCCGGCCGGCCACGCGCCGCAGCCGGCGTCCGTCGTTGCTGGTCACGGGGGTACCGGCGACTTGGCGCCCGCGACACTGTGACATTTCCGTCCGTTCCCACGCTGATGACATCGGGGGCGCGGACGCCCTGATCCGTGCCACGCCACGCCGGGTGTCTCGGACCTGGACGCATGAAGAGGACAGCGGTTGGGCCGGAGAGCGGAACCCCGTCGCGCATCGGCGCACGACGGGGAGCTGAGCGCGGCCGTGGCACGGGCTCAGCAGGGGGACGAGGCCGCCTTCGCGGTCGCGTACCGCCTGGTGCAGCCGGGGCTGCTCGGCTATCTGCGCGGACTCGTCGGCGAAGCGGCCGAGACCGTGGCGGCCGAGGCGTGGCAGGAGATCGCCCGCGACCTCGGACGGTTCCGCGGCGACGGCGCGGCGTTCCGCGGCTGGACCACGGCCGTCGCCCGGCACCGGGCGCCGGCCGCGCCACGCCGCCCCGAAGCGGGACAGCGGGCCGCCGCTCCGGAGCCGGAGACGCCCGCGCCGGAGCCGGACGGGCCGGAGCCGGAAGGGCGGGCGCTGGAGCTGATCGCGGGGCTGCCGCGCGACCAGGGCGAGGCGGTGCTGCTGCGCGTCGTGGTCGGCCTCGACGGCCCGGCCGCCGCCCGGGTCCTGGGGCAGCGGCCCGAGACCGTACGGGCGTCGGCCCACCGGGGGCTGCGGCGGCTGGCGGCACGGCTGGACGAACGGGGAAACGGGGAAGACCGAAGCGGAACGAGGGGCAAGAGGAGAAGGTGAGGGGCCACGCATGGGTGGCGGTTCCAGGAGTGCCGGTGCGGCGCCCGCTGACGACGACGGGGGCGGCCCCGCCGCGCTGGGCGAACTGCTCGGCGCCGCGGTACGGGCCGGCTCCGCCGTCACCCCCGAAGGAGAACGACGGGCGGTCGCCGCGTTCCGCGCGGCCCGGGACGCCCGGGAGCACGCGGCGGGCGCGCGGCGGAACGCCCGGCGCCCGCGCGCGGCACGGCGCGCCGGATGGCCGGTACGCGCCGCTGTCGGGGCGCTGCTGACCTCGGTGACGCTGGGCGGCGTCGCCGTGGCGTCGATGGGCGGCCTGCACGGCAGCGCCCCGGAGCGGCCCCGCCCGTCGCCCACCGCGCCCGGCCGCGCGACACCCCCGTCCCTCCGCCCCGCCTCGCCCACGGACCCAGTGGCCCCCCTCATCAAGCCCCCGCACACCTCCCCGGAACCGCCGAGGACGAAGAAGCACGTCGGGCAGGGCCGGAGCGGGAAGGACCACGGCGGCAAGTGGCACGACGGGAAGGGCCACCCCGAGGGCAAGGGGCACCAGGGCAAGGGCCACGACAACGGCAGGAGTCGGCACGGCGAACAGAGCGAGGGCAAGCGGCACGGCGGCAAGGGCCCCGACGGCAAGCGCGACGGGGACGGCAAGCGCGACGGGGACAGGAAGTACGACGGCAAGAAGCGCGACGGTGAGCGGCGCAACGGCCACGACAGGGCGCGCCACCACGAGAAGCGCTACGAGGGGCGGCATCAGGCGCGGTACGAGAAGCCGGAGCGCCCCGCCGGGCAGGAGAAGGCGCAGCAGGCGCGCGAAGCCCGGGAGAAGTGAGGGGAAGGGGACGGCCGGGGCCGCCACCCCCCACAGGAGAGGCCCCGGCCGTCGTTCATGGGAGGGCCGCACCGGGCCCTCATCCTCTACAGCGCCGGCAGGGCCGAAAGCGTCACAGTGGCGTCACACGCCGTACGGACGACCGCTTCCCGATGACTCTGGACGCAGGGCAGCCGATGCCCGTAACGTGCAGGTCCGCGCCGGTCGGTGCGCTCGTCACGCGTCATGCGGCGGCCCGCCGGGGCCGGCGGACGGGCCGGACGTACTTACTTCGGCGTAGGTGGCACCACGGGATACCGTCGGCGCCATAAGCAGTTCGTTTACCTGCGGTAGCCGGATGACGGCAGCAGACGTAGGCAGCAACGACCGGGCAGCGGATGCTCCGCGTGCGACAGGATGGACCCGTGCAAGGGGACGACACTCAGCCGGACGACAGCCGGTTGACGGTCGCCGTACAGGCGGCACAGGACGGCGACGAGGCGGCCTTCCGTACCGTCTACCGGGCCGTACATCCGCGACTTCTGGGATATGTACGGACCCTGGTGGGCGAAGCGGACGCGGAGGATGTCGCCTCCGAGGCCTGGCTGCAGATCACCCGGGACCTCGCCCGTTTCAGCGGCGACGCCGACCGCTTCCGCGGCTGGGCCGCCCGCATCGCCCGCAACCGCGCCCTGGACCACATCCGCATGCGCGGCCGCCGCCCGGCCATCGGCGGCGACGAGAGCGAACTGACCGACAAGCCCGGCCCGTCCGACACGGTCGACGAGGCCCTGGAGTCGCTCGGCACGGGCCGCGCGTTCCGGCTGATCTCCCAGCTGCCGCAGGACCAGGCCGAGGCGGTCGTGCTGCGCGTGGTCGTCGGGCTCGACGCCAAGAGCGCGGCCGGAGTGCTCGGCAAGCGCCCGGGCGCCGTGCGGACCGCGGCCCACCGCGGACTGCGCCGGCTCGCGGAGCTGATCACCGGGCGGGGGGAGGACGCGGCGCCCGGTGAAGGAGGTGTTCCGCCGGAGCAACCGGAAGGGCTTCCCGACCGTCCTGTAGCAGGGGAGCAGCCGGCCGACGGGCCTGTGGGCGGGGTGCCTCCCCAGGGCCGTGCACGCCGCAGCGGCGGAACGGAACCGTGCGTACCTGGTGTGACGGAAACGGCCGCACGTACGCAGAAGGACATGTGATGGCCGACGACCGGTACAACTGGCTCGACGAGGACGCCGCGGAGCGTTTGCTGCGTGGCGAACGGGTCGATGCCGGACTCGGCCGCGGCGCGGAAGAACTCGACGACCTGCTCGACGCGGCCGCCCGGACGGCCGCCGCCCCCTCTCCCGACGCCGCGCTCCCCGGCGAGGAGGCCGCCGTCGCCGCTTTCCGGCAGGCTTCGGCGGGCAGGTCTACGCGCGACACGGCCACGGCGGCCGGCGCGGCGGAGAGCGCCCCGGAGGACGGGATACCCGTGGTGCGGTCCGTGCCCGGCGGCGGCGCGTCCCGCACCTCCGAACGCACCCGCCTCGGCCGCCCCTTCCGGCGCGGCCTCGCCGTCGCCCTCGCCGGCTGCGCCCTCGGCGGCGTCGCCGTGGCCACCGGCACCGGCGTCCTCCCCACCCCCTTCCGCGGCGGCGAGCCCGGCCCGTCCCCCAGCGTGTCCGCCGCCGTCACCCCCAGCCCGCTGGAAAGCCGGGCCCCCGCACCCGACGCCTCGGACGGCGGCACCCGCGCACCGGACACCGACGCCGACCCCGCGCACCCCGCGACCCCCACTACGCCCGAGCGCCCCGACGGGCGGCCGACACCCGGCCGCGACGGCGGCGACGAGGCCGTGGACATCCCCGTACCGGACCTCACCCCCGGCGGGAAGAACGCGGACGGCAGCGAGCAGGCCAAGCGGCGGGCGGCCGTACTCGCCCTCTGCCGCGACTACGAAGCGGGCCGCGTCGACTCCGGCGACCGCGACCGCGTACGCCGCCTGGAGCGCGCGGCCGGCGGCACCGACCGGCTGCACGCCTTCTGCCGGCGGTACCTCCAGCAGAACGGCCTGACCGGCGGGCTCGGCGGCTCCGGGGACACCACCGGCGGCTCCACCGGCCTCACGGGCGGCACCGGTTCCTCCGACGACGGCACATCGGGCGACGGCGGATCCGGCGGCGGCAGCGGCTCCGGAGGCAGCACCTCGGGCGGCGGCCAGGGCGACGACGACGAAAGCCACCCAGGCTACGCACCGAGCGTCCCCCCGACCCCGGCGCCCGCCTCGGCGACCCCGTCGCCCGAGTCCACGGACGCCACGCGGACGCCCTCCGCCACCCCGTCCCCGACCGGCTGACACCCCTCCTGACCATCGGGTGTGACGTTTTTTGAACCCGTGACGCTGTACGTACTGAAGCCGACTGGTCATCGGCTGCGCGGGCGCCGGGGTTCCCCCCGTACCTACGGCACCGCGCGTCGGCGCGAGCGGGGCACGTTCCCCCGGCCCCGCTCGCGCCCCTTTTTTGCGGCTGAACCTCCCCCAGCTACCGCTGGGAGGTGCCCCCAGCCGCTCTCGCGGAGCCCACTGCTCGCCGTTGGGGTTGCTCAATTGGTGGTTGCGGTGGGGGCGGCTCGGTTGGTTGTAGCGGCTCGGGTGGGTGTCGCTACTTGTATATGACTACCTTCGTTCCCGGGGCAGCCTGTTGGAACAGGGCGGCGATCCTCTTCTTGTCGCGGACGTTCACGCAGCCGTGGGAGGCGCCGGAGTAGCCGTGGGCCGCGAAGTCGGCGGAGTAGTGGATCGCCTGGCCGCCGCTGAAGAACATCGCGTACGGCATCGGCGTGTCGTAGATCGTCGAGACGTGGTGGCGGCTCTTGAAGGTGATGGCGAAGGTGCCCTCGCGGGTGGGCGTGTACTGCGAGCCGAAGCGCACGTCCATCGCCGAGACGGCCCGGCCGTCAACCATCCATGTCAGCGTGTCACTCGTCTTGCTGATGCAGATCACGCGGCCCGTCATGCAGCGCTTGTCCGGTGCCGCGGCCGGCTTGGTGGTCGGTGGATACAGCTCGCTCCGTGTCGGCGTGTGCGTCCGTACGCGCAGGGCGCTCAGCGTCGCCGTGTCCACGGTGCCCGTGCGGGGCAGGCCCTGGGCGCGCTGGAAGTCCGAGACCGCGGCGGCGGTGACCGGGCCGTAATACCCCGTGGGATTCCGGTCGAAGTGCTTCAGCTGGCGCAGGCGCGCCTGCAGCTCGCGCACCTGCTCGCTCCGGGCGCCCTGGGACAGTACCGGCTTCGGTGCGGCGTGCGTCGGGTCCGCCGCACGGGACGAGGGCGGCGTGGTCGGTGCGGCCGGTGCGGTCGGCAGGGCCGTGGCGGTCCGTCCGGCGCCCTTGCCGTCGTCGACCCGTATCCGCATCTCCTTGCAGCCCGTCGTCGACGTCAGGACGGCGGCCAGCACCAGCGTGCCGGTCAGCGTGCGGAACGCTTGTCTGCGATGCATGTCCCACCCCTGTGGTCTCACCCGCCCCTCCTCATGCTTCCCGGCGCTGCGGCCCGCGGAACCTGCGGTCATGCTGTGAGCAAGGTCCCAGGCCGCGCCCCTCCACGGGGCGCACGGGCGCCGCTACAGTCCGTCGCAAACGCTCTTCATTACTGAGTAGTAGTCCAGCATTTTTGAGCAGCAGCACAGCGGGAGGCAGGCACCATGGCGCGCGAGACCGGCAGTGCTCGGCACACCGAGAGCGGTTTGCCCATCGAACCCGTCTACGGGCCGGACGCGCTCGGCGACTGGGACGCCGCGGACAAGCTGGGCGAGCCCGGCGCGTACCCCTACACCCGTGGCGTGTACCCCACGATGTACACCGGACGCCCGTGGACGATGCGCCAGTACGCCGGCTTCGGTACGGCCAAGGAATCCAACGCGCGCTACAAGCAGCTGATCGAGAACGGCACGATGGGCCTCTCGGTCGCCTTCGACCTGCCGACCCAGATGGGCCACGACTCCGACGCGCCGATCGCCTCCGGCGAGGTCGGCAAGGTCGGCGTGGCGATCGACTCCATCGAGGACATGCGGGTGCTGTTCGACGGCATCCCGCTGGACAAGGTCTCCACCTCGATGACCATCAACGCGCCGGGCGCCCTGCTGCTGCTCCTTTACCAACTGGTCGGCGAGGAGCAGGGCGTGGACCCCGCCAAGCTCACCGGCACCATCCAGAACGACGTGCTCAAGGAGTACATCGCCCGCGGCACGTACATCTTCCCGCCCAAGCCGTCGCTGCGCCTGATCGCCGACATCTTCAAGTACTGCAAGGCCGAGATCCCGAAGTGGAACACCATCTCGATCTCCGGCTACCACATGGCCGAGGCCGGCGCCTCGCCCGCGCAGGAGATCGCGTTCACCCTCGCGGACGGCATCGAGTACGTACGCACCGCAGTCGCCGCCGGCATGGACGTCGACGACTTCGCCCCGCGCCTCTCCTTCTTCTTCGTGTCCCGCACGACGATCCTCGAAGAGGTGGCCAAGTTCCGTGCCGCCCGCCGCATCTGGGCCCGCGTCATGAAGGAGGAGTTCGGCGCCAAGAACCCCAAGTCGCTGATGCTGCGCTTCCACACGCAGACCGCCGGCGTGCAGCTGACGGCCCAGCAGCCCGAGGTGAACCTCGTACGCGTGGCCGTGCAGGGCCTGGCCGCCGTCCTCGGCGGCACCCAGTCGCTGCACACCAACTCCTTCGACGAGGCCATCGCGCTGCCGACCGACAAGTCGGCCCGGCTGGCGCTGCGTACGCAGCAGGTCCTCGCGTACGAGACGGACGTCACCGCCACCGTCGACCCGTTCGCCGGGTCCTACGTCGTGGAGAAGATGACCGACGACGTCGAGGCCGCCGCCGTCGAACTGATGGGCAGGGTCGAGGACCTGGGCGGTGCCGTCGCCGCTATCGAGAACGGCTTCCAGAAGAACGAGATCGAGCGCAGCGCGTACCGCATCGCCCAGGAGACCGACTCCGGCGAGCGCGTGGTCGTCGGCGTCAACCGCTACCAGCTCGACGAGGAGGAGCTGTACGAGCCGCACCGCGTCGACCCGGCCATCGAGGCCCAGCAGGCCGAACGCCTGAAGAAGCTGCGCGCCGACCGCGATCGGGCCGCGGTGGACGCCGCGCTGGCCGACCTGAAGAAGGCCGCCGAGGGCACGGACAACGTCCTGTACCCGATGAAGGACGCACTGAAGGCCAGGGCGACGGTCGGCGAGGTCTGCAACACCCTGCGCGAGGTCTGGGGCGCTTACGTCCCGACGGACGCGTTCTGAGCGTCGCGAGCGGCCGGTACGGCTGCGGGGCGCGGGCCCGGTCCGCGCCCTGCGTCACACTGGTGTCATGTCCTCACCCCGCCGTAAGTGTCCCGTCTGCACCAGAGACATCGCCGTGGTCAACGGGCGGTTCGCTCGACACGACCCGCCGGGGCGGCGTACCGGCCTGGAGCTGATCTCGTGTCCGGGGTCGCGGCGGATGGCGCCCATGATGGCGCCGGCGGAGAAGCTGTTCGATCCGGAGGAGCCGCCGTTTCCGGGGCAGCAGCCGTTGTTCTGAGGGCGCTTGCCCGGCTCGTCAGGGCGCCAGGATGTCCAGTTCGGCCATCGCGCCGACGGTGATCTCGCGGGTCAGTTCCTCGGCGCGGGCCGCGTCGCCGGTGCGGATCGCCTCGGCGACCTGGACGTGCAGGGTGACCGCCGCCGGGTCGGGGTCGGTGAACATCACGTGGTGGTGGGTGCGGCCGGTCAGGATCGCCGCCACCACTTCGTGCAGGCGGGCGAACATCTCGTTGCCCGAGGCCGTCAGCAGCGTCTTGTGGAAGTCGGTGTCGTGGACGAGGTACGCCTCCAGCTGCTGGCCGCGTGAGGTGGCCACCATGCCCATCGCGTGCTCGGTGAGCGCCGCGCACTGCTCCGGCGTGGCGTTCCGGGCCGCCAGTCCCGCCGCGACCGGCTCGACGGCGCAGCGCAGGACGGTGAGGGAGCGGAGCTGGCGGGCGCGGTCGGCGCCGGCCAGCCGCCAGCGGATGACCCGCGGGTCGTAGACGTTCCACTCCTCGGTGGGGCGGACGGTCACGCCCACCCGGCGCCGGGATTCGACCAGGTGCATGGACTCCAGGACGCGTACCGCCTCCCGGATGACCGTGCGGGAGACGTCGTAGCGCTGGGCCAGCTCGTCGGTGCGCAGGATCGAGCCCGGCCGGTGCTCGCCGGCTGTGATCTCCGGCCCGAGGGACTCCAGCACCCTCGCATGCAGTCCCTGTCCCGCGTTTTCCATGCGATAAGCCTACGTTCCCGAGTCTCGGGAAGATTAAGTATGACGTTTGCATCACAGACTCTTGAATACGTCGTACCTAATGGGTTTCAGTGGAGCGATGCATTCGAGCCACCCAGGTGGTTCGTCACGCCAAGTCAATGAGGACGAGCGAGCGAGGTAGACCGCGATGAGCACCCCCCATGTCATCGTCGTGATGGGAGTCGCCGGCACCGGCAAGACGACGATCGGACCGCTCGTCGCCGACGCGCTGGACGTGCCGTACGCCGAGGGCGACGACTTCCATCCCCCGGCCAACATCGCCAAGATGTCCGCCGGGCACCCGCTCGACGACGCCGACCGCGAGCCGTGGCTGGACGCCATCGGCGCCTGGGCGCACGACCGGGCCGGCAAGGGCGGCGTGGTCAGCAGCTCCGCGCTCAAGCGGATCTACCGCGACCGTCTCCGGGCCGCCGCGCCCGGCATCGTCTTCCTGCACCTCACCGGCTCGCGCGAGCTGATCGAGGGCCGTATGTCCGAGCGCAAGGGCCACTTCATGCCCACCGCGCTCCTGGACTCCCAGTTCGCCACCCTGCAGCCGCTCGCCGACGACGAGCGGGGTGTGGCGGTGGACGTCTCCGGCACCCCGGAAGAGATCACCGAGCGGGCCGTCGCAGCGCTGCGGCAGCTCGACGAGGACGCCTCCCCGGCCGCCACCGAGCTCTGATCAGGAGCCGCACCCCCGAGCTCTGAACCGGCGCCCTTCCCCGGGGCCCCGGTCCCGAGCCGTACCCCCGAGCTCCGATCACGAGACCGGGCTCCAACCGAAGGACACGCCGTGACCCATCTCAGCGTCGAGATGATGGCAGCGGACGCGGCCGAGCCGATCACTTCGGCAGGCAACGCTCAGCTGGGCATCTCCGTACTCGTCGGCATCGCCGTCATCGTTCTGCTCATCACCCGGTTCAAGCTGCACGCCTTCCTGGCCCTGACCATCGGTTCGCTGGCGCTCGGCGCCGTCGCGGGCGCGCCGCTGGACAAGGCCATCACCAGCTTCACCAGCGGCCTGGGCGACACCGTCGCCGGCGTGGGCGTCCTGATCGCGCTCGGCGCGATCCTGGGCAAGCTGCTCGCCGACTCCGGCGGTGCCGACCAGATCGTCGACACCATCCTCGCCAAGTCCAGCAGACGCATGATGCCGTGGGCGATGGTCCTGATCGCCGCGATCGTCGGCCTGCCGCTCTTCTTCGAGGTCGGCATCGTGCTGCTGATCCCGGTCGTGCTGCTGGTCGCCAAGCGCGGCAACTTCTCCCTCATGCGGATCGGCATCCCGGCGCTGGCCGGTCTCTCCGTCATGCACGGTCTGATCCCGCCGCACCCCGGTCCGCTCGTCGCCATCGACGCGATCAAGGCCAACCTCGGTGTCACCCTCGCCCTCGGCGTGGTCGTCGCGATCCCGACCGCGATCGTGGCGGGCCCGGTCTTCTCCCGCTTCGCCGCCCGCTGGGTGGACATCGCGCCCCCGGAGAAGATGATCCCCCAGCGGCCTTCCGAGGAGCTGGAGAAGCGCCCCAGCTTCGGCGCGACGCTGTCCACCGTGCTGCTGCCGGTCGTCCTGATGCTCGCCAAGGCCCTGGTCGACATCGTCGTCGACGACCCCAAGGACCATGTGCAGCGCGTCTTCGACGTGATCGGCTCCCCGATGATCGCGCTGCTGGTCGCGGTGCTGGTCGGCATGTTCACCCTCGGCAGGGCAGCCGGGTTCAGCGCCGGGCGGCTCTCCTCGACCGTGGAGAAGTCCCTCGCCCCGATCGCCGGCATCCTGCTGATCGTCGGCGCGGGCGGCGGCTTCAAGCAGACCCTGGTCGACGTCGGCGTCGGTGACATGATCCTGGACCTGTCCAAGGACTGGGGCCTGCCCGCGCTGCTGCTCGGCTGGCTGATCGCGGTCGCCATCCGGCTCGCGACCGGCTCCGCGACGGTCGCCACGGTCTCCGCCGCCGGCCTCGTCGCCCCGCTGGCCGCCGACATGAGCACCACCCACGCGGCGCTCATGGTCCTCGCCGTCGGTGCCGGCTCGCTCTTCTTCAGTCACGTCAACGACGCGGGATTCTGGCTGGTGAAGGAGTACTTCGGCATGAACGTCGGCCAGACGGTCAAGACCTGGTCCCTGATGGAGACGATCATCTCCGTCGTGTCGATCATCTGCGTGCTGCTGCTGTCGCTGGTCTTGTAGCGCGGCACGGGGAAATCTCTTCGCGGCAGGGCCGTACGGACGGATAGCGTCCGTACGGCCCTTTTCCGTACGAGAGGCGAGACCATGAGCAGCGACGACGGCGTACCGGTCGACCACGCGCTGGTGCGCGCCGCGGAGGAGGCCGTCGCGGCGTACGCGCAGGGCGACGACCACACCGTGGCGGCGGCAGCCCGGACCGCCGACGGCCGCATCGTCACCGGCCTGAACGTGTACCACTTCACCGGCGGCCCCTGCGCCGAGCTGGTCGTCATGGGGGCCGCGGCCGCGCAGGGCGCGTACGACCTGCGGCAGATCGTGGCGGTCGCCGACGAGGGCCGCGGCGTCATCCCGCCCTGCGGCCGCTGCCGCCAGGTGCTGCTGGACTACTACCCCGACCTCACCGTCGTGGTCGGCTCGGGCGGCGCTGTCCGGGCCCTGCCGGTCCGTGCGCTGCTGCCCGAGGCGTACGTGACGGCCGAGCACGAGGACGTGCCGCCCGCGGCGGGGCCGGGCGGCACGGCGGATCAGTCCTCCGGCAGCCACGCGTAACGTACGTCCGGCTCCCGCTTCTCGTTGTCCCGCACGTCGGTGCGGAACCGCTCGCGGAAACCGTGGCGCCGGTAGAGGCGCTGCGCGGGCCGGTTGACCTGGAAGGTCCACAGCGCCAGGCCGCCGGGGCGGCGCTCCTTCGCCAGCGCGACGGAGCGGTCGCCGAGACCCTGGCCGCGCCGTTCCGGGGCGAGACAGAGCTGGTCCAGCTCGCGCGCGCCGTGCAGCACCATCATCCCGGCGATCTCGCCCCCGGCGTCCGCCACCCAGGTCTCCCGTTCCGGTACGACCACCGTGCGGAACCACGCCCGTACCGCGTCGTCGGTGTGCGGCCGTACGACACCGGGCAGCGCGGCGTCGTACGACCGCAGCCACACCTCGGCCACGCCCGCCGGCCCGGCCCGCCGCAGGACGGCGCGTTCCGTTCCCGTCTCCTCCATGGCGCAGCACTCTCGTGCACGGGCGGGTGCCCGCGCATCCGCATTGACGGAATGCGTCGCCCGTGGCGGCCGCTCAGGCGGCCCGGGCGGTGGCGGCGGCCGGGAAGTGCCGGGTCAGGGCCGCGGCGACCGGGCCCGCTTCGGCGGCGGCCACGGCCACGTAGCCGTCCGGGCGGACCAGGAAGAGGCCGCCGTCGCCGTACGCCTGCCGGACGTGGCCCGAGGCGTCGAGCAGGTCGGGCGCGGGGCCGCCGATCCGGTACGTGCGGACGTGCGCGGCCCACTCGGCGGCCGGCCGCGGCGGCTCGGCGCCGTTCAGGGCGAGCAGGGTGAAGTGCGGGCCCCGGAAGGCGTCGAAGAGGCGGAACGGCGTGCCGTCGGAAGTGGTGCAGGGCGCGTCGGGTGCGCGGTCGCCGGCCCGCAGCGCGTCCGGCGCGAGGCCGGTGCGGTGCTCGCCGGTCAGCGGGGACTCGCGGTAGCCGAGCGTGAGCTGGTGGAGGTCGCGGCCGCGCCGCAGCGAGCGGGAGCGGTGCAGCCGGGTGCTGGTCTCCAGGATCCCGGCCGCGACCGGCAGCCGCTCGGCCTCGTACGTGTCCAGCAGCGCGTCGGGCGCGCCGTGTCGCAGCACCTGGCCGAGCTTCCAGCCGAGGTTGTAGGCGTCCTGGACGCTGGTGTTCAGGCCCTGGCCGCCGGCGGGGGAGTGGATGTGCGCGGCGTCCCCGGCGAGGAAGACCCGGCCCTCGCGGAACCGCTCGACCATGCCGGCGCGGGGCCGGAACACCGAGGTCCACAGCACCTCGCGGATCTGCTCGGGGGCCAGGTGGGTGTGGGCGGCGAGGGTCGCGCGGACGGTCTCGGAGCTGGTGTCCGGCGTGTCGGTGAAGACCGCCGCCATGCTCTGGAAGTGGTCCGTCCCGGCGAGCGGCAGCAGTCCGACGAAGCCGCCGCCCGGCTGCGGGAAGAGGTGCCAGTGGTCCCGGTCCAGGCCGTCGACGCGTACGTCGGCGAGGAGCATGGCGCCGGGCTCCAGGTCGGGCCCGCTCATCGGGGTGCCGAGCTGCCGGCGTACGGCGCTGCGGCCGCCGTCGGCGCCGACCAGGTACGCGGCGCGGACGGTGTGCACCGTGCCGTCGGCGAGCGAGGTCAGCTCCGCGGTGACACCGTCCGCGTCCTGCCGGAACGCCGTCAGCTCCGTACCGAACCGGACGCTCCCGCCCAGCTCCGTCAGGCGGGCGTGGAGCAGCTCGGCGTTGCGCCACTGCGGGACCATCAGCGCGTTGGAGTACGGGGTGCCCGGCGTCGGCGCCACCCGCTCCACCATCTCGGACGTCTCCTTGATCCGGCCGTCCTGCCAGGTGGCCATGGGCGGGTACAGGCCGCCCGCGGCCCGAACGGCCGCCAGCACCCCGAGGTCGTCGAAGACCTCCTGCGTGCGCGGCTGCAGCCCGGTGCCGCGGGCGCCGGGCGAGAGCCCGTCCTGCCGCTCGACGAGCAGCGCGCGCACGCCGCGCCGGGCGAGGTCGACGGCGAGTGCCAGGCCGGTCGGGCCGGCGCCCGCGATCAGTACGTCCACGGTCGTGTCCATGATCCACCCCTGTCCTTAACGCTGTTAAGTGGCTACTTTCGAGCATGGGCTTAACGGTGTTAAGTTGTCAACATGGCAACGCGACTGGACCGGGCACAGGTGGTGGACACCGCGCTGCGGCTGCTGAACGAGGTGGGTCTGGACGGGCTCACCCTGCGCCGCATCGCGAAGGAGCTGAACGTCCAGGCCCCGGCCCTGTACTGGCACTTCAAGAACAAGCAGGAACTGCTCGACGAGCTGGCGACCGAGATCTTCCGGCGGATGGCGGCCGAATTCGCCGGCGGCCCGCCGGGCGGCCACGACGCGGCCTGGCAGGAGATGCTGGAGGTCAGCTGCCGCACGCTGCGCCGGACGCTGCTGGGCTACCGCGACGGCGGCAAGGTCTTCTCCGGCACGCGAATGACCGACGACAGCTACGCCGCGCCGATGGACGCCCTGCTGCGGGAGCTGACGGGCGCGGGGTTCACGCTGCGGGACGCGGCGTACGCCTGGTGGGCCGCGTACAACTTCACGATCGGCCTGGTCATCGAGGAGCAGTCGGTCTTCCCCGAGCCCGGCCCGCCCGAGGAGCGCGGGCCCGAGTCCCGGGACCCCGCATACGACCTCGGCGACCGCGAGCGCCGGCTGGGGGACCGGTATCCGCTCGCGGCCGCCGTGGGCCGGGAATTCTTCGGCAATTTCGACCGGGCCTTCGAGGCCGGTCTGCGCATCGTGATCGCGGGGATCGAGGCGACGGTACGACCCGACGCCCCGTGAGGCTCAGCCCATGACGCTCAGCCCATGAGGGATCGTTTCAGCCGTGGGGTGAGGGGGCGTTCGACGAATCGGTACAGGCACCAGGCCAGGGTGAGCATCAGCCCCACGGTCAGCGGGAACGTCGCCGCGGCCGGCAGCCCGAGGTCCCGGTGCAGCCAGTGCACCACGACCCAGCCCAGGTGCTCGTGTATCAGGTAGAAGGGGTAGGTCAGGGCGCCGGCGACGGTCAGCCAGCGCCAGTTCGCCCACCGCAGCTTGCCCAGCGCCACGGCCGCTATCAGCAGGTAGCCGAGGGTGACGACGGCGATGATGCCCAGCGAGGGCCGGTAGGAGAACGCGTCCGGCATGTCCGCCGGGTGCCAGAGCCGGGAGACCGCGTAGTGCTGGCCGAGCAGCCAGCTGACGGCCACGATCGCCCAGCCGGTGGTGTCGCGGGGGCCGTAGCGGTGGATCAGGTAGAAGCCGATGCCGCCGATGAAGAACGGCGCGTACTCGGGCATGAGGGCGATGTCGAGGAACGAATTGTTCGCCGCCTCGGCGACCACGGAGGCCAGCGTCCAGCCGGCGCAGAACATCACGACCCGGCCGCGGTTGGCGCCCGGCAGGACGACACAGAGCGCGAACAGCGCGTAGAAGCGCAGCTCGGCCCAGAGCGTCCAGCACACGCCGAGCACCCGGTCCACGCCCAGCGGCATCTGCAGCATGGTGAGGTTGGTCAGCGCGTCGGTGGGGGAGACCGCCTCGTACGCCACCCAGGGGAGGGCGAAGACGGCGGTCACCAATATGACCGCCGCCCAGTACGCCGGGAAGAGGCGGGAGACGCGGCTCGCGAAGAACGCGCGGAGCGGCCGCCCCCAGCCGCTCATGCAGATCACGAAGCCGCTGATGACGAAGAAGATCTGCACGCCCAGGCAGCCGTACGCGAAGAAGCCCGAGGCGGTCGGGAACTGAGTGGCGGGCGAACTGCCCCAGGCGTCGCCGATCTCGCCGTCCCGGCCGCCGTAGTGGTAGGCGGCCACCATCAGGGCGGCGAGCAGGCGCAGTCCGTCCAGGGCGCGCAGCCGGGGTGGGCCGACGGCGCGCAGGGGCACGGGCGCTCCCGGCCGCCGGTGGGCGGGGAGCGTGGGGGGAGCCGGTGCGGTCGTCATCCGAACGCGGCCCGCTTCTTGAGCCGGCGCTGCACCGAACGGGCCCGCCGGGCGACCCGCCGCACGGTGGCGTTGCGCGGGATGAACGCCAGCTGGACCGGTACCCCGCCGGGCAGCGCCAGCGCGGTGAGGCGGCGGCGCTTGAAGTAGCGCCAGGTGCCGGTGTCCAGCCGGGTGGCGAGGTAGCGCTCGGCCGCCGGGCGCAGGTCCGGGTAGATCTGGTGCTGCATCGCGTACCCGACCGCCTTCACCAGACCGGTGAGTTCGCGTGCCACCTCGCCCTCTGTGGGCGGCGTCCAGCGGGCCACCGCGGACGCGTCGGTCAACGGCGGCAGCAGCGCGTCGACGATGGTGACCGGGACGCGGTTGCTGTTCTGGTACGGGGACAGCCGCTCCAGCAGCAGGTCGGTGCCGATCCGCGCTGCGGGCAGGCCGTAGAACGCGGTCGCCGTCAGCAGCGCGGTGGAGAAGCAGCCGACGACGAGCGCGGGCTTCATGCGCTGGTACAGCACCTCGGCCAGCTGCGGCGTGTCCTCCACGGTCAGCTCGGCGCCGAGCCGCTCCGCCTCCTCCTCCAGCACCCGGGACCAGCGCGCGGGCGCGGTCGGGTGCGGCTTGAAGACGACCCGGCGGTGGCCCAGGTCCACGGCCCCGCGCAACATCTCGACGTGCAGCTCCTCCTCTTCCTCGGCGGTGAGGATGGAGAGCGCGGAGAGGTACTGGCCCAGCAGCAGCGCGCCGCCCTCGGCCGGTTCGGACACCGCCTCCGTACGCCGCTCCGCCTCCTCGGCCAGCTCCGCCAGCACCGCGAGGAACGGCTCGGTCGGCACGGTCTCGGCCGGCACCCCGAACTCGGTGAGCAGCAGCGGCTTCAGACCGGACACCAGATCCAGGTGGAGCAGGCGCCGGATGCGGGTGCCGACCAGCGGGTCGAGCTTGGAGCGGGTCGGCCCGTAGCTCATCAGGCCGTCTGCATAGACCTCGACCGGCGCGCCCTGGAAGATCTGGCACAGCGCGAGCGCCGGATTGACCTGGATGGACTCGACGATCAGCTCGACGGGGGCGTCGCCCAGCTCCCACAGCAGCCGCAGATGGCGCTCCCACAGGGGCGCGTCGTCGGCGCGCGGGGCCCAGCCGCCGGGGTGGAACGGGGAGATCGTCTCGTTCCAGGACCGCACCTCGTCGAACCGCCCCCGCAGCCGTTCGAAGCCCGGCATCGCGTCCAGCGCCGGAGTGGTCTCGGGAATGGCGGCATTGTTGCTGACCAGCAGAATCCGGCGGCCGGCCGGTTCAAAACGGTCGGCGTCCAGGGCCGCGGCCAGGGTGGCGGCGCCGTACAGGGTGGACGCGAAGAAGATCTGCGTACGCGGCCCGGCGGACCGCGCGGAGAATCCGGCGGCGGACATCAGGCGGCCACCTCCACCGGGACCGGCTTGCGGCGCAGCCGACGGAGCCGGGAAGCGCGCTGTACATCCATGGAATCCAGAGCTTCCTTCAATACGTCCTGCGGCATTCGCTTCAATGCCGCGGCACTCATCGAACGCAATTTACGGGCGACCTGCGGTTCGAAACGCTCGATCGAACCGAGGTGGTGGGAAATGATGGCGCAATACGTCCGGACCGCCTTCGGCAGCAGTACCGCCGCGTCCCGGTCCTTCGCCGTCTCCTCGACGACCTGGTCGAAAGCGCGGATGAAGTCCAGCTGGCGGACGTCGCCGATCTGGGTCAGCGACGAGGCCACGCCGCGCCGGTAGAAGACGCCCAGCATCCCGAGCACCGCCATCGACTGCGCCTCGCGGTGCAGCCGCCAGATCCAGGGGCGGTCCTCCGCGGTGCGCAGCCCGTGCCGGAAATGCAGCACGCCGTCGTCCAGCAGCCGCCGGTGGTACATCCCGGCCCAGGCGAACGCGTAGTCGACCGAGGTGGAGCGGTCGGCGGGCAGGATCAGGTCGCGCGGGTCCATGACGACGTCGCGCCGGCCGTGCGGCACCCGGTGCACGGAGCGTGCCCGCGCGGTGCACTGCACGTGATCGGTGCGGACGAAATCGCAGCCCAGCGCCTCGATCGCGCCGAGCAGTTCCTGGTAGTAGCCGGGGGCGAGCCAGTCGTCCCCGTCCAGGAAGGCGATGTATTCGCCGCGGGCCGCGTCCAGGCCGGTATTGCGGGCGGTGGCCAGGCCGCCGTTCTGCTCGTGCCGCAGCAGCCGGGCGCCCGGCAGTTCACGCTCGGCGCGCTCCAGAATCTGCGGCGTCCCGTCGCGCGAGCAGTCGTCGACGAGGAGGAATTCGAAGTCGTCCCGCGCGTTGGCCGCGAGACTTCTCAGGGTGTCGGGCGCGTATGTCTGCACGTTGTAGAACGGCACGATGACGGAGAGCTTAACCACTCACGTGACGTTAGGTGCGGCTCCGGCATTCGTCTTTACCGCTTGCGTACGTCAGGGTGAACGAAGAATGGCGGAATGGTTAACCACCCTTTCCGGCCTGCCGGTTCGCCGTTCGTCGATGTGCTGTTAACCCTTTGTTGCGGCTCAGTTGGCCCGCGAATCGAAATGCCTTCCTAGCGTCTTCGACGTGCCATCACGTACACCTTCCACGCCACGGGTCGCGGTCCTCGCCGACTCGGACACCCGGTGGAAGTGGGGCGCCCTCACGGCGCACCGCCTCCAGCCCGGCTGCCGGCTCGACGGCTTCCTGCTCCGCGGCCGTGCCACGCCCACCGTCCGGCAGCTCGACGAGGTCGGGGCCCGGGCGGACGCGCTGCGCGAGATCCGCGGGGTCGACTTCGTGCGGTCCGTCGACCGTACCGCCTATGACGTCGTGCTGCTGTCCTGCGTGGGCGGCGCGGTGCAGGCGATGCTGCACGGCCTGGCCCGCGCCTGGGAGGGCAGCGCCCGCCGCCCCGCCGTCGTGACCGGCTACGTCGGCGTGGTCTACGAGAAGCTCGCCGACGGGCTGCTGCTGCGGCACGGCGCCGACGTGGTGCTCGCCAACTCCCGGCACGACGCGGACCGCTTCCGCGCGGTCTACCGGGGCGTGAACGCCGACGACCGCGGCGTCGTGGAGTGCGCGCTGCCCTTCCTCGGCGGCGCCGCGCACGACCGCACGGACGAGGTGCGCACCGTCGTCTTCGCGGTCCAGCCCTCCGTGCCGGACAACCGGAACGACCGCGCGTACCTGCTGCGCCGCGCCGTGGAGCACGCCCGCCGGCATCCGGCGCGCGAGGTGCTCATCAAGCTCCGCAGCAAGCCGGGCGAGCACACCACGCACATCGAGGAGCTGCCGTACCAGAAGCTCGCGGCGAAGGTCCCCGGCGGACTGCCCGCCAACTGCCGCCTGGTCTACGGGAACATGGGCGAGGTCCTGGACCGTACCGACCTGATGGTCACGGTCTCCTCGACCGCCGCGCTGGAGTCCCTGCACCGCGGCGTCCCCACGGCGGTCCTCACCGACCTCGGCATCCGCGAGGCCCTCGGCAACCACCACTTCCTCGGCTCCGGCTGCCTGGCCTCCTGGGACGAGCTGGACGCCGGGTACCTGCCCGAGCCGGACCCGGAGTGGGTCGCGGCGCAGGGCGTGTGCGCCGAAGGAGCGTACGAGAAGGCGTTCGACGCGGCCCGTGCCCGCGTCACCGAGCTGTGCGACGCCGACGGGCTGCCGCCGCTCGCCCCGTACTACACACCCCGCACGGCCCCCGGCTACCTGCCCGGCCTCCTCGCCCGGCACGGCCTGGACCCCAAGGGCGACCCGCTGCCCGGCTACGAGCCCGGCGCGGCCGAGCCGACCGGACTGCGCCGCGTGGCCCGCGACACCGTCCGCGAGGCGGCCCGCGGCGCCTACCGGCACGGCGTCCAGCGCGTCGCCCCCGCCATCCGCCGCTGGGGGCAGCTGTGACCCTCCCCTCGACCGGCCTCCGGAAGGAGCCCGACATGCCGCCGACCGACCGGCCCACCGTCATCGCCGTCATCCCCGCCAGAGGCGGATCCAAGGGCGTCCCCGCCAAGAACCTCGCCGCCGTCGGCGGCGTGCCGCTGGTGGCCCGCGCGGTGCGCGAGTGCCTGGCTGCCCGCCTGATCACCGACGTCGTGGTCTCCACCGACGACGACGCGATCGCCGCCGCCGCGGGCGGCGCGGGCGCGGTGATCGTCCGCCGCCCCGGCGCCATCGCCGGCGACACCGCCACCAGCGAGGCCGCCGTCCTGCACGCCATGGACGCGTACGAGACCGAGCACGGCGCCGCCGTCGACGCGGTCCTCCTCGTCCAGTGCACCAGCCCCTTCATCGTCCGCGAGGACATCGACGGGGTGGCCGCCGCCGTCGTCGAGCAGGGCGCCGACTCCGCGCTGACCGTCGCCCCGTTCCACGGCTTCGTGTGGCGCGACGCGGCCGACGACGCCTCCTCCGGGATCGGCGCCGGCCGGGACGCGCGCACGGCGGACGGGCCGGACGCCACCGTGGCCACCGTCGCCACGACCGAGGGCGGCTACGGCGTCAACCACGACAAGTCCTTCCGGCCGCGCCGCCAGGACCGCCCCCAGGACCTCCTGGAGACCGGCGCCGCCTACGCCATGGACGCGGCCGGCTTCCGCACCGCGAACCACCGGTTCTTCGGCCGTACCGAGCTGGTGCGCACCGACCCGGCCCGCGTGCTGGAGGTCGACGACCCGCACGACCTGGCCCGCGCCCGCGCCCTCGCCCCGCTCCTGGACGCCCCTCCCGCAAGCACTTGCAGGGAGTACCCCCATGCCTCGGCGCTCCCGACGCTGGACGACGTGGACGCGGTCGTACTCGACTTCGACGGCACCCAGACCGACGACCGGGTGCTGATCGACTCCGAAGGACGGGAATTCGTCTCCGTGCACCGCGGCGACGGTCTCGGCATCGGCGCCCTGCGCAAGTCGGAGCAGCTGAAGCTGCTCATCCTGTCCACGGAACAGAACCCGGTCGTCGCCGCGCGGGCCCGGAAACTCCAGATCCCGGTCCTGCACGGCATCGACCGCAAGGACCTCGCGCTCAAGCAGTGGTGCGAGGACCAGGGCATCGCGCCCGAGCGCGTGCTCTACGTCGGCAACGACGCCAACGACCTCCCGTGCTTCGGCCTCGTCGGCTGGCCCGTGGCGGTCGCGAGCGCCCACGACGTCGTACGCGGCGCGGCCCGCGCCGTCACCTCGACTCCCGGGGGCAGCGGGGCGATCCGTGAGATCGCCTCCTGGCTCCTCGGCCCGTCTCTCTGAGGCGTCCCGTCCCGGAACCGACCCGGACACACCCGCCGGACCCGCTCCGGAACAACCGTCCCCGTCTCTCCGAGAGACACCCGACAACGAAGGAACTCTCCACCATGACCAGCAACAACCGCCTCCGCACCCTCGGCAACCGGATCGCCGGCCCCGGCCACCCCGTCTACGTCACCGGTGAGATCGGCATCAACCACAACGGAGACCTGGAGAACGCCTTCGCGCTCATCGACGCCGCCGCCGACGCCGGCTGCGACGCGGTGAAGTTCCAGAAGCGCACCCCCGAGATCTGCACCCCCCGCGACCAGTGGGACATCGAGCGCGACACCCCCTGGGGCCGGATGACCTACATCGACTACCGCCACCGCGTGGAGTTCGACGAGGACGGCTACCGCGCCATCGACGACTACTGCAAGAAGCGCAACATCCAGTGGTTCGCCTCCCCCTGGGACGTGGAGTCCGTCGCCTTCCTGGAGAAGTTCGACGTGCCCTGCTACAAGGTCGCCTCCGCCTCGCTGACCGACGACGAGCTGCTGAAGGCCATGCGCGCCACCGGCCGTACGGTCATCCTCTCCACCGGCATGTCCACCCCGAAGCAGATCCGCCACGCGGTCGAGGTCCTGGGCAGCGACAACATCCTGCTCTGCCACGCCACCAGCACCTACCCGGCCAAGGCCGAGGAGCTGAACCTGCGGATGATCAACACCCTGCAGGACGAGTACCCGAACGTCCCGATCGGCTACTCCGGCCACGAGACCGGCCTGCAGACCACCCTCGCCGCCGTCGCCCTCGGCGCGACCTTCGTCGAGCGCCACATCACCCTCGACCGCGCCATGTGGGGCTCGGACCAGGCCGCCTCCGTCGAGCCCCAGGGCCTGACCCGGCTGGTCCGCGACATCCGCACCATCGAGGAGTCCCTCGGTGACGGCGTCAAGAAGGTCTACGAGAGCGAGCTCGGCCCGATGAAGAAGCTCCGCCGCGTCGCGGGCGTCGTCGCCGAGGCCGAGGCCGCCGACCGCGAGCCCGTCTCGGTCTGAACAGAAAGCGCGACGACACCGTGAGCGCAGCAGACGGGGCCCGGGGCCCTGTCCCCGAGGCCGGGCGTGGGGGCCCGGCCCAGGAGGCGGCGGAAGGCCCTGACTCCCGCAGGGCCGCCCGCCGCACGCGGAGGGGGGAGCCCCGGCAGCACTCGGACGCCACCGGGGCCACCCTCGCCTTCGTCGAGAGCCCCGTGCAGCTGCTCAACGTCCTGGAATGGGCGTACCTGCACCAGGCGACGCAGGCCGGCGAGCTCACCGTCGTCGTGCTCTCCCCGCACGACCCGATGACCCGCGGCCAGCTGCGCCGGATGGCGGAGCTGGCGCGGGACGAGGGCTGCGCGGTCCGCTGGGAGGAGGCGCGCGGCGGCGCTGCCGCCCCCCTGCGGACCATCGGGGGCCTCACCCCGCTGCTGCGCCGGGCCCGCCGCATCGTCATCGGCGACCCGTTCTCGCGCTACGTCCAGCTGCTGCTGACGCTCACCCGGGCGCGGGACCTGGTCGTCGTCGACGACGGCACCGCCACCATGGAGTTCATCTCCCAGCTCGCGCGGGGCGAGCAGCTGGTGCGCTGGCACCGCAGCGGCGGCGGCCGCAGCCCGCGCGACCTGGTCTTCGCGCCGTTCTCCGCGGCGGCGCGCCGCCGGCTCACGCCCGTGCCCGACAGCGACCGCCGCACCGTCGGCGTCTTCTCCTCGATGCCCGTCGAGCCTCCGCCGGGCGTCACCGTCACCGCCAACGAGTTCGCCTGGACCCGGGCCCGCTTCGGCCCGCCCCGGCTCACCCGCGGCACCGACATCGTGGGCACCTCCCTGGTCGAGACCGGTGTCGTCGACCCGGACCACTACCTCGCGGCCGTCCGCGCCCTGGCCCGTACGCACGGCGCCACCCGCTACTTCGCGCACCGCAGGGAGAGCGCCGAGAAGCTGCACGCGCTGGCGGCCGCCACCGGCCTGGAGATCGTCCGGCCCGACCTGCCGCTCGAACTGATCGCCCGGCGCGGGCCCATAGGACGGACGATCCTCAGCTTCCCGTCCACCGTGGTGCACACCCTGCCGCTCGCGCTGGTCGGCACCGGAGTCAAGGTCGCGGTCTGCGACGTGGACCCCGCCTGGCTCACCACCAAGGCCTCGCCGCGCGCGCAGGGCTTCCTCTCCGGCGTCACCGGAACCGCCCGTGACGTGCAGCGACTCACCTTCGCCGGGTCCTGCTGACGGGGCCGGCGACAGGGCCGGTCCGCAAGATCGGGGTTTGGGATTCGACAGTACGTGAAACCCTACGTCATACCCCCTTGATGACCTGTCCATGCGCCGGGCGGCCTAGATTGTCTTCCCCTAACGGGCTGAACTTTTGTTGATCGACGGACAGTTGCCCCGCCCGGCACCGTAACCTTCAGCGGGTGAACCAACTGATGTCCCGCGGACCCGAAGCCGATGCCAGCCCCGCACGGGGAACCCTGCCCGGAGCGCTCACCGAGGAGTTGCGCGCCGAACTCATCGCCTTCCGGCGGGACTTGCACATGCACCCGGAGCTCGGAAACCAGGAGTTCCGCACCACCGCCGCGCTCAAGGCGCGGCTGGAGAAGGCCGGCCTGGCCCCCCGCGTCCTGGACACCGGTACCGGTCTGATCTGCGACATCGGCCGGGAACCGGGTACGACACCGGACGCCGCCCGCCCCATGCTCGCGCTGCGGGCCGACATCGACGCGCTGCCCATCCCGGACACCAAGACCGTCGACTACCGCTCGACGGTGCCCGACCGCGCCCACGCCTGCGGCCACGACGTGCACACCACCGTCGTGCTCGGCGCCGGCCTCGTCCTCGCAGGCCTCGCGGCCCGCGGCCTGCTGCCCGGCCCGGTGCGGCTGCTGTTCCAGCCCGCCGAGGAGGTGCTGCCCGGCGGCGCCACCGACGCCATCGACTCCGGAGTGCTGGAGGGCGTCGGCCGCATCCTCGCCGTGCACTGCGACCCCAAGGTCGACGTGGGCCGGATCGGGCTGCGCACCGGCCCGATCACCTCCGCCTGCGACCGGCTGGAGGTCGCGCTGGAGGGTCCCGGCGGCCACACCGCGCGGCCGCACCTGACCACCGACCTGGTCACCGCGGCGGCCCGGGTCGCCGTCGACGTGCCCGCGCTGCTCGCCCGCCGGGTCGACGCCCGGGCCGGTCTCGCCGTGACCTGGGGCCGCCTGGAGACCGGGCACGCGTGCAACGTCATCCCGCAGCGCGCCGAGCTGTCCGGCACCGTCCGCTGCCTGGACCTGGAGGCCTGGCGGCAGGCCCCGGACCTGGTGTACTCCGCGATCGACGAGGTCGCCACGCTGCACCGCGCCAAGTCCCAGATCACGTACGTGCGCGGGGTGCCGCCGGTGGTCAACGAGCCGCTCACCACGCAGCTGCTGCAGAACGCCATGACGGCCCGGCGCGGCCCGGATTCGGTCGAGGACACCGAGCAGTCCCTCGGCGGCGAGGACTTCTCCTGGTACCTGGAGAAGGTGCCCGGCGCGATGGCCCGGCTGGGCGTGAAGCCGGTCGGCGATCCGGTCGGACGGGACCTGCACCAGGGCGACTTCGACGTCGACGAGGAGGCGGTCCGGGTGGGCGTGGAGCTGTTCACAGCCGCCGCGTTGCTCGACCGTAACGCGCTGTAGACCCAGCCGTAGGACCCGCTTCGCGACGATCCGATAACGGCTTCCAGACACCCCTTTCTCTGGCATCTACGCGCGTTACGATGCGGCGGAATCAGCGCCGTAGGAGGCGCTACGAGTCGAAGGGGACCCCTCGTGCGCCGGGTAACCAAGATCGCTGCCGCGGGCATAGCCTCCGCGGCTCTCGCTCTCTCGCTCACCGCCTGTGGCGAATCCTCCACCGAGGCCGCCGGCAAGGACAAGGGTGTCGGCCTCGCGTTCGACGTCGGCGGCCGGGACGACCACTCGTTCAACGAGGCGGCGGCCCGCGGCACCGACAAGGCCGAGAAGGAGCTGGGCGTGAAGTCCAAGCTCATGACCGCCAAGAACGGCGAGACGGAGGCCGACCGCGAGCAGCGGCTCACCTCCCTCGCCGAGGCCGGCTTCAACCCCGTCATCGGAGTCGGCTTCAACTACGGCAACTCCATCAACAAGGTCGCGGAGAAGTTCCCGAAGACCACCTTCGCGGTCGTGGACGCGCCGTCCACCACCAAGAACGTCTACGGCATCAACTTCACCGAGAACGAGGGCTCCTACCTCGCCGGCGTGGCCGCGGCGCTGAAGACCAAGACCAAGAAGGTCGGCTTCATCGGCGGTGTGAACAACGCGCTGATCCAGAAGTTCCAGGCCGGCTTCGAGCAGGGCGTTAAGGACACCGACCCCAAGGTCAAGGTCACGGCGCAGTACCTCTACGCCAACGACGACAAGGGCTTCAACGACCCGGCCGCCGCCAAGGGCAAGGCCAAGGGCATGCTCGACAGCAACAACGACGTCATCTACACCGCGGCGGGCCAGTCCGGCGCCGGTTCGATCGAGATGGTCGCCGGCACGAAGGGCGCCTGGGCCATCGGCGTGGACTCCGACCAGTACGCGCAGCCGGGCCTGGCCAAGTACAAGGACCACATCCTCACCTCCGTGGTGAAGAACGTCGACGTGGCGGTCTACGACGTGATCAAGAGCGTCGAGGACGGCAAGCCGCTGACCGGCACCGCCCACCTCACGCTCAAGCAGCAGGGCGTCAAGCTGGCCACCTCCGGCGGCTTCATCGACGACATCAAGGGCAAGCTCGACGAGGCGCAGCAGAAGATCGTCAAGGGAGACGTGAAGGTCTCCGAGACGCCCGCCAAGTAAGAGCCAGCCAAGGGCTCCACGAGCCCGGTACGGGGGCGGGGCCGTCCCGGCCGCCCCGCCCCCGCTCCTTCTCTCCGAGGAGAGTGCGCCATCACAGCGTCCAGCAGCCCTCCGGCGGAGCGGGCCCCCGCAGCGGCCCCCGCCGTCGAACTCCGCGGCATCACCAAGCGGTTCCCCGGCGTCGTCGCCAACCACGACATCGACATCACCGTCCGGCGCGGCACCGTGCACGCCCTGGTCGGCGAGAACGGTGCGGGCAAGTCCACCCTGATGAAGATCCTCTACGGCATGCAGAAGCCGGACGAGGGCACCATCACGACCGACGGCGAGCAGGTCTCCTTCGCGAGCCCCGCCGACGCCATCGCCCGCGGCATCGGCATGGTGCACCAGCACTTCATGCTCGCCGACAACCTCACCGTCCTGGAGAACATCGTCCTGGGCGCCGAGAAGCTGCACGGCATCGGCGCGGCGGCCCGCGCGGCCGTCCTGGCGGTCTCTGACCGGTACGGGCTGAACGTACGGCCCGACGTACTGGTCGAGGACCTGGGCGTCGCCGACCGGCAGCGCGTGGAGATCCTCAAGGTCCTCTACCGCGGCGCCCGTACGCTCATCCTCGACGAGCCGACGGCGGTGCTGGTCCCGCAGGAGGTCGATGCGCTCTTCGACAACCTGCGCGAACTGAAGGCCGAGGGCCTGACGGTCATCTTCATCTCGCACAAGCTGGGTGAGGTCCTCTCCGTCGCCGACGACATCACCGTCATCCGGCGCGGCACGACCGTCGCCTCCGTGGCGCCGGCCGGGACCACCCCCAAGCAGCTCGCCGAGCTGATGGTCGGCAGCGAACTGCCCTCGCCGGAGACCCGCGAGTCCACCGTCACCGACACCCCGATGCTGACGGTCGACGGGCTGCACCTGAGCGCCACCGACCCCGACGGCGTCGTACGCGCCGTACTGGACGGCATCGGCTTCACCATCCACAAGGGCGAGGTCCTGGGCGTCGCCGGCGTGGAGGGCAACGGCCAGGCCGAGCTGGTCGAGGCCATCATGGGCATGCGCGACCCGGACGGCGGCACCATCACGCTGGACGGCGCTGACATCAGCCACGCGCCCACCCGCAAGCGGCGCGAGGACGGCATCGGCTACGTCCCCGAGGACCGGCACCGGCACGGCCTGCTGCTGGAGGCCCCGCTCTGGGAGAACCGTATCCTCGGCCACGTCACCGAGAAGCCCAACTCCAAGGGCCGGCTGCTGGACCTGAAGGCGGCCCGCACCGACACCGAGCGGATCGTCGCCGAGTACGACGTGCGCACCCCCGGCATCGAGGTCACCGCGGCCTCGCTCTCCGGCGGAAACCAGCAGAAGCTGATCGTCGGCCGCGAGATGAGCCACCACCCCAAGCTGCTGATCGCGGCGCACCCCACGCGCGGCGTGGACGTCGGCGCGCAGGCGCAGATCTGGGACCAGATCCGCGAGGCCCGGCGCGAGGGCCTGGCCGTGCTGCTGATCTCCGCGGACCTGGACGAGCTGATCGGCCTGTCCGACACCCTGCGGGTGATGTACCGGGGCCGGCTGGTCGCGGACGCCGACCCCGCCACCGTCACCCCCGAGGAGTTGGGCTCGGCCATGACCGGCGCCGCCAGCGGCCACCTGGAGCACGTCGAGGACGCGGAAGGGGGCGAGGGGGAGTGAAGAAGATCGACCGTACGAAGCTGACCCTGGGCATCGCCGCGCCGGCGCTCGCCATCGTCGCTGCCCTGCTCATCACCTCGGTGATCATCCTGGCCACCGGCAAGGACCCGCTCCACGCCTACACCGTGATGGTGGACTTCGGCTCCAAGAGCGACAGCCAGGTCTGGATCATCAACAAGGCGGTGCCGTACTACCTCTCCGCGCTGGCCGTGGCCATCGGCTTCCGGATGAACCTCTTCAACATCGGCGTGGACGGCCAGTACCGCATCGCGGCCTTCTTCGCCGCGGTCGTCGGCGGCGCGCTCACCCTCCCCGGCTTCCTCCAGATCCCGCTGATCATCATCGTGGCGATGCTGGTCGGCTCGGCCTGGGCGGGCATCGCGGGCGTACTGAAGACCACCCGCGGGGTCAGCGAGGTCATCACGACCATCATGCTGAACTCCATCGCGGCCGCCGTGATCGGCTACTTCCTCCAGGACGGCCGGCTCGCGGTGAAGGACGGCAACCTCTTCCACACCCCGGACCTGCCGGCCTCCAGCCACTTCTTCACCATCCCGACCCGGCCCGACCCGCTCGACGGCTTCCTCGTCGTCGCGGCGATCGCCGGCGTCGCGTACTGGTTCGTCCTCGGCCGCACCCGCTTCGGGTTCGACCTGCGGACCGTCGGGCAGTCGGAATCGGCCGCGCAGGCCGGCGGCGTCAGCGTGAAGCGCATGGTCGTCACGTCCATGCTGCTCTCCGGCGCAGCGGCCGGCCTGATCGGCATGCCGACGCTGCTCGGCGTCTCGTACAACTACGGCACCGACTTCCCCGTCGGCATCGGCTTCACCGGCATCGCCATCGCGCTGCTCGGCCGCAACCACCCCCTCGGCATGGCCGCCGGCGCGCTGCTGTGGGGCTTCCTGGAACGCACCGGCACCCAGCTGGAGTTCGAGGACTACGAGCAGGAGATCGTCGGCGTGATGCAGGGCGTCATCGTCCTGTGCGTGGTCATCGCCTACGAGGTCGTACGCCGCTACGGCCTGCGGATCCAGCAGCGCAAGGTCGGCGAGGAACTCGCCGCGCAGGCCCGCAAGACCGACAAGGCGGAGGTGTCCGCGTGAGCCAGAACCTCACGGCCCCGGTCGCGAAGGACCCCGGCGGCAAGGGCGGCAAGCTCACCGCAGCCCGCGCGAAGCTGACCTACCCCAAGGTCCTGCTGATCCTCGCGGGCGCCCTCGTCCTGCTCTCCCTGCTCCGCGTCGTCACCGGCGCCACCGACCTCACCGGTTCAGGGCAGTACACGGCAGCGCTGAATGCCGCCGTGCCGATCGGCCTCGCGGGCCTCGGCGGCCTGTGGGCCGAGCGCTCCGGCGTCATCAACATCGGCCTCGAAGGCATGATGATGCTCGGCGCGTTCTCGGCCGGCTGGGTCGGCTGGGAGTACGGGCCCTGGGCGGCGGCACTGGCCGGCGTCATCGGCGGCGCGCTCGGCGGCCTGATCCACGCGATCGCCACCGTCACCTTCGGCGTCGACCACATCATCTCCGGCGTGGCCGTCAACATCATGGCGCTGGGCCTCACCCAGTTCCTGGCCAAGCTGTGGTTCGGCGCGGAGGGCAGCGCGGCGGCGCAGGCGGGCGGCAACGACAAGCAGTCCCCGCCGATGGACGACATGCCGACCTTCACGGTGCCGGGACTCTCGGACTGGCTGCTCTCCATCGAGAAGCACCACTGGTTCCTCGTCTCCGACCTGGCCGGCATCCTCGGCTCGCTGGTCACCCACGTCTCCTGGCTCACCGTGCTCGCGGCGGTCGTCTTCGCCGCCAGCTTCTTCGTCCTGTGGCGCTCGTCCTTCGGACTGCGGCTGCGGTCCTGCGGCGAGAGCCCGGTCGCGGCCGAGTCGCTGGGCGTCAACGTCTACACGTACAAGTACGCGGCGGTGCTGGTCTCCGGCGCGCTGGCGGGCCTGGGTGGCGCGTTCCTCGCCATCTACGTGCACATCTACCAGGACGGCCAGACCGGCGGCCGCGGCTACATCGGCCTCGCCACCATGATCTTCGGTAACTGGCGGCCCGGCGGCGTCGCCATGGGCGCGGGTCTCTTCGGCTTCATGGACGCCTTCCAGCTGCGCGGCGGCGGCGAGACCGTGCACGCGCTGCTGCTCCTGCTCGCGGTGCTGCTGGTCGGCCTGGCGATCTGGAAGCTGCGCGGCGGCCACCGCGTCCAGGGCGTCGTCAGCATCGTCGTCGCCGTCCTGCTCGCCCTCTGGTACGCCACGACCGACACGGTCCCGCTGGAAATCGTCTCCGTGGCGCCGTACATCGCTACGCTGCTGGTCCTGTCGCTGGCCGCCCAGCGACTGCGGGCACCGAAAGCCATCGGCAAGGCGTACCGAAGGGGTCAGGGCAAGTGACCGACGCACCGCGCAGGACCGGGGCACCGCGCGCGACCGGCGCGCGCCGAGGGGGCCGGGACACGTGACCGACGCTCCCGACTGGGAGAAGCTGCGCGAGCGGGCCCGGGACGCGATGTCCCGGGCCTACGCGCCCTACTCCGGCTACCCCGTCGGTGCGGCGGCCCTCGTGGACGACGGCCGCACCGTCACCGGCTGCAACGTGGAGAACGCCTCCTACGGCCTCGGCCTGTGCGCCGAATGCGGCCTGGTCTCCGAGCTGTTCGCGACCGGCGGCGGCCGGCTCACCGCGTTCGCGTGCGTGGACCGGTACGGCAAGGTCCTGATCCCCTGCGGCCGCTGCCGCCAGCTGCTGTTCGAGCACGGGGGCCCGGACCTGCTGGTCGACACAGAGGCCGGGATCCGGCCGTTGAACGACCTCCTTCCGGACGCGTTCGGGCCGGAACACCTGACCCGCTGAACCGTTCCCCGCACCCTTTCTATGCGTGTAGACATAGGGGAGCACCCGTGGAAAGGAACGCTCGATGGACGCCATCTCCGTCATCCGCGCCAAGCGCGACCGCGCCGAACTGACCGACGACCAGATCGACTGGATCATCGACGCGTACACCCGCGGCGAGGTCGCCCACGAGCAGATGTCGTCCCTCGCCATGGCGATCCTCCTCAACGGCATGAACCGCAAGGAGATCGCCCGCTGGACCGCCGCGATGATCAACAGCGGTGAGCGGATGGACTTCTCCTCCCTCGCCCGCCCCACCGCCGACAAGCACTCCACCGGCGGCGTCGGCGACAAGATCACCCTCCCGCTGGCCCCGCTGGTCGCCGCCTGCGGCGCCGCCGTGCCCCAGCTCTCCGGCCGCGGCCTCGGCCACACCGGCGGCACCCTGGACAAGCTGGAGGCCATCCCCGGCTGGCGCGCCGACCTCACCAACGACGAACTGCTCGCCATCCTCGGCGACGTCGGCTCCGTCATCTGCGCGGCGGGCGCAGGGCTCGCCCCCGCCGACAAGAAGCTCTACGCGCTCCGCGACGTCACCGGCACCGTCGAGGCGATCCCCCTGATCGCCTCCTCCATCATGTCCAAGAAGATCGCCGAGGGCACCGGCTCCCTCGTCCTGGACGTCAAGGTCGGCTCCGGCGCCTTCATGAAGAACCTCGACGACGCCCGCGAACTCGCCTCGACGATGGTCGAACTCGGCACCGACCACGGCGTACGCACCTCAGCGCTCCTCACCAACATGGCCACCCCCCTCGGCCTGACCGCGGGCAACGCCCTGGAGGTACGCGAGTCCGTCGAGGTCCTGGCCGGCGGCGGCCCCGCCGACGTCGTCGAACTGACCCTCGCGCTCGCCCGCGAGATGCTCACCGCGGCCGGCCTCCCCGACGCCGACCCGGCCAAGGCGCTCGCCGACGGCTCCGCGATGGACCACTGGCGCCGCATGATCCAGGCGCAGGGCGGCGACCCCGACGCGGCCCTCCCGGTCGCCCGCGAGCAGCACGTCGTGAACGCCGCCACCTCCGGCGTCCTCACCACCCTCGACGCCTACGCCGTGGGCCTGGCCGCCTGGCGCCTCGGCGCGGGGCGCGCCCGCAAGGAGGACCCGGTACAGGCCGGCGCCGGCGTCGAACTCCACGCCAAGCCCGGCGACGAGGTGCGCGCCGGCGAGCCCCTGCTCACCCTGCACACCGACACCCCGGAGAAGTTCGCCGCCGCCATCGAGGCCCTCGACGGCGGCGTACTGATCGCCTCACCCGGCACGGACTTCGTTCCGGACCCGATCGTCCTGGACCGCATCGCGTAACGCTCCGCGCGCCGCAGCAAGGCGGGCGTGCCCCACGAGGGGGCGCCCGCCGCGCGCTTCCCGCCCTCCGGTGTTCTCCTGGCCGCATGGCCCAAAAGAACCAGCACAGCGGGAAGAGCGGACGGAAGAGCCAGGACGGCCTCGGCAGGGGCGACAAGGTCACCTGGAAATCCCACGGCGGCGAGGCCGTCGGCGAGGTGGAAAAGAAGATCACCCACCGCACCGAGGAAGCCGGCCGCACGGTCGACGCCTCCCCGGACGACCCCCAGTACAAGGTCCGCAGCGAAAAGTCCGGCGGCTCGGCCGTCCACAAGCCGGAAGCCCTGAAGAAGAAGGGCAAGTGACGCCGTGGCGAAGGACGATGGCGACGACGACCGCGACGCGACCTGGCGCGACTTCCGGGACGCGGTGAACATGACCCCCTCCGAGCTGGAGAAATGGCTCAAGACGGACGAGTCCGAGGACGCCGGGCAGCACAAGGGCGGCGGCGAGTCCGTTGGCCACGAGTCCGGCCGGAAGATCGTCGCCATCCTCCGGGCCGAGCGCGCCGACCACTCCGACGCCGACTACGCCCACATGCGCAAGGTCACCGGCTACGTCCACCGCCACGCGGCCCAGCGCCCCAAGGGCGACATCAAGGACTCCACCTGGCGCCACTCCCTGATGAACTGGGGACACGACCCGCTGAAGAAGTAGCCACGCGAGCAGAAACGTGCCACCTGACCTGCGGTTTCCTCATTCGGGTGAACGAGATCGGTGGACCGGTTCGGGTCCTGTTCGGCATGCTGGGATCGGTGACGCACCGATAGAGGAGACCGCCATGAGCGCACTCCCCGTCGACCCGACCCCGGGTCAGCACTGGGACGAGCTGCTCCGCTTCTGGGAAGAATCGGACTGGCCTGAGGGCAGCAAGGTGGAGATCATTGATGGGATCATCGTTGTGTCACCACCGCTTGCCGCGCCCCACAACCGAATCGCCGAGATGGTCCACCGGATCATGTATTCGGTGCTTCCTGCGGAGTGGGGAGCGTACGAGACTCTCGGCGTCTCACACCCCCCCGTACGGCCGTCTTCACATCCCGGACCTCGTCGTGATCCCGCATGCGGCAGTGGATGAGACGGAGGGAGGCCAGGCGGTTCCGCTGACAGCCGCCGAGCTGGTCATGGAAGTCACCTCGCTGTCCAACGCGAGTTACGACCGGATCAACAAGGCGGCGGCATACGCGCAGGCCCAGGTACCCCTGTACCTCCTCATCGACCGCTTCGCTCCCCCCGGACCGACCGTCACGCTCTTCGGGGAGCCGGAGGGTGACGTCTACCGGGAGCTCCAGAAGGTGAAGTTCGGCGAGTCCATCCGACTCCCGGAACCGTTCGATCTCACAATCGACACCAGCCTCTTCCCCTACGGCGGGAATTGACATGACGAAGGGGCCGTCCCGCCAGGACAGGTGGCGGGGCGGCCCCTCCGGGCTTTGTGGCCGCGTTACGCGGCCTTCTGCATCTGGAGGACGCGGCGCTCCGCGACCGCCTTGCGCGTGGCGTACAGGGTGACCGCCGCCGCCGCGACCATCGCCAGCAGGCCGAGGGCGACCGTGGCCGCCCAGCCGCCGGCGTGGAACGCCACCGCGCCGAGCGCACCGCCCGCGCTGGAACCGATGTAGTACGCGCTCTGGTACAGCGCCGAGGCCTGCGCACGGGCCGTCTTCGCCGTACGGCTGACCGCAGAGGACGCCACCGCGTGGCCCGCGAAGAAGCCGGCGGTGATCAGTACCAGGCCGAGGACCACCAGGATCAGCACGTCCGCCAGCGACAGCAGCAGGCCCGCCGCCGTCGTGCCGACGGCCAGGTACAGCGCCCCGCGCCGCCCCGTCCGGCCGACCAGGCGCCCGGCCGCGGCCGAGGAGACCGTGCCGACGAGGTAGACCAGGAAGACCGAGCCCGCGATGCCCTGCGGCAGCGAGAACGGCTCGCCGACGAGGCGGTAGCCGATCACCGTGTAGACCGCGCCGAAGACCGTCATGAAGAGCGCGCCGATGGCGTACAGACGGCAGAGCAGCGGGTCGGAGAGGTGCCCCAGGATGGTCCTGCCGAGCGCCTTGGGGCCGACGGCCTTCGGGACGAAGTGCCGCGCCTTCGGCACCATCAGCCGGAAGACCACCGCGCAGATCACGGCCATCGCGCCGACCGCGGCCAGCGCCGCGCGCCAGCCCCAGGCCTGGGCGACCCAGCCGGTCACGATCCGGCCCGACATGCCGCCGATGCTGTTGCCAGCGACGAACAGCCCCACCGCGGCGACCAGCGCCTTGGCCCGTACCTCCTCGGCCAGGAAGGCCATCGCCGAGGCCGGCACGCCGGCCAGCGCCACGCCCTGGACTGCACGCAGGGCGATCAGTACGCCGAGCGAGGGCGCGAACGGCACCAGCATCGCCACCACGGCGGCGACGCTCAGCGACACCGTCATCATCGTGCGGCGGCCGAACCGCTCCGAACAGGCGCTCAGCGGCAGCACCGCGAGGGCCAGGCCGAAGGTCGCCGCGGACACGGTCCAGCTGGCCTGGTCCGGCGTCACCCCGAGGTCGTCGGAGATGGCGGGGAGCAGCGCCTGCGTGGAGTAGAGGAGGGCGAAGGTCGAGATGCCGGACGCGAAGAGCGCGAAGCTCATCCGGCGGTAGCCGGGGCCCCCGGGCCGCAGCTTGCCGGCCTCGGGGTCGGCAGCGGGCGCGGCGGAATCGACGGTGGTGGACGACTGGGCAGGGGCGTCCGCGCGGGTGGTGGCGGACGCCCTGGTATCAGCGGAGGGCATGACCCGAACGTACGACCGTCGCAGTTCATGCGTCCAATGCATCGAAACGCCATAATCGATTCCATGTCGCATGACCACAGCTCACAGCGTCCTCTGTTGCAGCTCCGCAACAGAAAAGACACCCCGGATTCGTCCTGGGCGGCGGTGCTGGCACCTCGCCTCGCCCAGTTCGAGGCGGTGGCCCGGCACGAGCACGTGACCCGCGCCGCATACGAGCTGGGCATGCCGCAGCCGACCCTCAGCCGCGCCGTCGTCCGCCTGGAGGAGGAGCTGGGCGTCGCGCTCTTCGCCCGGCACGGCCGCACCCTGTCCCTCAGCCCGGCGGGCCGCGCGTTCCTCGCCTCCGTGGAGCGCGCGCTGAGCGACATCGAGCGCGCCGCCGAGTCGGTACGCGCCGACGCCGACCCGACCGCCGGGAAGGTCGCCTTCGGCTTCCTGCACACCCTCGGCTCCGAGACCGTACCGGGCCTGCTGCGCACCTTCCGCGCCGACCACCCCAAGGTCCGCTTCCAGCTCGTGCAGACCTACGGCGAGGCCATGCTCGACCGGCTGCGCGCGGGGGACCTGGACCTCTGCCTGACCTCGCCGGTCCCGGACGCGCCCGAGCTGGTCGCCCGCCGCCTGGACGAGCAGAAGCTCCGCCTGGTCGTGCCCGACGACCATCCGCTCGCCGTCCGCAAGCGCATCCGGCTCGCCGAGGCCGCCGACGAACTGTTCGTCACCCTCGAACCCGGCTTCGGTCTGCGCCGCATCACCGACGCCCTGTGCGCCGAGGCGGGCTTCACCCCGAAGGTCGCCTTCGAGGGCGAGGAGGCCGAGACGCTCCGCGGCCTGGTCGCGGCGGGCCTCGGCGTCGCCCTGCTCCCGCCCCCGCCGGTCCCGCGCCCCGGCGTCGTCGAACTGACCGTCACCGCGCCCCGCGCCGTCCGCGAGATCGGCGTCGCCTGGCTCGACGGCCACGTGGACACCCCGCCCGTGGCCGCCTTCAAAAAATTCCTTCTGAGCCGCAGGGGACAACTGCTGAACTGAGGGCGGGGAGGGGTGGCGGAACCGGCTCATCTCCCCAGCGTCGCCCCGAAACCCGCCGCCAGCGGCATCCGCAGGCCCAGCGGTGGGGGTGCGGCCATGGCGTCCTGGACGGGGCGGGAGTAGCCGCGGTGGAAGAGGGAGCCGAGGACGAAGTCGTTGGTGAGGGAGCGGAGTTCGGCGCGGTGCTGGTGCAGTCCGTGGCCGTCGGAGTGGACCTCGAAGCGGCAGGTGTCGCGGTTGATCTTCTTGGCGCGCTCGGCGTAGCGGAAGGAGAGGTCGGGGGCGATGCGCGCGTCGTTGGTGCCGTGCACCAGCAGGACGCGCCGGCCCACCAGTTGCTTCACCGGGTCGGCCGGCGCTGCGGCCGGGAGCCAGGGGGCGATGCCCAGGACGGAGTTGACCGCCGGGTGGCCGGCGGCGAGCAGCGCGGCCCGGGCGCCCGTGCCCGTACCGACCAGGCAGACCGGGACGTCGCCGTACCGGCGGACGACTTCGGTCACCGCCCACTCCGCGTCCGCCGCCGGGTGGGCCGCCTCGCCGTTCCAGCCGCGGCAGCGGAAGTGCAGGACATGGGTGGTCAGCCCCTGTCCGCGGCCGGCCCGCGCCAGCGCCGTCGCCAGTGAGCGCGCCGCCAGCGCGGCCGCCGGCGAGATCCGCGCGGTGCTCGTCTCGCAGCCCTCGGGCAGTAATACGGCGACCGCGTTCACCGCGCCGTCCGCCGTCCCCGTACCCGAGCCCAGTCGTTTCCCCAGCCGGGCCGTGCGCCCGGACACCGATCGGCCATCCATGGGCAGAACGATGGCAGAACGGGGGTCGGTGGCCCACCCCGTGTACGGGTCACTGTTCCGTATCGGTGCTGGACGGCGGTGCGGCGGCGGTGCCCGCGGTCGTACGGGCGTGCCGAGGAAGCCCGTACGGGGCGGCCGGGACGGGTGGGAGACGCGGCCGGATCGCTAGTGCGTTCTACGCGCGTAGGGGCTACAGTGCGGCAATGACGAGCGAGACCACCAACCTCCCGACCGCAGAGCAGATCCGCCGCGCGCCGAAGGTGCTCCTCCACGATCACCTCGACGGCGGTCTGCGCCCCGCCACGATCGTCGACCTCGCCCGCGAGACCGGGTACGACGGCCTTCCCGAGACGGACCCGGAAAAGCTCGGCATCTGGTTCCGCGAGGCCGCCGACTCCGGCTCGCTGGAGCGCTACCTGGAGACCTTCGCGCACACCTGCGCCGTCATGCAGACCCGCGACGCGCTGGCCAGGGTGGCCGCGGAGTGCGCCGAGGACCTGGCCGCCGACGGCGTCGTCTACGCCGAGGTCCGGTACGCCCCCGAACAGCACCTGGAGAAGGGGCTGAGCCTCGAAGAGGTCGTCGAGGCGGTCAACGAGGGCTTCCGGGAGGGCGAACGGCGGGCGCGCGCCAACGGCCACCGCATCCGCGTCGGCGCGCTGCTCACCGCGATGCGGCACGCGGCCCGCGCCCTGGAGATCGCCGAACTGGCCAACCACTACCGCGACCTGGGCGTCGTCGGCTTCGACATCGCGGGCGCCGAGGCGGGCTACCCGCCCACCCGCCACCTGGACGCGTTCGAGTACCTCAAGCGCGAGAACAACCACTTCACGATCCACGCGGGCGAGGCGTTCGGGCTGCCGTCGATCTGGCAGGCGCTCCAGTGGTGCGGCGCCGACCGGCTGGGCCACGGCGTGCGGATCATCGACGACATCCAGGTCGACGATGACGGCGAGGTGAAGCTGGGCCGGCTGGCGTCGTACGTGCGGGACAAGCGCATCCCGTTGGAGATGTGCCCGACCTCGAACCTCCAGACGGGCGCGGCCACTTCCTATGCCGAGCATCCGATCGGGCTGCTGCGCCGGCTGCAGTTCCGGCTGACGGTCAATACGGACAATCGCTTGATGAGCGGCACGAGCATGTCGCGCGAATTCGAGCACCTGGTGGAGACGTTCCGGTACACGTTCGACGACATGCAGTGGTTCACCGTCAATGGAATGAAGAGCGCCTTCCTTCCTTTTGATGAACGTCTGGCCATGATCAACGACGTGATCAAGCCCGGTTACGCCGAACTGAAGTCGGAATGGCTCTTCCCGAAGGGGCGCGCGGACTCGGCGTGAGCAGGGCATCCTGACGCTCGGTGAGGCGCTGGGGCGGAGGACGCCGCGCTGCTCGTACGGCGGCGAACCGGGCATGTGGGATGTTTGCGGCCTCGGCGATCATGTCTTTAGCGTCGGGTGCCGACAAACCCCCGTCACGAGGACAAAAGTTGATGAAGCAGGGAACCGTCAAGATCATCGGTGCCGCGGCCCTCGGTGCCGCCATCGCCGCCACCGCGGCCGGGACTGCCTCCGCCGCCACCGCGGCCGAGCCGGTCACCGGTGCCGCCAGCGGTGCGCTGCAGAGCGTCACCGGCAAGGCCGCGCCGGCCTCCGACGAAGGCGGCCAGACCAACGCCAAGGGCAACCTCCTCGGCGGCCTGCCGACCGGCGGCGTCACCAAGGCCGTGGGCGGCGGCCTCCCGCTCGGCGGCTGAGACACCGCGTACCAGCGCGCCCCGGTCCGTACGGATGCGTACGGACCGGGGCGCGCTGTGTGCCGGTGGGCGCCGGGCGGTCGGCCGGCGCTCCCGGCCGGGCCCGCCGCGGCGCGCGGCTCACCAGGCTTCGCTGTACTTCTTCTCCGACGGGAGGAAGATCCACAGGGCCAGGTAGACCAGGAACTGGGGACCGGGCAGCAGACACGACAGCACGAAAATCACGCGCATCGTCGTCGGTGTCGTGCCGAAGCGCCGGGCCAGACCCGCGCAGACTCCGGCGATCATCCTGTTGTTGCGGGGGCGGACCAGTGCGGCGGCCATGGGACTCGACTCCTCCGTAGGTTTCCGGGCCGCTTCCGGTGCGACCCGATGCCTCCACGCTAGGTGCGCGAGCCGGAAAGCACGTCGGCCTGCCGAGCGATCCCGACCCTGGCGATCGTCGGGGTACGCCCCCGCCGCGGGTCATCCCGGCGGCGTAGCCGGGCCCTGACCACAGGGACGACCACCAGGTGCGCCAGGGCGATCCCGAGCGTGTTCAGCAGCACCACGTCGATGTCCGGCACCCGCCCCGGCACCGTGCTCTGGAGCAGCCCGACGGCGAAGGCGATCATCGCGCCCGTGAAGACGGTACGGGTGAAGGAGCCCAGCGCCGAGGCGGTGAGCCGGCCGCCCGCCATCGGGAGCAGTACTCCCAGGGGGGCCATCAGGAGGACCGCGCCGCCCAGCTGGTGCGCGGCTTCCCAGGGGCCCAGCGCCAGCGCGCCGCGGATCGTCTCCAGCGGCCGGAGGTTCGCCTCGGGCACCCAGGGCACCGCCCGTGGTCGCAGCGTCAGCGAGTAGACGACCGACAGATGCGCCAGAAGAAGCACGAAGCCCGCGGCGCGCATACGGAAACCGGCCGTCGTGCCGGGGCCATGATGCTGCACACCCGCCCAGACGCCGTGACCGGCGGCGGCGGTTCCGTGCGGACCGTCACAGCGGGGCTGCGGGCGCCGGGCGGGGGCTCAGCCCTTCTCCGCGGCCGGCTCGCTGCTCCAGGCGGCGTTCCGGGCGGTGTCCGGGTGGCGGAGGACGGCGTCGGAGCAGTCGTAGTGGCGCGGCGCCGCGTCGTCCGGGCCGCCGAGCACCGCGGCCCGCTTCCCGTCCACCGGCATGCGCGTCCCGTACGTGCACACCAGCTGTGCGAGCGCGAACGACGGCAGGTCCTCCGGGCGGGTGTTCAGCCGCAGCGCGTCCTCGGGATCGCCGTCCCGCGGCCCGGACACCGCCAGGTCCTCCGGTACGGCCGTCTCGAAGCCCGCCAGGGCCTCGCCGGGCGCCGGCTGCTGCCGCAGCTCGGTCAGGAGCGTACGGGCCATCTGAGGCCGGTCCTCGGCCGTACCGGCCTTCGGCAGCGACACGGTCCGCTCCACCGGCACCAGCCCCGAGCTGCACACCAGGTAGATCCGGACCGGCACCCCGACCGGCACCTCCGGCACGCCGGCCGCCTCCTGCGCCTTGCAGCTCACCCGTGAGGGCGCGCCGCCCGCGTCCACCGGTACCGACGTACCGCGGATGCCGCAGCCCGCGACGGCGGTGAGCAGGGCGAGCGCCGCGGCGGTCCGCCAGGCCGCCCGGCCCGTGGCCCGCCTCATCGCTCGCCCTCCGCCGCCGGGCCGTCGCCGTCGCTCCCGCCGCTCCGCTGCCGCGGCTCGGCGGTCGCCCCGGGGCCGGAGCCGTTCTCGGCGTCGGGGCCGCCGTCGCCGCCCTCCGCGAGCCGTGAGGCGTCCCGCGGGAGGCGCAGCGTGAAGACCGCGCCGCCCTCGTGGGAATTGGCCGCCGTGATCTCGCCGCCGTGGATGTGCGCGTTCTCCATGGCGATGGAGAGGCCCAGGCCCGAGCCCTCGGACCGGGGGCGGGACGCGCTCGCCTTGTAGAAGCGGTCGAAGACGTGCGGCAGCACCTCTTCGGGGATGCCGGGGCCGTGGTCCCGTACGCGGATGAGCAGCCGGTCGCCGTCGGCGCCGGATTCCGTACGGATGGAGACCCGTACCGGCGAGCCGCCGTGCTTGAGGGCGTTGCCGATGAGGTTGGCCAGGATCACGTCGAGGCGGCGCGGGTCGAGCCGCGCCATGATGCCGCGCTCGGCGTCCAGCTCCACCGCGTCGAGCCAGGCGCGCGCGTCGATGCACGCGGTCACCTGGTCCGCGACGTCCACGTCGTCCAGGACCAGCCGGGCCGTCCCCGCGTCGAAACGGGTGACCTCCATCAGGTTCTCCACCAGGTCGTTCAGCCGCCGGGTCTCGCTGACCACCAGCTGCACCGCGGGCGCGATCATCGGGTCCAGCGCGTCGGCCTCGTCCTCCAGGACCTCCGTCACGGCCGTGATCGCGGTCAGCGGGGTGCGCAGCTCGTGCGACATGTCCGCGACGAACCGCCGCGAGGACGCCTCCCGCGTGCTCAGCTCCTCCACCCGCTGCTGGAGCCGCTCGGCGGTCCGGTTGAACGTACGGGAGAGATCGGCCAGCTCGTCCGTGCCGGTCACCCGCAGCCGGGTGTCCAGCTTGCCCTCGCCCAGCTCGCGCGCGGCGGTGCCGAGCCGCTGCACCGGGCGCAGCACGGTCGTCGCGGCGGCCTGCGCCAGCAGCGCCGAGCCGACCAGCGCCAGCAGCGTGGCCACGCCCAGCGACCAGGCGAGCGAGTTCAGGTCCTGCCGCTCGGTGGCCAGCGACTTGAGCATGTACCCCGTCGGGCCGCCGCCGTTCAGCCGCGCACCCGCCACGAAGTACGGGTCGTCCTCGATCTCCTGCCGCTGCCAGTACAGGTGGTACGGCGCCTCGTTCGACGCGTCCACGGGGCGCCGCTGCTCCACGGCCTTCTGGAGCGTCTTCGGCACCGTCTTCAGGTTCAGCAGGCCAGGGTCGGTGGTGGCGGTGCAGGTCCGGCCCGCGCCGTCCTCGGCGAGCAGCAGCACGTCGTAGTTCTGCGGCCCGGCGGCCATCCGGCGCGCGGCGTCCCGCAGTTCCCCGCAGGCCGGGTGGAGCGGCAGCGACCGCGTACGCTCCGCCAGCTGGGTACGGAAGTCCTTCAGCGCGGCGTTCTGCGTACGGTCCAGCACGGTGTTGCGGTTGAGCCAGTAGGCGATGCCGGAGGCGGAGACCGCCGCGGTCAGCGCCACCAGCGCGAAGACCACCACCAGCCGGAGCCGCAGGCTGGTCCAGCGCAGCAGGCCTGACGCCACGCCGCGCAGCCGGCCCGTGGCCGGTTCGCTCACTGCGGGGTGTCCAGCCGGTAACCGACCCCGCGGACCGTGCGGATCAGCGTCGGCGAGGACGGCACGTCCTCCACCTTGGCCCGCAGCCGCTGCACACAGGCGTCCACCAGGCGCGAGTCACCCAGGTAGTCGTGCTCCCACACCAGACGGAGCAGCTGCTGTCTGGACAGCGCCTGACCGGGCCGGCGGCTCAGCTCCAGCAGCAACCGCAGCTCGGTCGGCGTGAGTTGCAGGTCCTCGCCGTTCTTGGTGACGGTCATCGCCGAACGGTCGATGACCAGCGAGCCGAACGTCGCCGAGTCGCTCGACTCGCGCTCGCCGCGCCGCAGGACCGCCCGGATCCGGGCGTCCAGCACCCGCCCCTGCACCGGCTTGACGACATAGTCGTCCGCACCGGACTCCAGTCCGACGACCACATCGATGTCGTCGTTGCGCGCGGTCAGCAGGATGATGGGCAGTTGGTCCGTACGGCGGATCCGCCGGCACACCTCGAAACCGTCGATCCCCGGCAGCATCACGTCCAGGACGATCAGGTCGGGGCGCTGCTCACGCAGCAGTTTCAGGCCGTCCTCGCCCGTCGCCGCGGTCACCACACGGTGACCCTGGCGGGACAGCGAGAGTTCGAGGGCCGTGCGGATGGCGTCGTCGTCCTCGATCAGCAACAGGAAAGGCACGTGCGCCATTCTGGCGCATGGCGCGGCCGGACTTCGACCGGCGGCGGCCGTCCGCCCCTCTCCGCACCCGTCCCACCCGCCCCGGCGTACGCCGCGAGCAGGCGCTGTGAACCTCACGCGGCCCCCTGTGACAGGGCTGTGACAGTCGGCGGACAACGCGATGAAACTGCCGCGGCAGAGTTTCTGGCACCGGGTGAGAACGGCCCGGGAAAGCAGATGAACCAGCCGGCTCAACCGACGGGGGGCGCGAGATGAACACACTGCACAGCACCGCCAACAGCGCAGTAATCACGCGTCTCCACGATGTCGTGCGAGCCGGGGAGAAGTCCGGTGCCGGTGGGGGTACCTCCCTGCTCGAGCGCAGTCGAGAGCTTGGGGGAGGGCGGGGGTGCGCTCGCGGCACCGGGCGTCAGCGTCAGGCCGCGTTCTTCGTGACGCCGGTCGAGGCCGTTGACACCGTCGTGGGAACCGCGGCTCCGGCCGCGGACGGGGGAACCGACGGGGGACGCACGTACGGGGAGGCCACGGAGGAGCGGAGCGCCGCGCCGTCGGCGGTGGACAGCGAAGCTGAGTTCACCGCCTACGTCCAGGAGCGCCGCGCCTCCCTGTACGCCACCGCCTACCACCTGACCGGCGACCGTCACGAGGCCGAGGACCTGCTGCAGAGCGCGCTGTTCTCGACCTACCGGGCGTGGGACCGGATCAGCGACAAGGGGGCGGTCGGTGGGTACCTGCGCCGCACGATGACCAACCTGCACATCAGTGCCTGGCGTCGGCGGAAGCTGAACGAGTACCCCACCGAGGAACTGCCGGAGACGGCCGGTGACCACGACGCGATGCGCGGCACCGAGCTGCGTGCCGTGCTGTGGCAGGCGCTGGTCAAGCTGCCCGAGACGCAGCGCACGATGCTCGTCCTGCGCTACTACGAGGGCCGGACGGACCCGGAGATCGCCGACATACTGAACATCAGTGTCGGCACGGTGAAGTCGAGCATCTGGCGTTCGCTGCGGCGGCTGCGCGAGGACGACGTCCTCAGCTTCGGCCGCGACCAGGAGGAATCCTTCGGCGAGCTGGTGGCCTGAGGGCGGGGACCCACGGGGGAAGCGGTCCGGGGGGACCGCGGTACGGGGGGACACGGGGGAAACGCAGGGGGGAACGGGGAAGAGGAAGCGGGAACCGGCAGACGGGGGGTCTGCCGGTTCCCGCTTCTTCGTGTCTGTGCGGGTGAACGCGCTTTCGCGTCAGCTCCGTACGGGGTCGGAGGCGCCGGCGCCCGCCGACGCTATGCGGGTCAGCGCCTCGGCCTTCGCGCAGGCGTACGCGCCCAGCGCTGTCTGCCGGGCCACCACCGTCCGCTCGGCGCGCAGCAGCCGCAGCCCCCGGCGCACCAGGAACCCGGCGGGCTTGCGGCCCTCGCGCAGGTCGCGCAGCAGCCGCCGCCGGAAGGTCGTGGCCGGTCTGCCGCGCAGGCACAGCGCGTCGGCCAGCACGCCGGCGGTCCGGCAGGCCGCGACGATCTCCGCGGCGAAGATGCCCTCGGCGATGAACAGCGGCGCGCCCGCCAGTTCCAGCTTCTCCTCGCCGGTCCGGGCGCTGGCGGCGAGGTCGTACACGGGGACGGCCGTGCGGCCCGTACGGCACAGCTCCTCGATCGCGGTGACCGCGGTGGCCGCGTCCCAGGACAGTGGCGAGTCCCAGTCGGTGCCGCCGTCCGGAAGCAGCGGCAGGGAGGCGTCCGTGGCCTCCTTGTAGAAGTCGTCGAGGCGCAGCACGGGAAGGCCGGTGCGGGCGGCGAGGGAGGACTTTCCGGAGCCGGAGGGGCCGGTCAGCAGGATGACGCGGGCGGGCGGCGCGCTGGGGAGAAAGCTCACGGGCACTCATTGTCCCGCATTCGCCCGTGTGAGCTACCCCGGCCGTACAAGGTGGAATGTGGACACATCAGTCAACTACGCTGCGCATCCGACCCATTACAGACAATCGGCTCACCGGTGGCGGTGCGGCGGTCGGCGCCGCCGCGACGGACTCCACAGGCAGGTGCTCATGGCCTCTCACGCACGTCTTCCCCAGCAGAGCCGTACGGCGCGCGGGCTGCTGCGCGCCGGGCTCGCGGTGTCCATGGCGGGCGCCGCGCTGGCCACCGGCGCCTCGACCGCCACGGCCGCCGACGGGAAGTCGGATCCCGCGAGCCTGGAGGACATCCGGGCGGCCACCGGCGCCACGGTCGGCGCGCTCCAGCAGGCCACCAGCAGCGGTCTCGGCACGGTCAAGAACCTCCACCTCAACCCCCTCTCCGGCACCGGCAGCGACCCGACGGACAACGCCGTCGGCACCCAGATCGCCGACTTCAAGCCGATCAGCACCGCGGGTCTGACCGCGCCGCTGTCCAGCGGCGCGGCGCTGGGCCAGCTGCCCGTCGTGGGCGCGGTGACGCAGGCCCTGCCCGGGTAGGCCCCGGATGTACGACAGGGGCGCCCGCGGCCGTCCGTACGGCTCGCGGGCGCCCCTGTGGCGCGTCCTGCGGCGGGCTCAGACGCCCATCGGGTGCCAGACCGTCTTGGTCTCCAGGAAGGCCAGCATGCGGCCGGTGCCGGGGTCGGCGGCCCAGTCCACAGACTGTGGACGGCGTACGCGCTTGAGGTTGTCGGCGGCCGCCGTCTCCAGCGCGGTCGCCTCCTCCGCGTCGCCCGCCACGCCCGCGAGGTCGATCGCGTTGACGTCCTGGTGCGCGGCCAGCGGGCCGGCGATCTCCGCCGTACGGCCCGAGAGCACGTTCACCACGCCGCCGGGCAGGTCGGAGGTGGCCAGCACCTCGCCCAGGGACAGCGCGGGGAGCGGGGCCTGCTCGCTCGCCACGACCACGACGGTGTTGCCGGTGACGATCGCGGGCGCGATCACCGACACCAGCCCGAGGAACGAGGACTCCTGCGGGGCCAGCACGGCCACCACGCCGGTCGGTTCGGGCGTGGAGAGGTTGAAGTACGGGCCCGCGACCGGGTTCGCGCCGCCCGCGACCTGCGCGATCTTGTCGGACCACCCGGCGTACCAGACCCAGCGGTCGATCGCCGCGTCCACCTGCGCCGCCGCCTTGGACTTCGACAGCCCCTCGGCGTCGGCGACCTCGGAGACGAACTGCTCCCGGCGGCCCTCCAGCATCTCCGCGATGCGGTAGAGGATCTGCCCGCGGTTGTACGCGGTGGTGCCCGACCAGCCGCCGAACGCCTTGCGGGCGGCGACCACCGCGTCGCGCGCGTCCTTGCGGGAGGACAGCGGGGCGTTGGCCAGCCAGTTCCCCTTGGAGTCCATCACCTCGTACACCCGCCCGCTCTCGGACCGGGGGAACTTGCCCCCGACGTACAGCTTGTAGGTCTTGAAGACGCTCAGCCGATCAGACATTCAGGTACGCCTCCAGACCGTGCCGGCCGCCCTCGCGGCCGAAGCCCGACTCCTTGTAGCCGCCGAACGGGGAGGCCGGGTCGAACTTGTTGAACGTGTTGGACCAGACGACGCCGGCGCGCAGCTTGCCCGCCATCCACAGGCTGCGGGAGCCCTTCTCGGTCCAGATGCCCGCCGACAGGCCGTACGGCGTGTTGTTCGCCTTGGCCACGGCCTCCTCCGGCGTACGGAAGGTCAGCACGGACAGCACCGGGCCGAAGATCTCCTCGCGGGCGATGCGGTGCGCCTGCGTCACGCCGGTGAACAGGGTCGGCGCGAACCAGTACCCCTCGCCGGGCAGTTCGCAGGCCGGCGCCCAGCGCTCGGCGCCCTCGGCCTCGCCCGCCTCGGCCAGCGCCTTGATCCGGGCCAGCTGCTCGGCGGAGTTGATCGCGCCGATGTCGGTGTTCTTGTCCAGCGGGTCGCCGACCCGCAGCGTCTGCATGCGCCGCTTGAGCGCGTCCAGCACCTCGTCCTGGACCGACTCCTGCACCAGCAGCCGGGAGCCCGCGCAGCAGACGTGGCCCTGGTTGAAGAAGATGCCGTTGACGATGCCCTCGACGGCCTGGTCGATCGGCGCGTCGTCGAAGACGATGTTCGCGGCCTTGCCGCCCAGCTCCAGGGTGAGCTTCTTGTCCGTGCCCGCGACCGTACGGGCGATGGCCTTGCCGACCTCGGTGGAGCCGGTGAAGGCGACCTTGTTCACGTCCGGGTGCGCGACCAGCTCGGCGCCGGTCGAGCCGTCGCCGGTCAGGATGTTGACGACGCCCTTGGGCAGGCCCGCCTGGCGGCAGATGTCCGCGAAGAACAGCGCGGAGAGCGGGGTGGTCTCGGCGGGCTTCAGGACGACCGTGTTGCCGCAGGCCAGCGCCGGGGCGATCTTCCACGCCAGCATCAGCAGCGGGAAGTTCCAGGGGATGACCTGGCCTGCCACGCCCAGCGGCTTCGGGTCCGGGCCGAGGCCCGCGTGGCCGAGCTTGTCCGCCCAGCCCGCGTAGTAGAAGAAGTGCGCGGCGACCAGCGGCAGATCGGAGTCGCGGGACTCCTTGATCGGCTTGCCGTTGTCCAGCGACTCCAGCACCGCCAGCTCGCGCGAGCGCTCCTGGATCAGCCGCGCGATGCGGAAGAGGTACTTGGCGCGCTCGGCACCGGGCAGCGCCGACCACTTCTCGAACGCCTTGCGGGCGGCCTTCACGGCGCGCTCGACGTCGGCGGTGCCGGCCTGCGCGACCTCGGAGAGGATCTCCTCGTTCGCGGGCGAGACGGTCTTGAAGACCTTGCCGTCGGCCGCCTCGGCGAACTCGCCGTCGATGAACAGCCCGTAGCCCGGCGCGATGTCGACGACCGCGCGCGACTCCGGCGCGGGTGCGTACTCGAAAGTCATGGCGATCAGTCCACCGTCACGTAGTCGGGGCCGGAGTACCGGCCGCTGCCGAGCTTCTGGCGCTGCATCAGCAGGTCGTTGAGGAGGCTGGACGCGCCGAACCGGAACCAGTCCGCGGTCAGCCACGCCTCGCCGAGCGTCTCGTTGACCATGACCAGGTACTTGACCGCGTCCTTGGTCGTGCGGATGCCGCCGGCCGGCTTCACGCCGACCTGCACCCCGAGCTGCGCGTGGAAGTCGCGGACGGCCTCCAGCATCAGCAGGGTCACCGGGGGAGTGGCGTTGACGCCGACCTTGCCGGTGGAGGTCTTGATGAAGTCGGCGCCCGCGAGCATCGCGAGCCAGGAGACCCGGCGCACGTTGTCGTACGTCTGCAGCTCGCCGGTCTCGAAGATGACCTTCAGGTGCGCGGCGCTGCCGTCCGGGCGGACGCAGGCCTCCTTGACGGCCTTGATCTCCTCGAAGACCTCCAGGTAGCGGCCGGAGAGGAACGCGCCCCGGTCGATCACCATGTCGATCTCGTCGGCGCCTGCCGCGACCGCGTCCCGGGTGTCGGCGAGCTTCACCGGCAGCGCGGCGCGGCCGGCGGGGAACGCGGTGGCCACGGAGGCGACATGGATGCCCGAGGCGCCGAGCGCGTCCTTGGCCGTCGCCACCATGTCCGGGTAGACGCAGATCGCGGCGACCTGCGGCACGGTGCGGTCGGTGGGGTCGGGGTTGACGCCCTTGGCGCACAGGGCCCGGACCTTGCCCGGGGTGTCCGCTCCTTCGAGCGTCGTCAGGTCGATCATCGAGACGGCGAGGTCGATGGCGTACGCCTTCGCCGTGTTCTTGATCGAGCGGGTGCCGAGCGCGGCGGCGCGGGCTTGCAGCCCGACGGCGTCTACGCCCGGGAGGCCGTGCAGGAAACGGCGCAGCGCCCGGTCGTCGGCGGTCACGTCCGCCATCGACGCCAGACGGCCCGCGGCTTCCTTGCCGTATGCGGGAACAGTGGTGGGCATGGTCACGAGGGGAGCATATCTACGCGCGTAGCGGTGTGTCACCCCTCCAGGTGGTACCGGGGAATTCCGGGCGGATTCCGTGCCCCGGGCCGGGGGGGGGGCGGACCGGGCGGCCGGCCATCGATGCCGGACCGCAACGTCCGGATGCCGGACTCTCGGGCACAATCGCCGGTATGACGAGCCCGGACAACTCCTCCAGCCGGCCCGCGCAGACCTACGCGGACCGCACCTACCGGTCGCCCGCGGCCCTGGTCGGCGGCGTCCTGCTGCTCGCGCTCCTCGCCTGGCTGGGCAGCGACGCGCTGATCAACGGCACTCCGCGCACCCGCCTGCTGGCGGTCTCCGGGCTGCTCTTCGGCGTGCCGCTGATCATCGCCTACACCCTGCGGCCCGTGGTGCGCGCCAACGCGGAGCGGCTGACCGTACGGAACCCCTTCCGCACGATCACGCTGCCCTGGGCATCGGTCGAGGACCTGCGCGCATCCTTCTCCTGCGAGGTCTTCGCGGACGACAAGAAGTACCAGCTGTGGTCGATCCCGGTCTCGCTGCGCCAGCGCAAGCGCGCCAACCGGATGTCCGCCAAGGCGGCGGGGGCCGCCGCGCGCGGCGCCGAACCGGTGGAGGTGCGGCGCGCGGCGGCGGACCGCTCGCTGGAAGAGCTGCGCGAGCTGCAGGAGCGTCATGCGGCGCGCGAGGAGGCGCAGGGCGCCGTCGCCGTGCGCTGGGCGTACGAGATCATCGCGCCGCTCGTGGTGGGCGCGGTGGCGCTGGTGGTGCTGTTCGCGCTCTGACCGCCCGGTACCCGTCCCGGGGCCCCGGGACGGGCGGTACGGCCCGGCACGTGCGCGGTCCGGGGCCGCTTCATCGCTTCTCACGGTTTTCGGGCTTCGCGGTGAGGTTTCATCGCGGACCACCGAGACCATGATCAGTCCCCCTGAGCGCCAGGGGGCCCTGGGCGCTCAGGGGTTTTCTGTGTCCAGCGAAGCCGCTCAGTCGTCCGCCGCCGCGAGTCGTTCGCCGCGTAGCTCAGCAACGTTCAGCGCATCCGTAAGGCATTCAGCCGTCCGGCGCAGCGCGTACCAACTCTCGTCGGCGGTCAGCCGGGGACCGTCGAGCATGGCGCGCACAAGCCCCAGGACTACGGCGCCCGACTCGATCAAGTCGTCTTCGAGTGCATCGCTCATGGCTGCGACTGCTCCGCCGCGCTGACAGAACCCGCCGTGTCCGTCGGCATTCTGCGGCATACGGCGAAGTTCACCGGTGACAATGCCGGGGCCGAATCCTGGATCGGGTGCTCCGCAAGTGATCATGCCGTCGCCCCTTGAAGGTCGTAGGGGTAATAAAGCCCCATGGTCGCGAGCGTTGCCGCCGTTCGCCGTTCCCGCTGAAGCCTGTGTTCGCGCTGCCGCTCCAATTCCACGAGATACGGCCGGACAAGGGCGGAGTCCTCGCCTTGAAGCACCTCGCCCACGGTACGGGCGGTGGCGTCTCGCAAGGGTTCGTCCACGGTCCCGCCGTGGACGTTCATGAACAGCGGACGACGTACCGACTGTGTCGGCGCGGGGGTGGTCGGCGCTGCCCGGCGCCTGCCCTGGGGCGGCAGGAAATACGTGAGAAGCGCAGCGATAAGGTTTCGCACAGCCGAAGCTCCGTTCTTCGGTCAGCCCCAGGCGTCGACCCTTGCCCGGTCGCCCTGGGGTGTTTTCGTGGTGGCCAAGCCTATGCGATCGCAGGTAGCGGTAGGTAGTGGTTGGTAGTAGTGCTAGGTAATGCGTAGTCGTGAGTAGCGGCTTACGGTCGGAGGGTGGACAAGATCAACCCCGACTCAACCGACTACGTGTATGAGCAACTGGCCGCAATCCTTGAGCGGAAGATCCGCAGCGGTGAATACCCGCCCGGTTCACGGCTCCCTGGCGAGCTTGCGATGACCCATGACTACGGCGTTGGTCCGGGCACTGTCCGTCGGGCGCTGAGCATCCTTCGAGACGCTGGGCTTGTGGTCACCCGTCCGGCGCGGGGAACGTTCGTCGCGAACCCGCTGCCGCCGGTCGCCGGCTAGAACTATGGGCACCGTTCATGCCCTTACCTGCGTGAACGTTTCAGACATACACCCGTCCGCGCTTACGGAGGGGCGGGCCCGGAGGCCCGCCCCCGGCGTCAGAGCCCCGCGGCCGCCGACAGGTCGGACTTCACCGCGGCGAGCGCCGCTTCGGCCGTACGGCGTGCCTCCGGGAGCGCCTCCCGGGATGCGACCGGTACGACGGTCTCCAGGTAGCACTTCAGCTTCGGCTCGGTGCCGCTCGGCCGGACGACGACCCGGCCCGCCGCGACCTCGCCGGCCCCGGACAGGGTGTACCGGAGGCCGTCGGTCGGGGGCAGCGACGCCGAGCCCTGGGACAGGTCCTCGGCCGAGGTCACCGTGAGCCCGCCGAGCGAGGCCGGCGGCTGCTCGCGCAGCCGGCGCATCGCGTCGGAGATGACCGACAGGTCCTCCACCCGCACGGAGAGCTGGTCGGTGGCGTGCAGCCCGTGCTCCACGGCCAGGTCGTCCAGCAGGTCGGTCAGCGTGCGCCCGTCCCGCTTGAGCACGGCCGCCAGCTCGGTGATCAGCAGCGCTGCCGTGATGCCGTCCTTGTCGCGCACCCCGGCCGGGTCGACCGCGTAGCCGAGCGCCTCTTCGTACGCGTACCGCAGGCCGTCCACCCGGGCCAGCCACTTGAAGCCGGTCAGCGTCTCCGTGTACGGCAGGCCGGCCGCCGCGGCGATCCGGGAGAGCAGCGAGGACGAGACGATCGTGGTGGCGACGGTGCCCTGCGCGCCCGAGCCCACCAGGTGCGCGGCCAGCAGCGCGCCGACCTCGTCGCCGCGCAGCATCCGCCAGCCCGCCGCGGTCTCCGGCGCGGGCACGGCGACCGCGCAGCGGTCCGCGTCCGGGTCGTTGGCGATCACGATGTCGGGCTGTGCCGCACGGGCCGCCTCGAAGGCCAGGTCCATCGCGCCCGGCTCCTCGGGGTTGGGGAACGCGACGGTCGGGAAGTCCGGGTCCGGCTCGGCCTGCTCGGGCACGACCACCGGCGCCGGGAACCCGGCCCGCTCGAACGCGCCGACGAGCACGTCCCGGCCGACGCCGTGCATCGGCGTGTAGACGACGCGGGTGCCGCGGGGCGAACCGGGTGTCAGGACGGCCTCCGTACGGGCCAGGTAGGCCGCGAGGACGTCCTCGCCGAGCACGTCCCAGCCGCCGTCCGGGCGGGCCACGTCGGCCAGCGAGTCGACCGCGTCGATCCGCGCGGCGATCTCGCCGTCCGCGGGCGGCACGATCTGCGAGCCGTCACCGAGGTAGACCTTGTAGCCGTTGTCGCGGGGCGGATTGTGGCTGGCGGTGACCTCCACGCCGGCCACCGCGCCCAGGTGCCGGATCGCGAAGGCGAGCACGGGGGTGGGCAGCGGACGCGGCAGCAGCGCGGCCTTCAGGCCCGCACCGGTCATGACGGCGGCGGTGTCCCGGGCGAAGTCCGCGCTCTTGTGGCGCGCGTCGTAACCGATGACGACCAGGCCGTCGGTGTGGCCCTGGTCCTTGAGGTACGCGGCCAGTCCGGCCGCCGCGCGGATGACGACGGCGCGGTTCATCCGCATCGGGCCCGCGCCCAGCTCGCCGCGGAGTCCCGCGGTGCCGAACTGCAGGGTGCCGGCGAACCGGTCCGCCAGCTCGTCGGTGTCCTCGGTCTCGATGAGCTTCGCCAGCTCTTCGCGGGTCTCGGGGTCGGGGTCCTCGGCCAGCCAGGCCTTCGCCCGGCCGGTCAGCTCCGCGGGGACGGTTGCCACGTGATGCTCCTGCCTGTGGGGTGCGTGAGGGGTGCCTGTGGGTGCGGTGCGCGTGCGGTACGGACCGGGCTCGGGTGAGGGGCACGGGAGGCCGTGCCGGGCGCGCACGGCGCCGGCGAACCTGGCGCCGCGCGCACGGTGCCCTACGGACGGACCGGCGTACGCCCTGGTTCCCGCGTACGCCCCGCCTCGTCACCCCTACCCCGCGTCCGGCCCGGACGGCGGGAACCGGCCGCCGGCCGGTTCCGTACCGGGCCGCGTCAGATCTTGCTGAGCACCTGGCCGAGCAGGCTGCCCATGCGGGTCGCGGAGTCGCGGCCGGCCTGGAGCACCTCTTCGTGGTTGAGCGGCTCGCCGGTCATGCCCGCCGCGAGGTTGGTCACCAGCGACAGGCCCAGCACCTCGGCACCCGCCTCACGTGCGGCGATGGCCTCCAGGACGGTGGACATGCCGACCAGGTCGGCGCCGAGCGTACGGATCATCCGGATCTCGGCGGGGGTCTCGTAGTGCGGCCCGGGGAACTGGGCGTAGACGCCCTCCTCCAGGGTCGGGTCGACCTCCTTGCACAGCGCGCGCAGCCGCGGCGAGTACAGGTCGGTCAGGTCGACGAAGTTCGCGCCGACGATGGGGGAGGTGGCGGTGAGGTTCAGGTGGTCGCTGATGAGGACCGGCTGGCCGGGACGCATGCCCTCGCGCAGACCGCCGCACCCGTTGGTGAGCACGACCGTCTTGCAGCCGGCGGCCACGGCGGTACGGACGCCGTGGGAGACGGCCGCCACTCCGCGACCCTCGTAGTAATGCGTCCGGCCGAGGAAGACCAGTGCGCGCTTGTCGCCGATGAGGTACGAGCGGACCTTGCCGCCGTGCCCCTCCACGGCCGGGGGCGGGAAGCCCGGCAGCTCGGTGACGAGGAATTCGTGCTCGGGCTCGCCCAGCGCCTCGGCGGCCGGAGCCCAGCCGGAGCCCATGACCAGGGCAACGTCGTGGGTCTCGGCGCCGGTCAGCTCGCGCAGGCGGTCGGCGGCGTCGGTGGCGGCGGTACGGGGGTCGCTCGCCAGGTCCGGGGTAACAGATGCGTTCACGCGGACGAGGGTAGCCGGTAATCGCCTACGCGCGTAGATGTGTCTCATCACGGACGTGCGACGGTGCGTTTCGTCTTTTCCTACGAACCGGCGGTGGTGAGCCCGCGCCGCCGGGCCCCGCGCGCCCTCAGCAGGGCCGTTTCCGCAGCTCCATCACATAGTCGTGCGGGGCGCCCGCCGACTCGGCCGCGTCCGCGATCTCGCCGAGGTACCGGGCGGAGGGCAGCCCGCCCTCGTAGCCGTTCAGGACGTACAGCCAGGCCGCCTCGTCGCCGTCCAGCGTGTGCACCCTGACCCGCATCCGGCGGTATATGTCCATGCCGACGCCCTCCCACCGGTCCATCGACTCCTCGTCCATCGGAGCGATGTCGTACAGCGCGACGAAGACCTGGGAACGCGGTGCCTCCACCAGTGTGGCGAGCGCTCCCTCCCAGCCCATCTGCTCTCCGCCGAACGTGAGCCGCCAGCCGTTCAGCCAGCCGGTGCCGCGCAGTGGTGAGTGGGGGGCGCGGCGGGACATCAGCCGCGCGTCGAGGTTGCCGGCGTAGGCGGCGTAGAGCGACATGGATCAGAGGGTACGGGAGGGCGGGCCGGGTCCCGTGGATCCACCGGGGCCACCGCGTCCGGCCTGCGCTCCCGCGGACGGCGGGTCCGTACGGCGGCCCCCGCGCTGAACGCGGGAGGCACGTGCGGGACAATGAGTACGTACTGCATCTCCCGGGGGGCGACCCCCGGACCCCCGGCCGGAACCGCGCCGGTTGGGCCGGAATACGAGAGCGCGAGGCGTAATCCCTTGACCCGGATCGTGATCATCGGTGGCGGACCTGGCGGCTACGAGGCGGCGCTGGTGGGCGCCCAGCTCGGCGCGGAGGTGACCGTCGTCGACTGCGACGGCCTCGGCGGAGCATCGGTGCTCACCGACTGCGTGCCCTCGAAGACTCTCATCGCGACGGCCGAGGTGATGACCACTTTCGACTCGTCGTACGAAGAACTGGGCATCATCGTCGAGGACGACACCCCGCACATCGACCGCCCCGCGCGCGTAGTGGGCGTCGACCTCGGCAAGGTCAACCGCCGTGTGAAGCGCCTCGCGCTCGCCCAGTCGCACGACATCACCGCCTCCGTCACCCGCGCCGGCGGCCGGGTCATGCGCGGCCGCGGCCGGCTGGAGCCGGGCCAGGCCGTGGACGGCTCCCGCCAGGTCACCGTCACCGCCGCCGACGGCAGCGAGGAGACGCTGACCGCCGACGCCGTACTGGTCGCCACCGGCGCGCACCCCCGCGAGATCCCCGACGCGCAGCCCGACGGCGAGCGCATCTTGAACTGGACGCAGGTCTACGACCTCGACGAGCTCCCCGAGGAGCTCATCGTGGTCGGCTCCGGCGTCACCGGTGCCGAGTTCGCCGGCGCCTACCAGGCCCTCGGCTCCCGCGTCACCCTCGTCTCCTCCCGCGACCGCGTGCTCCCGGGCGAGGACCCGGACGCCGCCGCCGTCCTGGAGGACGTCTTCCGCCGCCGCGGCATGAACGTCATGTCCCGCTCCCGCGCCGCCTCCGCCAAGCGCGTCGGCGACCGTGTCGAGGTGACCCTCTCGGACGGCCGTACGATCACCGGCACGCACTGCCTGATGGCCGTCGGCTCGATCCCGAACACCGAGGGCGTCGGCCTGGAAGAGGCCGGCGTCAAGCTCAAGGACTCCGGGCACATCTGGACCGACAAGGTCTCCCGCACCTCGGCCCCCGGCGTGTACGCGGCCGGCGACTGCACCGGCGTCTTCGCGCTCGCCTCGGTCGCGGCCATGCAGGGCCGGATCGCGATGTACCACTTCCTCGGCGACGCGGTGGCCCCGCTGAACCTGAAGACCGTCTCCGCGAACGTCTTCACCGACCCGGAGATCGCCACTGTCGGTTACAGCCAGGCCGACGTCGACAACGGAAAAATCGATGCCCGCGTCGTGAAACTGCCCCTGCTGCGCAATCCGCGTGCAAAGATGCAGGGCATCCGCGACGGCTTCGTCAAGCTGTTCTGCCGCCCCGGCACGGGCATCGTCGTGGGTGGTGTGGTCGTATCACCGCGCGCGAGCGAACTCATTCATCCGATATCGATCGCGGTGGACAACAACCTGACGGTGGAGCAGATCGCCAGCGCCTTCACCGTCTACCCCTCGCTCTCCGGCTCGATAGCCGAGGTCGCGCGGCAACTGCACACCCGCAAGTCCGCCGGGGAGTGAGCCCGGCGGCACGCCGGGGGCGGGTTCGCACGAACGACCGCCCTATATCACTCGCGGGTGTTGCAGACGAACAACTTCCGATAATTGGTGCAACCTGCTGAAAACAGACGGTCGTTGGCGTTACTGTCAGTTTCGTGTTCGCTGCAGAACGTCGCCAATTGATCCTTGAAATGGTGCGAGCGAACGGAGCGGTTTCGCTCCGTGAGCTCGCCCGCGTCGTCCAGACCTCAGAAGTGACCGTACGGCGGGACGTGCGGGCACTGGAGGCGGAAGGACTGCTCGACCGCCGGCACGGCGGTGCGGTGCTGCCGGGTGGCTTCACCCGCGAATCCGGCTTCCCGCAGAAATCCCATCTAGCAACCGCGGAGAAGACGGCCATCGCCGATCTCGCCGCGAGCTTCGTCGAAGAGGGCGAGGCCATTGTCGTCGGCGCGGGGACGACCACACAGGAGCTGGCCCGCCGGCTCGCCCGGGTCCCGGGTCTGACCGTCGTGACCAACTCCCTGTTGGTCGCCCAGGCCCTGGCGCACGCCAACCGCGTCGAGGTCGTCATGACCGGCGGCACGCTCCGGGGCTCCAACTACGCGCTGGTCGGCAGCGGTGCCGAGCAGTCCCTCCAGGGGCTGCGGGTGTCCCGTGCCTTCCTGTCGGGCAGCGGTCTGACCGCAGAGCGCGGACTCTCCACCTCCAACATGCTCTCCGCCAGCGTCGACCGGGCGCTGGTGCAGGCGGCGGCGGAGGTGGTGGTCCTCGCCGACCACACCAAACTCGGTACGGACACCATGTTCCAGACGGTGCCGACCGACGTCATCACACGCCTGGTGACGGACGAACCGCCCGGCCACGACGACCGTGCCGCGACCGAACTGCAGGCCCTGGCCGATCAGGGCGTGCAGATCACGGTCGCCGGCGGGGCCGCGGCGGCGGCCGCCCAGGGCCAGGGGAGTGCGGAAGGTACCCCGGCGGCGGACCGCCGGGGTCCGAGAAGGGAGGTACCACTGCCGGGACAGCGGCGCAGCCATTCCCCCGCCGGCGCCGGGCCGCAGCTGCGCTCGGCCGCGCTCGCCCCCGATCCGCAGTCGGGCCGGGTCGCCGACCTGGCGCCACGACGGCGCTGAGCGCTGAGAACCGCGGGGTCTCAGCCGCTCGGCACGTGCTTCCGTACGACTACGTCGCTCACCGGCCGGCCTTCAGGCCGGTCAGGGTGAGTGTCAGCAGCCGGTCGGCCAGTTCCGGGTCGTCCGGGGACTCCTCCGCGGCCAGCGCGATGCCGTTGGTCAGCTGCATCAGGTCTCGGATGTCCACATCGGGACGTACGGCACCGGACTGCTGGGCCCGGGTGAGCAGTACGCCGCCCGCCTCGCGCATCGGCCGGCTGCATCTGGCCAGCCCGGAGTTCTCGTCGGCCGGCGCCGCCATCAGCGCGCGCGACAGCCCGCGGTAGGTGCTGGCGTGCGTGATGATCGCGCGCAGCCACTCCACCAGCGCGGCACAGGGCTGCGGCGCGTCGCCCAGCTCCCGTGCGCGGGCCAGCAGGGCCTCCACCTCGCACTGGAACACGGCACCCATCAGCGCGGTCCGGTCCGGGAAGTGGCGGTAGAGCGTGCCGATGCCGACACCGGCCCGGCGCGCGATGTCCTCCAGCGAGGTGTCCGTGCCGCGCTCGGTGAAGGCCGTCCGGGCCTCCGCCAGCAGCCGCTCGTAGTTCCGGCGCGCGTCGGCCCGCATGGGGCGTGCGGAATCGGTGTGCGCCGTCTCGGTGGCCATCGCCGTCCTTCCTGTACCTGCCCTTCCGTAGGCAGGACTCGCCTCAACGGTATCGGGTGGCCGAACAGCCGGCCCGGTCCGTGGCCGAAGCCCGTACGGCCGAGGGGCGCCCGGCTCGGTCGGCCGGGCGCCCCTCGGTCAGCTGCGTACGGGCGACGCCGTGGTCGCCTCCCCGCTCCTCCGGATCAGTCCTTGATCTCGCAGATGACGGCGCCGGCGGTGAGGGAGGCGCCGACCTCGGCGGTCAGGCCCTTGACGGTGCCGGAGCGGTGGGCGTTCAGCGGCTGTTCCATCTTCATGGCTTCGAGGACGACGACGAGGTCGCCTTCCTTGACCTCCTGGCCCTCTTCCACCGCGATCTTGACGATGGTGCCCTGCATGGGGGAGGCGAGGGAGTCGCCGGAGGCGGCGGAGCCGGACTTCTTTGATGCCTTGCGCTTGGGCTTGGCGCCGCCGGCGACCGCGGCGCGCGCCAGCGGCATGCCGAGCGAGGAGGGCAGGGAGACCTCCAGACGCTTGCCGCCGACCTCGACGACCACGGTCTCGCGGGTGTCGGCCTCGGCCTCATCGGCGCCCGGCGCGGCGAACGGCTTGATGTCGTTGACGAACTCGGTCTCGATCCAGCGGGTGTGGACCTGGAACGGGTCGGTGGAGCCGGTCAGCTCCGGCGCGAAGGCGGGGTCCTTGACCACCGTGCGGTGGAAGGGGATGGCGGTGGCCATGCCCTCGACGGTGAACTCCGCCAGGGCGCGGGCCGCGCGCTGCAGGGCCTGCTGGCGGGTGGCGCCGGTGACGATGAGCTTGGCGAGGAGGGAGTCCCAGGCGGGGCCGATGACGGAGCCGGACTCCACCCCCGCGTCGAGGCGGACGCCGGGGCCGGCGGGGGCGTCGAAGGTGGTGACGGTGCCGGGCGCGGGCAGGAAGTTGCGGCCCGGGTCCTCGCCGTTGATGCGGAACTCAAAGGAGTGGCCGCGCACCGGCGGGTCGTCGTAGCCCAGCTCCTCGCCGTCGGCGATGCGGAACATCTCCCGGACCAGGTCCAGGCCGGTGACCTCCTCGGTGACCGGGTGCTCGACCTGCAAGCGGGTGTTGACCTCCAGGAAGGAGATGGTGCCGTCCTGGCCGACCAGGAACTCACACGTCCCGGCGCCCTCGTAGCCGGCCTCCTTCAAGATGG
>NZ_JBITXI010000009.1:342720-415206 GCF_044544605.1 Streptomyces sp. NPDC053560 | reverse complement strand
CGAACTGCGGCGTACCGCCGCGTCGCCAGTTCCCCAAGAACGACACTTCGCCCCACCCCTTGCCTACGGGTCCCTCACCGCCAACTGCCGCGGGGGGGGGGGGGGGGGGGGCGGGGGGGGGGGGGGGGGGGGGCCCCCCCCCCCGCCGCTGTTTTTCCCGACGCTTTCCCTGTCCCGTACGGCGCCGCGTACTCCGGCGCGCCGGTCCGCGCGGGGTCGCCCGGCAACCGGGTCGCACCCCCCGCTGAGGGATTGTCAGTCGTTGCCGGTAGCGTTTCGGTGGAAACAGCGACCGGGCGGGCATCGGCGGCGAAAGTGGCCTCAAGGCGGCCACCTGCGGCGGAGCCCGACCACCGGCGCACCGGAACAGTTCCCCGGGGGCACGGCGGCGACGCCGTGTGCGGGACGGATCAGGAAAGGGCGGCGAGCTGTCGTGTACCGCTGGGAGATCACCCGGGCCGCACTGGCTCAGCGCGTTTTCGCCATCGTCCGCAGTGAGACCTACGACGAGGCCAGCGCCACGGCCGACACACTGCTGTCGGCCGGCATCACCAGCCTGGAGATCTCTCTCACCACGCCGTTCGCGCTGGAGGCGGTCACCACGCTCACCCGTGAGCTGGGCGACGACGCGATCATAGGCGCGGGCACGGTCCTGGACGCGGCCTCCGCACGGATGGCCGTGGACGCCGGCGCCCGCTTCCTGGTCTCACCCCATCTGGACGCCGAGGTGATCAGCACCGGCCACCGCTACGGCGTCCCGGTGTTCGCCGGCGTCGCCACGCCCACCGAGATGGTGCGCGGCCTGGAGCTGGGCGCCGACGCCCTGAAGCTCTTCCCGGCCTCCGGCCACAGCCCCGGCTGGCTCCGGGACGTCCGCGCGGCGCTGCCCCAGGCGCCGCTGGTGCCGACGGGCGGCGTGACGGTCGAGAACGCCCCGGAGTGGATCGCCGCCGGCGCGGTCGCGGTCGGCATGGGCACCGCGCTCTCCGCCGGCGACCGCGACACGGTCACCAAGCGCGCCGCCGCCCTCCTCCCGCTCCTCGCCGACGCCGCCCCGCCGTCCATGACGCCGGGCCTCAGCTCGCTGGACCTGTACGAGGTCTGAGGACCGGCCGGTACGAGGCCCGAGCCCCGACCTGTACGAGGCCCGAGCCCCGACCTGTACGAGGCCCGAGCCCCGGCCCGCGCACCCGCCCGCGCCGTCGCCTCAGGAGCGCCCGTACGCCCGCCTGAGGCCCGTACGGTGCGCCCGGCTCAGATTCCCCCGCGCAGCATGCGCGACAGCCCCAGGGCCGCCGTGCGGACCGCCGGGGCGAGTTGGGCCGGGCGGAAGCGGGCGCGCGGCACGGCGACCGAGAGCGAGGCCACCGCGTCGCCGCCCGCGAAGACCGGGGCCGCGATGCAGCTGACCCCGAGCACCGCCTCCTGCTCCTCGTAGGCCAGCCCGGACACCTGCGTCTTCTCCAGCGCCATCCGCATGCGCGCCGGATCGGTGATCGAGTGCGCCGTCAGGCGCGGCAGCGGCCGCGACAGCACCTCCTCGGTCAGCTCGGTACCGCAGAAGGCCAGCAGCGCCTTGCCCACCCCCGTGCAGCTCAGCGGCAGGCTGTGGCCGATGTGCGAGGGCAGTCGGAGCGCGTCGTGCCCGTGGATGCGCTCCAGGTAGACCACCTCCATGCCCTCGCGCACCCCGAGGTGCACGGTCTCGCGGGTTGCCTCGAAGAGGTCCTGGAGGAACGGCAGCGCCGCCTCGCGCAGATCCCGCCGCCGCGGCACCAGCGACCCCAGCTCGAACAGCCGGCCGCCGAGCCGGTAGCGGCCGTCGCCGGTGCGCTCCAGCCAGCCCAGCCGCACGAGGTCGGCCGCCAGCCGGTGCACGGTCGGCTTGGGCAGCCCTGACCGCTGCGCCAGTTCCGCCAGCCGGTACGGACCGCCGGTCGGGCGGAAGGACTCCACGATCAGCGCGGCCTTGTCGAGCATGCTGGTGCCCGTCTCGTTCCGTGTCACGGAACGAACATTGTCCCCTTCGAGGCGCCACGTCTATACCGGAGCCCACGCCGAGGGGCCCGCGTTCGGGAGCCCCGCCGCCTCTTCCGCCCGCCCGACCAGGAGACCGCGCATGCCGACCCCGCCCGATCCCGTACGCGCCGACGACGTGCCACCCGCCGTCGCCAAGGCCGCCGACATCCTGGCGGAGGCCGCCCGTACCGGCGTCCCCTGCCCGCCCGTACGCGGCCTGCTGCCCGAGGGCGACCTGGCCGCCGCGTACGCCGTCCAGCGGCTCACCGTGCGGCGCGGCCTCGCCGCCGGCCGCCGGATCGTCGGCCGCAAGACCGGACTGACCTCACCCGCCGTACAGGCCCAGCTCGGCGTCGACCGCCCCGACTTCGGCGCGCTCTTCGCGGACATGGCGGTGCCCGAGGGCACGCCCGTCCCGGCCCGCCGGCTGCTCCAGCCCAAGGTGGAGGCCGAGGTCGCGCTCGTCCTGGCCGAGGACCTGCCGCACCGGGACTGCACGATCGCCGACGTGCTGCGCGCGACCGACTGCGCGCTGGCCGCACTGGAGATCGTGGACAGCCGGGTGGCCGGCTGGGACATCTCCATCGTCGACACCATCGCGGACAACGCCTCCTCCGGCCTGTACGTCCTGGGCAGCGCGCCCGTGCCGGTGACCCGGCTGGACCTGCGCGGCGTACGGATGACCATGAACCGCAACGGCGAGCAGGTCTCGGTCGGTACCGGCGCCGACTGCCTCGGCAGCCCCCTCAACGCGGCCGCGTGGCTGGCCTCCTCGCTCGCCGAAGCGGGCGACCCGCTGCGCGCCGGCGACCTCGTGCTGACCGGCGCGCTGGGCCCGATGGTGCCCGCCGCGCCCGGCGACCTCTTCGAGGCGCACATCTCGGACCTGGGCTCCGTACAGGCACGGTTCGCGGCGGAGACCGAAGAGACGGAAGGAGAGCGACGGTGACCACCGAAAACCCGGCCGGCTCCGGCACCCGCACGAAGGTCGCGATCATCGGCTCCGGCAACATCGGCACCGACCTGATGATCAAGGTGCTGCGGCTCTCCACGAGCCTGGAGGCCGTCGCCCTGGCCGGCATCGACCCGGACTCCGACGGCCTCGCCCGGGCCCGCCGCCTCAAGGTCGCCACCACTCACGACGGTGTGGACGGCCTGGTGAAGCTCCCCGAGTTCGCCGACGTGGAGATCGTCTTCGACGCGACCTCCGCCGGCGCCCACCGCCGCCACGACGAGACGCTGCGCGCCCTCGGCCGCACGGTCGTGGACCTGACCCCCGCCGCGCTCGGCCCGTACGTCGTACCGCCCGTCAACCTCGACGTCCATCTGGACGCGCCCAACGTCAACATGGTCACCTGCGGCGGTCAGGCCACCATCCCCGTCGTCGCCGCGGTCGCCGCCGTCACCCCCGTCCACTACGGCGAGATCGTCGCCTCGATCTCCTCGCGCTCCGCCGGCCCCGGCACCCGCGCCAACATCGACGAATTCACCGAGACCACCGCCGCCGCCATCGAACAGGTCGGCGGCGCGGCCCGCGGCAAGGCGGTGATCGTCCTCAACCCCGCCGAGCCGCCGCTCATCATGCGCGACACCGTGCACTGCCTGGTCTCGGCGTGCGACCGCGACGCCGTCACCGCGTCCGTCGAGGAGATGGTCGCCCGCGTTCAGGCGTACGTACCCGGCTACCGGCTCAAGCAGCGCGTCCAGTTCGAGACCGTGGCCACCGGCGACCCGCTGCGCGGACTGCTGCCCCCGGCGGCAGCGGCCGGCGACGCCACCAAGGTCTCCGTCTTCCTCGAAGTGGAGGGCGCGGCCCACTACCTCCCCGCCTACGCCGGGAACCTCGACATCATGACCTCGGCCGCGCTGCGCACCGCCGAGCGCATCGCCGCACACCGCGCCGGCGAGGTGGCAGCACGATGACCACGCACCGGGCCGAAGCCCGCCGCCTGTACGTCCAGGACGTCACCCTCCGGGACGGCATGCACGCCATCCGGCACCGCTACACCGTCGGCCAGGCCCGCGCCATCGCCGCCGCACTGGACGCGGCCGGCGTCGGCGCCATCGAAATCGCCCACGGCGACGGCCTGTCCGGCTCCAGCATCACCTACGGCGTCGGCGCGCACACCGACTGGGAGTGGATCGAGGCCGTCACGGACGCGGCACGCACCGCCGTACCGACCACACTCGTACTCCCCGGCATCGCCACCGTCCAGGACCTCAAGCAGGCCCACGCGCTCGGCGTCCGCTCCGTCCGTATCGCCACCCACTGCACCGAGGCCGACATCTCGGCCCAGCACATCGCGGCGGCCCGCGAACTGGGCATGGACGTGGCCGGATTCCTGATGATGTCCCACATGGCAGAGCCCGCCGAACTCGCCCGCCAGGCACGGCTGATGGAGTCCTACGGCGCGCACTGCGTGTACGTCACCGACTCCGGCGGCCGGCTCACCATGGACGGCGTACGGGACCGCTTCCGCGCCTACCGCGACGTCCTCGACCCGGCCACCGAACTCGGCATCCACGCCCACCACAACCTCGCGCTCGGCGTCGCCAACACCGTCGTCGCCGTGGAGAACGGCGTCACCCGCGTGGACGCCTCCCTGGCCGGCCAGGGCGCGGGAGCGGGCAACTGCCCGCTGGAGGCCTTCGTGGCCGTCGCCGACCTGATGGGCTGGCAGCACGGCTGCGACCTCTTCCCGCTGATGGACGCGGCCGACGACCTCGTCCGCCCGCTCCAGGACCGCGAAGTGCGGGTGGACCGGGAGACACTGAGCCTGGGGTACGCGGGCGTCTACTCCAGCTTCCTGCGGCACGCCGAGACGGCAGCCGAGCGGTACGGCCTGGACACCCGCGCCGTACTCGTCGAGGTGGGCCGCCGCGGCCTGGTCGGCGGCCAGGAGGACATGATCACCGACGTCGCGCTGGACATGGTGGCGGCACGGAGCTGAGCCGCACGCGGGGCCGGCGCCCGGACGGACGCCGGCCCCCGTACGGTCACGGCAGCAGCGACTCCGCCACGTCGGCCGCCAGCGTCGTGCCACCGAAGGACTCGGCGCGCACCGCCGCCGACCGCCTCGCCACCTCCGGGTCGGAGGTCAGCTCCAGCAAGGCGGCGCGCAGCGCCTCGGGAGTGGCATCGGCGGTGTCGATGCGCCGGGCCACCCCCAGCGACACCAACCGGTCGGCGTTGTCGAACTGCTCGGCCCCCTGCGGCACCGCGATCATCGGCACGCCCGCGTACAGGCCCTCGTTGCAGCCGCCCATCCCGGCGTGCGTGACGAACGCGTCGGCCTGCTCCAGAATCGCCAACTGGGGCAGCCAGGAATGCACTTCGACGTTGTCCGGGATACGGCCCAGCTCCGCCGCCCGGACGTACTTCCCGATCCCCAGCACCACATGCCAGTCCGGCAGGTCCCCGAAGGCCGCCAGGCACCGCCGGTAGAACTCCGGCTGCCGGGTGTAGGCCGAGCCCAGCGAGACCAGCAGGACGTTCCGCGCGCCCGCCGGACGGCTCCAGCCGCCCTGGTCGCTCCGGTCGCCGAAGCAGGGCCCGACGAACGTCACCGCCCCGGTGTCCACCCGGTCGGCATGCGGCTGCATGGCCCGCGGGATCGTCGCCACCGCCCGCACCGGGCGCCCGGAGAACTCCATCGGGTCCAGCGTCGTCGCCCCGTTCCCGGCCAGCCAGCCGGCGAACTTCGCGAAGTACGCGTCGGCCCCGGGCAGCGCCCGGATCTGCGCGGTGATGTCGTCCGGACCGTCCCACGCCACATACGTCGGCGAGATCTGGAGCGTGGGCCGCCCCTGCGACTCGGCGAGCGCGCGGCCCGCGTACCCGCCGATGTCGTAGAGGTACAGGTCCGCGGGGTCGTCGTCGTACAGCTCGTGCAGCTGCGGCAGCATCTGCACGGCGTCGTCGAGGAAGACGGTCATCGCCTCGACCGGGTCCGCCGGCCAGTCGTTGTCGGCGACCGGGAGGGTGGAGCGGTACGGTCGCAGCTCGGCGCCGGTGGCCGTGACCAGGTCGCGCATCAACGGGTCGTTGGCGTACGTCACGCGGTGACCGCGGGCCACCAGCTCCCGGATGATCTCGATACCGGGCAGGGTGTGGCTGACGACGGGATTGCCGATCATCGCGATATGGGCGCGGCGCGGCGACGTACCGGAGGTACGGGAGGTCCCGGAGGTACGGGAACGCATGAAAGATCACTCACTTCAGGTCTACGGAGGAGCAGGACACAGCGGCCCGGCGACCGGCGATGCGGGCGCGGGCGGGCGGCGCGGCGGGACGGAGCCGCCGCCGGGGAGCCGTGTCAGCCGTAGATCTGGTGGTAATACATGCCACCACCGTAGCCTCGGGTGCCGGAGGTAACCAACCGAATTACCGGTGGCCCTGCGGCAAGGGGGAGAACACGTGACGGACATCGTCGAACTCGGCACGCTCGTACCGGACTTCAACAGCGACCCGCACCCGCACTACGCCGCACTCCGCGACCGGGGACCGGTGCACCGGGTGCGGCTGTCCGACGGCCAGGAGGTCTGGCTGGTCGTCGGACACGACGAGGCCAGGGCCGCCCTCATGGACCCACGGCTGCGGAAGGACTGGTCGGCCCACCCGCAGTGGCAGCCGGCGGAAGGCACCGGCCAGCTCCTCGCCAACATGCTCCAGAGCGACCCACCGCGCCACACCCGGCTGCGGAGGCTGGTCACCAGAGCCTTCACCCCCGGCGCCGTCGACGCGCTGCGCCCGGCCGTCCAGCAGATTACGGACGGCCTGATCGACTCCATGCTGGAGAAGGCGGCGCCGGACGGCCGTGCCGACCTCGTCGAGGCGCTCGCCTACCCGCTGCCCATGACGGTCATCTGCGAGCTGCTCGGGGTGCCGGACCTGGACCGGGAACGCTTCCGGCGCTGGTCGGACGCGTTCGTCACCGCCAATGGCCCCTCCGGCAGGGACGACGAGGAGAACATCGAGGCGGAACTCGCGCGCTACATGGGACAGCTCGTCCAGGAGAAGCGGCGCTCCCCGGGCCCCGACCTGTTCAGCACCCTCATCCGCACCACCGACGAGGACGGCGACCGCCTCTCCGGCGACGAACTGGTGGGCATGGCCTTCCTCCTGCTCGTCGCCGGCCACGAGACCACGGTCGGCCTCATCGCCAACGGCACCCTCGCGCTGCTCCGCCACCCGGACCAGCTCGCCGCGCTCCGCGCCGACTTCGGGCTGCTGGACAACGCCGTCGAGGAGATGCTGCGGTACGACGGGCCCGTGGAGACCAGCACCTGGCGGTACACCGGCGAGCCGGTGGAGATCGGCGGCACGCTGCTGCCCGCCGGGGACACGGTGATCGTCGGACTGTCCTCGGCCGCGCGGGACGCCGCCCGGTTCGAGACCGCCGACAGCTTCGACATCACCCGCGACACCCGCGGCCACCTGGCCTTCGGCCACGGCATCCACTACTGCCTCGGCGCCCCGCTGGCCCGCATGGAGGGCCGCATCGCCATCCGCACCCTCCTGGAGCGCTGCCCGGACCTCGCCCTGGACGCCGACCCCGCCACGCTCACCTGGCGCCCCGGCATCCTCATGCGCGGCCCCGTCCGCCTCCCGGTCCGGGTGAGGTGAGCTGAACCGGCGCCCCGTACGCCACCGCCGAACCGGCGCCCCCGTACGCCACCGCCACCGGGACCGACGACGGGCCGCGCGCGCCGCGCGGCCCGTCTCCGTATCCGGGCGCCGCGTCCCAGCCACTGGGCCACCCCTTCACCGACCGGGCCGCATCTGCCAGCCTTAAGCTCTTGATCTTGCCCGGTCCCGATCACGCCGCAGCCCCCCGCCGCGTACAGGAGTCGCCATGAAGCGTGCCGTCACGCTGTCCGCCCTCGCCTGCCTTCTCGCCGCCACCGCGGCGGCCCCCACCGCGTTCGCCGACGGCGGCACTCCGGACCCGTCCGCCGCGCCGGCCACCAAGGCCGCCAAGGCGGAGAAGGCCAAGAAGAAGGTCGTCCACCGGACCGCGCCCACCCTCCTGGACACCGTGCCGCGCCGCGGCACCCTGCGGGTCTGCACCACCGGCGACTACCGCCCCTTCACGTCCTACGACCGCAAGACCGAGAAGTACAGCGGCATCGACATCGACATGGCGCGTGACCTGGCGAAGAGCCTGGACGCCAAGGCGAAGTTCGTGCCCACCACCTGGGCGAGCCTGGTCGCCGACCTCGACGGCGGGCGCTGCGACATAGCCGTGGGCGGCGTCTCCATCACCCTGCCACGCGCCCGCAAGCTCGCCTTCAGCGAGCCGACCCGCACCGACGGCAAGACGCCGATCGTGCGCTGCGAGGACAAGAAGAAGTACCGCACGCTGAAGGACATCGACGAGCCGGAGACGACCGTCGTGGTCAACCCGGGCGGCACCAACGAGGAGTTCGCCAGGGCGCACATCAAGGAGGCGAAGATCAAGGTCCACAAGGACAACAACACGATCTTCGACGAGATCGTCGAGGGCCGCGCCGACGTGATGATGACCGACGCCAGCGAGACGCTCTACCAGGCCAAGCTCCACCCCGAGCTCTGCTCCGTGCACCCCGACGACCCCTTCACCTTCGCCGAAAAGGCCTACGCACTGCCCCGCAGGGACACCCAGTTCAAGCAGTACGTCGACCAGTTCGTCCACCTGGCGAAGCACGACGGCACGTACGAGAAGTACGAGGACGAATGGATGAAGTGATCCCGGTGTCCGCAGCCGCTCCGGCGCGGTGTCAGCCGTCCGTGTCGTACAGCGTGGTGCATGTGGCGCCCCAATTGCCCTGGTAGTGGTGGTCGAGCGTGGTGAGGGCGGTGGTGAGGGCGGGGAGCAGGGTGCCGTAGGGGTCGGTCAGGGGGTCGAAGTAGGGGTGGCCGGGGAGGGCGCCGGGGCGCTCGCCGGCGCTTCCCGTGCGGCGGGCCGGTTCCGGGGCGAGCCAGGCGGCGCCCAGTGCCCGTGCCATCGCCGCCGCCGGGTCGGACTGGGCGAGCGGCCGGACGAGGCGGTGGTACCTGCGGACCGGTGAGTCCTCGGAGAAGAGGACGTAGTCGCGCACGGGGGCGCGCCGGACCAGGTGGAACGCCTCGTTCCTGGCCGTCTGGTCGGCCGTCTGCTCGAAGACCCGGCCGAGGAAGGCCGCGGCCGTCGGCAGATCGCCCAGCGCCAGTGCGTGGTACGCGGCCACCGCGCCCTGGCCGTGGTCGCGGGCCCGCAGCCGCAGCGCGTCGTGCGCGTGCCGCCAGGTGAACCCGTCGTCCTCCGGCCGCCCCGCCAGGTCGCGCAGGAGCAGATGGCGCAGCAGGGGGTGCAGCTGGTCGGACTGGCTGTCCTGCACCGGCGGGGTGAGCAGGCCGTGCGAGCGGAAGTGCGCCAGCGCGCCCTGTGCGCCCGCGCCGGTGTCGCCCCACAGCCCCCAAGCGGTGAAGGCGTGGTCCAGGTCGACCGCGGCGGCGGCCCGCGGCAGCAGCTCCCGCACCTCCGGGGGCACGTCCCGCAGCAGCGTGTCGAGCAGGTCCCCGGCGAGGTCCCAGCCGTCGTCGTCGGGCCGCTGCCCGGCCGGTGTGAGCAAGCGGCGCAGCCGGTACGCCCAGTCGGTGTCCTCGGGGAAGAGGGGCAGCGCGTCCAGCAGTGCGGCGACCGCGCCGGGGTGGCCGCGCGTCAGGTCGTGCACCAGGCGGCCGAGCCAGGCCGCCGGTCGCTGCACGGGCGGCCGGGGCAGGCCGCGGGTGCCGTAGAGCGTTTCGGTGGCCAGTTCGGTGACCTCCGCCAGGGACAGCCCGCCCAGCTGCGCGACCATGAGGTCGTCCGCGGTCCGGGTCTCCTGACGATGCGTCAGTCGCCAGTGGGTGAGCTGGTAGCGCAGGTCGGGGCCGGTCAGCTGCTCCGGGTCCACCTGCCGGGGCACCGTACCGGCCGTGGCCACGGCCAGCAGCGGGTCCCAGGCCGGGGTGACGCCGCTGTCCAGCGCCCGCGCCTCGGCCAGCGCCTGGAGGAACTCCTCGCCCACCGGGCAGTCGGCGTTGTCCAGCAGCAGGAGGCAGTGCGTGGCGCGGCGGCGCGGGGAGCCGTCGCGGTAGGCGGAGCGCAGATCCGACAGCAGGGCCCGCAGCAGCACCTCGTCCACGATTCCCGCGTCGCCCGGGCGGCCCGCGAGCTGCCGCCGCAAGTGGCCCAGCAGGTCGCGGTGGGTGCCGCCGCTGCGCCGGGCGACGCCGGCCAGTGCCCGCTCCAGGGACCGCAGCCGCAGCCGTGGCTCGCCGATGAGCGGCAGCAGTGTGCCGATGCCGGGGGGCGGGCGGCCGTCGCCGAGCGTGTCCAGGCCGGTCTGCAGGCCCTTGCGCACGGTGCCGGTGACGTCGCCGAGCGGGAAGCGGCCGAGCGCGCCGCGGGCCGCCTCGCCCAGCTCCCGTACAGCACGCGGTGCGGGCGCCAGCGCGAAGGCGATGAGCAGCCCGGTGAAGCACGGGAAGGTCAGCGCGGACTTCCCCGGCACGGGCAGGTGGAGCTGGCGGGCGGCCTCCAGCGCCACTTCGGTGACCGACGCGTACGTGCCGTCGGGGCCGTCCAGGTCCAGCCAGGCCAGTGGCGCCGCCAGCTCCTGGGCGCGCGCCGCCAGCTGCCGCAGGAGGGTCGTCTTGCCCCCGCCGGGCGGTCCGAGGAAGAGGTAGGACGGCAGCTCGCTGTGGGTGTGCGGGCCGCGGTCGAGGGACTCCAGCACCGCCGCCTTCAGCAGCCGTTCGCCCCGCGCCCCGTCCAGCGGGGCCACGCCGGGCCAGGGCACGGAGGCGTCGTCGTCGGGGACGCGGGGGCCGGCGAGGATGCCGCGTGTCGGCTGCCGGCCGGCGGCCCGGGGGGCGCGGCCGGTCGACGGGGGAGCGGTGCCGGGCCGGGCTGCGTGCTGCGGGGTGTCCCGCCAGGGGCCGGCGGGCCGTCGCGGCAGCGGGGTGTCGGTACGGCCGATGCCCAGCCGTACCAGCAGCGCGTCGTTCACCCAGGCGAAGGCTCTGGCGTGGTCCGGCAGCCGGTCGGGGCCGTCCGGGTGGGCCAGCCAGGCGGGGAAGTCCGGGGAGCGGCCGACCAGTTCGTCCATTCGGCGGCCCACCGCCAGGCCGGTCTCCAGCAGCTCGGCGGTGGGCACGGTGTCGAGGAGTACGGCCTTCGTCGCGGCGGGGAAGTCGAACTGCCGCAGCCGCTCGGGCACGTCGTACTCCGCCGGGTGCGGCACCGCGCGCAGCAGCCCGCCGGAGAACACCTCCGCGAGGTGCGCGGTCTCGGCGGGCCAGGCCACCGACTCCTGGACCAGCCGCATGGCCGGTACCGACACGGGCGCGAGCGCCGCGAGATGGGCGGCGAGCCGGTACGCCTCGGGCGAGACGGTGTCCCGGAACCGCAGCACGGCCGAGGTGGCCGCGTCGGCGCCCGGTGGCGGAGCGGGCGCGGCGGCGGCGACCTCGCTCAGCCCGTCGTCCGTGGCCGGAGCGGTGCGCAGCAGGGGGAGTACGGCCGTGCCGCCGGGTGAGGCGACCAGCCGGGCCCACTCCGCGACCGAGGCCGGGCGCGGTGCCAGTACGGGGATCGGCACTCCGCGGAAGGACGCCAGCTCCGGGGGCAGCCCGGAGGCGGTCACCTGCCAGGTGGCGTTGGCCGAGGCGCGGCCGCGCGAGGTCACCTCCCAGCGGTCGGCGCGCACTCCCGAGCCCTTCCACATCTGCGGCGGCAGTACCTGGAGCACGGCCGTCGGTCCGCACCGGCCCCAGCCGGCCAGGACCTCCTGTGCCGAGCCGCTGCGCCAGGCCGAGCCGATGCCGTCGGTGACGACGAGCACCATCGTGGCGCCGGAGGGGTCGGCGAGCACGGCCGGGTCGCCGTTGGCGGGGCCGTCCCCGAAGGGGCTGCCGCGCAGTGCCGGGCGTCCGCCGCCGCGGGTGTGCAGCCCGTAGACCCGTACGTCCCGGAAGGCGCCGAGGCGTTCCAGTACGCCGCGCAGTTCGCCGCAGAGCCGCTGCCACAGCAGCATGGACGTGCCGTCGTCGATGACCAGGGCCAGGTCGAGCCAGCGTTCGCGGGCCGGGAGGATGGCCACGTCCGGGAGCCCGGTCTCGGCCATCGCATCCACCGTCGCGGCCTCGTCGACCTCCGTACGGACCGGGCTGGGGCGCTGCTGCTGGAGCGGGCGCAGCGCGCGGGAGAGGGCGAGCGCGTCGGTGACGGCCTTGCCCTCGGGGGCGCGTACGGACACGGCCGGGCGGCCGGCTTCCTTGCCGCGCGGCGCTGTGCGCTGCGAGCCGCCGTGCAGGCCGTGCCCGGCGTCCGCACGGCGGGGCGTGCGGGCGGGCGGCGAGGGGTGGGCGGTGCGGCCCGGGGCGCGGCTCGGCAGCCCGGACGCCGGCCCGGCGGGGGCCGCCGGCCGCTCGGTGTCCGCGTTCTCCGGTGGCGCGGCGTCGTCCGCCGGCGGCGGCTCCGGGGGAGCGGTGTCCTCCTCGGCCGCGGGCAGCCGGGTGGCCAGCCAGAGCGCGTCCAGCAACTCCTGCGGCGACAGCTCCACTCCGCTGTCGCCCAGGATGCGGCGGGCCCGCTCCGGCATCGTGGTTACACCGTCCCGCCGAGCCGGTGCAGCACGGCCTTGCGTACCGCCTCGGCGTCGATGTCCACGCCGCCCGCGCGCAGGAAGACGGCGTTGAGGAGCTGGTCGGTGGCGAGCTCGCCGAGCGCGCGGCGGTTGAGGAACGCGGTGAGCAGGTCGTCGACCTCGGGCAGGATGGCCGGGCCGAGGTGGGCGGCGATGATCTCGCGCAGCCGGGTCTCGTCCGGGTCGGGCAGGTCCAGCCGGACGCAGCGGCGCAGGAAGGCGGGCGGGAAGTCCCGCTCGCCGTTGCTGGTGATCACCACGACCGGGAACTCCCGGCAGCGGACCCGGCCGCGGTGCACCGGCTCGGTGACACCGGGGTCGGCGGTGAGCACGTCCACGTCGGCCTGGTCCTCGGGCAGCCGGGCCAGTTCCGGGATCTCGAACTCGCCGCTCTCGAAGACCGCGAGCAGGTCGTTGGGCAGGTCCACGTCGCCCTTGTCCAGCTCGTCGACGAGCAGCACGCGCGGCCGGTCGCGGGGCGCCAGGGCCGTACCGAGCGGACCGAGCCGGACGAACGTGCCGATGCCCGGCTCCGGTTCGTCCCGGTCCCGGCGGAGCGACGCCTCGCGCAGCCGCCCCACCGCGTCGTAGCGGTACAGCGCGTCCTGCAGCGTGGCGCGGCTGTTGACCGGCCAGTGCAGCACCCGGCCGAGCGACAGTTCGTGCGCGATGGCCTGCGCGAGCGAGGACTTGCCCGTGCCGGGGTGGCCGGTGACCAGCAGCGGGCGGCGCAGGTGCAGCGCGGCGCTCACCACGTCGGCCTGGTCCGGGCCGATCAGGTACGGGCCGCCGCCCGGTCCCGCGCCGCCGGGCGCCGTCGTACGGGTGTGCCCGAAGCGGCGCCAGGGCGGCGCCTCGGGCATGGCGGGCCGGCGGGCCACGCCGTCGCCGCGGAACAGCCGCCAGCCGTCCGCCGCGCCGGAGCCGCCGGCCGGGCGGGCGGGGCCGGGGACGGCGGCGTCCGGGGTCCGGTGGGGATCGGCGGATGTGTTCTCGGTGGCCATGGTTCCTACAGTTCCGCTCGCTCGGAGGGGTCGGTCAGATGGGCGGTCAGGGGCAGCGGGCGGCCCGGGTCGTCCCAGACCAGGACCGGACGGGCCCGGTGCTCGTCGGGTGAGCTGCGGGCCTTGGCGCGGTATTCCCGTACCGCGTCCGGCAGTTGGTGCACCCGCGAGGGCGGTTCGAGGCGGAAGCCGCCGATGCCGTCGGCGGCGTGCTCGGCGCGGTCCCACAGCAGCACCGGGACACCGGAGGCCAGGCACCACGTGGCGGTTCTGGCGCGGGTGCCGGGCGGGGTGCCGATCACCACGACGGACGCGTCCAGGTCCTCGTCCAGCAGGCCGGCCACCCGGCCCGGGTCGTCGTGCGTGGCGTCCAGCCGCATCGCGCTCTTCCTGCCCAGCGCCCGCCAGCGCCGCCGCCACACGCCGTCGCTGTCGGCCAGCCGCCGGATGCTGGGGCAGCGCAGCACCATCGGGTAACGGGTGCCGACGACCTTGGGCGGCAGCGGGCCCGCGTCCGCTGCGCCCAGGGAGTCCAGGTCGATCTCCAGGTCGCCGTGTTCCACGATCAGTTCGACGGTCGGCCAGGCCTGCCCGACGGAGGCGCCGGCCAGCCGGTCGAGGTGCTTGTGCAGGATCTTGACGATCTCGGCGGGGGCCAGCGGGTCGGCGCCCGCGCCCGGTGCCGGCTGGAGCCGCCCGTCGCCCACGTCCGTCCAGAACCCCACGTCGTACCGGCGGCTGCGGCCGTGGCCCGTACCGCCGGTCAGCTCGACCACCAGCCGGGGCGGCGCGCTCACCGCGGCCTGGGCCCACTGGTCGGCGTCGGCGCGCCGGTCGGCCAGGGTGGCGATGTCGATGCCGAGGTGGCCCGCCATCCGCTCGTTCCACTGGCGCAGTTCGGTGCGCCGGCCGAGCGGGCTGCCGAGGGCGGCGACGAACTCCACCGCGCGCAGCAGCGCCGGTACGCCCGGGGTGCCGGCGGGCACCTGCCGCCCGTCGCCCGCCCGGCTCTCCAGCGCGGCCACCCAGCGCCGCGCGTAGGCGGCGAAGACCTTCGGGTCGCTGAGGCCCGTGCCGTCCACCACCTCGTCGGGCAGCGGGTACGGGAACGCGCTGCGGGTGGCCTCGGGGACGCGCCGCCGGACCTCGTCGGGGAGCGTGCCGAGCAGCTGCAGCAGGGCCCGCTCCTCCCACGGCGACATCCAGTGATCGGTCAGCCGCGGGGTGAGCCGGGCCAGGTCGCGCAGCGTCCGGGCGTGCACGGGGTCGTAGGGGGCGAGGACCTCGGCGAGCGCGGGCACCGCCCGGTCGACGGTGACCAGCACCTCCGTCCACTCCTCCAGGGACGGCAGCGTGCCGTCCTCGGGGTGCGGCAGGAGGCACCGCTCGGCGAAGCGGGAGGCGTGCTTGCGTACGTGTGCCTCGTCGGGCAGGGCGCGGTCCAGCAGGAGGCGCAGGTCCTCGCGGAGCCGGTCGGGGGTGCGCTGTGGGGGTACCGGGTCCGCGCAGCCCGGCAGCAGGCCGTCGGCGCCCGCAGCGGTCAGCTCCGCCTTGACGGCCTGCCAGGAGAAGGACCAGCTCAGCCGGGTGGTCATGGTGGGGTCGTAGGGCCCGGCGCCCTGGGTGACCATGGCGGCGACCAGGCCGACCGCGCGCTGGTCGGTCACCGACCAGACCGGGCCGCCGCTGTAACCGCCGCGGATCGCCGCGCCGGTGGGCCGTCCGTGCACGTAGCCGATGCCGTCCTCGAAGGTGGCGACGCGGCCGTATGCGGTGTGTTCGGGGTCGCCGGTGCCGTAGCGGGCGCGCACGGTCTGGGCGCCGGCCATCGGGGCCCAGCGGACCGGAGCGAGGCCGGCCGGCGGGTCGCAGGTCAGTTCCAGTACGGCGAGGTCGCCGCGCCAGCGCCGGGCACCGGGCGGCACGGCGAGGTGCCGCTCGGGCGACTGCTCGTCCCGTGGCGGTATCCAGTGCGTGAGCCGGGCGGTGCCGCGGGTGCCCCGGTCGGCGCCGGGGAAGCCGACCGCCAGTTCCACGGCGCCCGGGTGGGCGTACTCCAGCTTGTCCCGGCCGACCGCGAGGTTGATGACGTGCGCGCAGGTGAGGACGTGTCGCGGGGTGAGGCAGACGCCGGCGCCGACCGTGCGGAGGGCGCTGCGGGGTGCCGTACGGGAGGCGGTGGGGTGCGTGCCGAGCGCGGCGCCGCCGAGCGGGGCCGGCGCGTACGCCGTGACCGCGGACGGGGGCCGCGCGGGCCCCTGCGCGTCGGCGGCCGGGCCGTCGTCCGTGCCGTACACCGTCACCAGCCCGGCCCGCTCGTCCGGCGCCGCGTCGTCCCCGGCCCCGTCCGGGCCCGCGCCGAACCACCGCACTCTCAGCCGTCCCGGGGGGCCGCGCCCGGCAGCTGCCAGCTGGCGGTGATCTTCATGGCGGCCTGTGCGCTGCCGCCGGCGATGCCGAGCTTGAGGTCCTGCCCGATCTGCACGCCGAACTCCACGGAGAGTTCCTGCGGCGGATCCTCCGCGTGGGCGACGGAGTCGTGCACCTCCTGGAGCAGCGGGCCGAGCGGGCTGAGCACCGCACGCAGCCCGTCCCCGGCGAGCGCGGCGACCCGTTCCCGGCCCCGGCCCACCGGCTCGACGGTGCCGGCACCGTCGGGCAGATCCGCGCGTGCGGCGGGCACGGCGGGCGCCGGTGTCCCGACGGGGGAGAGGGCGAGGCGGACCAATGTGCGGTCGGACAATTGCAGTTCGGCGTACTCCGGCATCCGTCCATTGTGCCGTCCGGTACCTCTGTGGCCACCCGTTTCTCACGAACCGGGCGCGTCCGGGAGAGCGGCCGAGGTGGTGCGCGCCGGGCGTCGGTACGCCCACCGGCTCATGTCCTGACAATGTGACCTCTGGACTTCCCGTCATGGGCGCGGGCGGATACCCTCACCAGCGTGGGGAAACAAGATGCAGTCACCGAGGGCGCCGAGGGCCCTGTCCAGTTCAGCGTCGACCGGAGCAGCCCGGTCCCGCTGTACTTCCAGCTGTCCCAGCAGCTGGAGGCCGCGATCGAGACCGGCAAGCTGGCCCCGGGCAGTCTGCTCGGCAACGAGATCGAGCTGGCGGGCCGGCTGGGCCTGTCCCGGCCGACCGTCCGGCAGGCCATCCAGTCGCTGGTGGACAAGGGGCTGCTCGTCCGCCGCCGCGGCATCGGCACCCAGGTCGTGCACAGTCAGGTCAAGCGTCCGCTGGAGCTGAGCAGCCTCTACGACGACCTGGAGGCGGCCGGCCAGAAGCCCGCCACGAAGGTGCTGCTGAACACCACCACCGAGGCCACCGCCGAGGTCGCCGCCGCGCTCGGCGTCGCCGAGGGCGCGGAGGTCGCGCTCGTCGAACGGCTCCGCCTCACCCACGGCGAGCCCATGGCCCACCTGCGCAACCACCTCCCCCTCGGGCTGATCGACCTGGAGACCGAGCAGCTGGAGAGCACCGGCCTGTACCGCCTGATGCGCAACGCCGGAATCACCCTGCACAGCGCCCGCCAGGCGGTCGGCGCCCGGGTCGCCGACGCGGCCGAGGCCGAGCGCCTGGCCGAGGAGGAGGGCGCCCCGCTGCTCACCATGCAGCGCACGACCTTCGACGACACCGGCCGCCCCGTCGAATTCGGCTCCCACGTCTACCGCGCCTCGCGGTACGCCTTCGAGTTCCAGCTCCTCGTCCGCCCCTGAGCATGACGCACCGTCGGGTAAGGATGTTCTGACAAACCATTGACGTGGTGTGTCGTACGCCGCTAGAACTCCTCCTGCCGCACTCGGGCGGCGGGAGACCGGAGGCGGTTCACGATGCGTACCGTGCGCAGGGCCCGTACGACCCACCGGAGAGCACGCGCCGCCGCGGCCGTACTCTCCGCGCTCGCCCTCGCCGCCGGCTGCAGCGGCTCCGGTGGCAAGCGGTCCGAGGACGCCGCGGCCGGCTCTTCCGGCAAGGCCGCGAACACGCCCCGCATGACCATCGGGATGGTCAGCCACTCCGGGGAGGGCGACACCTTCTGGGACATCGTCCAGACCGGCGCCGAGCAGGCGGCGAAGAAGGACAATGTGAAATTTCTCTACGCCAACGACAAGGAAGGGTCGCGCCAGGCCGAGCTGGTCCGCAGCATGATCGACCAGAAGGTCGACGGGCTGATCGTGACGCTCGCCAAGCCGCAGGCCCTGAAGGCGTCGGTACGGGCCGCCGTCCGGGCCGGCATACCGGTGATCACCATCAACTCCGGCGGCGAGTTCTCGACGGCGTACGGCGCGCTCACGCACATCGGCCAGGACGAGTCCGTCGCGGGCCGGGCGGTCGGTGACGAGCTGAACGAGCGGCAGCGGAAGAAGGCCCTGTGCGTGATCCACGAGCAGGGGAACGTCTCCCTGGAGGACCGTTGCGCCGGAGTGAAGAAAGCATTCCGCGGTACGGTCGAGAATCTGAACGTCGACGGGACGAACGCACCGTCCTCCCAGTCGTCGGTCGAGGCCGAGCTCCAGTCGGACAAGGGCATCGACGCGATCGTCACGCTCGGCGCCCCCATGGCCGCGATCTCGGTCAAGGCCCGGGAGCAGGCCGGCAGCGCCGCGCAGATCGCGACCTTCGACCTGAACGCCGCCGTGGTGAAGAGCCTCAAGGCGAAGGACATCGCCTTCGCCGTCGACCAGCAGCCCTACCTCCAGGGGTACGAAGCGGTCGATCTGCTCTGGCTGAACCGGACCAATGCGAACGTACTGGGCGGCGGCCGTCCGGTGCTGACCGGCCCCGCCGTCGTCACCGGCACGGACGTACCGGCGCTGGAGAAGTACACCGCTCGCGGGACCCGCTGACCCCGGGGCGAACAGGCATAACGGATACTTGGCGGTTGGGTCCGACCCGTCGGACCCGGGAAATGACTACGGACAGTGAGATCCGCGGGATCCCATCGATTCAGCGGTCCAACGAGAAGGGCACGACCTCGTGGCAAGGGTTCGGACAGGGGCACGCGCGCTCGGCGCGGTGCTGGCAGGGGTGCTCGGCCTGGCCCTGGCGGGCTGCAGCGCCACCGGCGGCAAGCGGGCCGAGGAGGCCCGTAATGCCCAGGTGGCCGGCGGCAAGGCGGCCGTGAACACCCCCAAGTGGACCTTCGCCATGGTCAGCCACTCGGGCGACGGCGACACCTTCTGGGACATCGTGCAGAACGGCGCCAAGCAGGCCGCCGCCAAGGACAACATCAAGTTCGTCTACGGGCACGACGAGGAGGGCAGCCGCCAGGCGCAGCTCGTGCAGTCCTACATCGACCAGAAGGTCGACGGGCTGATCGTCACGCTCGCCAAGCCGGACGCCATGAAGGGCGCGCTCGCCAAGGCCGAGAAGGCCGGCATCCCGGTGATCACCGTGAACTCCGGCTCCGAGGTCTCCGAGAAGTACGGCGCGCTGTCGCACATCGGCCAGGACGAGTCGATCGCCGGCGAGGCGGTCGGCGAGGAGCTGAACAAGCGCCATCGGAAGAAGGCGCTGTGCGTCCTGCACGAGCAGGGCAACGTCGGCCACGAGCAGCGCTGCGACGGCGCCGAGAAGACCTTCGACGGCAAGCTGAAGCGGCTGTACGTCGAGGGCACCAACATGCCCGACGTGCAGTCCTCCATCGAGTCCCAGCTCCAGGCCGACCCGAAGATCGACTCCGTGGTCACGCTGGGCGCCCCCTTCGCGCCCACCGCCGTGAAGGCCAAGGAACAGGCGAACAGCAAGGCCGAGATCGACACCTTCGACCTGAACGCGCAGGTCGCCGACGGTCTCAAGGACGGCTCCCTGGGCTTCGCCGTCGACCAGCAGCCCTACCTCCAGGGTTACCAGGCGGTGGACCTGCTCTGGCTGTACAAGTACAACTCCGACGTCCTCGGCGGCGGCCGTCCCGTGCTCACCGGACCCCAGGTGGTCACCAAGAAGGACGCCGGCGCGCTGGCCGAATACACGAAGCGGGGGACCCGATGAGCACCGCAGCGCCACCCGCGGAACCGCACGACACGAAGCCGGCCGGCGGCCCGGACGAGCGCCTCGTGCACCGCTCGCTCGCCCGCCGCCTGATGGGCCGCCCCGAGCTGGGCGCGGTGGTCGGCGCGATCGCCGTCTTCGTGTTCTTCTCGTTCGCGGCGAACACCTTCCTGCAGGCCGACAGCCTCTCGACGGTGCTGTACGCGTCCTCGACGATCGGCATCATGGCCGTACCGGTCGCGCTGCTGATGATCGGCGGCGAGTTCGACCTGTCGGCCGGCGTGATGGTCGTCAGCTCCGCGCTGGTCTCGTCGATGTTCAGCTACCAGATGACCGCCAACACCTGGGTGGGCGTCGGGGTGTCCCTGCTGGTCACCCTCGCCATCGGCGTCTTCAACGGCTTCCTGCTGACGCGCACGAAGCTGCCCAGCTTCATCATCACGCTCGGCACGTTCTTCATGCTGACCGGCCTGAACCTCGGCTTCACCAAGCTGATCAGCGGCACGGTCTCCACGAAGACCATCGCCGACATGGAGGGCTTCGAGTCGGCGCGGGTGCTCTTCGCCTCCCACCTCACCATCGGCGGCGTGGACATCCAGGTCACGATCATCTGGTGGCTCGCGCTGATCGCGCTCGCCACCTGGGTTCTGCTGCGCACCCGCGTCGGCAACTGGATCTTCGCGGTGGGCGGCAACGCGGACGCGGCCCGCGCGGTCGGCGTCCCGGTCACCAAGACCAAGATCGGCCTGTACATGGGCGTCGCCTTCGCCGCCTGGATCTCGGGGCAGCACCTGCTGTTCTCCTACGACGCGATCCAGTCGGGCGACGGCGTCGGCAACGAATTCCTCTACATCATCGCGGCGGCCGTCGGCGGCTGCCTGATGACCGGCGGCTACGGCTCGGCCATCGGCGCCGCGGTCGGCGCCTTCATCTTCGGCATGACCAGCAAGGGCATCGTGTACGCCCAGTGGAACCCGGACTGGTACAAGTTCTTCCTCGGGGCGATGCTGCTGCTCGCCACGCTGCTGAACGCCTGGGTCCGCAAGCGCGCGGAGGCGAGCAAATGAGTACCGCGACCGACCGTGACCCCGGCACGGAATCCCGTACGCCGCTCGTCGAGCTGCGCGACGTCAGCAAGTTCTACGGCAACGTCAAGGCCCTCGAAGGCGTCTCGCTGGAGGTGCACCCGGGGGAGATCTCCTGTGTTCTCGGCGACAACGGCGCCGGCAAGTCCACCCTCATCAAGATCATCGCGGGGCTGCACCAGCACGACGCCGGCGCCTTCACCATCGAGGGCGAGGACGCCCGGCTCTCCTCCCCGCGCGAGGCCCTGGACCGCGGCATCGCCACCGTCTACCAGGACCTCGCCGTCGTCCCCCTGATGCCCGTCTGGCGGAACTTCTTCCTCGGCTCCGAGCCGACCAAGGGCTTCGGCCCCTTCAAGCACCTCGACGCCCGCGCGATGCGCGAGATCACCCGGTCCGAGCTGCTGCGGATGGGCATCGACCTGCGCGACGTGGACCAGCCCATCGGCACCCTCTCCGGCGGCGAGCGGCAGTGCGTGGCCATCGCCCGCGCCGTCTACTTCGGCGCCAAGGTCCTCGTCCTGGACGAGCCGACCGCCGCGCTCGGCGTCAAGCAGTCCGGCGTGGTCCTCAAGTACGTCGCCGCCGCCCGGGATGCGGGCCTCGGCGTCGTCCTGATCACCCACAACCCGCACCACGCCTACCTCGTCGGCGACCGCTTCGTCCTCCTCAAGCGCGGCACCATGGCGGGCAGCCACCTGAAGTCGGAGATCGCGCTGGAGGAGCTGACCCGCCAGATGGCGGGCGGCAGCGAGCTGGAACAGCTCAGCCACGAACTGGAGCGCGCCCCCGCCCCGGAGCATCTGGGCGGTCACCCCCGGCACTGAGCGGTTCCCGGACCCGGAGCGCGGTGGGAGAACGCGGTACGGGAGCGGCGCGCGGGGCGGCTTCCGCGGGGGCACCGGTTCCCGGCGGTAGCTTCACGGTGCGGGCGGTCGCACGTCGCGGCGCCCGCCCCGTACCGCCCACGCACAGGAGGCCCGAGATGACCAGCGCCCCGAGCGGCGAGAACACCATGCGCGCGATCAGCCAGGACGCACTCGGCGGGCCCGATGTGCTGCGGATGACCGAGGTGCCGCGGCCCGCGCCGCTGCCGACCGAGGTGCTCGTACGCGTGCACGCCGCGGGCGTGAACCCGGTGGACTGGAAGACCCGTCAGGGCGGCGGCATGGCGGCCGTGCTCGGGGACCCGCCGTTCACCGTGGGCTGGGACGTCTCCGGCGTGGTCGAGGAGGTCGGGTTCGGCGTGCACACCCTCGCCGTGGGCGACGAGGTGTACGGCATGCCGTGGTTCCCGCGCGAGGCCGCCGCGTACGCGGAGTACGTCACGGCCCCCTCCCGGCACTTCGCCCGCAAGCCCGCGCTGCTGGACCACGAGCACGCCGCGGCCGTTCCGCTCGCCGCGCTCACCGCCTGGCAGACGCTGGTCGACACGGCGCAGGTGACGGCCGGGCAGCGGGTGCTGATCCACGCGGCCGCCGGCGGCGTCGGCCACTTCGCCGTGCAGTTCGCCAAGTACCTCGGGGCCCATGTCATCGGCACGGCGAGCGCCGCCAAGCACGACTGGCTGCGCGGCCTGGGCGCCGACGAACTGGTCGACTACACCTCCGTCCGCTTCGAGGAGGTGGTGAGCGAGGCCGACGTCGTCATCGACCTGGTCGGCGACGACAAGGACGACACCAGCACCCGGTCGCTGGGCACGCTCCGCTCCGGCGGCCTGCTGATCGCCGTGCCCTCCGGCGTCGCGCCCGAACTGGTGGACACCGCCCGCCAGCTGGGGCTGCAGGCGTGCGGCTTCCTCGTGGAGCCGGACGGCGCAGCGCTCACCCGGATCGCCGAGCTGATCGACGAGGGCGTGGTGAAGGCCGAGGTGGAGGACGTGCTCCCGCTGGAGCACGCGGCCGAGGCGCACCGCCGCGGCGAGGCGGGCCATACCCGCGGCAAGCTCGTCCTGCGCGTCAGCGGCTGAGCGCCCGGCGTCCGGCCGGGGCGGCGGCCGCGCGGTGCGTCAGCGGGGTGTGCGTCCGCGCTTCGACAGCTCCAGCTCCCTGGCGTGCCGCGCCGCCGCCGCGGCCTCGCCCCGGTGCACCGGGCCGTGCCCGGGCAGCACGAAGTCGGCCTCCAGCTTCTCCACGATCGCCAGCGACTCCAGCGCCCGCGCGCGGTCGGTGTCGAACATCCGGGGGAGCAGCTGCGGGCCGCGCAACCGCGAGGTGGGATGGCCGGTCACCAGCCCGTCGCCGGTGATCAGCGCGCCGACGGCCGGCAGGTGGTACGCGCTGTGCCCGCCGGTGTGCCCCGGCGTGTGCACGGGCACGGGGCGGCCCGGCAGGTCGAGCGGACCCTCCTTCGGGAAGGGCTGCGGGTCGGTCATCTTCACGTCCGTGAGGCCGCCCGACCGTACGGCGTGCACGAGCCACGGGAGGACGCCGGGCCGCCAGGCGTTCTTCAGTACGTCGCCCACCGCCACCTGGTGCAGGAACTCGCGCCGGGCGTGCGGCACCTCCGCCTCGTGCATCAGCACCGGCACCTTGTGCTCGCGCGCGAACCGGTCGGCCGAGCCGATGTGGTCGCTGTGCGCGTGGGTGACCAGGATCGCCGCCACGGCCGCCGGCCGGTGCCCCAGTGCGGCAAGGGATGCCACCACCTGGTCGTGGTCACCGGGGTAGCCGGTGTCCACCAGCGTCACGGCGTCGCCGTCCTCCAGGATCACCCAGTTGGTGTTCGAGCCGTACACCAGATACGTACCGGTGCCGACCTGCACGAGCGCGTCGTCGCGCATCGCCCGCCCCTTCCTCGCCCCGAAGGCCGTGTGGATCTTGCAACCTCCCGAGCCTAGACGTCCGGCCGGCCACGCGGTAACCGGGACGGTGCGCACCCGGCCGTCCACCTGACGGCCGGTAAAACACGTACTCCCTATGGGTGATCGTTGGTACCGTCCGGGCATGTCCGACAGCCCCGGAACATCACCCGGCCCCGTCACCGCAGCCGACGTCGAGCAGGCCGTCCGGCTGGCCGTCACCACTCTGCGCGAGGGGGCCACCGCTGATTGGAGCGTGCCGGCCGGCGTCCTGGAGTGGGACTGCTGGGAGACCACCGAGCACCTCGCCGACGACCTCTTCTGCTACGCCGCCCAACTGGGCCCGGACGTCCCGCCGGTGGATACGCACGTGCCGTTGCAGTGGGCGCAGGCACGGCCCGGCGGCCCGGGGAACGCGTTCTTCGCCGATCGTGCGGCGGGCCCGGCCGGACTCCTCGTACTGCTGGAGGCGAGCGGCGCGATCCTGACGGCCGTCGTGCGTACGGCGTCGCCGGACAAGCGCGCCTTCCATGTCTTCGGGGTGTCGGATCCCGAGGGGTTCGCGGCGATGGGGGTCGTCGAGACGCTGGTCCATGTGCACGACATCGCCGCGGGGCTCGGCCTGGGCTGGACGCCGCCGGGGGACCTGTGCGACCGGGTGCTGGCGCGGCTCTTCCCGGACGCCCCCGGGGTCCCGGACCGCTGGGCGGCGTTGCTGTGGTGCACGGGCCGTACGGAGCTGCCGGGCCTCCCGCGGCGTACGGAGTGGCGCTGGTACGGCGCTCCGCAAAAGTAAGGGGTGCCGGCCCCCGAGGGGGCCGGCACCAGGAGGGGTACTGCGGTTACGTCACTTGTTGGCGCACTGCCCACTCGTGGGGTTGAGCAGCGACACCACGTGGACGCCCGTGCCGCAGACGTTCACCGGCACGTGGAGCGGCACCTGGATCGTGTTGCCGGACACGACACCCGGCGAGTGGCTGCTGCTTCCCTGAGCGCCCGAGTCGGCGGCGGCGGCGCCGGCGCCACCGACGATGGCGGCAGTGGCCAGGACGGCCGCGGCTGCGGTGGTACGGATGCGCATAGCGTTCTCCTCACAGAGGGCGGAACATCAACGGCTCCCATCAGAACCCAACTCCGCCGTGGCGGCCCGCCGGGTTCGTCCGTCAGGGGCACACCGCCCGGAAAAAAGGCGTGTGACCTGCACTTTTGTCGATTCCCCCAACCGAATGACAGTCCCGCTGGGCGAGTTCTTGCCCCTCGCGCCCGTACTTCTCCGTGCTCCCCGAGCCGCCGTCACCGGCCGGCCCGCCGTCTGTCGGTGCGGAGACAGGGGAAATAGTGCATTCGACGCCACACGCCCCTAAGGCGATTCTTATATATGTATTTGGTAGCGTACGAGGGTGCGGCTGACGAAGTTCACCGACCTGGCGCTCCGAGCCGTGATGCGCCTGGCGGTCTCCGAAGAGGACGCGTACCCGACCACCCGTGAGGTCGCGGACGCGATGAACGTTCCGTACACCCACACGGCGAAGGCCGTCACCCGTCTCCAGCATCTCGGCGTGGTCGAGGCCCGCCGGGGCCGCGGCGGCGGGCTCGGGCTCACCGAACTCGGCCGGCGGGCGTCGATCGGCTGGCTGGTACGCGAGTTGGAGGGTCCGGGCGAGGTCGTTACCTGCGAGGGGGACGCGCCCTGTCCGCTGCGTGGCGCCTGCCGGCTGCGGCGCGCGCTGCGCGAGGCGCAGGAGGCGTTCTACGCCACCCTCGACCCGGTCACCGTGACCGATCTGGTCTCCTCGCCGACCGGCCCCGTGCTCGTCGGTCTCGCGGGCCGTCCGCCGGAGTGACCCGGGCGCGGCGCGGTCCTGCAGTGCCACCGCAGTGATGCGGCCCCTCGCGCAGATAAATGCGAATCTAAAAAGCGAATTAAGGAGTCGTCGTGCTCTCGGAACAGTCCCGCCCCGTCATCCGCGCCACCCTGCCCGCGGTCGGCGCGGCCATCGGTGAGATCACCGAGCTCTTCTACCGCAAGCTCTTCGCCGACCGGCCGGAGCTGCTGCGCGACCTCTTCAACCGCGGGAACCAGGCCACCGGCGAGCAGCAGCAGGCCCTCGCCGGCTCGATCGCGGCCTTCGCGGGCCTGCTCCTGGAGCGCCCGGACGCACGCCCCGACGCGCTGCTCGGCCGCATCGCCCACAAGCACGCCTCCCTCGGCATCACCTCCGAGCAGTACAAACTCGTCCACCAGCACCTCTTCGCGGCCATCGCCGAGGTGCTCGGCGACGCTGTTACGTCCGAGGTGGCCGCCGCTTGGGACGAGGTCTACTGGCTGATGGCCAACGCCCTGATCGCCACCGAGACCCGCCTCTACCAGGAGACCGGCGTCCCCGAAGGCGCCACCTGGCGGCCCATGGAGATCACCGAGCGGCGCGAGGAGACCCCCGACGCGGTCTCCTTCCTCCTGCGGCCCGCCGACGGTGGCCCCGCCGCCCCCTTCGCCCCCGGCCAGTACGTCAGCGTCCGGGTGGAGCTGCCGGACGGCGCGCGCCAGATCCGCCAGTACAGCCTGTCCGCGGCGCCCGGCGGTCCGCAGTGGCGGATCACCGTCAAGCGCGCCGCGGGCGATCCGGCGGGCGAGGTCTCCTCCTGGCTGCACGCGCACGCGCGCCCCGGCGACGTCCTCTCCGTCTCCCGGCCCTTCGGCGACGTGGTGCTGCCGGAGGGTGACGGACCGCTGCTGCTGGCCTCCGCCGGCATCGGGACCACGCCCGTACTGGCGATTCTCGGCCACCTCGCCGCCACCGGGGCCACCCGCCCGGTGGCCGTCCTGCACGGTGACCGGACCCCGGCCGGCCACGCCCACCGGGACGAGCTGCGCGCACTGGTCCGCTCCCTCCCCGCCGCCGAGCTGCACCTCTGGTACGAGGAGCCCGGCGACACCGCACCCGAGGCCGCGCAGGGCCGCCCCACCGTCGCGGGCCTGGCCCTGCCGGCGGGCCTGACCGCCTACCTGTGCGGTCCGCTGCCCTTCCTGCGCGCCGTCCGCGGTGACCTGCTGAGCCGAGGGGTCCCCGCCGAGGCGGTGCACTACGAGGTCTTCGGCCCCGATCTCTGGCTCGGCCAGGACTGAAGGGCGGCCGTCGGAGCAGGCCGCGGCGCACCGGCGGGCATGGTTCCCGCAAACCCCGGACTTTGAGAAAGCCCACAGGTCAGAGGGTTGCGGTGCGCCGTAGGGCGGCTTTGATGCACAATCGCACGGCGGGTGGGCTGCGCCTGCCCGGACGTGACCCGAGGCCATGGCCTCCCGACATCGCACAGGGACGTGACGAGCCGAGCATGAGTACGTACCGGGACAGGGTGCACCGTGGATCGGCGCGGGCGACCGTGCTGCGCACGGTCGGCACCCGGGAACGCCGTTCGCACCTCAGCGCGCCCCGCGTGCCCACCGTCGGTATCGACATCGGCGGGACGAAGGTCATGGCGGGCGTGGTGGACGCCGACGGGAACATCCTGGAGAAGGTCCGCACCGAGACGCCGGACAAGTCCAAGAGCCCGAAGGTGGTCGAGGACACCATCACCGAGCTGGTGCTGGACCTCTCCGACCGGCACGACGTGCACGCCGTGGGCATCGGCGCGGCCGGCTGGGTCGACGCCGACCGCAGCCGGGTCCTCTTCGCCCCGCACCTGAACTGGCGCAACGAGCCGCTGCGCGAGCGCCTCGCGGGCCGCCTCGCCGTCCCCGTCATGGTGGACAACGACGCGAACACCGCGGCCTGGGCCGAGTGGCGCTTCGGCGCCGGGCGCAACGAGGACCACCTCGTGATGATCACGCTCGGTACCGGCATCGGCGGCGCGATCCTGGAGGACGGCCAGGTCAAGCGCGGCAAGTACGGCGTGGCCGGTGAGTTCGGGCACATGCAGGTGGTGCCGGCGGGGCACCGCTGCCCGTGCGGCAACCGCGGCTGCTGGGAGCAGTACAGCTCCGGCAACGCGCTGGTACGCGAGGCCCGCGAGCTGGCCGCCGCCGACTCCCCGGTCGCTTACAACATGATCGAGCGGGTCGGCGGGCACATCCCGGACATCACCGGGCCGCTGATCACCGAGCTGGCGCGCGAGGGCGACGCGATGTGCGTCGAGCTGTTCGCCGAGATCGGCCAGTGGCTGGGCGTGGGCATCGCCAACCTCGCCGCCGCGCTCGACCCGTCCTGCTTCGTCATCGGCGGCGGCGTCAGCGCCGCCGACGACCTGCTGCTCGGCCCGGCCCGGGACGCCTTCCGGCGCACCCTCACCGGCCGCGGCTACCGCCCCGAGGCCCGCATCGCCCTGGCCCAGCTCGGCCCCGAGGCCGGCATGGTCGGCGCCGCCGACCTCGCGCGGCTGGTGGCCCGCCGCTTCCGCCGCGCCAACCGCCGCCGGGTAGAGCGCTACGAACGCTATGAACGGGCCGGCCGCCGATGACCGACGTGGAACAGGCTCCCGTGAGCGAGCACCCCGAGCACCCCGAGCGCCCCGACCGCGCCGAGTCCGCCGACGATCCGGGCAGCCCCGGACCGGCCGAGCCCTCGGGCCCCGGCGGTCCCGCCGCCCCGGAGGCCGGGGCGCACGCGCCGCCCCCGAGCCGGCGCCGTCGCTGGCTCACCGGGTTCGTCGTCTTCCTGCTGATCGCCATCCCGGCCGGCTACCTCGCGATCTCCGCAGCGCAGAGCCGCGACAGTGGCCAGGAGAAGGAGGAGCGGGCGGCCATGGCGGGGCTCACCTGGCACTGGCCCTCGAAGGTGCAGCGCCGCATCTACGACGTGCGGATACCGGCCTACTCGTACCCGGTCGCCTTCTTCGAGACCAACTCCTTCAAGACCAGCTCGCTGTACGTGACGTTCCGTACCTCCCAGGACGGCCTGGACCAGTTCCTGAAGAACTACGGACGCACCCGTGCCGACCTGAAGAAGGACGCCGTCACGATCTCGCCGGAGCAGGCGAAGCGGGTCAAGTGGGACTTCTCGATCGGGGACGGCTACGCGGGCATGGTCCACAAGCAGAAGGCGCCGCGGCCCACGCAGCGGATCACGGTCGACTTCGCCGAGGACGGCCACCCCGTGGTGTACGTGCTCTCCACGACCCGGTTCTGAGGCGGCGGCCGGCCGCGTCGCACGGCCCGGACGGACGGGTTCCGGTGGCGAAACTCTGATGGAGAACGCCGACCGGATCACAGTCGGGCGTTCCGGGCCAGCCGGTTATGAGCCGAATCCGCCGCCATGACCGACTCTTCAGGCCGGAACGGCGTCCGATTGCTGACCCGGGTGTCAGGAGTGGGCGGTTTGATTGGGTAGCGTGGCCGGGTGAGCGAGAAGACCCTGCAGCACCGGATCGACGGCCCCGACGACGCGCCCGTACTTGTCCTGGGTGCCTCACTGGGCACCACCTGGCACATGTGGGACCGGCAGATACCCGAACTGACCCGCCAGTGGCGCGTCATCCGGTTCGACCTGCCGGGGCACGGCGGGTCCCCCGCGTACCCCGCCGCCTCGGTCGCCGAGCTCGCCGACCGCGTGATCGCCACCCTCGACGGCCTCGGCGTGGACCGCTTCGGCTACGCCGGCTGCGCCATGGGCTCGGCCATCGGCGCCCAGCTCGCGCTCGCCCACCCCCAGCGCCTCACCTCGCTCGCGCTGGTCTCGGCATCGCCCCGCTTCGGAACCGCCGACGCCTGGCGGCAGCGCGGCGTGGTGATCCGTACCAACGGCCTCGACCCGATCGCCCGCTCCGCCCCCGAGCGGTGGTTCACGCCCGGCTTCGCCGCCGCCCAGCCCGCCATCATCGAGTGGGCCGTGCAGATGGTGCGCACCACCGACCCCGGCTGCTACATCGCCGCCTGCGAGGCGTTGGCGGCCTTCGACATCCGGAGCGAGCTCGGCAGGATCTCCGCGCCCACCCTCGTCGTCGTGGGCTCCGAGGACCTGGTCACCCCGACCGCCGACGCCCGCACCCTCGTCGCCGGCATACAGGACGCGGGTCTCGCCCTGGTGCCCGGCACTTCGCACCTCGCCCCGGTCGAGCAGCCGTCCGCCGTCACCGAGCTGCTCATCCGGCACTTCTCCACCGCCTGGCAGGACAAGCCGGCCGGGCAGGCAGCCCTCGGCGCCACCCCGCCCAAGCCGGTCCTCGATCCGGCCCCGCCGCAGCCGCAGCCCCAGCCGCCGGCCGTCGCCATCGAGCCGGCCGCCGAGCAGCCGGAGATGGTGCGCACCGGCTCCTACGAAGCGGGCATGAAGGTCCGCCGCGAGGTGCTGGGCGACGCGTACGTGGACCGTGCCGAGGCCGCCGCCGACGACTTCACCGGCGACTTCCAGGACTTCGTCACCCGCAACACCTGGGGCGAGGTGTGGACCCGCTCCGGCCTGGACCGCCGCACCCGCAGCGTCATCACGCTCACCGCGCTGGTCACCAGCGGCCACCTGGACGACCTGGCCGTCCACGTCCGCGCCGCGCTCCGCAACGGCCTCACCCCGGCGGAGATCAAGGAGATCCTGATCCACACCGCGGTCTACTCCGGCATGCCGGCCGCGAGCGCCGCCTTCAAGGCCGCCCAGCGCGTCATCCGCGAGGAGACCACGCCGGAGGACTGAGAGCCGGTGTCATGACCTCTCCGGTCCGCCTGCCGCACAGGTCCGCGCGGCAGGATGGGGGTATGGAACTCGAACTCACCAAGAAGACCCACGCCTGTGTCCGGCTGGCCAAGGACGGGCGGACGCTGGTCATCGATCCCGGTGGTTTCAGCGAGGAGGACGCGGCCGTCGGCGCGGACGCGATCCTGATCACCCACGAGCACCCCGACCACTTCGCCGAGGACCGGCTGCGGGCCGCCATGGACGCGAACCCGGCCGCCGAGATCTGGACCCTGGCCTCGGTGGCCGAGCAGATCTCGGCCGCGTTCCCCGGCCGGGTGCACACCGTCGGCGAGGGCGACGCCTTCACCGCCGCCGGCTTCGAGGTCGAGGTGCACGGGCAGCTGCACGCCGTGATCCACCCCGACATCCCGCGGGTCACCAACGTCGGCTACTTCGTCGACGGATCGGTCTTCCACCCCGGCGACGCGCTCACCGTCCCGGGCCGCCCGGTCGACACCCTGCTGCTGCCCGTGCACGCGCCCTGGAACAAGGTCTCCGAGGTCATCGACTACGTGCGCGAGGTCCGGCCGCGACGCGCCATCGACGTCCACGACAGCCTGCTCCAGGAGCACGCCCGGCCGATCTACGACCGCATGATCGGCCGGCTCGGCGGCGCCGAGCACGGCCGCCTCACGCCTGGTCAGGCCGAGTCGCTGGGCTGAGGACGGCGACTGTCGGAGGCGGGCGGTAGGTTGGCACTCATGCGCATCGCGACCTGGAACGTCAATTCGATCACCGCCCGCCTTCCCCGGCTGCTGGCCTGGCTGGAGAACACCGGCACGGACGTGCTGTGCGTGCAGGAGACCAAGTGCTCCAAGGAGCAGTTCCCCTTCGACGAGCTGCGCGAGCTGGGGTACGAGGCGGCGGTGAACGCCACGGGCCGGTGGAACGGCGTGGCCATCCTCTCCAAGGTGGGCCTGGAGGACGTGGTCGAGGGCCTGCCCGGCGACCCGACGTACGACGGCGTGGCCGAGCCGCGTGCCGTCTCGGCCACCTGCGGCCCGGCCCGCGTCTGGTCGGTCTACGTCCCCAACGGCCGTGAGGTCGACCACCCGCACTACGCCTACAAGCTCCAGTGGTTCGAGGCGCTGAAGGCGGCCGTCGCGGGCGACGCGGCGGGCAGCCGCCCGTTCGCGGTGCTGGGGGACTACAACGTCGCGCCGACCGACGACGACGTCTACGACCTCGCCGCCTTCGAGGGCGCCACGCACGTCACCCCGGCCGAGCGCGCCGCCCTCGCCGACCTGCGCGGCGCCGGCCTGACCGACATCGTGCCGCGCCCCCTGAAGTACGACCACCCCTTCACGTACTGGGACTACCGCCAGCTCTGCTTCCCGAAAAACCGCGGCATGCGCATCGACCTGGTGTACGGCAACGAGCCGTTCGCCAAGGCCGTCTCCGACTCCTACGTCGACCGCGAGGAGCGCAAGGGCAAGGGCGCCTCGGACCACGCCCCGGTGGTCGTCGACCTGGACGTGTGAGGACCCGGGCGGGGCGCCGCTCGACGCCCCGCCCGCCGCCTCACGGCACGAGCTTGCGCAGCTCCACCGACTCGGCGAGCGCCTTGAGCCCCTCGTCGCCGGGGTGCAGGTGGTCGCCGCTGTCGTAGGCGGGCAGCATCCGCTGCGGCCGCTGCGGGTCGCGGATCACCGCGTCGAAGTCCAGTACGGCGTCCACGGCACCGCCGCTGTTCCGGATGAACGCGTTGACCGCCTGCCGCCGCTGGTCGACCTCCGGGTAGCAGTCGGCATACCCCTCGCAGGGCGCGACCGTCGCGGCCACCACCCGCAGCCCCCGCTCGTGGGCCCGCCGGGCGATGTTCCGCAAGCCCTCGATCACCTCGGCCGCCGAGGTCCCGGACCGCACGTCGTTGATGCCCTCGAAGACCACGACCGTACGGGCCGAGGTCTGCGCCAGGACGTCCCGCTCCAGCCGGTGCTGGGCGCTGACGCCGCCGGTGTCGGTGCTGATGCCGTCGCCCTTGTAGCGGTCGGTGACGATGCGGTTCGCTGAGATGCCGTGGTTGATCACGCCGTACTTGGGCAGCGTGTGCTGCTGCTGGAAGCGGCGCGCGAGGACGTCGGGCCAGCGTCGGTTGGCGCCGCTGGTGGACTTCACGCCGTCGGTGATCGAGTCGCCGAGCGCCACGATCGACCCGGGCCCGCCGGTGACGTCGACGCCGGAGAGGAACGGCCAGGTGGTGAGGGTGCCGGTGTAGGCCGCCGCGCCCGCGTCGCGGGTGCGGTCGCCGCTGCCGGCCGCGCTCACGTACGACTGCTGGATGGCCTCCTTGTGCACGGGTGCCGCGCCGACCGGGCCCGCGAGATGGAAGCTCACCAGGAGGTTGGTGTCGGCGGGGACGGTGAAGCGGACGGGGTCGCTGAAGGCCTGCGCCCCGGCGGGAATGCGGGTGGCGCGTTTGCCGCCGAAGGTGAGCGGTACGGGCTTGCCGGCCGCCTGCGCGCCGCTGCCCTGGACGGCGACGCTCGCCGCGCCGATGTCGACGGGCGTGGCCGCGAAGGTGTTCTCCAGCCGTACGCGGGCCTGCCGGCCGCCGGCGCCCGCGTGGACCACGAGCCGCAGGGTCTGGTCCCGCCACGGCCCGACCTTGGTGTAACCGGCGCTGCTGGCCGCCCAACTGCCGGTCCAGCCGGCGGTGTCGCGGCGCAGCGCCGCCGAGAAGACGTGCAGGTCGCGGTCGGGCCCTGGGTCCTCGGGGAGGGTGACCGAGCGGACCTGCCGGCCGGTGCTCACGGGCACCGTCACCGCGTACAGCCGGACCGTTTCGGTGCGCTGTCCGGTGGCGGAGTTCAGGTGGGGGAGGGCCACCGCCTTCGTGCTGAGCGGGCCCGTCCGCCAGTCCGGCGCGGTCAGTTCGTACGTGCTGCGCGAGCCGTCCCGGTACTGGACCGTGCCGGTGCCGGTGACGTCCCCGCCGGTCGCGGCGACGAGAAAGGTGAGCGCGGTGCCCTGCCCGGAGAGCCGGACCGCCTGGCCGTCGGCGCGTACGTTGTCGTGCTTGCCGTGGGCGGTGCGCGGCCAGGTCAGCCGGGTCGCGTCGAGGTCCAGCGCGCGGCCGGGCGTCCAGCCGGCAGCGGCGAGGTCCTGGGCCGAGAGGGAGTTGCCGGCGCCGTCGAAGTCGGCGCCGCCGGCTCTGGTGTCGTCGCTGACCGCGGTGTTGTCGAAGAGTCTCGTCAACGGCTGCGGCGAGGCGGTGGTTCGGGGGTCGGCGGCGGTCGCCGGAACGGCGGTTCCCGCGACCGTGAGGGCGAGAGCGAGCGGAACGGTGGTGCCCCATGGTCGTACGCGCATCAGTCGTCTCCTTGGGTGGCGGGTGAGCCAGGGGATGAGCGTGATCCGGTCGAGCCGACACGAGCGCCATGAACGTAGAGAGGCGGGTGGGGAGCGTCAAGGAAGCACGGAGTGACGACCGGATGACCCGGGCACCGCGCGCCTGTGGCCGCTGCCCGGGTGGGAGTGGGACGCTGCACTACATGAACATGTCTTTCCTGGACAAGTGGCGCAAGCACCCCGTGGCCCCCGGTGGGGTGAACGTCGACCCCGAGGCCACCGCCGAACTCCTGTCGGAGTGCGAGCTGCTGCGTGCCCAGGCCGAGTCGGAAGGCGTGGAACTGGACGATTCCCCGGGGTCGTTGGCCGACCTGGACCAGCTGCGTCCGGTCTGGCGGGAGGACCCGGAGGTGGAGCCCTGGCTCGGCAACGACGCCGGCCTCTACCTCGGCACCGTGCTCGTGCGCACGGTGCAGGGCGCCGCCTGGAAGATGTGGCCCGACGGGCAGCCCGTGGTGCGGATGCCGTCCGGGCGCGAGGTGGACGTCGTGGCCGCGGGCATGGAGTGGGCGGCCAGCGGCGCCCCCGAACTCTCCCGGCTCTACACGGAAGTCGCCGGCAGCTGAGCGGCCCGCGGGCCCGGCACGGTCCGGACGAGCGGCCCTAGACGAACGCGATGTCGTACGCCAGCCGCCAGCGGTCGGCCCGTACGACGATGTCCGAGGTCTCCACCGGCCGTCCGTCCGCGTCGAAGTGGGTGCGCTCGACCACCGTGACGCAGCTGCCCGGCGGGCAGCCCAGGGACTCCGCCTCGGGGCTGGAAGCGGATCGGGAGCCGACCCGCTCCTCGGCGCGCACCACCCGGATGCCGATGGCCGCCATCCGCCCGCGCACGCCGCGGCGGGCGTAGGGCCCGCACTCGGGGAACACCACGTCCGTGCCGTCGGTGATGGCCAGCGGCTCCCAGCTGGTCGCGAGCTGCACCGGCTGGCGGTCGGCGAGGTATTCGTACTGGGAGCACACCACCGTCTCGCCCTGCGCGATCCGCAGCCGCCGGGCCACCGGTGCCGTCGCCGGCACCGTCGTGGAGGTCGCCTCCCACGTCAATGGCGTGCCGTCCGGACACTTCGCAAGGGTGATGCTGGCCGCGAAGGGTGAATCGACCGCGCCGGTGGAGCGCAGCAGGGTGCCCAGCGGTGCCCGGTCCGCGACGAACACCCCGCGGCCGAACTGCCCTTCCGCGTACCCCGCCGTCTTCAGCAGCCGCACCGCCCGGTCCACGGTCTGGTCGCTGGCCTCGTACGCGCGCTTCAGCTCGGCGCGGGAGGGGATGCGGGCGCCGACCGCGAGGACCCCCTCGTCGATCTGCCGCCGCAGGTCGTCGGCGATGCGCTGGAAGACAGGCCGGTGCTCACCCATGCCCGACAGGCTAGGTACGCAGGCGCGTTCTGTGTACCTAGGGGCTCCGGGGAATTGCAGGCTGCCGGGGGAATGCCCGGTGCTGCTCCGGGCGTGTCCTCGATCGCCCGACCAGCGTTATTTGGGGTAGTTTGCGAGATCTCCGCTGGTACGGACGAGAGTGAGCAGGGCTGCATATGGCCGGTGACGCGCTGATCGAGATGCGCAGGGTCAACAAGTACTACGGGAAACTCCACGTCCTTCAGGACATCGACCTCACCGTCGGCCGCGGCGAGGTGGTCGTGGTCATCGGCCCCTCCGGCTCCGGCAAGTCGACCCTCTGCCGCACGATCAACCGCCTCGAACCGATCCAGTCCGGCACCATCTCGCTGGACGGCCGCCCGCTCCCCGAGGAGGGCCGCGAGCTGGCCCGGCTGCGCGCCGAGGTCGGCATGGTCTTCCAGTCCTTCAACCTCTTCGCGCACAAGTCGGTGCTGGCCAACGTGGCGCTCGCGCCGATGAAGGTGCGGAAGACGAGGAAGGAGGCGGCCGAGCAGCGGGCCCGCGAACTCCTGGACCGGGTCGGGCTCGCCGCGCACGCCGACAAGTACCCGGCCCAGCTCTCCGGCGGCCAGCAGCAGCGCGTGGCAATCGCCCGCGCGCTGGCCATGGACCCCAAGGCGCTCCTCTTCGACGAGCCGACCTCCGCGCTCGACCCGGAGATGATCAACGAGGTGCTGGAGGTCATGCGGCAGCTCGCCCGGGACGGCATGACGATGGTCGTCATCACCCACGAGATGGGCTTCGCCCGCTCGGCCGCCAACCGCGTGGTCTTCATGGCCGACGGCTGCATCGTCGAGGACCGCACTCCCGAGGACTTCTTCACGGCCCCGGAGAGCGACCGCGCCAAGGACTTCCTCTCCAAGATCCTCAAGCACTGAAGCGGGGGTGACCGCAGTGAAGACGTTCCCACGGGCGGCAGCGGCTGTGCTGCTCGCCCTGCTCGCCGTCCTCGCCGCCGCCTGCGGCAAGCCCGGCAGCCCGCCCGCCAAGGGGCCGCGCGGCGACGAGCTGCCGGACTACCCCGTACAGACCCGCTTCCAGCTGCCCGACTCGCCCACCTGGCAGAAGGCGAAGCGCCGCGGCCACTTCGTCGTCGGCGTCAAGGAGGACCAGCCCTACCTGGGCGAACGCGACCCGGCCTCCGGCGAGTACCGCGGCTTCGACATCGAGATCGCCAAGATGCTCTCCGCCGCGCTCGGCTTCGATCCCAAGGGCATCGCCTACAAGACGATCGCCTCGGCCAACCGCGAGACCGCCCTGCAGAACGGCCAGATCGACTACTACGTCGGCACGTACACCATCAACGCCCTGCGCAAGAAGCAGGTCGGCTTCGCGGGCCCGTACTACATGGCGGGCCAGGGCCTGCTGGTGCGCAAGGACGAGAAGGACATCAAGGGCCCGGAGGACCTGGCCGGCAAGCGGGTCTGCTCCGCCGCGGGCTCCACCCCGTACCAGCGCATCAAGGCCGACTACCCCAAGGCCGTGCTCGTCGCGTACGACACCTACTCCGTCTGCGTCGACAACCTGCTCACCTTCCAGGTCGACGCGGTCACCACCGACGACGCGATCCTGCTCGGCTACGCCGCCAAGGCGCCCGACGAGATGAAGCTCGTCGGCAAGCCGTTCTCCGAGGAGCCCTACGGCGTCGGCGTCCCGCTGAAAGACCCCGCGCTGCGCTTCGCGATGGACGACGCGCTCGCCGCCGACGAGAAGAACGGCACCTGGAAGAAGGCCTACGACGCCACCCTCGGGCTCTCCGGAGTGCCCGCGCCGAAGCCGCCCAGGATCGACCGCTACACGGTGAGCTGAGGGAGCCCCCGACACCCATGGACGTACTGACCCACAACTGGTCCCTCTACGGCAAGGGCATGCTCGGCACCGTCGAGCTCACCGTCTTCGCCTCGCTGCTCGCCCTCGTGCTCGGCGTGATCATGGCGGGCTTCCGGGTCGCCCCGGTCGGCTCGCTGCGCGTCTTCGGCACGGTGTGGGTGACGGTGCTCCGCAACACCCCGCTCACCCTGCTGTTCTTCGCCGTCCTGCTCGGCCTGCCGCGCTTCGGCCTGGCCCTGCCCTTCAACGTCTTCGCGATCCTCGCACTCGGCTGCTACACCTCGGCCTTCATCTGCGAGGCGGTGCGCTCCGGCATCAACACCGTGCCCGTGGGACAGGGCGAGGCGGCCCGGAGCCTGGGCATGACGTTCGGTCAGACGCTGGGCACGGTGGTCCTGCCGCAGGCGTTCCGTACGGTCATCCCGCCCGTCGGCTCCACGCTGATCGCGCTGGCCAAGAACTCCGCCATCGCGGGCTCCTTCAGCGTCGTCGAGCTGCTCGGCACCTACAAGACCCTCAACGAGCTGGGCTACAGCATCATCTGGTCCTTCATCTGGATCGCCGTCGGCTATCTGATCGTGACCCTGACCATCAGCGCGCTGTTCAACGTGCTGGAGAAGCGCTGGGGAGTCGCCCGATGAGCAGCACCGCCCTGTACGACGTCCCGGGCCCGAGAACCCGCGCCCGCCACCGCCTCTACGGGGTCGTGGCGACCGTGGTGATCCTCGCCCTGCTCGCCTGGGCCTGCTACCTCCTGTACGACACGGGGCAGTTCGAGGGGCAGAAGTGGACCCCCTTCGAGTACCAGGGCATCCAGGAGCTGCTGCTCAAGGGGCTGGGCAACACGCTCAAGGCGTTCGCCGTCGCGGCGGTGCTCTCGCTGGTGCTGGGCACGGTGCTGGCCGCCGGACGGCTCTCCTGGCACCGGCCGGTCCGCTGGCTGAGCACCCTGCTGGTGGAGTTCTTCCGCGCCATGCCCGTACTGGTGATGATCTTCTTCATCTATGTGGCGCTGCAGGCCGAGCCGCTGACCGCGCTGGTGGTCGGCCTGACGCTCTACAACGGCTCGGTGCTCGCCGAGGTCTTCCGCGCGGGCGTGCACTCCGTCGAGCGCGGCCAGCACGAGGCGGCGTACGCGCTGGGCATGCGCAAGACGCAGGTCATGACCCACGTACTGGTCCCGCAGGCGGTGCGCGCCATGCTGCCCACGATCATCAGCCAGCTGGTCGTCGCGCTGAAGGACACCTCGCTCGGCTTCCTGATCACCTACGAGGAGTTCCTGCACGCCGGCAAGCTGATCGCCTCCAACCTCGACTACGACCTGCCGTTCATCCCCGTCGTGCTGGTCATCTCGCCCATCTACATCGGGATGTGCATGCTGCTCTCCTGGTTCGCCAACTGGGTCGGCAAGCGGCAGCGGCGCAACCCGAAGGTCGAGGGCGAGGTCGGGGCCGCCGAGCCGGGCACGCTGCTGCCGGGCGGGCCGCAGCAGTGACCCGCCCGGCGGTGCCGCGCGGTCAGTCCCGCACCGGCACCGACACCCACGACGGGTCGCCGGCCGGCGAGGAGAAGGTGAGCTTCGCGCCGTCGGGGTTGTGCTCGATGTAGAGCGGGTCGACGGAGTCCGCGACGAGCGCCAGCCGGTGCCCGGCAGGCACGTCGTACGCGGTGGAGAAGAGGTCCAGGTCCATGGCGAAGGGCTTGCCCGGCTGCTTGTCGTGGAAGGTGAACGGCGCGTGGGTGACGAGCTTGCCGGTGCCGAGCGGGCCGACGTCGTAGAGGTAGGCGACGGCGGTGCCGCTCTCGGCGGTGCTGGTGAGCGTGGTGTGCAGCTTCGCCGTGCCGCGCACCCGCTGCTGGGTCTCGTACCGCTCGGACTGCCAGACGGCCGTGGCCGAGCGGGGCAGCAGCGGGATGGAAGCCATCGGCGGGACCTTGAAGAACTGGTCCAGCATGCTGGAGAGGAAGATCGTGCCGCCGTTCGCGCCGCTGTCGCGGTTGGTGGCGATCTCGTGGGTGCCGTTCAGCGGGATGCGCCGCTGGCCCGAGGGCACGTCCTTCCAGCTCGCGTACCCCTCGTACGCGCCCGTGGAGCGGGACTTGAGCCGCACCGGGGACTCGCGGTCGACGCCGTTGTCGGCGCCCTTGAGGTAGTGGTCGAACCAGCGCTTGGTGTCGGTCCAGGCATCATTGGGCAGCCCGAGCAGGCCCGTGGCCTCGGCCGTTGCGTGGTCGCCGGGCCGGAACTCCAGCCGCTTGGGCCCCGTGAGCTTCTCGAAGAAGTCGGCGTACTGGTTCGGCGGGAAGATCGAGTCGCCCCAGGCGTTGCCGAGCATGATGGCAGCGCCGTTCTTGTTGATCCGGTCGAGATAGGTCGCGGCGGAGCGCTTCTTGCCCCACGCGATCATCTCGTCCTCCTTGGCCAGGTTGGAGCCGAGGAAGTCCTTCATGATCGTCTGAAGCTCTGCGCTGGGCCGCCCGGTGAGCTGGCCCGCGCCCGCCAGCAGCCCGGCTGCCTGGGCGTGCTGGGTGCGTCCGCTGTAGATGGAGTCGATCAGGTTCGCCCAGCCGCTGAGCGCCCCGACCGCCTTGATGCGCGGGTCGAAGGCCGAGGCCAGCAGGGAGATCCCGGCGCCGTAACTCACCCCGGCCATGCCCACCTTGTCCGGGTCGGCCGGGGTGTGGGCCAGCGCCCAGTCGACGACCTTGCGGGCGTCGGCGACGTCCTGCGGGCCCGCGGTCTCGATGTTCCCGCCGGACTGCCAGAAGCCGCGCGAGTTGTAGCCGACGACGACGTACCCGGAGTCCGCCAGCTTCTTGGCCTGCGCCACGTACTCGATCTGCGGCATGCCCCAGCTGGTGGGCAGCACGATCACCGGGTAACGCTTGCTCCCGTCGGCGTCGCCGGGTGTGAAGACATTTGCCTTGAGCGTGATCCCGCCGTCGCCCTCGATGTCGACGAACTTCACCGAAGCGGTGGCGGTGGCCGGGGCCGCCTGCGCTGCGGGGGCCGTGGCGGTCAGGGTGGTGGCGAGAACGGCCGCGGAGACGGTACCGATCGCGGCGCGCAGCGTCGTGCGGGAGGGCGTCATCTACTGCTCCAGTCTCGGCGTGGGGGTACACCGGAGGGGTCGGTGCATTAAGTGACTGGAGAGTAAGGTGAGGTCGTTACCGAAGGTAACCCGTCGGTAGGTTACGCAAGCGTAAAGATCTCATGGCGCCTTCACCGCCGCCTTCCCCACAGCCTGCGCCACCGCCGCCTTGGTCACGTCCGCGACCTGCTCCACCATGTCCGGCCCGTACGACTGGGAGTTGACCACCTTCAGCAGCAGGCAGAACTGCCCCTCCGGGCCGTGCTTGCGGGCCAGCCGCGCCCGGTTGCGCACGAGGTGGCGGACGGCCGCGCGGTGCGTGACCGGCCGCTGGCCCGCCGCCAGGAACACCGGCCGGCCGCCCTCGCCCGCCGTCAGCCGCGCCAGCAGCACGTACTCCACGGCACCCGGCTCCATCGCGTAGCTCGTGCCGCCGATGGCGAAGGTGCCCCGCCCGGCGCCCGACGCGTCGCCCGGCTGCACCCGCACGCCCGGCAGCAGATTGGCCAGGTGGGCGGCGAGCCGCCGGTGCGCGGTCGGGTCGCCGACACAGAACTCCGTGCGGGCGCCGAAGCCCTGGAGCCCGGTGTCGTGCGGCGCTACCTCGGCGTGCGCGCCGCAGTTCTCGATCACCGAGGCGAGCCCGAGCATCGCCAGGGCGTCATGGCGCGGGATGCTCCAGTGCGCCGAGGAGCTGTCCCGGTGGGTGACCAGGACGCACTCGGCGCCGTCCGGCAGCCCGAAGAAGGCGCGCTCGCGGGCCAGTCGGCGGCGGGCTGCGGCGGACCGTAAGGTCCAGCCGCCCGCGAGACCGAGGAGCAGCGCGGCGGCGGCGATGGCGGGGAGGAGGGGGTTGTCCATGGGCCGGGAGGGTAGCGGCCGTTCGGGTGGGCATCGAGGGGCGGCCGGGTACTGGTGCGGTTGTCCTGGTTCGTCGCCCTGTCGCGGCCGAGGGGCCGCGGGTAGGCTCCGGCCCCTGGCGCGAATCCGCTGGAGGGTCCGATGGAGGGATGGCAGAGATGACGCATGTCCGACGCCTGTCGGTACTGGCCGTGACGGCCGTGCTGGCCGGTTCGCTGGCCTCCGTACCGGCCAGTGCCCGGCCCACGGCGGCCCCCGCGACCGACCCCCCGGCCAAGTCCCCGGTCGCGGTGGGCTCCGGCGGCGCGGTCTCCAGCGTCGACGCCGACGCCTCGGCGGCCGGCATCGAGGTGCTGAAGAAGGGCGGCAACGCCGTGGACGCCGCGGTCGCCACCGCGGCGGCCCTGGGTGTCACCGAGCCGTACTCCGCGGGCATCGGGGGCGGCGGCTACTTCGTCTACTACAACGCCAAGAAGCGCTCCGTGCAGACGATCGACGGCCGCGAGACCGCGCCGCTCACCGCCGGCAAGGACCTCTTCCTGGAGAACGGCAAGCCGGTCCCCTTCAGCGAGGCCGTCACCAGCGGCCTGAGCGTCGGCACCCCCGGCACCCCCGCCACCTGGGACACGGCCCTGGACAAGTGGGGCAGCCGCTCCCTGGGCCAGGTCCTGGCGCCCGCCACCCGGATCGCCCGCGACGGCTTCACCGTCGACGAGACCTTCCGGAAGCAGACCGCCGACAACGCCGACCGGTTCCGCGACTTCCCCGCGAGCGCGAAGCTGTTCCTGCCCGGCGGGCAGCCCCCGGCCGTCGGCTCCACCCTGCACAACCGCGATCTCGCCCGCACCTACGACGAGTTGGCGAAGAAGGGCGTGGACGCGCTGTACCGCGGACGGCTGGGTGAGGACATCACCCGCACCGTCGAGCAGCCGCCCGTACGGGAGGGCGCCACCCGCAAGGTGCGGCCCGGCGACCTGACCGCCGCGGACCTGGACGCGTACGAGACCAAGGTGCAGGCGCCGACGAAGGCGAAGTACCGCGGCCTCGACGTCTACGGCATGGCCCCCTCCTCCTCCGGCGGCACGAGCGTGGCCGAGGCGCTCAACATCCTGGAGAACTACGACGTAGCGAAGCTGAGTGAGAAGCAGTACCTGCACCGCTACATCGAGGCCAGCCGGATCGCGTTCGCCGACCGTGGGCGCTGGGTCGGCGACCCGTCGGCGGAGAAGGTGCCCACCGAGGGACTGACCTCGCAGAAGTTCGCCGACTCGCGCGCCTGCCTGATCAAGGACGACGCGGTCCTCAAGAGCCCCGTGGCGCCCGGTGACCCGCGCGACCCGAAGCCCTGCGCGGACGGCGGAAAGGCCGCGCCGACGACGTACGAGGGGGAGAACACCACCCACCTCACCGCCGCCGACAAGTGGGGCAACGTCGTCGCCTACACCCTCACCATCGAGCAGACCGGCGGCAGCGGCATCACCGTCCCCGGGCGTGGCTTCCTCCTCAACAACGAACTCACCGACTTCTCCTTCACCCCGGCGGCCCCCGGCGTCCCCGACCCGAACCTCCCCGGGCCCGCCAAGCGCCCCCGCTCCTCCATCTCGCCCACCGTCGTCCTCGACCACGGCAAGCCGGTACTGGCCGTCGGCTCGCCCGGCGGAGCCACCATCATCACGACAGTTCTGCAGACGCTTCTCGGCCACCTCGACCGCGGCCTGCCGCTCGTCGACGCCATCGCAGCGCCCCGCGCCAGCCAGCGCAACGCCGCGCAGACCGAACTCGAACCGGCGCTGTACGACAGCAAGCTGCGCAAGGAACTGGAGGCCCTCGGCCACTCCTTCAAGGAGAACCCCGAGATCGGCGCGGCCACCGGTATCCAGCGGCTGAAGGACGGCCGCTGGCTCGCGGCCGCCGAGAAGGTGCGCCGCGGCGGCGGCTCGGCCATGGTCGTCCACCCCCGCGGCCACGCGAACGGCCGCTGACCGTATACGGAACAGCCGTCTCCGGCACGTCTCGTCGTGCCGGAGACGGTTGAAACCGGCTCGAACACGTGGTTACTCTGCGCCCCTCTGTCGGAACGGACAGTCAGGGCGAGAGGCAGGCGTGAGGGCAATGGGGGACAGGTTCGAGGGACTGGCCGAACAGGCCAGAGCGCTTCGCGACGGTGACACCTCGTCGGCCGAGCTGGTGGGACGCTCGTTGGAGCGCATCGAGGCGACACGGGGCACCGTGAACGCCTTCCGGCTGGTACGCGCCGAGGCGGCGCTCGCCGAGGCCGAGGCGGCCGACCGCAGGCTCGCGGCGGGGGAGCGGCTGCCACTGCTCGGCGTGCCGGTCGCGGTCAAGGACGACACCGATGTGGCGGGCGAGCCCACCGCGTTCGGCTGTGCGGGCGCCTTCCCGCCCAAGGCCGAGGACGCCGAAGTGGTACGGCGGCTGCGCGCGGCCGGCGCGATCGTGGTCGGCAAGACCAACGCCTGCGAGCTGGGCCAGTGGCCGTTCACCGAGGGCCCCGCGTTCGGCGACACCCGCAACCCCTGGAGCCACGCGCACACCCCCGGCGGGTCCTCGGGCGGCTCGGCCGCCGCGGTCGCCGCCGGACTCGTCCCCGCCGCACTCGGCACGGACGGCGCGGGCTCGGTCCGCATACCCGCGGCCTGGACCCACCTGGTCGGCATCAAACCGCAGCGCGGCCGGATCTCCACCTGGCCCGAACCGGAGGCCTTCCAGGGCATCACCGGCATCGGCCCGCTGGCCCGCACGGTCGAGGACGCGGCGCTGCTCCTGGACGTGTCCAGTGGCAGCCACCGGCACGACCTGCACCGCCCGGCGCCGGTCGCGGTCCGCGCTGCGGTCGGCCGGGACCCGGGGCGGCTGCGCATCGCGCTGTCCTGGCAGGCCGCCTGGACCGGCACCCCGCGCCCGCTCCATCCCGAAGTGCGCGCCGCCGTCACCGACATCGCCCGTACGCTCGCCCGCCTCGGGCACCTCGTCGAGGAGGCCGAGCCGGACTACGGGCTGATCGGCCTCTCCTTCGTGCCGCGCGCGACCACGGGCGTGCGGGAGTGGACCGAACGGGTGCCGGACCGCTCTCTGCTGGACCGCAGGACGCGGGACGCCGCACGGCTGGGCCGGCTGCTCGGCGGGCGCGCCCTGAAGCTGGCGCGGGCCGCCGAGGCGCGCCAGCAGAAGCGGGTGGGCGCGGTCTTCGGCCGGTACGACGTGGTGCTCACGCCGACCACCGCCACCCCGCCGCCGCGGGTCGGCACGCTGGTTGCGATGAACGGCTGGCGCACCGACCGGGCGATGATCGCGGCCTGCCCGTACGCCTGGCCGTGGAACGTCCTCGGCTGGCCGGGCATCAGTGTCCCGGCCGGCTTCAGCTCGGCCGGACTCCCGCTCGGCGCCCAGCTCCTGGGCCCCGAGGGCGGCGAACCCCGCCTCGTCTCGCTCGCCTCCCAGCTGGAGGACGACCTCCGCTGGCACGAGAAGTGGCCGCGGCTGAGGGCGGGGGTCTGAGGCTCAGCCCAGCAGCTTGACGATCGCGTCGGTGGTGTCCGTCTCGCCCAGGCGCGGGAAGATCTTCTCGACGCTGTTGCGGTGCGCGTCGGCGTCCATGTCCGTGACGGCGTCGGTCGCGACGGTCACGTGGTAGCCGTGCTCGTAGGCGCTGCGCGCGGTGGACTCCACGCCGATGCTGGTCGCGATGCCGGCCAGCACGATCTGGGTGACGCCGCGGCGGCGCAGCTCCATGTCCAGCGGCGTGCCGTGGAAGGCGCCCCAGGTCTTCTTGGTGACCAGCACGTCCGAGGGCTGCCGGTCCAGCTCCGGGACCAGCTCGGCCCAGTCGGCGGGCGGGTTGCCGGCGCGCGCCGGGCCCTCCGTACGGCCGGGCGCGCCGCCGGTGACGTTGACCAGCACGACCGGCAGGTCGCGCGCGCGGAAGGCGGCGGCCAGCCGGGCGCCGCGCTCGATGACCTCGGCGGCGGGGTGGGCGGTGGGCAGCGCGGCGATGCCCTTCTGCAGGTCGATGAGGACCAGGGCGGTGTTCGGGTCGAGCGTGGTGGCGGTCATGGTCAGTTCTCCGTCAGTCGTTTGAGCAGCGCGGCGGCCTCGGCCAGTACGCGCTGCTCCTCGGGGGTGGTGTGCTCGGCGATGGCCACGGAGAGCCAGTTCTGCTTGGCCCGCCGGAGGCCGGCCAGTACCTCCCGGCCCTCCTCGGTGAGCGCGAAGACGACCTGGCGGCCGTCGGTGGGGTGCGGGCTGCGCGCGACGACGCCGCGTTCCTCCAGGGCGGCCAGCGTCACCCGCATCGACTGCGGGCGGACCAGCTCGGCCCTGGCCAGCGCCGCGGTGGTGGCGGGCCCTTCCAGGTCCAGCCGGGCGCAGACCGCCCGCTGGGTGGGGGTGATCCCGTCCCCCGGCGATTCGGCGCGCAGCCGGCGCATCAGCAGGCCGACGGCCGTACCGAGGTCCGTGACGAGCTGTTCGTGCTCCTTGCCCGGCATGGCACCAGCCTAGAAATTCGACAGGAAAACTTGCAAGTTTTCCTGTCGGCCATGGTGATCACGCCGTTGTTGCCGGATCTACGCCCCCGCGCCCCGCCGGGAGTGGAAAACTCGCTGTAGTCGTTGTGTCACACAGGACGCAACACGACCGGAGCGCAACTGCGGTACCGGCGCGGCGGCGCGCGGCACCACGGGGGAGAAGGGGACGGCATGGCAGAGGCACGGCTACGGGACTCCGTGGACGGTTTCGCGCGCTTCCTGGGCGAGCTGGTGGCGGCGCTGGACCCGGCCGAAGGCTGGTACGGCGTCTTCGCGCGGCGCGACCCCGAAGGGCTGCGGGCCTGCCTGGAAGGGCGCGAGGTGCCGCCCTGGGACGTGGTCGAGTCGCTTCTCCACGACCTGTCCGGGCGGTTCGGCGAGCAGGCGGCGGCGGAGACCGGGGCGCGCGCCCGCGAGCTGCACGGTGCGGCGGCCGCCGCGTACGACGCGCTCACCGGCGGCCCCGGGGCGCTCCGCGGCCGGCTCGACGCCATGCTCGACGAACTCCACCACGCCACCGGCCGCGAGCGCGAGCTGCGCGCCGCGCTGAAAGAGGCCGATCCGGCCACGGACGTGGCGGCGCTCGACGGCGAACTGGCCTGGGTCGCCGACGACGTGGCCCGTGCGCGGGCCCGCGTGCGCGAGCTCCAGCAGCGGATGGAGGGGAGCGCGGAGGCGGCCCCGGCGGCGCCCGCGCCCGGCGCCGGCGCCCCGCACAACTCCGCGCCGGACGCCGGCACTCCCTACAACTCCGCGCCTGGCGCCGGCGCCCCGTACGACCGCGCGACGCACGCGGGCACGTCGTACGACTCCCGGAACGAGGTCGTCGCGCCGTACGGGACCGCGGATCAGGCCCTCGCGCCGTACGAGTTCCCGGCGGAGGACTTCGAGGAGGCCCGGCCGGAGGAGTTGCGCGCCGCCCGAAGAAGGCCCCGTGGCGCCCGCTTCGCCGGCCTCGAACCGTCGGCGGAGGGGACGGAGACCGGCGCGCCCGTAGCCCCGCCCGCCCCGCGCGGTGCCCGCTTCGCCGGTGCGCAGGAGGGCGGCGAAGGGAGGAAATCGGCCAAGGCGGGGAAGGAGACGGCGGCCGGATCCGGTAGCGGACCGGCGTCGTCCCTGTCCGGCCTCCCGCCTCAGACCTCCCAGGCCGTCAGCAGCGCCGTGTCCCACCTCGCCGAGCTGCGGGCCGCCGGGCGCGGCGGCGAGGCGCACGCCGTCCTGTGCGCCGCGGCCCGCCGCCCCGCCGAGGAACTGCCGCACATCGCCGCGGAGCTGGAGCGGACCGGCCTGGCCGCCGATGTGGCCACGCTGCTGTGGGAGGTGGCCTGCCTGCCGCCCGGGCCGCTGGCCGCTGCGGCCGGCGCGCTGGCCGCAGCCGGCCGGGTCCAGGACTGTGTGAGCCTGCTGCGGCAGGGCGTGGCCCGACCGGTCGGCGAGGTGGGGGACGCCGCGCTGGCCCTGCGGCAGGCGGGCCGTACGGCCGAGGCGCGGGAGCTGCTGGCCGCGATGGTGCGGGCGCGGACCTCGGAGGAGGCGGCCGGGCTCGCGACGGCCACGGACGCCCCCGAGGTCCTGCTGCCGCTGCTGCTGGAGGCGGCGGACCAGGTCTCGGAGCACCGCCGGCGGGACCTCGTCCACGCGTTGCGGACGGCCGGGGTGTCGGACCGCCTCATAGGTGTCCGCTGACCCGTGCGCACCACGGCTCACGGCAGTTCGTACGGCCGTTCCCACCGTGCGGGGGATCGGCCGGGCGGCGCGGCCGAGATGGTCTTGCCACGGTGCGTGCGGCGTCCTACGGTCACCTCCACACGCGTAGAGCTCGCGCGGACCGGTTGTCTGACGCCCTGGCAAAGGAGCAGCTCATGGCCGATGTCGTACGTGCCGCACTGGTGCAGGCGACCTGGACGGGCGATACCGAGTCGATGATCGCCAAACACGAGGAGCACGCCCGCGCGGCGGCGGCTCAGGGCGCGAAGGTCATCGGCTTCCAGGAGGTCTTCAATGCCCCGTACTTCTGCCAGGTGCAGGAGCCGGAGCACTACCGCTGGGCGGAGCCCGTCCCGGACGGGCCGACCGTCCGCCGGATGCAGGACCTGGCCCGCGAGACCGGCATGGTCATCGTGGTCCCCGTCTTCGAGGTCGAGCAGTCCGGCTTCTACTACAACACCGCCGCCGTCATCGACGCCGACGGCACCGTCCTCGGCACCTACCGCAAGCACCACATCCCCCAGGTCAAGGGCTTCTGGGAGAAGTACTACTTCAAACCGGGCAACAAGGGCTGGCCGGTGTTCGACACCGCGGTCGGCAGGGTCGGCGTCTACATCTGCTACGACCGGCACTTCCCCGAGGGCTGGCGGCAGCTCGGCCTGAACGGCGCCCAGTTGGTCTTCAACCCCTCCGCGACCTCCCGCGGCCTGTCCGCCTACCTGTGGCAGCTGGAGCAGCCGGCCGCCGCGGTCGCCAACGAGTACTTCGTCGCCGCGATCAACCGTGTCGGCACCGAGGAGTACGGCGACAACGACTTCTACGGCACCAGCTACTTCGTCGACCCGCGCGGGCAGTTCGTCGGCGACGTGGCCAGCGACAGCAAGGAGGAACTGGTCGTCCGCGACCTGGACTTCGGGCTGATCGACGAGGTGCGGCAGCAGTGGGCGTTCTACCGCGACCGCCGTCCCGACGCCTACGAAGGGCTGGTCCAGCCGTGAGCAACCACTACACCGACGCCGCCCACCTGCACGACCGGCACCGCGCCGTCCTCCCCGAGTGGCTGACCCTGCTCTACGACCGCCCCATCGAGCTGACCCACGGCGAGGGCCGGCATGTCTGGGACTCCGACGGCAACCGCTACCTGGACTTCTTCGGCGGCATCCTCACCACGATGACCGCACACGCGCTGCCGGAGGTCACCAAGGCCGTCGCCGAGCAGGCCGGGCGCATCATCCACACCTCCACCCTCTACCTCTCCCGTCCGATGGTGGAACTGGCGGAGCGGATCGCGGCGCTCTCCGGCATCCCCGACGCGCGGGTCTTCTTCACCACCTCCGGTACGGAGGCCAACGACGCGGCGCTGCTGCTGGCGACGGCGTACCGGCGCTCCAACCAGATCCTGGCGATGCGCAACAGCTACCACGGCCGGTCCTTCTCGACCGTGGGCATCACCGGCAACCAGAGCTGGTCGCCGACCAGCCTCTCGCCGCTGCAGACGCTGTGGGTGCACGGCGGGGTGCGCAGCCGCGGCCCGTTCGCGCACCTCAGCGACGCGGAGTACATCGCGGCGTGCGTCGCCGATCTCAAGGACGTGCTCCAGCAGACATCGGGCGGGGTGGCCGCGCTGATCGCCGAGCCGGTCCAGGGTGTCGGCGGCTTCACGGCCCCGCCCGACGGGCTGTACGCGGCTTTCCGCGAGGTGCTGGCCGAGCGCGGCATCCTGTGGGTCAGCGACGAGGTGCAGACCGGCTGGGGCCGCACCGGCGAGCACTTCTGGGGCTGGCAGGCGCACGCCGCGAGCGGTCCGCCGGACATGCTGACCTTCGCCAAGGGCATCGGCAACGGCATGTCCATCGGTGGCGTGGTGGCCCGCGCCGAGGTGATGAACTGCCTCTCAGCCAACTCCATCTCCACCTTCGGCGGCAGCCCGGTCACCATGGCGGCGGGCCTGGCCAACCTCACCTACCTGCTCGAACACGACCTCCAGGGCAACGCCCGGCGCGTCGGCGGCCTGCTCATCGAGCGGCTGCGGGCGGTCTCCGCCGGCCTGGAGATGGTGCGCGAGGTCCGCGGGCGCGGCCTGATGATCGGCGTCGAGCTGGTCGACCCGGGCACGGACGAGCCGTCGCCCCGGGCCGCCGCTGCCGTCACGGAGGCGGCGCGGGAGCGCGGCCTGCTCATCGGCAAGGGCGGCCTGAACGGTGCAGCGCTGCGTATCGCGCCCCCGCTGTCGCTGACCGTCGCGGAGGCCGAGGAGGGCGCCGACCTGCTCGCCGACGCACTCCGCGCCGCGCAGAAGCGTCTCGCGGGGTGACGCCGCGCGCGGGCCCGACCTGCGCGGGCCCGCGCGACCGCTGATCATCGGAGGCATGGCACCGTCCGCACCCCGGCCCGCCGGCCTCCCCGTCCTTCGGCCCATGCTCGCCACGCCGGGTCCGCTGCCCGTCGACGGGGCGGAGCCGCGGTGGGCGTACGAGGTGAAGTGGGACGGGGTGCGCTGTGTCGTCAGCGTGCCGGGCGACGGCGGGGTCCGGCTGGTCACCCGCAGGGGCAACGACGTCACCGCCGTCTATCCCGAGCTGGCCGGGCTCGGCGACCGGCTGCGCGGCCGGCCCGCCGTCCTCGACGGGGAGATCGTGGTGCTCGACGAGCGGGGCCGGCCCGACTTCGGGCTGCTGCAGCAGCGCATGGGCGTGGCCGACCCGCGCCGGGCGGCGCGCCTGATGCACGAATACCCGGTGCACCTCGTGCTGTTCGACCTGCTGCACCTGGACGGCCGCTCGCTCCTGGACGCCTCGTACGAGGAGCGCCGGGCCGCCCTGTCGGGGCTGGACCTGGACGCCGCCGAGTGGTCGGTCCCCGGCTGTGTGGCTGGGCACGGCCAGGAGGTCTGGGAGACCACGCGCGCGAACGGCCTGGAAGGCGTCGTCGCCAAGGTGCTGTCCTCCCCGTACCTGCCCGGAGTCCGGTCCGCCGACTGGCGCAAGACGAAGCACGTGGTGACCCTCGACGTGGTCATCGGCGGCTGGTCGGAGGGGCGCGGCGGGATCGCGGGCCTGCCCGGCTCGGTGCTGGCCGGGCTGGACGGCCCCGAGGGGCTGCGGTACGTCGGCTCGGTGGGCTCCGGCCTGTCGGACCTGGAGCGCCGGGATCTCGCGCGCTACTTCGAGGTGCTCACGCGGGACCGTTCGCCGTTCACGGAACGGGTCGGCGTGGCCGCGGCGCACTGGGTCGAGCCGCGCCTGATCGCCGAGGTCGGGTACTCCGGCTGGACCACGGCGGGCCGCCTCCGCCACCCCACTTGGCACCGCCTCCGGCCCGATCTCACGCGGCTGGACTGACCACCGGCAGGCGCCTCACAGCCACCGGTCGAACGCTTCGAGGACGGCGATGATCCCGCTTTCCCAGGTCGGGAAGTGGCCCCGGATCCGGGTGAACGACACCGCCGCCTTGCGGCGTTCGCCGTCCATCACGTAGACGACGTGGAGGACGCCGCTCGTCGTGGCTCCGAGGCGAGCGGGACGAGGAACAGGCCCCGCCGCTCCACCGCGCGCCGCACGCGACGGTCGGTCCCGGACACGTCCGCGATCGTCATGGCAAGCCCCCGTGCTCACTCGGGACACCTCAGGGGTAGCCCGTCACAGTCACAGTTGGCGCGGCAGGTGTGGCGGCCACACGAAGGAGGAGACCTCAAGTCCCTTGATGCAGCGCGGGGTTGGGGTTCATCGCCGTCCGCGCGGCAGTGGCTTCGCGCGGTTGAGGTTGATCAGGGGGCCGAGCAGGTCGCCGTGGCGGGCGCGGCGGTCCGCGATGTCGCCGATGAGGAAGTGCAGGTCCGACGGGTCGTCGCAGGCGGCGATCTCGTCCCAGGTCACCGGGGTGGAGACGGCCGGTTCGGGCCGGGCGCGCACGGTGTACGGCGCCGCGGTGGTCTTCGCCGCGCTGTTCTGGCTGAAGTCGAGGAAGACCTTGCCGGGCCGCAGCGCCTTGGTCATCCGGTGCACCACCTGACCGGGCAGCTCGTGCTCGGCCTCCACGGCGATGTCCTTGGCGTACGCGGTGACGTCGTCCGACGGGGTGGGCTCGATCGGTACGAGCAGGTGCAGGCCCTTGGACCCGGAGGTCTTGGCGTACACGTTCAGCCCGTCCGCCGACAGCCGCTCGCGCAGCCACCCGGCCACCGCGCAGCAGTCGACGATCGTGGCGGGCGCGCCGGGGTCCAGGTCCCACACCATCCGGTCGGCCATGCCGGGGTCGTCCGTGCGCCACTGCGGCGTGTGCAGCTCGACGACGAGGTTCGCCGCCCACATCAGGGAGGCGGTGTCCTGGAGCACCACCTGGCGGCCGGTCCTGCCGCTGCGGCGGGTCAGGTCGACGGTCTTCACCCAGGCGGGCGTACCGGGCGGCACGTTCTTCGTGAAGAAGGTCTCGCCGTCCGGGCCGTCGGGGTAGCGCAGGAAGGAGACCGGGCGGTCGTAGAGGTGGGCGAGCATCGCGCCCGCGGTCACCGCGTAGTAGTGCAGCACCTCGCCCTTGGTCGTCCCGGTGGCCGGGTACAGCACCTTGTCCAGCCGGGTGACCGTCAGCCGGCGTCCCTCGATCTCCGTGATCGGCATACCCTGAGACTCCCATGAATCGGACATAAAGGACGGAAGTCGAGGGGTGCGCGCATGAGGTCCATCTGGAACGGGTCGATCTCCTTCGGCCTGGTTAGCATCCCGGTGAAGATGTACAGCGCGACGGACAGCGCCTCGGCGGTCTCCTTCGTCCAGATCCATGAGAAGGACGGCGGCCGCATCCGCTACCGCAAGGTGTGCGAGCTGGACGGCGAGGAGGTGTCCCAGGACGAGATCGGCAAGGGCTACCAGGCCGCCTCCGACCTGATCGTCCCGCTCACCGACGCCGACCTCGCCTCGCTGCCGCTGCCCACCACCAAGACGCTGACCATCCTGGCGTTCGTCGACGCCGCCGACATCGACCCGCTCCAGATGGACAAGGCGTACTACCTCGGCGCCAACGGCCCGTCCGCCGCCAAGCCGTACGTCCTGCTGCGCGACGCGCTCGTACACCACCAGAAGGTGGCCATCGGCAAGGTCGCGCTGCGCAACCGCGAGACGCTGGCCATGCTGCGGGTGCACGACGACGCGATCGTCATGCATGCGCTGCTGTGGCCGGACCAGATCCGCTCCCCGCAGGGGCTGGCCCCCAAGGAGGACGTCCAGATCCGGGACAACGAGCTGACCCTCGCCGAGACCCTGATGGACTCGCTCGGCGAGCTGGACCCGGCCGAGCTGCACGACGACTACCGGGACGCCGTCGAGGAGCTGGTCTCCGCGAAGCTGGAGGGCGGTGAGCCGGCCGTGCCCTCGGAGGGGCCCAAGCGCGGCAAGGTCATCGACCTGATGGCGGCCCTGGAGGACAGTGTGCGGGCGGCCCGGGAGGAGCGCGGCGGTACGGACGAGGCGGCGGGCTCGGGCGGCTCCGTCACCCGGCTGCGCCGCAAGGCCGCGGAGTCCGGGGAGGACGGTGCGGCGCCGCCGGCCCGTAAAACCCCGGCAGGGACGGCGAAGAAGACGACGGCCAAGCGGACCGCGGCCAAGAAGACGGCCGCGAAGTCCGCCGCGTCGAAGAAGAGCACGTCCGCCGGACAGGGCGGTGCGGCCAAGAAGGCGGCGGTGAAGAAGACCCCGGCGAAGCGGACCGCGGCACGCCGCAAGGCCGGCTGAGCGGCCGGGCGGGCGGCGCGGAGGCCGGTCGTGCGTGGCGGGGCGGGGTCCCGGCCCCGGTGGAGCATTCCGCGGTACGACGGCCGGCAGGGTGCCCGCCGCTCTTCACGTGCCCGCGAGGACTGCCCGTACGGTCTTGCCGCCGCCGCGGTCAGCGGTGATGTCGAGCTGCCGGGCCAGCAGTCCGACGATGGCCATGCCCCGGCCGCCGACCGCGTCCTCGGTGAGCGGCTTGACGGCGGGGGTGTGCGGATCGTCGTCGTGCACCTCGATGGTGACGCCGCTCGACGCGGCGCTGAGTCGCAGGCGGCAGCGGCTGTTGCCGTGCCGTACGGCGTTCGTGACCAGCTCGGACACGATCAGCACCGCTTCGTCCACCCGGCCCGACACTCCGTCGGGCATCGCTGGATGGCCGAGGAAGCCACTGGTCAACCTCCTGGCCCAGCGGGCCGACGCGGCCTCCCGCGGCAGCGCGTACTCGACGCGTGCGGCACGGTTCCTGTTGCTCGCGTGCATGGGGTCCCACTCCCTCCCGTGACGGTGGCGGAGGGACTACGGTCACTGCGTCGACCCCTCCACCCGTGGCCGTTGCGATCACGCACGGCCTGCCGACGGGAGCGGTCATTCCCGATCGTCGCCGCCCCAACCATCGGCAACCCGTTTGCCGACCCGCTGTGACGGAGTGAACACGGCCGGCCGGAGGGAGACCGGCGCTGACAGGCGTACCCGCGCCCGGACCGGGCACCAGCAAGACCACCGGCGTACGCCCGCAGCGGACCGGATCAAGCCGATCCCGGCGGCCGCGCGGCGCCGCCGCGAGGTCCCGTACGGCCGGATGCGGGGCGCGACCCGTCCCCCCGTGCCACCCGGCGACCCCGATTCGACCCGACGGCTAACGATGGTTTATTATTCAAGAGAAGTGAGGGACGGTAACGGCACCGCCGACGACCCCGCTCTCCGGCGCCCCGGCGGTCACCCGCGGCCGCGCCCCGCACACCAGCCCCGGCCGGCTTCCCCCGTCTGGCCGGGGCTTCCCCCTTTCCGGACGCGGTGCGCCGGGATTCCTACGCGCGCTCCCGCCGTACGGCCCATGCCCCCGCTGGCCGGGCGTCCTACGGCGCGTCGAACTCCAGGACCTCCTCGACCGGACGCCGGGGCGTCGCCGTACCCCGCGGCCCGTACCCGAAGCGCAGCACCATCTGGACCAGGCCGTGGCCGGACACCGGCTCCCGCAGCGGCCACCGCAGCTCCGGCCACTCCAGCGACTGGGTGACGAACGAACTGGAGAGCCCCTCCAGGGTGGCCGCGAGCAGGGTGCGCTGCATCGCCTGGCCCGCGCGCAGCCAGTCCTCCGGGCGGTCCCGCTCGGTGCTGAGCAGCGCGAGGTGCGGGTGGCTCTCGAAGGCGGCCGTCTCCCGGCCCGCCACCTCCCGCCCGGCCGCGAAGTCCCGTACCGGGGCCCGGCCGCCGCGCCGCCGCGGCCCGAAGGCGTAGGCGGGTACCCCGTCGTCCGCCGACTCCGCCGCCGGGCCGATCCGGGTCCACTCCGCGAGGTCCGGGCGGGCCGGGGCCGGTGTCCGGTCGCCGCCCGCGCCGCCGGCCAGCGGGTCCGTCCCGGCGCCGGGGGGTCCGGCCGTGTCGTCCGCCACCGCCGCGCGGTCCCGTTCCTCGCCCTCCTCGGCCAGCTCCAGCACCAGTTGCAGATGCCAGCCGACGGGGAAGGAGAGTGCGGCGCCCTCCTGCTCCGCGGCGTGCCGCAACCCGGTGAGCTGGGCGGCGGTCAGTCCGGTCTCCTCGAAGGGGTACCGGCTGGTGTGCCGTTCGTGGATCGCCGGGTGCAGCCGGCCCAGCCGTTCCGTGCCGCCGTCCGTCTCCCCTTCGGGGGCCAGCTCCACGGTCGCCAGCAGCGCGGGCCGCCCGGCGTCGGGCAGCAGTGCCGTACGGACCGGCAGGCCGGCGTGGGCCGCGGAGACCCGCAGGTTGAACAGGGCCGCGCCGCAGCCGATGTGCTGTGCGCGGCCGTCCGGGTCGGCCTGCGGCAGCGCGCGCTCGGGATCGGCCCACAGCTGGAGCTGGCGGCAGCCGGGCGAGCAGCGGAACCGCCAGGGCTGGGCGTTGTGCATGGACGGGGCGGCGATCGCGTCGGTCACCAGCGCCGTCACGGTCAGATCGTCGGCTGCCTGCGTGTCCACCGGGGCCTCCAGGGGGTGGGCGACCGGGCGTGTGGCCTCCTCCAGAGTGGCCCGGCCCGCCGCCGGTCGCATCGGGAACGGACGCAATTCCCGAGGCGATCCGGTATTCGGAAAACTATTTCCGTATCACGGGTGCTCGGTGTCACATGTGGGGGATCTTCAATGCCCTGCGCATGCCGCGGATGGCGTCCTACGCTGCCCGTATGAGTGCACACTTTGACGTCGTCGTCCTCGGCGCGGGCCCGGGTGGGTACGTCGCCGCGATCCGTGCGGCCCAGCTCGGGCGCAGCGTGGCGATCATCGAGGAGAAGTACTGGGGCGGGGTCTGCCTCAACGTGGGCTGCATCCCCTCCAAGGCCCTGCTGCGCAACGCCGAGCTGGCGCACCTGTTCACGCAGGAGGCGAAGGCCTTCGGCATCCGCTCCACCGGCGAGGTGTCCTTCGACTACGGCGCGGCCTTCACCCGCAGCCGCAAGGTCGCGGACGGGCGCGTCAAGGGCGTGCACTACCTCATGAAGAAGAACAAGATCACGCAGTACGAGGGCCGCGGCACCTTCACCGATCAGCACACGCTCCAGGTCGCGCGCTCCGACGGCGGCGCGGAGACCGTCACCTTCGACCACTGCATCATCGCCGCGGGCGCCACCACCAAGCTGCTGCCCGGCACCTCCCTCAGCGAGCGCGTGGTGACGTACGAGGAGCAGATCCTCAGCGAGGAGTTGCCCCGCAGCATCATCATCGCGGGCGCCGGCGCGATCGGCGTGGAGTTCGCCTACGTGCTGCGCAACTACGGCGTGGACGTCACGATCGTGGAGTTCCTGGACCGGCTGGTGCCCCTGGAGGACGCGGAGGTCTCCGCCGAACTGGCCAAGCGGTACAAGCGCCTCGGCGTCAAGCTGCTGACCGGCACCCGCGTCGAGGGCATCGACGACGACGGCAGCGGCAGCGTGAAGGTGCACGTCAGCACCGGCGGGCAGCAGCAGACCCTGGAGGCCGACAAGGTCCTCCAGGCGATCGGCTTCCAGCCGCGCGTCGAGGGCTACGGCCTGGAGAAGACCGGTGTGAAGCTCACCGAGCGCGGCGCCATCGACGTCGACGGCCGCTGCCGCACGAGCGTGCCCCACATCTTCGCCATCGGCGACGTCACCGCGAAGCTGATGCTCGCGCACGCCGCCGAGTCCATGGGCATCGTCGCCGCCGAGACCCTCGCGGACGCCGAGACCATGGAGCTGGACTACGTCATGATCCCGCGCGCCACGTACTGCCAGCCGCAGATCGCCAGCTTCGGCTGGACCGAGGAGCAGGCCCGCGAGCAGGGCTTCGACGTACAGGTCGCGAAGTTCCCGTTCACCGCGAACGGCAAGGCGCACGGCCTCGGCGACAGCACCGGCTTCGTCAAGATCCTCAGCGACGCCCGGTACGGCGAACTGCTCGGCGCCCACCTCATCGGGCCCGAAGTCACCGAGCTGCTGCCGGAGCTGACGCTCGCTCAGCAGTGGGACCTGACCGTCCACGAGGTCGCCCGGAACGTGCACGCGCACCCGACGCTCGGCGAGGCCGTCAAGGAAGCCGTGCATGGGCTCGCGGGGCACATGATCAATATGTGACGGGCCAGGCCACCCCTTGATCGCGGCACTCCGTGCCCCCATGCGCGCCGAGCCGAAAACAGGCGGCCGCCCCGCACGGCCCGGCGACAATGAAACGGGCGTCCGGTGAACGGTGCGGGACGGTTGTGGGTGTGGGGGTGGGGCCCGTGAGCCGAGGGAAGAGGCGCATCCGGCGACGGAAGCCGGATGCGCTGCCGGTGACGCGCAGCGAACGGCTGATGTTCGGTGGCGCGCTGCGGTACGACCTGTCGTTCACCCGGCACGAACAGCCGCTGCTGCGGCTGACGTTCTGGCAGATGGCGCGGCAGTTCCCCGCCATGGCGGGCCTCGTGGCGAAGGCCGCCTGGCGGGAGGACCCCCGCGCCCTGCTGGCGCTGCTCGGCGCCGAGGCCGGGCAGGGCCTGACCCGCGCGTTCGTCCTCGTGGCCACCAACCGGGTGCTGGTCGCGCTGTTCGCCGCCGGACCGACCGTGGAGCGATTACGCGAGGCGTTGCCGGCGCTGCTCGCCGGCTGCGCCGTCGCGGCCGTGGCCGCCCTCCTCTCCGCGGTGTCGGTCGCCGCCTCCGGACGGCTGGAGCCCAAGGTCGAACGGGCCTGCACCGCCCGCTTCTACCGCGGCGCCGTCCGGGTGGAGCTGGCGGCCCTGGAGGACAAGGACTTCCACCGCACGCTGGACGCCGGGCGCTTCGGCACCGACTCCGTCCGCATGATGCTCCGGTCCTCCGTCACGGTCGTCAACGCCCTGATCGCGCTGCTCGCCTCCGCCGCCGTACTGGCCCTCCTGCATCCGCTGCTCGTCCTGATGCTGGTACTGATCGCCGCACCCAAGGGCTGGGGTGCGGTCCTCTCGGCCCGCCGGCAGTACGCCTCGCGGCACGCCTGGATCGAGCACCGGCGCGCCATCTCCGTCGTCACCCAGAAGATCACCGACCACGACTGCGCACCCGAACTGCGCGTGCACGGCGCGGGCCGGATGCTGACCGACGCCTACGACGACATGTCGATGACGATGGAGAGGGAGCAGCAGCGGCTGGCCACCGCCGAGGCCGCCACCCAGACCGCCGCGGCCGCCGTCTCCGGCCTCGCCACGCTCGCCGCCTACGGCGTGCTGTGGCTGCTGCTCACCGGCGGCGGCATGCCGCTGGCCGTGGCCGGCACGGCGGTGATCGCGGTACGCAGCGCAGGCGCCGGCCTCACCGCCCTCGTCCTCCAGGTCAACCGCCTCTACGAGGAGGCCATGTACCTCAAGGACCTCCAGGAAGCGTGCGAGGGCGCCGAGCGGCAGGCCATCCCGGCCGGCGGCACCCCGGTCCCGCGGCCGCTCACCGAGATCCGCCTCGCGGACGTGACCTTCAGCTACCCCGGCGCGCCCGGGCCCGCGCTGCGCGACATCAGCCTGACCATTCCGCGCGGCCGGGTCGTCGCCCTGGTCGGCGCGAACGGCTCGGGCAAGACCACGCTCGCCAAGCTCGTCGCGGGCCTGTACCTGCCGACCGCCGGGCGGCTCACGTGGAACGGCGTCGACCTGCGCGAGGCGGACAGGGACGCGGTGTTCGACCAGGTCGCGGTGCTCGGGCAGGACTTCCCGCGCTGGCCGATGACCGCCCGCGCCAACGTCCACATCGGCCGCAGCGAACAGCCGCCCGACCAGGAGCGCATCGAGCGGGCCGCGGCGGAGGCGGGCGCCACCGAGGTCGTCGGGGGACTGCCGCACGGCTGGGACAGCCTGGTGGTCAAGGGCTTCGAGCGCGGCACGGACCTCTCCGGCGGCCAGTGGCAGCGCCTGGGCGGCGCCCGCGCCCGGTACCGCGGCGCCCCGCTGCTCATCGTCGACGAGCCGACCGCGGCCCTCGACCCGCAGGCCGAGGTGGAGGCCTTCCGGTCGCTGCGCTCGCTCGCCGACGACGGCACCACCGTCCTGCTGATCACCCACCGGCTGGCGGCCACCGCCACCGCAGACCTGATCTACGTACTGGACCGCGGCCGGCTGGCCGGCGCCGGCACCCACCGCGAGCTGATGTCCGTACCGGGCGGCCTGTACCGCGCCATGTACGAACTCCAGGCCGCGCAGTACGGCATGGACACCACGACGGACGGCACGCCGCGGACCAACGGCGTACCCCGGCCCAGGAACGCCGGCACCGGTCCGGACGCCTCCCATGTCGACCGCGTCCAGGGGTAGCGCCCCGCGCCGCCTGCCGTCCGCCCCGCTGCGCCCACGTCTCGGCCCGCTCGCGAGCACGCTGCGGGACGTCCTGGGGTGCCTCGGAGTGATCGTGGCCGCGGTGCTGGTCTCGCTGGTGTGCGTGCTGCTGTCGCAGGCGTTTCCGCAACTCGCTGAGATCTCGCCCTGAGCGGACGGGACCGGTTGTGCCGACTGCCGACCGCTCTACGCCTGTAGATCTCCACGTTCTTGACACATAATCACACCGTAATGGTCACCCAGTGGGAATTGTGGCGGTGGCAGGCTGCCTGCGGCCGGTCATTCGCCGGCCGGCCCCGGCCCGCACCCCCCACACTTCCGCGGTCCGGTCCACGCGCATGGGGGAGAGGACACACTCGTGGACATATCCCGTACCACCGCTCGGCGCAGAATCGTCACGGCACTCTCCGGTACCGCGCTGCTCGCGCTGGCCGTCCAGGTCCCGGCCACCGCGGCGCCCGACCCCGCCGCCCACCACGGCAGCACCGCCGCGTCCGCCACCACCGCGTACGACGACACGTACTACAAGGACGCGGAGGGCAAGACCGGCCAGGAGCTCAAGTCCGCGCTGCACGGCATCATCAGCTCCGGCGTCAGCAAGCTGAGCTACAGCCAGGTCTGGGACGCCCTGAAGGTCACCGACCAGGACCCCAAGAACTCCTCGAACGTCATCCTGCTCTACACCGGCCGCTCGCAGAGCAAGGACGACAACGGCGGCGACCCCGACCAGTGGAACCGCGAGCACGTCTGGGCCAAGTCGCACGGCGACTTCGGCACCTCCACCGGCCCCGGCACCGACATCCACCACCTCCGGCCGACCGACGTCTCGGTCAACAGCACCCGCGGCAACAAGGACTTCGACAACGGCGGCAGCGAGGTCGGCGAGGCCCCCGGCAACTACACCGACGGCGACTCCTTCGAGCCCCGCGACGCCGTCAAGGGCGATGTCGCCCGCATGATCCTCTACATGGCCGTGCGCTACGACGGCGACGACGGCTTCGCCGACCTGGAGCCCAACGACAAGGTGGACAACGGCTCGGCGCCCGCCATCGGCCGCCTCAGCGTCCTCAAGACCTGGAGCGAGCAGGACCCGCCGGACGACTTCGAGAAGAACCGCAACGAAGTCATCTTCGACAAGTACCAGCACAACCGGAACCCGTTCATCGACCACCCGGAGTGGGTCGACGCGATCTGGTGACCGTCCGCACAGTCACGGGTGGCCGCCCACCGCGGCGGCCACCGGTCGGCCGCCCGGCTCCGCGGATCTCGCGTGGAGCCGGGCGGTTTCGCGTATCCGCTTCGACCGCATCACGCCCCGTTCGCCCGCCCGAAGTTCGCGGCGCGGTGATCGCCGTTCGGATAACGGCCGGTCAAATTCACGTTACTGATCTGTCGGAAACGGTCAGAGGGTGGCACGCTTCCTCCGGCTCGCAGCATCCGCACGGCTGACGGGCCTGGTTCCGCCTGCGCGGTTCGGCGCCGTGGGCGGATCCGTCGTACGCACCGCAGCTCGGCCTCGTACCACCAGCACCACTCCTGTACCGGTGGACGGCCCCCACCCACGGCCGTCCGTTTCCCCCTCGACGGGCCGCCACCTCGCGGCCCCGTACCAAGGAGAACGCGTGAGAGGTTCCGACAGACGCCACCACACCGTCCGTGCCGCCGCCCTGGTCGCTTCCGCGGCCATGGTCGTCCTCGGCGTGCAGAGCGCGCCGGCCAACGCCCAGGCGGATCGCGAGGCCGGTGCCACCGCCGTCGCCCTGTCGGCCGGCCAGCGTGCCGCAGCGCTCAAGGACGCCCAGGCCGACGCCGCCACCACGGCCGAAGCGCTCGGCCTCGGCGGCAAGGAGAAGCTGGTCGCCCGCGACGTCGTCAAGGACGCCGACGGCACCGTTCACACCCGCTACGAGCGGACGTACGACGGCCTGCCCGTCCTCGGCGGCGATCTCGTCGTCCACGTCAAGAAGGACGGCGCGCGCAAGGTCACCAAGGCGACCAAGGCCCGGATAGCCGTGCCGGCCACCACGGCCGAACTCCCCGCCGCCAGCGCGAAGAAGGCCGCCCTCAAGGCCTCGGCGGCGGAGCAGAACACCAAGGCCGGCGCCGAGAAGGCGCCGCGTAAGGTGATCTGGGCCGCCACCGGCGAGCCGGTCCTCGCGTACGAGACCGTCGTCAAGGGTGTCCAGAAGGACGGCACCCCGAGCGAACTGCAGGTCGTCACCGACGCCGCCACCGGCAAGCGGCTCTTCGCCGACGAGCGCATCGAGACCGGCACCGGCACCGGCGTCTACAGCGGCACGGTCACCCTCGGTACCACGCTCAACGGCTCGTCCTACGAGCTCAGGGACGGCGCGCGCGGCGGGCACCGGACCTACGACCTGAACCAGGGCACCTCCGGCACCGGCACCCTCTTCAAGGACACCGACGACGTGTGGGGCGGCGGCCGCCAGTCCGCCGCCGTCGACGCCCACTACGGCGCCGCCACCGCCTGGGACTTCTACAAGAACGTGCTGGGCCGCAGCGGCATCAAGAACGACGGCGTCGCGTCCTACTCCCGCGTCCACTACGGCAACTCCTACGTCAACGCGTTCTGGTCCGACAGCTGCTTCTGCATGACGTACGGCGACGGCGCCGGCAACGCCAACCCGCTGACCTCCCTGGACGTCGCGGCGCACGAAATGAGCCACGGCGTCACCTCCAACACCGCGGGGCTGCGCTACAGCGGTGAGTCGGGCGGTCTGAACGAGGCCACCTCGGACATGTTCGGCACCTCCGTCGAGTGGTACGCCAACAACGCCAAGGACCCGGGCGACTACCTCATCGGCGAGCGGATCAACATCAACGGCGACGGCACCCCCCTGCGCTACATGGACAAGCCCAGCAAGGACGGCGCGTCCAGGGACTACTGGTCCTCGAACCTGAGCGGCATCGACGTCCACTACTCCTCGGGCCCGGCCAACCACTGGTACTACCTGCTCTCCGAGGGCAGCGGGGCCAAGACCATCAACGGCGTCAGCTACAACAGCCCGACCTACGACGGCAAGGCCGTCACCGGGATCGGCCGTGCCAAGGTCGAGAAGATCTGGTACAAGGCGCTCACCACGTACATGACCTCCACCACCAACTACAAGGCGGCCCGCACCGCCACGCTGTCGGCAGCCACCGACCTCTACGGCTCCGGCAGCGCGGAGTACAACGCGGTGAACGCGGCCTGGGCCGCGATCAACGTCCGCTGAGGCACCGACCGGCAGGGCCGTTTTTCGATCACTCGTCCGGGTGACTCCTCCGGTATCCCGCTTTTCGGGTCGCCGCGTGGGTAGCCACCCGGACGCACGCCGGGGGGCGACGGGCATCCGCGAGGGTGCCCGTCACGCCTGCCCCCCGGCACCGTCGAGAAAGGCCGGGGACCCGTGACACAGCCCTTCCACCTGCCGGACTTCTACACGCCGTATCCGGCACGCCTGAACCCGCACCTCGAAGCCGCCCGTACCCACAGCAGCGCGTGGGCGCGCGAGATGCAGATGCTCGAGGGGTCCGGCATCTGGGAGCAGCGGGACCTCGACGCGCACGACTACGCCCTGCTGTGCGCCTACACCCACCCCGACTGCTCCGCCGAAGACCTCGCCCTGGTCACCGACTGGTACGTCTGGGTCTTCTTCTTCGACGACCACTTCCTGGAGACCTTCAAGCGCTCCGGCGACCGCGAGGGCGGCAAGGCCTACCTCGACCGGCTGCCCGCCTTCATGCCGATGGACCTCGCCGAGGGCATGCCGGAGCCGGTCAACCCCGTCGAGGCCGGCCTCGCCGACCTGTGGACCCGCACCGTCCCCGCGATGTCCCCGAAGTGGCGTGAGCGCTTCGCGGAGAGCACGGTCAACCTCCTCAACGAATCCCTCTGGGAGCTGTCGAACATCAACGCCCGCCGGGTGGCCAACCCGGTGGAGTACATCGAGATGCGCCGCAAGGTCGGCGGCGCGCCCTGGTCGGCCGGGCTGATCGAGTACGCCGCCCGGGCCGAGGTCCCCGCCCGCATCGCGGCCTCCCGCCCGCTGCGGGTGCTGCGCGACGCCTTCTCCGACGCCGTGCATCTGCGCAACGACATCTTCTCCTACCAGCGCGAGGTGGAGGACGAGGGCGAGCTGAGCAACGGCATCCTCGTCCTGGAGCGGTTCCTGGACTGCTCGACCCAGGAGGCCGCCGAGGCCGTCAACGACCTGCTGACCTCCCGGCTCCAGCAGTTCGAGCACACCGCGCTCACCGAACTGGAGCCGCTCTTCGCCGAGTACGCCCTCGGCCCCGACGAGCGGGCCGCCGTCCTGGCGTACGTGAAGGGCCTCCAGGACTGGCAGTCCGGCGGCCAGGAATGGCACATGGTCTCCAGCCGGTACATGAACGGCGCGGGGGAGGACGGCGCGTCCGGCACCCCGCCGCGCTTCTTCTCGCTGCCGCTGGGCGCCCTGGGCCTGTCCGCGCTGAACGTCACGCAGGGCGTGCCGACGACGGCGCGCGCCGAGGCCGCCCGCGCCCGCACCTTCACGCACGTACCGTTCCAGAAGGTCGGGCCCTCCCGGCTGCCCGACTTCAAGCATCCGCTGCCCGGCCGGCTCTGCCCGCACCTGGACACCTCCCGGCGGAACGTCGTGGAGTGGGCGGACCGGATGGGCATCCTGGCGGAGCAGCCCGGCATCCCCGGTTCGCACGTCTGGACCGAGGAGAAGATCCTCGACTACGACCTGCCGCTGTGCGCCGCCGGCCTGGACCCGGACGCCACCCTGGCGGAGCTGGACCTCAGCTCGGCGTGGCTCGCCTGGGGCACGTACGGCGACGACTACTACCCCGCGGTGTTCGGCCGCCGCGGCGACCTCGCCGGCGCCAAGGCCATGGACGAGCGGCTGGCGGCCTGCATGCCGCTGGACTGCGCCCCGCCGCCGCCCGCCACCCACGCGCTGGAGCGCGGCCTGGCCGACCTCTGGCAGCGCACGGCGGGCCCGATGAGCCCGGAGAACCGCCGCCGCTTCCGCGACGCGGTGCGCGTGATGACCAGGAGCTGGCTCTGGGAGCTGGACAACATGGTCCAGAACCGCATCCCGGACCCGGTCGACTACATCGAGATGCGGCGGCACACCTTCGGCTCCGACCTGACGATGAGCCTCTCCCGGATCAGCCACGGCAGGAACGTGCCGGACGAGATGTACGCGAGCGGGCCGTGGCAGGCCCTGGAGAACGCCGTCATCGACTACGGCTGCCTGGTCAACGACGTCTTCTCGTACCAGAAGGAGATCGAGTACGAGGGCGAGGTGCACAACGCGATCCTCGTCGTGCAGAACTTCTTCGACGTCGACCACCCCACGGGCCTGCGCATCGTCGAGGACCTCATGAACGGCCGGCTGGACCAGTTCGAGCACATCGTGGCGAACGAACTCCCCGTGCTGTACGACGACTTCAAGCTGTCGGCGGAGGCCAGGCAGGGCGTCGCCGACTACATTTCCGAGCTGCGCGACTGGATGTCCGGCATCCTGCAGTGGCACTACGACTGCCGCCGTTACAGGGAGCAGGACCTCCGCCGCCACCACGGGACGGCGGAGCCGGCGTCCGCTGCCGTCCCCCGGAGCCTGTCGGCGCCCGGCGGAATCGGTACTGCGGCCTTCCGGGTGCCCCGGCCGGAGCCCGTGGGCTGACGCGTCCGGGCAGGAGAAAGGGCCTGCCCGGCGGTCCGCCGGGCAGGCCCGCACCTGATCCTCAGGGCAGGATCTTCTCGACGGCCGCGCGCCCCTCGTCGGCGAGCTTGCGGCGTGCCCATTCCAGATTCTTGGGCGTGACATCACGCCCGGTCGCCATTACCAGGTCCTCCGGGCTCACGTCCGCCGCCGGACCGCTGTGCAGACTGCGGTCCGGGGTTCGGAGATCGTCGGGCTCGGGCCGGGATTTTCTGTCCATGCCGCCTCCTCGCGCCTCACGGTTGCCCTCCATGTTCCCGGCATACCGCCTCATATGCACCCTGAAGCGCGGAGTGACCATGCGTACTCACCGGACACTTTGAGTGAGGAAGGGAGGGTGGTGTGTACGGGCAACACGCCGGTTCCCGCACGGTGGCGACGGCGGTATTGCCCGGTCGGGTGTCATGCTTCTACCGTCTGTGAATCCGGTCGCACTCTACGTGTGTAGAACGGCCGTGACGTGTGACGCGGTGTCAGGGACGGCAAGGCAGGTCGGTGCCCGGGTGACGATGCGCGCGGGCCCCTGCTCCCGTCCCGGCCGGTGCCGGGGAGCTGCTGGTGGAAGGGGACGGGACTGTGAGTCGTACGGTCATCCGCGGCGGGCTGGTCATCACCGCCGCCGACGAGATCCATGCCGATGTCCTGGTCGAGGGCGGCCGGGTGGCCGCGCTCGCCGCGCACGGGCAGGAGGCCGCGCTGGGCTGGACCGAGTCCGCCGACCGGGTCATCGACGCGACCGGGAAGTACGTGATCCCGGGCGGCGTCGACGCCCATACGCACATGGACTTCCCGTTCGGCGGGACCGCGTCCTCCGACACCTTCGAGACCGGCACCCGGGCCGCGGCGTGGGGCGGCACCACCACCATCATCGACTTCGCCGTGCAGTCCCGCGGCAAGTCGCTGCGCGAGGGGCTGGACCAGTGGCACGCCAAGTCCGACGCGCAGTGCGCCGTCGACTACGCGTTCCACATGATCCTCTCCGACGTGAACGAGAACAGCCTGAAGGAGATGGACCTCCTGGTGGCCGAGGGGGTCACCTCCTTCAAGCTCTTCACGGCCTACCCGGGCGTCTTCTACAGCGACGACGGCCAGATCCTCCGCGCGATGCAGCGGGCCGCCGGGAACGGCGGGCTGGTGATGATGCACGCCGAGAACGGCATCGCCATCGACGTCCTCGTCGAACAGGCGCTGGCCGAGGGCCGGACCGATCCGCGCTACCACGGCGAGGTGCGGCGCGCGCTGCTGGAGGCCGAGGCCACGCACCGCACGATCCAGCTCGCCCGGGTCGCCGGCGCGCCGCTCTACGTCGTCCACGTCTCGGCCGAGGAGGCCGTCGCCGAGCTGACGCAGGCCCGCGACAAGGGGCTCCCCGTCTTCGGCGAGACCTGCCCCCAGTACCTCTTCCTCTCCACCGACAACCTCGCCGAGCCGGACTTCGAGGGCGCGAAGTACGTCTGCAGCACGCCGCTGCGGCCGCGCGAACACCAGGCGGCGCTCTGGCGCGGGCTGCGCACCGACGACCTCCAGGTCGTCTCCACCGACCACTGCCCCTTCTGCTTCGTCGGCCAGAAGGAACTGGGTCGCGGCGACTTCTCGAAGATCCCGAACGGCATGCCGGGCGTCGAGAACCGCATGGACCTGCTCCACCAGGCCGTACTGGACGGCCACATCAGCCGCCGCCGCTGGATCGAGATCGCCTGCGCCGCGCCCGCGCGGATGTTCGGGCTGTATCCGAAGAAGGGCACGATCACGCCCGGCGCCGACGCGGACATCGTGATCTACGACCCGCACGCCGAACAAGTGATGTCGGCCGAAACCCACCACATGAACGTGGACTACTCCGCGTACGAGGGGCGGCGGGTCACCGGCCGGGTGGAGACTGTTCTCTCCCGCGGCGAACCCGTCATCGAGGACCGCGAGTTCACCGGCCAAGCGGGCCACGGCCAGTACACCCCGCGGGCCACCTGTCAGTTCCTCTCCTGACCGCGACCGGCCCCTCCGGGACGTCAGTCGTCATCACCGGCTCTACACCAGGGAGTTGAAGAGATGGACTTCGGAGTCGTCCTGCAGAACGATCCGCCCGCCTCCGCCGTGGTCGGGCTCATGCGCCGCGCCGAGCGGCAGGGCTTCCGCTACGGCTGGACCTTCGACTCCGCCGTGCTCTGGCAGGAGCCGTTCGTCATTTACAGCCGCGTCCTGGAGCACACCGACCGGCTGATCGTCGGCCCGATGGTCACCAACCCCGGCACCCGCACCTGGGAGGTCACCGCCTCCACCTTCGCCACCCTCAACGACATGTACGGCAACCGCACCGTCTGCGGCATCGGCCGCGGCGACTCGGCGATGCGGGTCGCCGGGCGGAAGCCGAACACCCTCGCCCGCCTCGGCGAGGCCATCACCGTCATCCGCGACCTCGCCGAGGGCCGCGAGGCCACCGTGGACGGCAACCCCGTCCGGCTGCCGTGGGTCCGCGACGGCAGGCTGCCGGTCTGGATGGCCGCGTACGGGCCCAAGGCCCTGGCCATGGCGGGCCGGGTCGCCGACGGCTTCATCCTGCAGCTCGCCGACCCGTTCCTCACCGAGTGGATGGTCAAGGCGGTACGGGACGCCGCCGCCGAGGCCGGACGCGATCCGGACGCGCTGACGATCTGCGTGGCGGCGCCCGCGTACGTCGGCACGGACCTGGCGCACGCCCGCGAACAGTGCCGCTGGTTCGGCGGCATGGTCGGCAACCACGTCGCCGACCTGGTGAGCCGCTACGGCGAGCACTCCGGCATGGTCCCGGAGGAGCTGACCGCGTACATCAAGACCCGCGAGAAGTACGACTACGCGCACCACGGCCGGGCCGGGAACCCGGACACCGCCTTCGTCCCCGACGAGATCGTCGACCGCTTCTGCGTCCTCGGCCCGCCCGAGGCCCACATCGAGAAGCTGCGCGCCCTCCGCGCCCTCGGCGTCGACCAGTTCGCCCTCTACGCCATGCACGACAGCAAGGAAGCCACCATCGACACGTACGGCACCGAGGTCATCCCGGCCCTGGCGGCGGAGTGAGAACCCCCGCCGTGTCCTCGGACGGCCGCGACGAAGGGCCGCCGGACACGGGCGGCCGGGTCGAACTCCCCCCGGACGAGATACCCGCCGACGGCCGCTTCAGCAACGCCGACCTGCGCCCCGTGCCCGCCGCCGACCGGCACTGGACCACGTACAACTTCGCCGCCCTCTGGGTCGGCATGGCCCACAACATCCCGTCCTGGACGCTCGCCTCAGGCCTGGTCGCGCTCGGCATGGACTGGAAGCAGGCGGTGTTCACCATCGCCCTCGCCAACGTCATCGTGCTGTTCCCGATGCTGCTCACAGGGCACGCGGGACCCAAGTACGGCATACCCTTCCCGGTCCTGGCCCGCGCCTCCTTCGGGCTGCGCGGGGCCAACCTCCCGGCGCTGCTGCGGGCCGCCGTGGCCTGCTGCTGGTTCGGCATCCAGACCTGGATCGGCGGCCAGGGCATCTACATCCTGCTCGGCAAGATCTTCGGCGGCGGCTGGGAGAAGGCGACGCCGGTCGCCGGGTACCCCTGGACGCTCTGGCTCTGCTTCGTCGTCTTCTGGGCCCTCGAACTGGCCATCATCGCGCGCGGCATGGAGACCCTGCGCCGCTTCGAGAACTGGGCGGCGCCCTTCGTGCTGGTCGGCGCGGCCGCCCTGCTGGTCTGGATCGCCGCGAAGGCGGGCGGCCTCGGCCCCCTCCTGGACCAGCCGAGCAGGCTGGGCTGGGGCGCGGACTTCTGGCCGGTCTTCTTCCCGTCCCTCATGGGCATGATCGGCTTCTGGGCGACGCTGTCCCTGAACATCCCCGACTTCACCCGCTTCGGGGCCGGGCAGCGCGCACAGGTCTGGGGCCAGACGCTCGGCCTGCCCACCACGATGACGGCCTTCGCGCTCCTCTCCGTCCTGGTCACCTCCGGCTCCCAGGCGGTGTACGGCGTGCCGGTCTGGGACCCGGTGGCCCTGGCGGGCAAGGCCGACAATGTCTTCGGGCTGCTCTTCGCGCTGGTCACGGTCCTGATCGCGACGATCAGCGTCAACATCGCGGCCAATGTCGTCTCCCCGGCCTATGACCTGGCCAACCTCGCCCCGCGCGTCCTGACCTTCCGCGGCGGCGCGCTGATCACCGGCGTGATCGGCGTCCTCGTCCTTCCGTGGAAACTCACCGCCACGCCCGAGCTGTACATCTTCACCTGGCTCGGGGTGGTCGGCGGACTCCTCGGCACCGTCGCCGGCATCCTCATCGCCGACTACTGGATCATCCGCCGCACCGTCCTGGACCTCGCCGGCCTCTACCGGCCGGGCGGCCGCTACTGGTACACGGCCGGCTGGAACCGGCGTGCCCTCGTGGCGTTCGGCCTGGGCGGGCTGCTCGCCGTGGGCGGCTCGTACTCGCAGCCGGGGAAGGGCCCCTTCCCGGCGGACGGACTGATCCCCTTTCTCCGGCCGCTGGCGGACTACGGCTGGGCGGTGGGCCTGACGGCGTCGCTGGCCGTGTACGCGGTGCTGATGGCGGGGGCGAGGGGCACCCGGGAACCGGCCGGCGTCACGGCACCCGCGCCGTCCACTCCGGGGAGCTGAACTTCTCCGTCGCCAGCTCGCGTGCGCGCGCGAACTCCTCGTCCGTCACCGTGCCGTCCGTGCCGCCGTAGCGGGTCCGGAAGGAGGTGATCATGCGGGCGATGACCTCGGCGCGGGGCAGGCCGGTCTGGCGGCGGAGCGGGTCGACGCGCTTCTTGGCGACCATCTTGTCCGCGTCGATGTCGTAGGACATCGTCACGTGGTGGAGCACGGCCCCGGAGCCGGTGACCATCCGCTTCTGGGCCGCGCCGGTGATCTTCCCGAAACGTTGCGCTTCGGATAATCAATATCTGTGCCCGCGGGACGAGGGTTTGGCGGGCCGTGCGGAGAGGGTTTTTATCCCAATGGGCGGGATGAAATTATTCGACGTACGCAGGCCGTTGTGGCGTGCTACTGTCGATCTCGGTTGCAGTTGTGGTTCCCAAACCTCAAGCACTCTCCGGTCTGATTCTGAGCCGTTGCGAGGGCTTTTGTATTCCGGTCTTTTCCGGTCGGGTTAATCATCGCGGCGGCATGGTGTCCGCGCAGCGCGGATCCCTGTGTACTGACCCAAAGGAGAGATCGCATGGCTGCTGGCACTGTGAAGTGGTTCAACGCGGGAAAGGGCTTCGGCTTCATCGAGCAGGAGGGTGGCGGCGCCGACGTGTTCGCCCACTACTCGAACATCGCCGACCAGAGTTTCCGTGAGCTGCTCGAAGGCCAGAAGGTGAACTTCGACATCGCACATGGCCAGAAGGGGCCGATGGCCGAGAACATCGTTCCCGCCTGACGCCGAGCGCGACTCCGCGCCTGGGGCCCGCATTCTTCGGGGTGCGGGCCCCATCTGCGAGCTTCTCCCGCGCCGTGTTCACCGGTCGATGCCTGCGCCGCACGGCGTTCCTGTCCGGCGCACTCGTATTTCGCATTTCATTCGGCTCATTCTTGCGATTCTCCATGCTGCTCATTGCTGTGAGAATTCCTTGATATGTGTCGTATCGAGGAAGGTTCCGCATGAACCGCACACACACGAACGACCGCTTCGCACGCACCCGTAACGGCAGTGCCGAATCCGGTAAGGGCAGGAGCCGATTCGGCTCATCAGCTCCGTGCCGTTCCGGTGGTTCCCGCAGTCGGCCCGTCGCACCCCAGGGTGAGTTCGCGCTCCCCGAGACGATCACGCCGGCACTGCCTGCCGTGGAGAACTTCGCCGACCTCGACATGCCCGAGCAGTTGCTGGCCGCGCTCGGCTCGGAGGGCGTGACCGTCCCGTTTCCGATCCAGGGCGCGACGCTGCCGAACTCCCTCGCGGGCCGCGACGTACTGGGCCGCGGGCGTACCGGTTCCGGTAAGACCCTCGCCTTCGGGCTGGCGCTGCTGGCCCGCACGGCCGGACAGCGCGCCGAGCCCCGCCGGCCGCTGGGGTTGATTCTCGTACCGACGCGTGAGTTGGCGCAGCAGGTGACGGACGCGCTGGCCCCGTACGCCCGCGCGGTGAAACTGCGGTTGGCCACGGTCGTCGGCGGGATGTCGATCGGCAGACAGGCCGGTGCCCTGCGCGGCGGCGCGGAGGTGGTCGTCGCGACGCCCGGGCGCCTGAAGGACCTCATCGAGCGGGGTGACTGCCGGCTGGACCAGGTGGGCATCACGGTGCTGGACGAGGCCGACCAGATGGCCGACATGGGCTTCATGCCGCAGGTCACCGCGCTGCTCGACCAGGTACGCCCCGATGGCGAGCGGATGCTGTTCTCCGCGACCCTGGACCGTAACGTAGACCTTCTGGTCCGCCGCTACCTGACCGACCCCGTGGTCCACTCCGTCGACCCCTCCGCCGGCGCGGTCACGACAATGGAGCACCACGTGCTGCATGTCCACGGTGCTGACAAGCACACGGCCACCACGGAGATCGCGGCCCGCGACGGCCGGGTGATCATGTTCCTGGACACCAGACACGCCGTCGACCGCCTCACCGGGCACCTGCTGAACAGCGGTGTACGCGCCGCCGCCCTGCACGGCGGAAAGTCCCAGTCCCAGCGCACTCGCACGTTGGAACAGTTCAAGACCGGCCACGTCACCGTGCTCGTCGCCACGAACGTCGCGGCACGCGGCATCCACGTCGACAACCTCGACCTCGTCGTCAACGTCGACCCGCCGACCGACCACAAGGACTACCTGCACCGCGGCGGACGCACCGCCCGGGCCGGCGAGTTCGGCAGCGTCGTCACACTGGTCACTCCGAACCAGCGCCGCGGCATGACCCGCCTCATGGCGGCCGCGGGCATCACCCCGCAGACCACGCAAATCCACTCCGGCGCAGCGGCGCTCAGTCGCATCACCGGCGCTCGGACCCCCTCCGGCGTCCCGGTCGTCATCACCGCACCGGTGGCCGAGCGCCCCAAGCGCAGAGCCGCCTCTCGCGGCCGACGCCGGCCTGCTTCGGCACCCCGGCGCGCGTCCGCGACGTCTTCCGTCACCGGAGCGACGGCCTAGAACCGTCGTACTCAGAAGACCGACCCATCTCTGCAGGAGACACCTTTTGACACCGGTTCAGATGCAGCACCGCCCGGCGAAAGCCACCCCGATGTTGGTCGAGGCCATGAACGAGGTCGGACCGCAGGTCTGCGACGACATGACCGTCGAGGTGGCACTGTGCGTCATGGCCGCCGCCCGCACGGGGCATCTGCTCGTCTGTGACGCGGACGGCCGGTGCACCGGCCTGGTCATCCAGGCCCAGCTCACCGCCGTCCGCGACGGCTGCGCGTACACGGACCAGATCCGCCTGCGCGACATCCTCGGTGCTGCCTCCTGCACCACGATGGCCGAAGCCGTGCATGCGACGCCCGGTCGTCGGCTCGCGGCATCTTCCGTGACCGCCGAGCACGGCAGCGCCCCGGACGTCCCGGCCTTCTCCCGCTGAACCGTCTCGCCCGGCCGAACCGCTTCCCTTCTCCCCTGTGAGGCACCATGCGCTGTGTCATCGCCCGCTTTCCCTTCGACCTCACCAGGAGTGGCGTGCTGCAATCGATGGAGGGTGTCGAGCCCGAGCCGGTCACCGGCGAGTCCGTGATCATCGGGCGGCGCACCTACCCCGTCAAGCAGGTGGGTGGGGTGATCACCAGGCAGGACCGCCGTGATTTCAGCGCCGGCGAAGTCGTCCGGGCTATGACCCGACTCGGCTTCACCTGTGCCGGCCTTCCCCAGCCGGTGGCCCCCACGCACACCCTCAGTCCCTTCCAGCGCGCTTCCGCCATGCTTGGCAGCCCCCTGTCCGGCTGACCCACGGACGGGCGCAAGCCGACACCACAACGACAGTGAGGGTTGGGCCCGCCCCCCCCCGGGGGCCCCCCCCCGGGGGGGGGGGGGGGGGGGGGGGGGGGGCCGGGGGGGGGGGGGGGGCCCGGGGGGGGGGGGGGTGTGGGTGGGGGGGGGGCCGGGGGCCG
>NZ_JBITXI010000009.1:341654-342710 GCF_044544605.1 Streptomyces sp. NPDC053560 | reverse complement strand
GGCGCCCCCCCCCCGGGGCCCCCCCCCCCGCCCCGCCCCCCCCCCCCCCCCCCCCCCCCCCCCACACCCCCCCCCCGGCCCCCCCCCCCCCCCCCCCCCCCCCCCCCCCCCCCCACTGTCGCGCGACTCGGGCGACGTGGAAGCCCAGGTACGTAGGTGCCCATATTGACGACTGGGTTTTCGGCTGGTGGTCGCGCCGTTCCGCTGCGCGGCGGGAGCCGTTGGAGCCGAACTCGATGATGGCCGCCCGTGCGCATGCGGCGCTCCGGCCCCGGAAGTGCGAGCTTCACCGGTGGCGCCGGCGGCGCTGGCGTGGAGTGTCGGAACCGGCTGGAGGAGGGAGCCGGCGAGGGCTTCCTGCCGCTCGGTCACCTCACTCACCGTATGGAAGCCGCGTGGCCGAGGCCGCCCGCCTGATGGACGCATGCCTCCAGCGGGCTCCTGCGAGCCGCATCTGCAGCAGAAGCCGAGCCCGCCCTCTGGAAAAAACCTGTCACGGCGACAGTAGACATGGGCGTGTGTCAGGTGTAGCATTTCTCTCGTACTCAGGAAGTCGAAGAAGGCGCGGCAGACATGAACTGCCGCGCAAGCGGATCGCGCAAGAAGGGAACGGCAGTGGAGGGAAGGGGCCGTGAGTGGTGGATTCCTTCACTGGCTGCCGGGCCGGGCGGCCTCAGGGGTCGCAAGCAGTAGCGCACCGTTCAGCAGTACTCTCTGGTTGATTCAACGAGGTAAGGAGCAGACACCATCAGGATCGCCCGGGCGAGGGAGAAGTCGCTCGGGTACCGCAGGCCCCAGAATGGAAGGTGGTCCCCGGTCACGCATTCGCGATCCCCGTACCTCTGCCCTCCCGGGCGGAACCGCGGAAAACGAAGGCCGGCGTGAAGTCGGCCGGTAGATGGTGTTAAAAGCTCGGGGCTCGGGGGGCGGACCGCCCCCCCGCCCCCCCCCCCCCCCCCCCAAAAAAAGGGCATTTCCCCCACCCCGGGACCCACGACCCCCAAAAGTAGCCCCACCAGGATATAAACCCAAAAACCAAGGGCCGGGCCGCCCAAA
>NZ_JBITXI010000009.1:0-341644 GCF_044544605.1 Streptomyces sp. NPDC053560 | reverse complement strand
CGCGCCGCCCCGGCCCCCGGGCCCGCCCGGGCCTCACCCGCTACACGCGGGGGGGGTGGTGGTGGGGGTGTGTTTTTTTTTTACTCGGGGGGGGGGGGGGGGCCCCCCCCCCCCCCCCCCCCCCTCGACGCGTCCCCGAAAGAAGAGGTCTATGCCCCCTCGCGGTACCCACGTCGCCGACAAGTTCGACGACGACGATTATCCCGCCTACACCATGGGCCGGGCCGCCGAAATGCTCGGCACCACCCCCGCCTTCCTCCGCGCCCTCGGCGAGCACCGTCTGATCACACCGTTGCGTTCCGAAGGCGGCCACCGTCGCTACTCCCGGTACCAGCTGCGTATCGCCGCCCGCGCCCGCGAACTCGTCGATGCCGGCACTCAGATCGACGCTGCCTGCCGCATCATCATCCTCGAAGACCAGCTCGAAGAAGCCCAGCGCATCAACGAGGAACTGCGCACCCGGACCACCGGTCCGCAGCCGCAGACCCCGGCCTGACCGCGAGACGGTGGCGGGAGCGCAAGGCCCCCAATTGCCCACCGCGGTCACGCATCGAGCCTGTCCCCTCCCAGCGGTCGGCCGAGGGGGCAGGCTCCGGCGTGTCTGCCGCGGTGAGCGCGACCGGCCACGGCAACCCTCGGCGGGCCAACAGCCGCTGTGCTCCTCCAATGATGAGGGGCAGGCGTTCCCCGGGTTCGTTCGCGCGTTCACCGCGTCGATGGCCCAAGGGCGAGGGCGTGACGCCCTGAGCGCTTGCGGCTGACTGGGGCCGACAGCTGAGGGCGTTGGTCGAAAACGAGTGCTCACCGACGCCTTTGGGAAACCGCCGGAGCGGTGCTGCCGGCGTCCGGCCGCCACTGCTGCCGCCGAGCGGGAAAGGGCGATCGGGACGATGCCGCCGGCCGGTGAAAGGGCACGATACCGGCGCATCGCCACGGACCGCGGGTCGGTTGCCCAGGGGCGCCGCGGGGGTGAGGGCCCGCAAGCCGGGCACGGGCACGAGTACCGCGCAGGCAGCGCCGAGCGATGGGTGACCCGGATACCGGGGCGACCGGCCTGGTGGACGCGATGAGCGCCGGCGTCGCACCCGCCCGCTCCGCGGCCTTCGAAGCCGTCGCATGCGAGAGCGCCCGGACCTTCCTCGAAGGGCTGGGACGAGCCGGGTGCGCTGCTTCGACGGTCGCCCTTCGTTTTCCCGTGGCGCTTCCGTCTTGCTGATGAGAACTGCGTCCTGCGGACTCGCAGCCGATGCCTGAGGCGCGCAGCCCCTTGTGTGACGGGCCGGGGCGCCCCCCCTGTCTTCAGGGGGCCAAGAAGAAGCGCGCTGAAGCGGGCGAAGCTGCCCTCAGGGGCGGTGGGCAGGGCGCGGCAGTGGGCCGCTGGGAAATTCCGACAGCCCCTGGATGGAAATATCTAGAATCGCCGTTACAGATATATGGGGTATGCGTGGTGAGTTTTTCTGTCCGGCGAACGCACTTCGGGAAAATGTGGCCTCGCCTGAAGTGGTCGTGCTACGGTTGCGTCAGTTGCAGTGATGGTTCCCCGAAGCTTCAAGCATTTCTCCCGGGTTCCTCGGAGTGTCTGTGCATTCCGGTGTTTTCGGAGGGTGATCATTGCGTAACTCCGGTCCCCGCACAGTGCGGGTTCCGGGTAGCACCTCGAAGGAGATATATTTTGGCTACTGGCACCGTGAAGTGGTTCAACGCGGAAAAGGGCTTCGGTTTCATCGAGCAGGACGGTGGCGGCGCTGACGTGTTCGCCCACTACTCGAACATCAACGCTGCCGGCTTCCGTGAGCTGCTCGAAGGCCAGAAGGTGAACTTCGACGTCACCCAGGGCCAGAAGGGCCCGCAGGCGGAGAACATCGTTCCCGCCTGACGCTGACGCACACAACGAGCCGGGGCACGCACCTACGTGCGGCCCCGGCTCGTTGCGTTATCCACGTCCGTCCGCAGTGACGGACTTCCGCCCGCAGCGCGAGCGAGCGGCACATCGTCTGCCGCTTCCCCCGGCAGGAGCCGGCACCTCCCCGGCTCCCTCGCGCCCGTATACCGGTCGCGTTCGTCACGGCCCGTGGCCCGGTGCCTCTTCACGACGACTCGGCAGCCATTTAAGCCCGCGCCTGTTTCGTTATTTCTTCGGCTCAATCTTGCGAATGCTGCGTGGTTCATCAGCGCAGCGGCGAATTCCCTGATACATGCTGAACCGCGGAAGGCTCTGCATGAGCCGCACGGCCCGCACCACCACCGATTCCGCCCTTTCGCACGGCGGTACCGTCGGCTCCGGCGCGATGGCCGCCGCCCGCAAAGGACACCCGGCAGGGCGAACCCTCGGGTTCGGCCAAGACCAACCGCCCCGGTGAGGAGCGCGCCGCGGACGACCCGCAGGAGTCCGCACTGCCGGTCGCCCACACCACCTCCTTGCCGGCCATCGAGACGTTCGCCGGCCTCGGCATGCCCGACCGCCTGAAGACCGTGCTCCGCGCTCACGGCGTGAGCGCCCCGTTCCCGATCCAGGGCCGCAAGCTGCCCAACGCTGGCCGGCCTGGATGTGTCGGGCCGGGGTCGCACGGGCTCAGGCAAGATGCGCGCCTCCGGCCTCGCCCCGCTGGGCAGCACGCTGAGTCGCGGAGCCCACTGGCAGTTGTCCTCGTCCCCGCAGCAGGCCGCGCAACCGTTCGCACTCGCTGACGGACGCATCGGCGAACACCGTGGGCGGGGGCGCACGCTGACCACAACCTCGCCGGGCGGACGACGCTGACACCTCGATCGAACGCCCGGCGCCGGCCCCGCACCAACCCGAACGCCGCGCCTGTCAGTCCTCATCGGTTCGGTGACGCACTGGCCGAGCATCGCGGTCGTCGGCTTCAGTGCAGCCAGTAAAAGGTGGACGCGAGGTTCGTCGGCCTCCGCGGAGTGTTGCCTATGGCACCCGCGCCGTCCACTCCGGGGAGCTGAACTTCTCCGTCGCCAGCTCGCGTGCGCGCGCGAACTCCTCGTCCGTCACCGTGCCGTCCGTGCCGCCGTAGCGGGTCCGGAAGGAGGTGATCATGCGGGCGATGACCTCGGCGCGGGGCAGGCCGGTCTGGCGGCGGAGCGGGTCGACGCGCTTCTTGGCGCTGGTGGTGCCCTTGTCGGAGAGCTTCTCCTTGCCGATGCGGAGCACCTCGACCATCTTGTCCGCGTCGATGTCGTAGGACATCGTCACGTGGTGGAGCACGGCCCCGGAGCCGGTGACCATCCGCTTCTGGGCCGCGCCGGCGATCTTCCCGGCGTCCGTCGCGATGTCGTTGAGCGGCTTGTACCAGGCGTTGATGCCCATGTCGCCGAGGGCCGCGAGCACCCAGTCGTCGAGGTAGGCGTAGCTCTCCGCGAAGGTGAGGCCGTGGACGAGGGACTCGGGGACGCAGAGCGAGTAGGTGATGGTGTTGCCCGGTTCGACGAACATCGCGCCGCCGCCGCTGATCCGGCGGACGACCGTGATGCCGTGCTTCTCGGCGCCCGCCGCGTCCACCTCGTTGCGCAGCGACTGGAAGCTGCCGATGATCACGGCGGGGCGGTCCCACTCCCAGACGCGGAGCGTCGGCGGGCGCCGCCCCTCGGCGACCTCGGTGGTCAGCACCTCGTCCAGCGCCATGTGCAGCGCGGGCTCCTGCGGCGGCTCGTGGATGATCTGCCAGTCGTGATCGGTCCAGTCGGTGGCCCGGGCGACGGCCCGGCGTACCGCGATGCCGACGGCCTCGGCGGTGAAGCCGATCAGTGCGACGCCGGCGGGCAGCGCCGCCTCGATGCGGTCGGCCAGACCCCGGGCGCCGGTGTCGGCGGGGGCGCCCTCCAGGGCCGCGTTGATGTCGAGCAGCGCGTCGTCCGGCTCCAGGAAGAAGTCCCCGGCGACGCGGACGTCGCGCAGTGCGCCGTCCGTGACGTCCAGATCGACGACGACCAGCTTGCCGCCGGGCACCTTGTACTCACCGTGATGCCTGCTCTGCACGGCGCTCACCCTCCACGTCCTCGCGGGCCGTCCGACCGGCCCACCGCCCGGACAACCGTATCGCCGGGGCCGTCATTCCCGGCAAAGGGGGCGATGTCGAGGTACATGGAGGCGTGGCGTGTCGTGAGGCGTCGTGGGGCGTCAGCTGTCGTGGGGCGTCAGCCCATGCAGAGAGGGACCTGCGGATCCGGGCCCTGGCCGGTGTCCATCCTGTTCCCGCCTGTTCCCGTCCACGTACCCGAACGCGCTGTCGTTCCCGATGCCGCCCCAGTACCAGACGATGCCGGGGCGCTCCGCGGAGTAGCACCGGATGGTGATGGTCCGCCCTTCGGCACCACGTACTCGGGCCGCGTGCCTCAGCCTGTCGCCGGCGCCACGGCGCCACGGCGCCACGGCGGCGGCAAGGGGCAACTCATCGGTGTTCGGTACGCGTTGACGCGGGGCGCCGTATCAGTCCCGGTCGGGCGTCAGACCGGCGAGCAGCCGGGGGAGCGCCTCACCGATCGGGTCGCGGATGACCTCGTCGGCGAGCGCGTCGTACGGGGTCGGTTCGGCGTTGACGATGATCAGGCGGGCGCCGTGCTCGGCGGCCAGGCCCGCGAGCGAGGCGGCGGGCTGTACCGACAGGCTCGTACCGACGGCGACGAAGACGTCGCAGTTCTTCGCGACCGTGACCGCCGCGCCCAGCACTCCGGGGTCCAGCCGCTCGCCGAACATCACGGTCGCCGACTTCATGATCCCGCCGCAGTCGAGGCACTTCGGGTCCGGCTCGCCGGCGGTCACCCGGGCCAGCGCCTCGGTCATCGGGGTCCGCGCGCCGCACTGGGTGCAGAGCGCGGTGCGCGCGGTGCCGTGCAGCTCCAGGACCTTGCGGTCGGGGGTCCCGGCGAGCTGGTGGAGGCCGTCGACGTTCTGGGTGATGACGCGGACGGGGACTCCGGAGCGTTCCAGGCGCGTGACGGCCTCGTGCGCGGCGTTCGGCCGGGCCCGGAGCGCCGGACCGTCGCGCCGCATCAGCCAGGACCGGCGCCGGATCTCGGGGTCGGTCATGTAGTAGTCGTACGTGACGAGCTTCTCGGCCTCGGGGTCGCGGCGCCACACCCCGTTCGGCCCGCGGTAGTCGGGGATGCCGGAGTCGGTGGAGATCCCGGCGCCGCTGAGGAGGGCGACCAGGGGGTGCCGGGCCGCGTCGTCGGGGGAGTCGACCGTGCTGCTCATGCGGCCAGCGTACGCAGCGCGGGGCGGCTGCCGGCGGGGGAGACGGGCGAGTTGTCGGGTCCGGTTATTTAGATGTAACCAGAAACTGCCCAAGATCCGGGACAACCTCTTGCCGGTCGTCTGTATGCGAAATACGGTCTGCTGCATTCGCTCGTCGTGATCGTTCTCGACCGCATCGCCATGCGAGTCGACCGTTCACATTCGCACCACTCACGCAAGTTGATCGTTCGCCGTCTGCACCATTCATGCGGGAGGTAGGGCCACGTGCGCCGAACAGCGGCTCTTCTGGGGGTGGCCGGCCTACTGGCCGGAGCTACGGGATGCGGGTCGCTGACCTCGGCCGCCACCGAGGTGGGCGGGGAGCGGATGACCGATCCGCGCCCCGTACGGGACGGCGGCACCCTCACCGTCGCCCTCAAGTCCGACCCCGACAAGCTCGACCCGACCCTCGCCCAGACCCTCGTCGGCCGCACCGTGTTCGCCGGCATGTGCGAGAAGCTGTACGACACCGACCGCGCCGGCAAGGTCGTGCCGCAGCTCGCGGCGGCCCTGCCGAAGACATCGGACGGCGGCCGGACCGTGACCCTCACGGTGCGCCACGGCCTGACCTTCAGCGACGGCACGCACCTCGACGCGGCTGCCGTCGCCCGCTCCCTCGAACGCCACCGCACCCTGCCCGGCTCCGCCCGCGCCACCGAACTCGGCCCGCTGGTCAAGGCCGAGGCGGCCGGCCCGTACACCGTCCGCATCCGCCTCAAGGAGCCGTACGTCCCGCTCACCGGCGTGCTCGCGGACCGCGCGGGGATGGTCATGTCCCCGAAGGCGCTGAAGAAGTACGGCAAGAACTTCACCAACCACCCGTCCTGCGTCGGCCCGTTCAAGTACGTCGAACGCGTCGCGGGTGACCGCATCGTCCTCGCCAAGGACCCGCGCTACTACGACGCGGACAAGGTCCGACTGGACCGCGTCGTCTACAAGACGATCACCGACGGCAACGTCCGGCTGGCCAACCTCCGCTCCGGTGACGTCCAGGTCGGCGACCAGATGGGCCCGGTGGAGGTGCGCAGCTCGCTCACCGAGTCCAAGCTCCAGCTCTTCAACTCGCCCTCGCTCGGCTACCAGGGCCTCGGCTTCAACACCGGCAACGTGCACGGCACAGGGCAGAAGCCCGGCAGGCTGAACACCGTGATCGCCCGCGAACCCCGCGTCCGCGAGGCCTTCGCGCTCTCCCTGGACCGCGAAGTGATCAACAAGGTCGTCTTCCAGGGCATGTACGACCCGGCCTGCGGCCCCGTCTCGCCCGAGTCGGCCATCGCGCCGGGCAGGGCCGACTGCCCGCCGCGCGATCTGCCGCGCGCCAAGCGGCTGTTGAAGAAGGCCGGCGTCAAGCTCCCCGTCCCGCTCGAACTGAAGGTCTCCACCTCGCCCGAGGACAGCCGGCTCGGCCAGGTGATCCAGGCGATGGCCCGCGAGGCCGGCTTCGACGTACGGCTGCGGCCCGTGGAGTACGCCACGCTCCTGGAGGAGACCGACGCCGGGAACTTCGAGGCGTACGTCAGCGGCTGGTCCGGGCGGCTCGACCCGGACGGCAACATCGCCTCCTTCGTCGGCACCGCCGGCGCCATGAACACCTACGGCATCTCCGACCCGGCCCTCGACCGGCTGATCGCCGAGGGCCGCACCACCCAGGACACGGCGGACCGCGCCCGCATCTACGGGCAGCTCACCGACCGCATCCGGGACCAGCACGCCCTGATCTACCTCTACCGGCAGAAGAACTACGTCGTGGCACGGAAGGACGTGGCCGGCGTGCGCGTCTACGGCGACGGCCTGGTGCGCGTCAAGGATGCGGGGTACGTCCGATGAACTGCTCCACGGCTGCGGGGTGCGCCCGATGAGCCGCTACCTCCTCACCCGGCTGCGCCAGTCCCTGATCACCCTCTTCCTCGTCAGCGTCGTCGTCTTCGCCGGCATCCGTGCCCTGCCCGGCGACCCGGCCCTCGCGCTGGCCGGCGAGGAGCGCAGCCCGCAGGCGCTCGCCGCGATCCGCGAGGCGTACGGCCTCAACGACAACATCGTGGTCCAGTACGGCCGGTTCGTCGGGCACGCCCTCACCGGCGACCTCGGTACCTCGGCCCGCACCGGCCTGCCCGTCCTGGACTCCATCCTCAGCGCTCTCCCGGTCACGCTCGAACTGGCCGCGCTCTCCCTCCTCCTGGCCGTCGTCCTCGGTATCGGCGCGGGCGTGCTCGCGGCCGTCCGGCGCGGCAGTACGACCGAGTGGCTGGCCAACGCCGTCGCCCTGCTGGGGCTCTCCGTCCCCACCTTCTGGCTCGGCATCGTCCTCGTGCTGGCCTTCGCCATCGCCGTACCGGTCTTCGCGGCCTCCGGCTACGTGCCCTTCGGCACCGACCCGCTGGACAACCTGCGGCGCATGGTCCTGCCCGCCGTCGTCCTCGGCTCCGGGCTCGCGGCCGTCGTGATGCGGCAGACCCGCGGCGCGATGCTCGACAACCTCTCGGCGGACTACGTGCGCACAGCGCGCGCCAAGGGCCTCTCGCGCCGCCAGGTCGTCGGCGGGCACGCGCTGCGCAACAGCCTGGTGACGGTGGTGACCGTGCTCGGTCTCCAGCTCGGCCACCTGATCTCCGGCGCCGTCGTCACCGAGCAGATCTTCGTCCTGCCCGGCTTCGGCAAGCTCACCATCGACGCGGTCTTCACCCGCGACTACACGATGCTCCAGGGCGTGGTGCTGTGCACCTCCGCCGCCTACATCCTCGTCAACCTCGCGGTCGATGTGCTCTATTCGGTCATCGACCCGCGGATCCGGCTCGGAGGCGCACGATGACAGCCACCCCGGACACCACCACCGCCTCCGGCGCCACGGACACCCCGGCCGCTCCGGACGGGCCCGCCGCCGCGCCCCGCCCCGGCACCCTGCGCACCCGGCTGCGCGCCCTGCGCAGGAACCGGCTCGCGCTCACCGGTGCCGTGATCGCCGCTGTCTTCGTGCTGGCCGCGCTCTGCGCCCCGCTGATCGCCCCCTACGACCCCGCGCAGCCCGACTTCGGCTCGGCCCTCGCGCCGCCCTCCTGGGCGCACTGGCTCGGCACCGACGACCTCGGCCGCGACCAGCTCTCCCGGGTGGTCCACGGCGCCCGCGCGTCCATGCAGGTGGGCCTGCTCGCGGTACTGCTCGCCTTCCTCGTCGGCGTACCACTGGGCCTGGCCGCGGGGTTCTACGGCAAGTACGCCGACTCGGCCGTCTCCCGGCTCACCGACACCCTGCTCGCCTTTCCCTTCCTCGTCCTGGCCGTCGGCCTCGCGGCGATCCTCGGTCCTTCCCTGCTCAACGCCACCATCGCCATCGGCATCTCGCAGGTGCCGGCGGTGATCCGTATCGCCCGCGCCGAGACGCTGCGCCTGAAACACCTGGACTACGTGGGCGCCGCGCTGGTCAACGGCGGCGGTGACGGCACCGTCCTCTTCCGGCACATCCTGCCCAACGCCACCTCCGCGCTGATCGTCCAGGCCACGGTCGGCATCCCCGCCGCGATCATCAGCGAGGCGCTGCTGAGCTTTCTCGGCCTCGGCGTCCAGCCCCCGGCTCCCTCGCTCGGTGTGATGCTCTCCGGCGCCCAGCCCTTCCTCGGCCCCGCGCCCTGGCTGGCGGTCTTCCCCGGCCTCGCCATCGTCGCCGCGACGCTGGCCTTCAACCTGCTCGGCGACGGCCTGCGGGACGTCCTCGACCCCCGTGGAGCCACCCGATGAGCACCGCGCATCCCATGGACCTCGCGCCTCGCACGCCCGAAACGCCCGTACTGAGCGTCCGCGACCTGTCCGTCTCCTTCCGCTCCGACACCCGTACCGTGCACGCCGTCGACTCCCTGTCGTACGAGGTGGCGGCCGGTGAGGTGCTCGCGATCGTCGGCGAGTCCGGCTGCGGCAAGTCGGTCACCTCCATGGCCGTCATGGGCCTGCTGCCGTCCAGTGCGACCGTCACCGGGTCCGTACGGCTCGGCGGCCGGGAACTGGCCGGGGCGGGGGAGAAGGAGCTGGCGGCGGTCCGTGGCAAGGACCTCGCCATGATCTTCCAGGAGCCGATGACCTCGCTGAACCCGGTCCTCACCATCGGCCGGCAGATCGGTGAGGTGCTCCGCCGCCACCAGGGCCTCAGCCGCAAGGAGGCCGGGGAGAGGGCCGTCGAGCTGCTCGCGCTGGTCGGCATCCCCGCGCCGGAACGCCGGGTGGCGGAGTACCCGCACCAGCTCAGCGGCGGCATGCGCCAGCGCGTGATGATCGCCATCGCGGTGGCCTGCGACCCGGCCGTCCTCATCGCCGACGAACCGACCACCGCGCTGGACGTCACCGTCCAGGCCGGCATCCTCGAAGTCCTCCAGTCGCTGCGCGAACGTCTCGGTACCGCCATCGTCCTGATCACCCACGACCTGGGCGTCGTCGCCGACGCCGCGGACCGGGTGCTGGTGATGTACGCGGGCCGGGCCGTCGAACAGGCCCCGGTGGACGAGCTGTTCACCGCGCCCCGGCACCCGTACACCCGCGGCCTGCTCGGCGCCGTACTCCGGCCCGGCCAGGAGGGGAAGCGCCGGCTGCCGGAGATCCCGGGGCTGGTCCCGAGCCTGACCGTCCAGCCGGACGCCTGCACCTTCGCCGAGCGCTGCGCGCACGCGGACGAACGGTGCGGCACCGCGCGGCCCGTGCTGACGCCCGAGGCGGGTCACCGGGTCGCGTGCTGGCACCCCGACCCCGCCCCCGCACCCGAGGAGGCCGCCCGATGAGCGCCGTACAGGAGACCCCGGCACCGCGCGAGGAAGGGCCGGGCACCTCCGTACACGAAGCGGGCGCCGCGCCCGTCCTCGAAGTGCGCGACATGGAGCGCCACTTCACCACCCCCGGCGGCACCGTACGGGCCGTGGACGGCGTCAGCCTCACCATCGGGCGCGGCGAAGTCCTCGGCCTGGTGGGGGAGTCCGGCAGCGGCAAGTCCACCGTCGGCCGCTGCGTGGTCCGCCTGGACGAGCCGACCGGCGGCCGTATCGCCCTCAAGGGCACCGACATCACCCACCTGTCGCGCCGCGCCCTGCGCCCGCTCCGCACCGACATGCACCTGGTCTTCCAGGACCCGTCCTCCTCGCTCGACCCGCGCATGACCATCGGGCAGATCGTGGCCGAGCCGCTGCGGCTGCACCGCCTCGTCCCGCGCTCCGGCCTGCGGGCCCGGGTCGAGGAGCTGCTCGGCCAGGTCGGGCTGCGCCCCGAACACGCCGACCGGCACCCGCACGAGCTGTCCGGAGGCCAGCGCCAGCGCATCTCGCTCGCCCGCGCGCTCTCCGTCGGCCCGGACCTGCTGATCGCCGACGAGCCGACCTCCGCGCTGGACGTCTCCGTCCAGGCCTCGGTCCTCAACCTCCTCGCCGACCTCCAGCGGGACCGCGGCTTCGGCTGCCTGTTCATCACCCACGACCTGGCCGCCGTGGAGTTCCTGGCGGACCGCATCGCCGTGATGTACCTGGGCCGCATCGTCGAGGAGGCCCCCACGGCCGGGCTGTTCGCCGAGCCCCTGCACCCGTACACGCAGGCGCTCCTCTCCGCGGCCCCGGTACCGGACCCCGCCCTCCAGCGCACCCGCGAACGCATCGTCCTCAGCGGCGACCTCCCGAGCCCCCTCACCCCGCCCCCGGGCTGCCACTTCCACACCCGCTGCCCGGTGGCGGTGGACCGCTGCCGGACGGATTCGCCCGAACTGCGGGAGCTGCCCGGCAGCCGCAGGGTGGCCTGCCACCTGGCAAATTGAGCCCGCCCGGGGGCACCTCCCAGCGTTGGCCGGGGGAGATTGAGGACGAGCCCGCAGCGCGATCCCGGCGAGCCACAGCATCACCCGCACCGAGCCACCGACAGGAGCAAGCTTGTTCACCACTCGCCCCACCCTCAACGGAACATTCGGGATGGCCTCCTCCACCCACTGGCTGGCGTCCCAGTCCGCCATGGCGGTCCTGGAGGGCGGCGGCAACGCCTACGACGCCGCGGTCGCCGCCGGCTTCGTGCTGCACGTCGTCGAGCCCCACCTGAACGGCCCGGCCGGCGAGGTCCCGATCATCCTGGCCCCGGCCGACGGCCCCGTACGGGTGCTGTGCGGCCAGGGCCCGGCCCCGGCCGGCGCCACCGTCGCGCATTACACCTCCCTCGGCCTCGACCTCGTCCCCGGTACGGGCCCGCTCGCCGCCGCCGTGCCGGGCGCGTTCGACGCCTGGATGGTGCTGCTCCGCGACCACGGCACGAAGACGCTCGCCGAGGTCCTGTCGTACGCCATCGGGTACGCGCGTCACGGTCACCCCGCCGTCGAACGCGTCGGCGAGACCGTGGAGACCGTCCGCGAGCTCTTCGAGAACGAGTGGACGACCTCGGCCGAGGTGTACCTGCCCGGCGGCCGTTCCGTGGCCCCCGGCGGGCTGCTGCGGAACGAGCCGCTCGCCGACACCTGGGAGCGGCTGATCCGCGAGGCCGGGGCCGCCGGCACCGGGCGCGAGGCGCAGATCGACGCGGCCCGCCGGATCTGGCGCGAGGGCTTCATCGGCGAGGCGATGGCGGCCTTCGCCGCGCGCCCGGCCATGGACACCTCCGGCGAGCGGCACGCGGGCACCCTGACCGGCGACGACCTGGCCGCCTTCCGGGCCACGTACGAGGCGCCGGTGACGTACGACCGGAACGGCTGGACCGTCGCCAAGGCCGGCGCCTGGTCCCAGGGCCCGGCCTTCCTCCAGCAGCTCGCGCTGCTCCCCGAAGAGCTGCCCGCCCACGGAAGCCCCGACTACGTCCACACCCTCATCGAGGGCACCAAGCTGGCCATGGCCGACCGCGAGGCCTGGTACGGCGACGCGGACGGCGCCGACGAGGTACCGGTGGAGACGCTGCTCTCCCCGGAGTACAACGCCGAGCGCCGGGCGCTGATCGACGGCACCGCCTCTTACGAGCTGCGTCCCGGCCGCCCCGAGGGCCGAGTCCCGCGCCTCAGCAAGCACGCGGCGGCGGTGGCCTCGGGGGCGGCCGGCTTCGATGCGCTCGGCGTGTCCGGGAGCGGCGCGGGCGAGCCCACCGTGGCGAAGGGGACGGGAGCCGGCGCCGCGGCACGGGAGGCGGGGGCCCCGCCCGCCGTCGCCCCCGAGGTGGACCGCAGCGGGGCCACCCGAGGCGACACCTGCCACATCGACGTCGTCGACCGCTGGGGCAACATGGTCTCGGCGACGCCCTCCGGCGGCTGGCTCCAGTCCAACCCGGTGATCCCCGGCCTCGGGTTCCCGCTCGGCACGCGCCTGCAGATGGCCTGGCTGGAGGAGGGACTGCCGAACTCCCTCACCCCGGGCCGCCGCCCCCGCACCACCCTGACGCCGTCCCTCGCGCTGCGCGACGGGGTGCCGGTGATGGCCTTCGGTACGCCCGGTGGCGACCAGCAGGACCAGTGGCAGCTGCACTTCTTCCTGGCCGTGGCGGAGCGGGCCCCCGTACGCGGCGGGCTGGACCTCCAGGGGGCCATCGACGCGCCGAACTGGCACACCGACTCCTTCCCGGGGTCGTTCTTCCCGCGTGCCATGCGGCCCGGCAGCGTGACCGTGGAGTCCCGGATCGGCGGCGAGGTCGTCGAGGGACTGCGGGCACGTGGTCACGACGTGACCGTGGGTGACGCCTGGTCCGAGGGGCGCCTCTGCGCGGTCGCCCGCGACCCGGAGACCGGCGTGCTCTCCGCGGGCGCGAACCCGCGCGGCATGCAGGGGTACGCCGTCGGGCGCTGAGCCCCCGGGACGGCCCGCCGCCGGCATCTCCGTGCCGCGGCGGGCCGTCGCTCATGTGTGCCGCGGCGCGGTGGCCGCCCGCCCGAGCCGCTTCACCCGCGGTTCACCTGCATTCCAGATGTCGTGTCAGTGGCCCGTGTTTCCATGGAGACATGATCGAAGCAATTCCTGCGATTCCTGCAAACAACGACGACAGGACGGACAGGGCGGACAGCACGGACATGACGGCGGCCGGGACGGCCGGCGCGACCGCCATGACGACGGCCGACGCGGTGCTCGCCGCGGTCGACCCGGACGGCGTCGAGAAGGCCGTCCGTGAGGCAGCGGCGGCGGAGATCCTGCCCCGCTTCCGGCAGCTCGCCGCCCACGAGGTGGTCGAGAAGAACGGCCCGCACGACCTGGTCACCATCGCCGACCGGCGGGCCGAGGAACACCTCACTGCCGCTCTGAAGGCGCTGCTCCCCGGCTCGGCCGTGGTGGGCGAGGAAGCGGTGCACGCCGACCCCGCGGTCCTGGAGGCGCTGCGCGGCGACGCGCCCGTGTGGATCGTCGACCCGGTCGACGGCACCCGGCAGTTCGTGCACGGCGACCCCGGCTTCGCGACCCTGGTCGCGCTCGCGTACCGCGGCGAGCTGCTGGCCTCCTGGACGTACGCGCCCGCGCTGGACGAGATGGCCGTCGCGGTCCGCGGTGCCGGCGCCCGGCTGAACGGCCGCCGGCTGCGCTCCGGTTCGCCGCACGAGGGCAAGACCCTCGAAGTCGCCATGTCGCACCACGACTTCACCACCGTCGCGGAGAAGAAGGCACTGTCCGGGCTGGCCTGCGAGGGCATCGCGCCGCGCCCCTGCGGCTCGGCGGGCCTGGAGTACCTCGCCATCGCCCGCGGCACCCTGGAGGCCATCGCCTTCACGTGGGAGAACCCCTGGGACCACGCTGCGGGCCTGCTGCTCGTCCACGAAGCGGGCGGCAGCAGCGCGACTCTCTCCGGCGCGCCGTTCCGGATATCCGGCGGTAACACCCTGCCGTTCACCGCGGCGCGGGACGCGGCCACCGCCCGGCGTATCCTCGACCTGCTGGCGGCCGCCGGCTGATCCTCGACGGCGAGGGTCGACACGAGGGGAGTGGCGCAGGTGCCGACGATGCTCGATGCCGTGGTGATCGGGGCCGGACCGAACGGCCTGACCGCGGCGGTCGAACTGGCCCGCCGGGGCATGTCCGTCGAGGTCTTCGAGGCCCGGGACACCATCGGAGGCGGCGCCCGTACGGAGGAGCTGACCCTGCCGGGCTTCCGGCACGACCCGTGCTCGGCCGTCCACCCGACCGGGATCGGCTCGCCCGCCTTCCGCGCCCTCCCCCTGGAGCGCTATGGCCTGGAGTGGCTGCACCCCGAACTCCCCATGGCCCACCCCTTCCCGGACGGCAGCGCCGCGGTGCTTGCCCGCTCCGTGGGCGAGACCGCGAGGTCCCTCGGCGTCCGCGACGCCGGCGCGTACCGCCGTCTGGTCGAACCCTTCCGCGGCAAGTGGGACACGCTCGCGCGGGACATGATGCGCGGCGTCCTGGAGGGGTTCCCCCGCGACCCGGTGACGCTGGCCCGCTTCGGCCTGGCCGGCGTCCCCCCGGTGACCGTGCTCAACAGCCGCTTCCGCGACGAGAAAGCACGCGCTGTGCTCGCCGGCTGCGCGGCCCACGTCATCCACCCCCTCTCCGGGATCGCCACCGGCGCCATCGCCCTGACCTTCGTGCTGGCCGCGCACGCCTACGGCTGGCCCATCGCGCGCGGCGGTTCGCAGGCCATCCCCGACGCGCTGGCCGGGTACCTGCGCGACCAGGGCGGCGAGATCCACACGGACTACGAGGTCAAGCGGCTGGACGACCTGCCGCCCGCCCGCGCGTACATCTTCGACACCTCGCCGACGGCGCTGGCCCGCATCGCGGGGCTCGGCAACGCCTTCAGCAGGTACCGCTACGGCCCCTCCGCCTTCAAGATCGACTACGCCCTCTCCGGCCCCGTCCCCTGGACCTCGAAGGAAGCCCGCCGGGCGGGCACGGTCCATGTGGGCCCGACCGCCGGCGACATCGGCCAGGCGCTCCGCGACGTCCACCAGGGCCGCGCCCCCGAACGCCCCTTCCTCATCACCTCGCAGCCGACCCTGACCGACCCGAGCCGCGCCCCCGAGGGCAAGCACACCTTCTGGGCGTACGGCCACGCCCCGAACGGCTGGACGGGCAACCTCACCGACGCCGTCGAGGCCCAGCTGGAACGCTTCGCCCCCGGCTTCCGCGACCTCGTCCTGGCCCGCGCGACCGCCGGCCCGCCCGAACTGGCCGCGCGCAACGCCAACTACGTCGGCGGCGACATCGGCGTCGGCTCCTTCTCCGGCCTCCAGACCCTGTTCCGCCCCAAGCCCCGCCGCATCCCGTACGCCACCTCCCACCCCGCCGTCTTCCTCTGCTCCTCCGCCACCCCACCGGGCGGCGGCGTCCACGGCATGTGCGGCCACAACGCGGCCCGGGCGGCGTGGCGCCGCATCAGGGAGACACGGCGGTAACGGGAACCCCGCAGCCTGCGGCGGGCACGTCCGCTGCGCCATGATGCCCCTATGAGTAAGACCGAAGGCACGTACGACGAGGGCGGGCGGTTGTCGCTCGTTCTGGGGGACATCACCGAGCAGAATGTGGACGTGGTGGTGAATGCCGCCAACTCCTCGCTGCTGGGCGGTGGGGGAGTGGACGGGGCGATTCACCGGAAGGGTGGGCCGCGGATCCTGGAGGAGTGCCGGGCGCTGCGGGCTTCCCGGTACGGGCGTGGGCTGCCGACCGGGCAGGCCGTCGCTACCACCGCGGGGGAGCTGCCGGCGCGGTGGGTGGTGCACACGGTGGGGCCCGTGTACTCGCGGGAGGAGGACCGGTCGGCGGTGCTCGCCTCCTGCTACCGGGAGTCGTTGGGGGTGGCGGCGGGGCTGGGTGCGCGGACGGTGGCGTTCCCCGCGATCTCGACGGGGGTGTACGGCTGGCCGCTCGACGACGGGGCACGGATTGCGGTCCGGACCGTGCGGGAAGTGCTCGCCGCCGGGGCCGCCGATGAGGGCGGGCAGGGGTTCGAGGAGGTGCGGTTCGTGGCGTTCGACGAGCGGACCAGGGAGGCGTTCGCGGCGGCGCTGGCGGGGTGACGGCACGCCGGGAGCGCCGGGGACGGTGGCGCTGGAGGGGGGACGGTACGCCGGGCGCCGCCGGGGGCGGCGGCGTCGGAAGGGCGGCACGGTGCGGCGCCGGGCGCTCACGTCCATGTCGGATTTTCGCCAGCCACCCGTCGCCGCCTGCGGAATCCTTGAGGTATGCACACCGACACCGAGCGGTGCGTACGCGCCGTGCAGTCCAAGGACGCCCGTTTCGACGGGTGGTTCTTCACCGCCGTCACCACGACGAAGATCTACTGCCGGCCCAGCTGCCCGGTGGTCCCGCCCAAGCCGGCGAACATGCGCTTCTACCCGAGCGCAGCGGCCGCGCAGCAGGCCGGGTTCCGGGCGTGCAAGCGGTGCCGGCCGGACGCGGCGCCCGGCTCACCGCAGTGGGACGAGCGCGCCGACCTGGTCGCGCGGGCGATGCGGCTGATCGGCGACGGGGTCGTGGACCGGGACGGGGTACCGGGCCTGGCCGCGCGCCTCGGGTACAGCCCGCGGCAGGTCGAGCGTCAGCTGCTGGCCGAGCTGGGCGCCGGGCCGCTCGCCCTCGCGCGGGCCCAGCGCGCCCAGACCGCGCGGCTGCTCATCGAGACCACCGCGCTGCCGATGGCGGAGATCGCGTTCGCCGCGGGGTTCGCCAGCATCCGTACCTTCAACGACACCGTGCGGGAGGTCTTCGCGCTGTCGCCGAGCGAGCTGCGGCAGCGGGTACGGCCCGCGCGCCCGGCCGCCGTGCAGGGCCCGCAGCCCGGGGCGGCGGACTCCCCGGCCCCGACCACGCTCACCCTCCGCCTCCCCTTCCGTAAGCCGCTGTGCCCGGACAACCTCTTCGGGCACCTCGCCGCCACGGCCGTACCCGGTGTGGAGGAGTGGCGGGACGGCGCCTACCGCCGCACACTGCGCCTCCCGTACGGGCACGGCATCGTGGCGCTCACCCCGCGCCCCGACCACATCGACTGCCGGCTGTCCCTGACCGACCTGCGGGACCTCGCGGGCGCCATCGCGCGCTGCCGGCGGATGCTCGACCTGGACGCCGACCCCGAAGCGGTGGACGGGCTGCTGGCGGTGGACCCGGTGCTGGCGCCGCTCGTCGCGAAGGCGCCCGGGCGGCGGGTGCCGCGCACCGTGGACGCCGACGAGTTCGCCGTACGCGCGGTGATCGGGCAGCAGGTCTCGACGGCCGCGGCCCGTACGCACGCGGGACGGCTGACCGCCGCCCACGGGGAGCGGATCGACGACCCCGAAGGCGGGCTCACCCATCTCTTTCCGAGCCCCGCAGCGCTGGCCGGGCTCGACCCGGAGACGCTCGCGATGCCCCGTACCCGGCGGGCCACGCTCACCGGCCTGATCGCCGCGCTGGCCGCCGGAGAGCTGCAACTCGGGCCCGGCGGCGACCGCGAGCAGGCCCGAGCCGCGCTCGCCGCGCTGCCCGGCTTCGGCCCCTGGACCGTCGAGTGCATCGCGATGCGGGCGCTCGGCGACCCCGACGCGTTCACCGCCACCGACCTCGGCGTGCGCCGCGCGGCGCAGGGCCTGGGGCTGCCCGGCACGCCGGCCGCCCTGCTCGCCCGGGCCGCCGCCTGGCGCCCGTGGCGCGCCTACGCGGTCCAGTACCTCTGGGCCACCGACGACCACCCGATCAACCACCTCCCCGCCGACTGAGGGAAGCACCATGTCTGTCCGCAGCACAGCCATCAGCACCACGTCCGTGACCACGCACACCGTCATGGCCGGCACGCCGGTCGGGCCGCTCACCCTGGTCGCCCGGGACGGCGCGCTCACCGGCCTGTACATGACCGACCAGCGGCACCGGCCGCCGCAGGAGTCCTTCGGGCACCCGGAGGAGCCCGGTGCCGAGCCCTTCGCCACCACGATCGCGCAGCTCCGCGCCTACTTCGCCGGTGAACTGACCGTCTTCGACCTGCCGCTCCGCCTCGACGGCACGCCGTTCCAGCAGCGCGTGTGGGCGGCGCTGTGCGAGATCCCGTACGGCGCGACCGTCTCGTACGGCGCGCTGGCCGACCGGCTCGGCAAGCCGTCGGCGGCCCGCGCCGTGGGGCTGGCCAATGGCAAGAACCCGATCGGGATCATCGTCCCCTGCCACCGCGTCGTCGGCACGGGCGGCGGCCTGACCGGCTACGGCGGCGGCCTGGAACGCAAGCGCCACCTGCTGGACTTCGAGCGGGGCGGGACCCTGGTCTGAAGTGGCGCGGGACGCCCGCCCGAAGTGGCGCGGGGCCCCCGGTCCGAAGCGGCGCGGCCGCCGTCCGGCGGCGGGCCGTCGGCCCAGGTCCCCGCGCGGCCGCACGGCCTACGCCGAGCGCTGCGGCGGTACGCCGTCCTCCAGTTCGGCCGGGCCGCGGCCGTCCGCGAGGGCCCGCAGCGCGGCGCCGAGCCGCAGCGCCATCCGTGCGTCCACGTACGAGTCCAGCTCCTCCGGGGCCACCAGGCGCCAGGAGAGCAGCTCCTCCTCCTGGAGGCGGATCGCGGCGAACTGCTCCTCGTCCAGCACTCCGCCGTCGAAGAGGTACGACACCAGCGGCGGACGCTGCGGCCCGCGCACCCAGTCGACGACCAGCAGTTGGCCGGGTTCCAGGTCCAGGCCGATCTCCTCGGCGGTCTCCCGGCGGGCCGCCTGCCGCGGCGACTCGTCCTGGTCGGACTCCACCGTCCCGCCGGGCAGGACCCAGGTGTCGCGGTAGTTGGGCTCGACGAGGAGGACGCGCCCGTCCGCGGCACGGAAGACGGTGCCCGCGCCGGCGAGGACCCGGGGCAGGCTGGCGATGTATGCGGCGTAATCCAAGGTCACTCCGCGAGCCTAACGCCACGACCGGGCGCGCCGTGGGCACCATGGGTCCCACCCGTACCAACGGACGGAGCACCCATGAGACGCCCGGCGTATGCGGCTTTCGGCCTGGCGGCGGCGTTCGCCGTGACGGGCGGTGCCGTGCCGCACGTCGTCAACGGCCCGAGCACCGGGCCGTTGGTCAGCACCGGCGACGTGGATCTGCTGGAGGACGTGCTGGAGCACATCAGCACCACCTCGGACGGCCGCACCGCCCACCAGACGTATCACCGGACCGAACCGGCGAGTTGAGGGGCGGGCAGGTCACTCCGCCGCCCCGCCGGCGGCCGCCAGCCGGTACGTCCGTGCCGCGAGTTCGCTGATCCGCGCGCCGTCGAAGCCGAAGACGGCGGTGCGCACACGGTCGTGGAGCGGTTCGGTCCACCGGTGCGGGATCGCGGCGGCGCCGCACAGCACGCCCGCCACCGAGCCGGCCGTCGCGCCGTTGGAGTCGGTGTCCAGGCCGCCGCGTACGGTCAGCGCGATCGTCGAGGTGAAGTCGCCCTCGCCGTGGAGCAGTCCGGCGGTGAGCACGGCGGCGTTCGGTACGACATGGATCCAGTGCAGATGGCCGACCTCGTGTGCCATCTCGGTGAGCGTGTCGGCCCAGCCGACTCCCGCGTCGTACAGCGCCACGGTGTGCCGGACCGTACGGGCCAGCCGGCTGCTCGCCGGGATGCGGGCCAGCGCCGCCTCGACGGCCTCGCGCGGGCCGCTCGCCTCGAACGCCGCGGCGATCAGCGCGGCCGCCCACATCGCGCCGTACACGCCGTTGCCGGTGTGCGAGAGGACCGCGTCCCTGCGGGCCAGCGCGGCGGCCCGGCGCGGCTGCCCCGGTGACACCCAGCCGTACACGTCCGCCCTGATCAGCGCGCCGATCCACTCCTGGTACGGATTGTCGGTGGTGGCGGCCAGCGGTGGCTGGACGCCGGCGGCGAGATTGCGGTACGTGGCGCGCTCGGCGGTGAAGGTCTGCAGGTACGGGAGCCGGCGCAGCCAGAGGGAGCCGAGCTGTTCGGTGGTGAAGTCCGTGCCGTGGGTCTCCAGCAGCTCCAGGACCAGGATCGAGTAGTCGATGTCGTCGTCCCGGCAGCTGCCGTCGATCCGGCCGCGTACGCACTGGCGCCACTCCGGGCGCAGGTCCCCGGCGTCCTCGGTGTCCGGCGGCGGGGGCAGGTAGTCGGTGAGGGGCAGCGCGTCGGCGCGGCGCAGGTAGTGGTCGATGCGCTCGCGGGTCCAGCGGTCGCCCTGCTCGACGGGCTTGCCGAGCATGTTCCCGGCGATCCGGCCGAGCCAGCCGCCGTGGATCCGGTCGGCGAGGCCGGGCCGCCGGGCGGTGGGAGGGGCACTGCTGTGCGACGGCGTCATGCCTTCAGTCATGCCTTCAGGTGTACCGAAGTCCGCGGGGGTGCGCCCGGACCCGAACGCGCCGAACCGGGACGCCGGGGGCACGCGCGGGGTACCGTACATCCGTACTGGAAGTGGAAAATAAAATCCGCTTCGTGGAAAACTCGCTCGGCGTCTCTGTTCTCCCCGTCCACCGCCGGATAGGGTCACAGCGGCGCGACGGCAGTTCGACGGCAAGGGGAGTCAGGGTGGCGGACGTGGACGCAGCAACGACAGGGACGCCGGCAGCACACGTGCTGATCGCCGCGGACAAGTTCAAGGGCTCGCTGACGGCCGTCCAGGTCGCCGAGCACGTCACGGCCGGTCTGCGGCGTGTCGTACCGGGGCTGTCCGTGGCGGCGGTCCCGGTCGCCGACGGCGGCGACGGCACGGTCGCGGCGGCGCTCGCGGCCGGCTTCACCCGGCACGAGGCGCGGGTCACCGGGCCGGTCGGGGAGCCGGTCACGGCCACGTTCGCGCTGGCCGCCGACGGCACGGCCGTGGTGGAGATGGCCGAGGCGTCCGGCCTTCAGCACCTCCCGGACGGCGTCTTCGCGCCGCTCACGGCCACCACGTACGGCACCGGAGAGCTGCTGCTCGCCGCGCTGGACGCGGGCGCGCGCGGTGTCGTCCTCGGCGTCGGCGGCAGCGCGACGAACGACGGTGGCGCCGGCATGCTCGCCGCGCTCGGCGCGCGCTTCCTGGACCGCTCGGGGGAGCCGGTCGCACCGGGCGGCGGCCCCCTCGCGGGCCTGGCCACCGCCGACCTCAGCGGGCTCGACCCGCGGCTGGCCACCACCAGGATCGTGCTGGCCAGCGATGTGGACAACCCGCTGACCGGCCCGAAGGGCGCGCCCGCCGTCTACGGCCCGCAGAAGGGCGCGAGCGAGGCGGACGTCGCCACGCTGGACGCGGCGCTGGCGCACTACGCGAAGGTGCTGGAGGCGGCGGTGGGGCCGAAGGCCGCCGAGTACGCGGTGGCGCCCGGTGCGGGGGCCGCGGGCGGTATCGGGTACGGCGCGCTGGTGGGGCTGGGGGCGGAGTTCCGGCCCGGCATCGACGTCATGCTCGACGTGCTCGGCTTCGACCCGGCGCTGGAGCGGGCCACGTTCGTCATCACCGGCGAGGGCTCGCTGGACGAGCAGACGCTGCACGGGAAGGCGCCTGCGGGCGTGGCCGCCGCGGCGCGCGCCCGCGGGCTCACGGTCGTCGCGGTCTGCGGCCGCCTCCTCCTTCCGCCGTCCGCGCTGCTCCAGGCCGGCATCGAGCGGGCGTACCCGCTGACTGCCCTTGAGCCGGACCCGGCGCGGTGCATGGCCCAGGCCGGGCCTCTTCTGGAGCAGGCGGCGGAGTCCCTCGCGCGGGACTTCCTGGCTTGAGCCCGCTGGGGGCGGGCCTGGGGAAGCAGGCCCCGGACCCACCCCTTCCCGAAACCGGGGCTGTGCCCCTGGCCCCCCGGAGTCGCCCTCCGGGCTCGTCCTATCGCCGGACGGACTTCATTTGCCGGCCCAGGAGCCCCGTCAGGGGCGCGGGGAACCGCGCGAGCAAGCACAGCGGCGCCGCAGCGGGCCGCAGGCGGGATCAGCCCGGCGAGGCCGGTGGCCCCGTGCGGGAGCGAGTGGGCTGGGCGCGCAGTTCCCCGCGCCCCTGGGCGCCGCTCCGCGGCCGCCCCCCGACGCCGGGGGGGGGGGGGGGGCCCCCCCGGGGGGGGGGGGCGCCCCGGGGGGGGGCCCCCCCCGGGCCCCCCCCCCCCGCCCCCCCCCCCCCCCCCCCCCCCCCCCCCCCCCCCCCCCAACCCCCCCCCCCCCCCCCCCCCCCCCCCGGCGTCGGTCATCCCGCGGCGCAGCCGCCTACGGCAGCTGTGCTGCTCGCGCCTCGCGGCGGTTGTCGCGGAAGGTGTTCACGCGGCGGGCGGTCGCGAAGAGCGGAATCATCGCGGCCGTCACGACCTGCAGCGCGCAGCCCGTCTGGAGCAGCAGCTGGCCGGCCGGCGCGTCCAGCGCCCACGCCGCGAGCATGGCCATGCTCGCCACGATCCAGGAGAGCATCGCGACCGCGAGGCGCCCCCGCGGCTTCGGGTACTCCACCCGGCTGACCATCAGCCACGCCACGCCGATGATGGCGAGGAGCGTGGGCAGGAAGGGCAGCTCCAGCAGGACGATCGCCACGACCGTCAGCGCGCCGAACGGGCTCGGCATGCCCTGGAACATGCCGTTCGGCACCGTCACGCACGAGAAGCGGGCGAGGCGGAGGATCACCGCCAGCAGCACCACCACGGCCGCGACCACCGAGACCCGCTGGTTCGCGTCCTGGGCGACCATGCCCCAGGTCACGACGAAGTACGCGGGTGCCAGGCCGAAGCTGATCAGGTCGGAGAGGTTGTCGAGCTCGGCCCCCATCGCCGAGGCCCGCAGCTTGCGTGCGACCAGTCCGTCGAACAGGTCGAAGACCGAGGCGAGCAGCATCAGGATCACGACCATGGCGGCGCTGTGCCGCGCCATGCCGCCGTCGTCCGTGCCCGTGAGGTGCGGGATGAGGACGCCGGTGGTCGTGAAGTAGACGGCCATGAAGCCGCAGATCGCGTTGCCGAGGGTGAGCGTGTCCGCTATCGACAGCCGCGTCGAAAGCGGCATGTCGTCGTCCTCCTCTTCCTCGGCCACCCAGCCCGCCTGGGTATCGGGATCAATCACGGTCAAGACGAGTCACCCCCGCTGTGGTGGCCTGGCCGACCTCGACCGCGGCCTCGACGCCCTCGGGCAGGTACACGTCCACGCGCGAGCCGAAGCGGATCAGACCGATGCGCTCACCCTGCTCGACCTTGGTGCCCTGCGGGACGTAAGGAACGATGCGGCGGGCCACCGCACCGGCGATCTGCACCATCTCCACGTCGCCGAGCTCGGTGTCGAAGTGCCAGACGACGCGCTCGTTGTTCTCGCTCTCCTTGTTGAACGCGGGAACGAAGCCGCCGGGGATGTGCTCGACGGACGTGACCGTGCCGGCCAGCGGGGCGCGGTTCACGTGGACGTTCAGCGGGCTCATGAAGATCGCGACTCGGGTGCGCCCGTCCTTCCACGGCATGATGCTCTGCACCACGCCGTCGGCCGGGGAGATGACGCGGCCCTGAGCGATGTCGCGCTCGGGGTCGCGGAAGAACCACAGCATGCCCGCCGCCAGAGCGGTGGTGGGCACGGCGACGGCGGCCCAGCGTCCCGAGCGCCGGGAGCGGGCCAGGCTGACCGCTGCCGTTGCGACGGTCGGCAGGAGCCACGGCGACGCTCCGCGCGCGAGGCGGACGCGACCGCGGTGAGCAGAGGATTGGCTGTGGGGCATGGATGACCTTCGTAGCGGAGGATGCCGCGTAGGAATGGGGGACGCGCGGCTTTCCGGGGATGCTATCGGTTGCGAGCGGCAACTGGCCAAGAGCCAACGCCAATCCGTGGCCGAAGTCCCGTGACGGGGTGTGATCTTCTTCTCGAAGAAAACACCCCGAAACGGACATTCAGCCCTGGATTCGGTACTCCTCCAGTAGCCGGCGCCCGATGATCATTTTCTGGATCTCAGCGGTACCTTCACCGATGAGCAGCATGGGCGCCTCGCGGTACAGGCGTTCGATTTCATATTCCTTGGAGAAGCCGTATCCGCCGTGGATGCGGAAGGCGTCCTCCACGACCTCCTTGCAGTACTCGGAGGCGAGGTACTTCGCCATGCCCGCTTCCAGGTCGTTCCGCTGACCCGAGTCCTTCTTGCGGGCGGCGTTGACCATCATCGCATGGGCGGCCTCGACCTTTGTGGCCATTTCGGCCAATTTGAACTGGATGGCCTGATGCTTTGCGATCGGCTTACCAAAGGTGTGCCGCTGCTGCGCGTAATCCACCCCCAGTTCGAATGCACGCTGCGCGACGCCACAGCCACGTGCCGCGACATTCACCCGGCCGACCTCGACGCCGTCCATCATGTGATAGAAACCACGTCCGGTTTCGCCGCCGAGCACGCGATTCGCGGGGATCCGGAGGTCCTGCATGATGAGCTCGGTCGTGTCGACGCCCTTGTAGCCCATCTTCTCGATCTTGCCCGGGATGGTCAGTCCGGGGCGCACCTCGCCGAAGCCGGGCTCCTTCTCCACGAGGAAGGTCGTCATCGACTTGTGCGGCGCGGTGCCCTCGGGATGCCCCTCGTCCGTCTTGCAGAGCACGGCCGCCAGCGTCGACGAGCCGCCGTTCGTCAGCCACATCTTCTGGCCGTTGAGGACGTACTCCTCGCCGTCCCGCACCCCCTTGGAGGAGATGGCGGAGACGTCCGAGCCGAGCGCCGGCTCCGACATGGAGAAGGCGCCCCGTATCTCGCCGGCCGCCATCCGGGGGAGGAAGTAGTCCTTCTGCTCCTGCGTGCCGTGCTGCTTGAGCATGTAGGCGACAATGAAATGGGTGTTGATGATGCCGGAGACGCTCATCCAGCCGCGCGCGATCTCCTCGACCGTCAGCGCGTAGGTGAGCAGCGACTCGCCGAGGCCGCCGTACTCCTCGGGGATCATCAGCCCGAAGACGCCCAGTTCCTTGAGCCCCTCGACGATCTGCGTCGGGTACTCGTCCTTGTGCTCCAGCTCGGTGGCGACCGGAATGATCTCCTTGTCCACGAAATCGCGGACGGTGGAGAGGATTTCCCGCTGGATGTCCGTCAGACCCTCGGTCTGTGCCAGGCGCGCCATGGCTACTTCTCCTTCGCCGCGGGGGTCTTCAGCTCCGGACGGCCGGGCTGCTCGCCGCCGCGCTCCTTGATGTACGTGGCCGTCGGCACCATCACCTTGCGCCGGAAGACGCAGACCAGCGTGCCGTCCTGCTTGTAGCCCCTGGTCTCGACGTGCACGATGCCGCGGTCGTTCTTCGACTTCGACGGCGTCTTGTCCAGCACGGTCGTCTCGCCGTAGATCGTGTCGCCGTGGAAGGTCGGCGCCACGTGCTTCAGCGACTCGATCTCCAGGTTGGCGATGGCCTTGCCGGAGACGTCCGGCACGGACATGCCGAGCAGCAGCGAGTAGATGTAGTTCCCGACCACCACGTTCTTGCCGAAGTCGGTCGTGGACTCGGCGTAGTTGCTGTCCATGTGCAGCGGGTGGTGGTTCATGGTGAGCAGGCAGAAGAGGTGGTCGTCGTACTCGGTGACCGTCTTGCCGGGCCAGTGCTTGTACACGTCGCCGACGGTGAACTCTTCGTAGGTACGGCCGAACTGCATGTCGTCACGCCTCCGGGGCTTCGAACTTGCTGGTGCGCTGCATGCCGGCGGCCCGGCCCTTGCCGGAGATGACCAGGGCCATCTTGCGGCTGGCCTCGTCGATCATCTCGTCGCCGAGCATCGCCGAGCCCTTCTTGCCGCCCGCCTCGGAGGTGCAGTACTCGTACGCGTCGAGGATCAGCTCGGCGTGGTCGTAGTCCTCCTGCGAGGGCGAGAAGACCTCGTTGGCCGCCTCGACCTGGCCGGGGTGCAGCACCCACTTGCCGTCGAAGCCCAGCGCGGCGGCGCGCCCGGCGACCTCGCGGAAGCCGTCCACGTTCTTGATCTGGAGGTAGGGGCCGTCGATCGCCTGGAGGTCGTTGGCGCGCGCGGCCATCAGGATCTTCATCAGGATGTAGTGGTAGGCGTCGGCGCCGTAGCCGGGCGGCTGCTCGCCGACGACCAGCGACTTCATGTTGATCGACGCCATGAAGTCGGCCGGGCCGAAGATGATCGTCTCGATGCGCGGGGACGCCTGCGCGATCTCGTTGACGTTGTTCAGGCCCTGCGCGTTCTCGATCTGCGCCTCGATGCCGATCCGGCCGATCTCGAAGCCCATCGTCTTCTCGATCTGCGTGAGCAGGAGGTCGAGGGCGACGACCTGGTCGGCGGTCTGCACCTTCGGAAGCATGATGCAGTCGAGGTTCTGGCCCGCGCCCTCGACGACGGTCACGACGTCGCGGTAGGTCCACTCGGTCGTCCAGTCGTTGACCCGCACCACGCGCGTCTTGCCCGTCCAGTCGCCCTCGTTGAGGAACTTGACGATGGTGTGCCGGGCCTCCGGCTTGGCGAGCGGCGCGCAGGCGTCCTCCAGGTCCAGGAATACCTGGTCGGCGGGGAGGCCCTGGGCCTTCTCCAGGAAGCGCGGGTTGCTGCCCGGGACCGCGAGGCAGGAACGGCGGGGACGCAGACGGTTGACCTTGGTCATGCGGGGACCTCCAGGGGGTCGAGCTTGTTCGCGGTACGGATCTCGTCGACGATACGGCCGATGATCTCCGTGATACCGAAGTCCTTAGGGGTGAAGACGGCGGCGACACCGGCCTCGCGCAGCGCTGCCGCGTCGGCCGAGGGGATGATGCCGCCGACGATGACGGGAATGTCGTCCACGCCCGTACGGTGCAGCCGGGCCAGTACGTCCGGCACCAGCTCGGCGTGCGAGCCGGAGAGGATGGACAGGCCGACGCAGTGCACGTCCTCGGCGACGGCCGCCGAGACGATCTGCTCGGGGGTCAGCCGGATGCCCTGGTAGACCACCTCGAAGCCGGCGTCGCGGGCCCGTACGGCGATCTGCTCGGCGCCGTTGCTGTGCCCGTCCAGGCCGGGCTTGCCGACCAGCAGGCGCAGCTTGCCGCTGCCGAGGTCGGCGGCGGTACGGGCGACCTTCTCGCGGACGGCGGCGAGCGGGCTGCCCGCCTCGGCGGGGACGGCCAGCGGGGCGCTGGAGACGCCCGTAGGAGCCCGGAACTCGCCGAAGACGTCCCGGAGGGCCCAGGCCCACTCCCCGGTCGTCACACCGGCCCTGGCGCACTCCAGCGTGGCCGCGAAGAGGTTGGTGTCGCCGGCCGCCGTCTTCTTCAGCGCCGACAGCGCCTCCTGGGCGCGCGCCTCGTCGCGGGCGTCCCGCCACTCGTGCAGCGCCCGCACCACCCGCGCCTCGTTGTCCGGGTCCACCGTCATGATCGCGGTGTCCAGGTCGGCGGTGAGCGGGTTGGGCTCGGTGGACTCGTAGCAGTTGACGCCGACGATCTTCTCCTCGCCGGCCTCGATCCGGCCGCGCCGCTCCGCGTGCGAGCTGACCAGCTGCGACTTGAGGTAGCCGGACTCGACGGCGGCCATCGCGCCGCCCATCTCCTGGATCCGGTCGATCTCGGCCAGCGCCTCCTCGACCAGCGCGTCCACCTTCGCCTCGATGACGTGCGACCCGGCGAAGATGTCCTCGTACTCCAGCAGGTCGCTCTCGTGCGCGAGCACCTGCTGGATGCGCAGCGACCACTGCTGGTCCCAGGGGCGGGGCAGGCCCAGCGCCTCGTTCCAGGCGGGCAGCTGCACGGCGCGCGCGCGGGCGTCCTTGGAGAGCGTCACGGCCAGCATTTCGAGGACGATGCGCTGGACGTTGTTCTCCGGCTGCGCCTCGGTGAGGCCGAGGGAGTTGACCTGGACGCCGTAGCGGAAGCGGCGCTGCTTGGGGTTCTCGATGCCGTACCGCTCGCGCGTGATCTTGTCCCAGATGCGGCCGAAGGCGCGCATCTTGCACATCTCCTCGACGAACCGGACGCCCGCGTTGACGAAGAAGGAGATCCGCGCGACCACGTCGCCGAACTTCTCCGGCGGCACCTGCCCGGAGTCCCGTACGGCGTCCAGCACCGCGACGGCGGTGGACATCGCGTACGCGACCTCCTGCACCGGCGTGGCCCCGGCCTCCTGCAGGTGGTAGCTGCAGATGTTGATGGGGTTCCACTTCGGGATGTGCGCCACCGTGTACGTGATCATGTCGGTGGTCAGCCGGAGGGAGGGCCCGGGCGGGAACACGTGCGTGCCCCGCGACAGGTACTCCTTCACGATGTCGTTCTGCGTGGTGCCGGACAGCTTGGAGATGTCCGCGCCCTGCTCCTCGGCGACCACCTCGTACAGCGCCAGCAGCCACATCGCGGTGGCGTTGATGGTCATCGAGGTGTTCATCTGCTCCAGCGGGATGTCCTGGAACAGCCGGCGCATGTCGCCGAGGTGGGAGACCGGGACCCCGACCCGCCCGACCTCGCCGCGGGCGAGCACGTGGTCGGGGTCGTAACCGGTCTGCGTCGGGAGGTCGAACGCGACCGACAGGCCGGTCTGGCCCTTGGCGAGGTTACGCCGGTACAGCTCGTTGGACGCCTCGGCGGTGGAGTGCCCGGCGTACGTCCGCATCAGCCACGGACGATCCTTCTGACGCTCAGTCATGGTGTCTGTCTCCAGGACGATTCCGTCGGTCAGACGTTCCGGAAGCGGTTGATCGCGGCGAGGTGCTTGGCGCGCTTCTCGTGGTCGCGTACGCCCATGCCCTCCTCGGGGGCCAGCGCGAGGACGCCGACCTTGCCCTGGTGGAGGTTGCGGTGCACGTCGTACGCGGCCTGGCCGGTGTCCTCCAGGGAGTACGTCTTCGACAGCGTCGGGTGGATCTTGCCCTTGGCGATCAGGCGGTTGGCCTCCCACGCCTCGCGGTAGTTGGCGAAGTGGGAGCCGATGATGCGCTTCAGGGACATCCACAGGTAGCGGTTGTCGTACTGGTGCAGGTAGCCGGAGGTCGAGGCGCAGGTGGTGATGGTGCCGCCCTTGCGGGTGACGTACACGGAGGCGCCGAAGGTCTCGCGGCCGGGGTGCTCGAAGACGATGTCGATGTCCTCGCCGCCGGTCAGTTCGCGGATGCGCTTTCCGAAGCGCTTCCACTCGCGCGGGTCCTGGTTCTCCTCGTCCTTCCAGAACTTGTAGCCCTCGGCCTTGCGGTCGATGATCGCCTCGGCGCCCATCTTCCGGCAGATCTCCGCCTTGTCCTCGCTGGAGACGACGCAGATGGGGTTGGCGCCGCCGGCCAGCGCGAACTGGGTGGCGTAGGAGCCGAGTCCGCCGGACGCGCCCCAGATGAGGACGTTGTCGCCCTGCTTCATGCCGGCGCCGTTGCGGGAGACCAGCTGGCGGTACGCGGTGGAGTTCACCAGGCCGGGGGCCGCCGCCTCCTCCCAGCTCAGGTGGTCCGGCTTGGGCATCAGCTGGTTGGACTTCACGAGCGCGATCTCGGCGAGGCCGCCGAAGTTGGTCTCGAAGCCCCAGATGCGCTGCTCGGGGTCGAGCATCGTGTCGTTGTGGCCGTCGGAGGACTCCAGCTCGACGGAGAGGCAGTGCGCGACGACCTCGTCGCCGGGGTGCCAGGAGTTCACTCCGGGGCCGGTGCGCAGCACGACGCCCGCGAGGTCGGAGCCGATGATGTGGTACGGCAGGTCGTGGCGCTTGCTGAGGTCGCTCAGGCGGCCGTAGCGCTCCAGGAAGCTGAAGGTGGACACCGGCTCGAAGATCGAGGTCCACACGGAGTTGTAGTTGACCGAGGACGCCATGACGGCGACCAGGGCCTCGCCCGGGCCCAGCTCCGGCACCGGCACGTCATCGAGGTGCAGCGACTTGCGCGGGTCCTTCTCGTTGCTGGGGAGGCCGGCAAACATGTCGGCCTCGTCCTTGTGCACGGTGACCGCGCGGTACGACTCGGGGATGGCCAGATTCGCGAAGTCCTCGCGGGTGCTGTCCGGCGCGGTGATGGCGTCAAGAATGTGGTTCACGGTGTGCCTCCGGCGAAGCCATATGAGGGACGGCTTGAGGGAACGTCGGGGGTGGTGCGAAGGCGGTGCCGTCGGTTCGGCTGTGTGGTGCTCGGCAGGCGCGGGTGTGCGCGAGGGGTTGCCTGTGACGCAGGCGTCCGGGCGCGCGGACCAGTGGTTCGCGGGGACAACCGGTACGCCGAAGATCGGGGTGTACCGGCCGCCCGGACAACATCAACGTATGACACCGCGTGCCAGTCGACAAGGCACTCGGTGCCAACAATTTCTCTCAGATGTCATCCGGGCGGCACGCATGAGCAACATGAATCATCGCGAAAGAGGATGTTCCGCCCCCGCTGGAGAGGGTGCGTGATGTTTGTTACTCGCGGGTCGCATGACAAAGCGCCGCCACGCCCATGGCGTGACGGCGCTCGGGCCGGCCGGTGTCAGCGGTGCTCGCGCAGCGCCTTCTGGATCGTGCGCATGACCTCGCTGAGCGGAGCGTCCGTACGGGCCACCGTCACCAGCACCTCGCCCTCCCGGGCCGCCGTCGCGGCGGGCGGCGGGCTCGCGGGCGTCCGGCCGGCCCCGATGCCCGTGCCGAACGTCTCGCGGACGATCGCGAAGGCGTGGTCGAGCTGCGTCTCCACATCGCCCTGCGCACCCGCCCGCAGCCAGCGCCGCAGGACGTGGTTGTGCGCGGTGACCACAGCGGAGGCGGCGACCTCGGCGAGCAGCGGGTCGTCGTTGCCCTCGCGGTGCGCGCCCTCGTCGAAGTGGCCCAGGAGGTAGCGCGTGAAGAGGCGTTCGTAACGGGCCACCGAGGCGATCTCCGCCTCGCGCAGCGTCGGCACCTCGCGGGTCAGGCGGTAGCGGGCCACCGACACCGTGGGCGAGGCCGCGTACATCCGCATGACTTCCTTGATGCCGCGGCAGACCGTGTCCAGCGGGTTCTCGTGTGCCGGTGCCGCGTCCAGCACCGCCTCGGCCCGTACGAGGGTGTCGTCGTGGTCGGGGAAGATCGCCTCTTCCTTGGAGCGGAAGTGGCGGAAGAACGTCCGCCGGGCGACGCCCGCCGCCGCGGCGATCTCGTCGACCGTCGTCGCCTCGTAGCCCTTTGTCGCGAACAGCTCCATCGCCGCCGCCGCCAATTCGCGGCGCATCTTGAGCCGCTGGGCGGCCGCGCGGCGAGAGCCGGGGGTGGTGCTGTCGTTTCCGTCGGAAGGCTGCGTACGAGCGGGCTGGGACATGTGGGGACGGTACTTCATATTCCCGCGGCCTGCGGCATTCGCCCGCGGAACGGGCGGCCGGGAGGCCGCGGGCGGGCTGCCCCCGGGGTCGAGCAGCCCGCCCCAGCCACCCCCGGCGTCAGCGCTTGGCGTACTCACGGAAGCCGCGGCCGGTCTTGCGGCCGAGGCAGCCCGCGGCGACGAGGTGCTCCAGCAGCGGTGCCGGGGCCAGGCCCGGGTCGCGGAACTCCTGGTGCAGCACCTTCTCGATGGCCAGCGAGACGTCCAGGCCCACCACGTCGAGCAGTTCGAACGGACCCATCGGGTAACCGCCGCCCAGCTTCATCGCGGCGTCGATGTCGTCCGGCGAGGCGTAGTGCTCCTGGACCATCTTCACCGCGTTGTTCAGGTACGGGAAGAGCAGCGCGTTCACGATGAAGCCCGCCCGGTCGCCGCAGTCCACGGGGTGCTTGCGGACCTTGGCGCACACCGCCCGCACCGTGGCGTGCACATCGTCGGCGGTCAGCACGGTCCGGACGACCTCGACCAGCTTCATGGCCGGCGCCGGGTTGAAGAAGTGCATCCCGATGACGTCCTGCGGGCGCGAGGTGGCCCGCGCGCACGCCACGACCGGCAGCGAGGAGGTGGTGGTGGCCAGCACCGCGCCCGGCTTGCAGACCTTGTCCAGCGTCGCGAACAGCTGCTGCTTGACCGCCAGGTCCTCGGCCACCGCCTCGACCGCGAGGTCCACGTCGGCGAAGGCGTCCAGCGAGTCCGCGGGGGTGATCGCCGCCAGCGCCGCGTCCCGGGCCTCCTCGGTCATCCGGCCCTTGGCCACCGACCGGTTCAGCGACTTCTCGACCAGTGCCTTGGCCCGGTCCGCCTTCTCCTGGCTGCGGGCCGCGAGCACGACCTCGAAGCCGGACTTCGCGAAGACCTCCGCGATGCCGCTCGCCATCGTCCCGGACCCGGCCACGCCGACGCTGCGCACCGTGCGCGAGGCGGCCTGCTCGTGCTGCTCGGCGGGGGTCCCGCCGTCCGGCACGACCGTCGCGGAACCGGGCGTCTCGTACGTGTAGAAGCCGCGGCCCGCCTTGCGGCCGGTCAGCCCCGCCTCGGCGAGGTGGCCGAGGATCGGCGCGGGCGCGTGCAGCCGGTCGTGCGAGGCCGCGTACATCGCCTGCAGCACCGTGCGCGCGGTGTCGATGCCGATCAGGTCCAGCAGCGCCAGCGGCCCCATGGGCAGGCCGCAGCCCAGCCGCATGGCCGCGTCGATGTCCTCGCGCGTGGCGTACTTCGACTCGTACATGGCGGCGGCCTGGTTCAGGTAGCCGAAGAGCAGGCCGTCGGCGACGAAGCCGGGGCGGTCGCCCACCGCGATCGGGTCCTTGCCCAGCTCGCGGGCGAGCTCGGTGACGGCGGCGACGGCGGTCGGCGCGGTCAGCACCGAGGAGGCCACCTCGACCAGCTTCATGACCGGCGCCGGGGCGAAGAAGTGCAGACCGACCACGCGCTCGGGGCGCTGGGAGTCGGCGGCCAGCCGGGTCACCGAGAGCGAGTTGGTGCCGGTGGCCAGCACGGTGTCCGGGCGGACGATGCCGTCCAGGGCGGTGAGGATCTGCCGCTTGAGCTCGTAGTCCTCCGGCACCACCTCGATCACCAGGTCGGCGTCGGCGGCGGCCTGCAGGTCGGAGAAGGTGCGGAAGCGGGCGAGCGCATCGGCCCGCTCGCGCTCGGTGAGCCGCTCGCGGCGCACGGCGCGGGCGGTGGAGGACTCCAGTGCGGTGACGGAGCGGCGCACCGCGGCGTCGTCGATGTCGATGCCGATGACCTCGCGGCCGGCGCGGGCGAGCACCTCGGCGATGCCGGTGCCCATCGTGCCCAGGCCGACGACGGCGACGGTGGCGATGCCGGACGCGGCGGTGGCGGGGGACAGGGGCGAATCAGGGGTGGACGAGAAGCCCATCACGAGACTCCAGAGGGTGTTCCCCTGCGAACAGGGGAGAAGTGACGACTGAGGGTGAGCGCACACGCGGTCGACGCGGTCGAAGGGCGCGTACGGAGGGAGCTGCGCGGCGGACCCTGTCCCGGGATCGCTGCCGGTCACTCGCTGTGTGTCGTGCGTTGCGGTGCCGAACCGACTTCACTCTTGGCGGCTGCGTCACCAGGCCGCCCGAGCAGGGGTGCTGCTCGTGCCAGCAGATTAACTCGCGGGTAACGGCAAGCGCCAGGGGGAAGAGGGGGGATTAATCTGTGGCGCGGGCCACGCCGAGGCAGTGGGGGAGGAGCCACACAAATGGAAGACCACTTCCACGAGTTGACCGACCGGGTACGGGGCGAGCTGCAGTCACCGGCCGACCTCGTCACCTATGAACGCCTGCTGGGCCTCGCCCGCAAGAACACCCCGGCCGGGCGCGAGGAGCTGGCCAGAATGCTCACGGCCGTCGAGCGCCCGCTGTGGACCCGCGAGATCGCCGCCTTCTCGCTGGGCTGCGCCGGCGACCGCCGCGCCTTCGAGACGCTCGTCCTGCTGCTGAACTACCGCGACCCCGTCCGCTGCGCCACCGCCGCGCACGCGCTGGCCCGCCTCGGCGACCCCCGTACGGCGCGTGCCGCCGCGGCCCTGGCCACCAACCCCCTCCGCACCGCCTACGCCCTGCACCCCGTGCGCCTGCTGGCGGACCTCCGCGCCCCCGAGTCCGTCCCGGCGCTGATCTCCACCCTCGAACGCCTCCTCACCCCGCACACCCCCTACTGGCGCGTCGCGCTGGCCTGCGTGGAGGGCCTGGGCGCGCTCGGTGACCGGCGCGCCGTCCCGGCCCTCACCTCGGCCCTGGACCACCCGCGGCTGGCGGCCGCGGCGGCGGCCTCCCTGGCGAGGCTGGACAGCGGACGCAACGGCCGCGGCTGACCGGCGCTACAGAGAGCGGGCGTACCGGACCTCCGGTACGAGCGCGCCGGCCAGTTCCTCGGCGTCCTCCACGCCGTCCGGGGCGAAGCCCGCGCGCTCGTAGAAGTGGCGCGCGCGGGCGTTGTGCTTGAGCACCCACAGGCGCATGCCGGAGTAACCGCGCTCCCTGGTGAGGTCGAGGGACGCGGTCATCAGCGCGCGGCCGATGCCGGTGCCCGTCTGCTCGGGCCGTACGTACAGCGCGTACAGCTCCGCGTGCGCGGGGTCCCGCCGGCCGGACGTCTCGTCGCGGTACGGCCCGAACGCGGCCCAGCCGGCCACCGAACCGGCGTGCTCCGCCACGAGGTTGACCACCTCGGCCGGTGCTTCGCTGAAGAACTCCCGCCGCCGCTGCGCCTCTTCGGCGACGTCCAGCCCGTCGAGGAAGTGCTGGGGCACCAGCCCGGCGTAGGCCCACTGCCAGCCCCGGACCCTGATCGCGCAGACCGCCCCGATGTCGTCCTCGGCCATCCGCCGTATCCGCAGCTCACCCATGGGGGCAGGCTAGGCGCGCGGGACACGGGTGTCGTGGGCATTTCGGGGGCGCGTCGCCGGGGAGTTGACCTTGACGCAGGCGGCAGGGTTCCAGACTGCCCGGCATGAGCGCAGAGAAGCAGGAGTTCGGCGGGCGGGTCGTGGTGGTCACCGGAGCCGGGACCGGCATCGGGCGAGCCACCGCACGGGCCTTCGTGGCCGCGGGGGCACGTGTGGTGGCGGTCGGGCGGCGTCCGGAGCCGCTGGCGGAGGCCGCGGCCGGCCACCCGGCGATATCGCCGTACGCCGCCGACATCACCGCCGACGGGGCCCCGGAACGGATCACGGACCATGTGATCGCCACGCACGGGCGGCTGGACGTCCTGGTCAACAACGCGGGGATCGTGGGCAGCGGGGCGCTGGGGACCTGCACGAAGGGATCCATCGCGCCGCAGCTCGCGACCAACCTGGTGGCGCCCGTGCTGCTGACCGGGGCGGCCCTGCCGCATCTGGAGTGCGCCGGCGGTGTCGTGGTCAACATCTCGACGGCCGTGGGCCGGCGCGCCTGGCCCGGCAACGCCGTCTACGCCGCGAGCAAGGCCGGACTCGACACGCTCACCCGCAGCTGGGCGGTGGAGCTGGCACCGCGCGGCATACGGGTCGTGGGCGTCGCCCCCGGCGCCGTCGAGACACCGATCGGGGAGCACCAGGGGCTGTCGGCGGAACGCATGGCAGCAGTCCGCGCCTGGCAGATCGACCACACCCCGCTGGGCCGGCTGGGCCGTCCGGAGGAGGTCGCCGCGGCGGTGCTGCGGCTGGCCTCCCCGGAGGCCGCGTTCGTCACGGGCGCGATCCTGCCGGTGGACGGGGGTGCGATGGTGGCGTGAGCGGCGCCTCGGGCGGGGCCTGCGCCGCGTCCAGCGCGCGGGCCAGCCGGTCGCGGGCCTCCGTCTGCGCGGCGATCCGCGCGTCGATCAGGGCGAGCCGGTCCCGGGCGACGCGCAGGCCTTCGGGGGACGGCGGCGCGGTCGTCATGTCGCCGTCCAGGCAGCCCGCGAAGCACCGCACGTCGGCCAGCGTGAGCCCGGCGTCGAGCAGGTGCCGGATGTTCCGGACCCGCACCGCGGCGCGCTCGTCGTAGACGCGGTAGCCGTTGGCCTCGCGTACGGAGCCGATCAGCCCCTCTTGCTCGTAGTGGCGCAGCGCCCGGGGCGTCGCCCCCGTGACCGCCGCCAGCTCCCCGATTCGCACCGGCCCAGCGTACGGGGCAGGCGCCCGCAGCGCCCAGGCGGTTTCCGACGGGCAGGTCAGGCCTTTTCGAGGATCGTCTTCAGCTCCGACAGCATCATGATCCAGCCACCGCTGACGCCCTCCAGCATCTTGGAGTCGGCCGAGGTGAAGCCGTCGTGGGTGATGGTCAGCTTCACGCCCAGCTCCGGCTCCTCGGCCGGTTCGATGTCGAAGGAGACCTTCGAGCGTTCCTTGACCGCCTCGGCGAACTCCGCGTCGCTCATGCCGAACATCTCCTGGTGCATCGGCTGCAGCGTGTGCCAGGTGTAGGCGAGCCGCCTGCCCGGCTCCGCCTCGGTGACGACCTGGCCGAGGTCCTGCGGCTCGCCGCCGTCCTCGACCGGCCACAGCACCTTGGAGCCGACCTGCCAGTCGGAGGAGGGTGCCCAGCCGCCGTGGTACTGCTTCAGGAACTCCGGGCTGGTCAGCCCCTCCCAGAGCTTCTCGGGCGTGGTGTGGATGTAGATCGTGTAGACGAACTCGGGCTTGGTCATCGCCGTTCCTTCCAGGGCGTGCTTCAGGTTGCTGAGCGCGGCCATCCGGCCTCGCTCGTACTGGCCGATCCAGCGGTCGGCGATTTCGTGGAGGGGTACGGGGTTGAGGTAGTGCAGCCTCTCCCGGCCGCGTCGGACCGTCGTGACCAAACCGGCCCCCACCAGGAGCGCCAGATGCTTGGACACCGCCTGTCTGGACATCCCCAGCCCTGCCGACAGCTCGCGCAGGCTCTGCCCATTTCGCTCGTTCAGCCGATCCAGCAGCCGCCGGCGGCTCGCGTCCGCGAGCGCCTTGAACACCTCGTCCATGTCGCTCCCTCCCCTCCCCACCAGATTGGCAACCATTTGGTTGCGCGTCAAGCCGGCGCGGCGCGTGGCTTGCCGCAGAGGGGCAGGCCCCAGCGTCGTACGGACCCGGGGGGTGGTCAGAGCAGCGTCAGCTGGGTGGCCTCGGCGGCCGCGGGGCCGGTGGGGGAGCCCAGGTCCGCGGAGCCGGCCTGGGCCGGTACCCGGGGCTCCGGGCGGGGCGCGACGCGGCGGTGCTCGGCGGCGCGTGCGGGGCCGATGCCGTACTCGGCGGCCAGCTCGTGGACCTGGCGGGTAATGCGCCGCTGGTACCACTTCGGGGCGTACGCGCCGTCCGCGTACAGGCGCTCGTACCGCCGCACCAGATGGGGGTGGTGGTGCTCCAGCCAGGCCATGAACCACTCGCGGGCGCCCGGCCGGAGGTGCAGCACCAGCGGCGTCACGGAGGACGCGCCGGCCGCCGCGACGGCCCGTACGGTGGCGCGCAGCTGGTCCGGGTGGTCGCCCAGGAACGGGATGACGGGGGCCATCAGGACGCCGCAGCCGATCCCGTGCTCGGTGAGGGTGCGGACGGCGTCCAGGCGGCGCTCCGGGGACGGCGTACCGGGCTCCACGGTGCGCCACAGTTCGCGGTCCAGGAAGCCGACCGACATCGAGATGCCGACGTCGGTGACCTCGGCGGCGGCGCGCAGCAGGTCGAGGTCGCGGAGGATCAGCGTGCCCTTGGTGAGGATCGAGAAGGGGTTCGCGTGGTCCCGGAGGGCGCTGATGATCCCGGGCATCAGGCGGTACCGGCCCTCGGCCCGCTGGTAGCAGTCGACGTTGGTGCCCATGGCGATGTGCTCGCCGCGCCAGCGTCTGCCGGACAGCTCGCGTCTCAGCAGGTCGGGCGCGTTGACCTTGACCACGATCTGGCTGTCGAAGCCGAGTCCGGTGTCCAGGTCGAGGTAGCTGTGGGTGCGCCTGGCGAAGCAGTACACGCAGGCGTGTGTGCAGCCCCTGTAGGGGTTCACCGTCCATTCGAACGGCATGCGGGAGGCGCCCGGGACCCGGTTGACGAGGGACCGGGCCCGTACCTCGTGGAACGTCACCCCGCGGAACTCCGGGGTGTCGATGGTCCGGCTGACCACGTCCGTGCCGAAGAGCGCGGGCGTGCGCGGCGGACCTGACGGGTCCGCCGAGCCCTCGCTCAAGTTCTCCCAGCGCATCGCGCCTCCTCATGGGTGCTGCGGCCCCCCGCCGTCGATAATAGAACAGACGTTCCCATCGGTGCTGTCAACCCGGATTTGGGCGCGCAGCGCCGGAGTGGTTGGCTTGCCGCACACCGCACCACCAGCAAGCGAGCACCCTGGAGGGCAGCACTCATGGGCCAGGTCGAGGCCACCACGCAGCGCGAGATCGCGGCGAACCCGGACGACGTGTTCGACGCGCTCGCGGACTACTCCGGCACCCGCCCGAAGCTGCTGCCCGAGCACTTCAGCGAGTACGAGGTCCGCGAGGGCGGCGACGGCAAGGGCACGCTGGTGCACTGGAAGCTCCAGGCGACCAGCAAGCGCGTCCGCGACTGCCTGCTGGAGGTCGACGAGCCGACCGACGGCCAGCTGGTGGAGAAGGACCGCAACTCCTCGATGGTCACCACCTGGACCGTCACCCCCGCCGGCGAGCAGCGGGCCCGGGTCGTCGTCACCACCACCTGGCAGGGCGCGGGCGGCGTCGGCGGCTTCTTCGAGCGCACCTTCGCGCCCAAGGGCCTCGGCCGGATCTACGACGCGATGCTCGCCAACCTCGCGGCGCACACGGAGAAGTGACCGCGCCCGCAGGGGAGCGGGAGCCGGGCCGCGCGCCTCACCGGATCGAGTGGTTTCCCACCGTGCCCGCATGACGCGCGCCGCCCGCGGCCGACGGGCTAAAGCCCTGATGGGGGCCGGGCCTGCCGCCTCCGTACGGCCGTTGACGGCGGAACCTGCCCCGTACGCTCCGTTTCGTCACGCTTGATCGCAGTTGTCGCCCGATGCGAGAACAGGGCGCGGCACAGGCGTGACGAGGGGAGCAGCACGTGGGAGGTACCACACTGGCGGAGCCGGACGAGAGGTCGGGACCACCGGCGTCCGGCGTGGCCACGGCCGGACCAAACGCGTCGCGGCCCGCCGAGCCCGGCCCCGTGGAGACGGAGCGGCCCGGCCCCCGCCGCGTCCGTACGGCGGCCGTGCTCGGTCTGGCCCCGGCGCTGCTCCTCGCGGCGCTGGGCCAGACCGTCGTGGCCGGCCCGCTCCCGGAGCTCGCCGGCCGGCTGTCCGGCGCCGACCGGACCGCGTGGCTGGTGCCCGCGCACCTCCTCGCCTCGGCCGTGGCCCTGCCCCTGCACGGCAGGCTCGGCGACCGCTTCGGCCGCAAGCCGGCGCTAATCCTCGCCCTCCTCGTCTTCGTGGCCGGCTCCGCGATGGCGACCCGGGCGCACACGATGGACGCACTGCTCGCCGGCCGCGCTCTTCAGGGACTCGGCGCCGGCGGCATCATGGCCGGCGTGCAGGCGCTGGCGTCGGAGACCGAGCCGCACCGGGCGCGCGTCCGCGCCACGGTCCTCACCGGCGCCGCCTACGGGCTCGCCACCGCAGCGGGCCCGCTGGTCGGCGGCCTCCTCGCCGAACACGCCTCGTGGCGCTGGTGCTTCGGCGTCAACGTGCCCCTCGGGCTCTTCGCCCTCCTCGTGGTGGCCGTCGCCCTGAAGGTGCCCCGGCCCGTCCGGCGGCCGGGGACCGACCCCGTGGGCGTCCTGCTGCTCGCCGCGTTCTCCGCGTGCGCGGTCCTGCTCGCCTGCTGGGCCGGCACGGAGCACGCCTGGGATTCGCGGGGCGTGCTCGGCCTCTCCTGCGGCGCGCTCGGCAGCGCCCTCCTCCTCGTGGCCGTCGGGTACTTCACCGCCGAACCGATCCTTCCGCCGCGCCTCCTCCGCGACCGGACGTTCCTCGCCACCGGTGCCGTCGGCGCGGCGGCCGGTGCCGCGCTCCTCGGGGCCGTCGTACACCTTCCGGCCTTCTTCCAAGGGCCCGGCGGCACTTCGGCCCTCGAAGGCGCGCTGCCGCTGCTCCCGATGGCGGGCGGCTTCGTCCTGGCGGCGGCCGTCGCCGGCCGGCTCATCGGCTGCACCGGTCACCACAAGCTGTTCCCGGTACTGGGCTGTGCCCTCGCCGCCGAAGGCATGTGGCTCCTCTCCCACCTCCGGGCGGACACCGCACACGTCACCGTGGCGCTCTGGACGGGCATCCTCGGGTTCGGCCTCGGCTTCGTCCTGCCGGTCCTCCCCGTTGCCGTGCGGCAGGCCGAGCACCCCGACGGCACCACCACCGCCCTCGCCGCCGGTGCGTACGCGCGACAGCTCGGTGCCGCCGCCGGCGTGGCCGCACTCGGTGCCGTGCTCGCCGTACAGGCGGCGGGCCCGCTCCACGACGGCGGTACCGCCGCCCACGCCGAGGCCGTGCCCGGCCTCCTGCGCCACCTCGTGCCCGTGCTCCTCCTCGGGCTGTTGCTCGCCTTCTTCCTCAAGGAGAACCCCCAGGTGTCCCACGCTGCCTACTCCCCGCACGACCCGCAGACCGCCCCGGGCGAGGGCGGCGCGGAGGCCGTCGCGACCGTCCCCGCGGCCCGCACCGCACCCGCCGCCGCTCCGTACTCGCCGGCCGGAGTGCCCGTCTGCGGCACCGTGCAGCACCACGACGGCTCCGTCGTACCGCGCGCCGCGCTCACCCTCATCGACGTCACCGGGCGGCAGATCGGGCGCGGCGCGACCGGCGAGGACGGGCGGTACGCGCTGAGCACCCCGGGCACGGGGTCGTACGTGCTGATCGCGGCGGCCGGCGGCCATCAGCCCCGCGCCGTCAGCGTCACGGTGGGGGACCGGCCGGTCGACCTGGACGTGGTCCTCGGCGGCGCGGGGCGGCTCGCGGGCACGGTCACCACGGCCGACGGCACGCCCGTGCGCGATGCCATGGTGACGCTGACGGACGTGCGGGGCGAGGTGGTGGCCACGACGCGCAGCGGGCGCGAGGGCGGGTACGTGATCGGCGAGCTGGTGGCGGGGGAGTACACGCTCGCCTCCAGCGCCCCCGCCTTCCGGCCGGCCGCGCTGCCGGTGACCGTCCAGGCGGCCCGCGAGACACGCCAGGACGTCGAACTGGCGGGCGGGGCCGTGCTGCGCGGCACCGTGCGGGCCGGTGGCGGGCGTCCCGTGGAGGACGCCCGGGTCACGCTGCTGGACGCGGGCGGCAACGTCGTGGACACCGCGACCACGGGTCCCGACGGGCTGTTCCGCTTCGTGGACATGGCCGCGGGCGAGTACACCGTGGTCGCCGCCGGCTATCCGCCGGTGGCCACGGTGCTCCAGGTGGCGGGCGGCGGCCGGACGGAGCGCGATCTTCAGCTCGGGCACGAGGACTGACCGCTGGCCCCGGACGGCACGCCGCGGGACGTCCCGGAGCGCGGCCCTCCGGAGCGCACGCGCATCCGCGGGGCGTACTCGGCGGAAATATGCACCTTCGTGCGTCCAGGGCCTCCGCGGCACGCTCCTTTCCGCTACGGTCCCGTGCTCGTGGACGGCGATCGTTCACGGGACCGGCGGGAGGTGTGCGGGCGGTGGGTGAAGCGTGTGTGCCGTGGAGTAACGCGAGGCAGGACGCCCTTCGGCCGCGGTACGGCACTTCCCGGAATGCGCCCCGTCAGGCAGCGTGTGGCCGTACCGTGGTAGCGGGACGCAGATCATGCGTACGCGTACGAAGGAGCAACCGCCCATGGAGCGTGGCCCGTCGCACGGCGACGACATGGTGAGCGCGGCGCAGGGGGTGCCCGCGCCGCGGGAACCCGAGCCCGGCCGGATCCCCCTGGCCGTCGTCGTGGTCGATGCCCGCGGGCTGGTCTCCCACTGGAGCCGCGGTGCGCGCCGGCTCTTCGGTCCTTCGCGCGAGGAGGCGGTGGGCGCGCCCGCCGTGGAGCTGATGCCCGTCTCCGGGGCGCTGGGCTCCGACGAGTGGCGCGGCCCGGACGGCGTCGAGGACCCGCACGGCCCCGACCTGGAGTCCGCGCTCGGGGGCGAGACCTCCTACCCGCGGGCCGGGCGGGCCCGTACGGCGGATCCGGAGCGCGGCCGGATCGACATCCTGTGGTGGGCCTACCCCCTGGTCGGGCCCGGCCCCGAGCGGCTGCTCGTGCTGGCCGCCGACGCGGGGCAGTTGCACGGCGAGGGTGAGGGGCGGGACCGGGAGCGGTACGCGCCGGGTTTCGCGCTGCACACGGACTTCCCCGGCTCCCAGGAGCTGGCCCGGCGGTTGCCCGAGATCCTGCCGAGCATGAGCCCGCAGGAAAGCGCCCGGATCGTCTCCCAGGTGCTCGAACTGGGCTATCCCGTGCTGGAGATCAGTCAGCAGGAGCGCTTTCCGGTCACGCCGGACTGGGGTGTGCCCCGGCGCGTGGAGCGGCGGGCCCGGCTGTTGCGCGCCGCCTCCGAGGAGGCCGCCGATCCGCAGACCGCGGCGGCGGCCGCCGCCGAACTGGAGTCGGACCTCGAATACGTCGCGGTCCGCGAGCGCCTGGAGTTCCTGAACGAGGTCAGCGGCCGCATCGGCTCCTCGCTGGACCTGGCCCGTACGATCCAGGAGGTCAGCGAGGCCGTCGTGCCCCGCTTCACCGATGTCGCGGGCACGTATCTGCGCGAGCAGGTCATCGCGGGCGAGGGCTTCCCCGACGGCCCGCCGGACACCACGACCATGTGGCACCGCGTGGCGCTGGAGCACAACGACGAGCCGGGCCGCTGGGACGACGTGGTGCCGGTCGGCGAGTCGATGCCGTTCCCGGCGCACACGCCGTTCTTCCAGTGCATGACCACCGGCGAGCCCGTGCTGATCCCGCGGATCAGCGAGGAGATGGGCAACGCCATCGCGGCGCAGTTCGAGAAGCGCGACATCAGTCCGCTGATCAACCTGCGTTCCATGCTGGTCGTCCCGCTGAAGGCGCGGAACGTCGTCCTGGGGTTCATGATCCTGCTGCGCCACCCGGAGCGCGCGGAGTTCAACGACATGGACCGGGTCACGGGAGCCGAACTGGCCGCGCGTGCGGGCCTGGTGCTCGACAACGCCCGCATGTACACGTACCAGGAGAACGTCGCGGAGACGCTCCAGGACAGCATGCTCCCGCACATCGAGCCCCGGATGGCGGGCTGCGACACCGCGACCCGCTATCTGCCGGGCACCCGCCTCGGCCGGGTCGGCGGCGACTGGTTCGACACCATCAAGCTGCCGGGCTCCCGTACTGCGCTGGTGGTCGGCGACGTGATGGGGCACGGCCTGAACTCCGCGGCGATGATGGGCCAGTTGCGGACCGCCGTACAGACCATGGCCGCCATCGACATGCCGCCGGCGCAGCTGCTGCGCAGTCTGGACGACCTCGCCCAGCGCCTCGGCGACAACTACCTCGCGACGTGTCTGTACGTCGTCTACGACCCGATCGAGTCCCGGCTGACCATCGCCAACGCCGGGCACATCCCGCCTGTCGTCGTCCGCGCGGCGGACGGCCGCAGTGAGCTGCTGGACCTGCCGACGGGCGCCCCGATCGGCGTCGGCGGTGTGCCCTTCGAGGCGGTGACCCTGCCCGTCGCGCCCGGTGACCGGCTCGTGCTGTGCACGGACGGCCTGGTGGAGGTGCGCGGCGAGGACATCGGCGTCGGGCTGGCCGCGCTCGCCGAGTCCGCTGCGCACCCGGCCGCCTCCATGGACGACGCCTGCGACATGATCATCCGGTCGCTCGCGGCGACCTTGAACGAGGGCAGGGGCGGCCGCAAGGACGACGTGGCGCTGCTGATGGCCCGGCTGAACGGCATCGAGCGCGCTGACGTGGCCGAGTGGCGGCTGCCCATAGCGGCGGGCGAGGTCTCCCGGGCCCGCCGGCTGGCCCGGGACCAGCTCGCCGTCTGGGGCCTGGAGTCCGCGTCGGACACCGCCGAGCTGCTGGTCAGCGAGGTCGTGACCAACGCCGTACGGCATGCGCACACCCAGCACGTCGTGCTGCGCCTGGTGCGGACGGACGCGCTGCTCTGCGAGGTGTCGGACGACGACCACAGCCTGCCGCAGCTGCTGAACGTGAAGGAAGACGACGAATTCGGGCGTGGGCTGCGGGTGGTGAGCCGGCTGGCCCGGGAGTGGGGCACGAGCCGTACGTCCACGGGCAAGACGGTGTGGTTCGAGCAGACGCTGCCGCGGGTGCGCCGCGGAGCGCGCTCGAACAAGAAGTGAAAGATCGACTACCACTCTTGAAAGAAGCGTTGCCACCCTTGCGGCCCGGTGGAACTCGGCAGTAGCAATTGGCCATGAGCGCATCGAGCCACGGATCAACGGCATGGGAAGACTTCTGGCGAGATGCGCCGGCGGGCGAGGGCGAGGTGTTCTGGGACGCGGCGCCCGCACAGGCGGTCGCGCTCCATCTCCCGCTTTTCGAGGAGCTCTTCGACGCGGGGCTGCCCGTCATCGATCTCGGGTGCGGAAACGGCACACAGACTCGCTTTCTGGCCGAACGGTACCCACGTGCGATCGGCGTTGACGTCTCGGCGTCCGCAATTGACCGGGCCCGGCGCGAGGACCCTGCCCACGTGGCCGAATACCGACAGGTCGATGCCGTGGACACCGGCCAGACGACGGCGCTGCACGAGGACGTGGGCGACGCCAATGTCTACATGCGCGGAGTACTGCACCAGTGCGCCCCCGAGGACCGGCCTGCCATCGTCGCGAACATCGCCCGCCTCCTCGGCACCCGCGGCCGGCTCTTCCTCGTGGAGCCCTCCGAGGACGCCAAGGACGTACTGATGTCCCTGGTACAGCGCCCGGAGGGCCCGCCGCCGAAGATACGCGCGATCTTCTCCCACGGCATCGCGCCGGCCGAGATGCCCGACGGCTCCATACCGGACCTGCTGACCGCCCACGGCCTGGAGACGGCCGGCTCCGGCCGCCTCCCCCTGATCACCACCGAGACACGCCCCGACGGCAGCACCGTCGAGGTCCCCACCAACTGGCTGGTGGCGAGACCCCGGACGGCGTGAGACCGGTACGCGGGTGACGGGCGCCGGGCTCATGCGGGGTCGGCCACGGTGGCGACGGCGTCCCGTACCCGGTCGGCGATCTCCGACACCGTGCCGTCGGCGTCGACCGTCACCAGCAGATCCGCGTACGTCGCCAGCAGCGGCGCGGTCCGCCGTCGGTACACCCCCAGCCGGTTGCGGATGACGTCCGCGGTGTCGTCGGGGCGGCCGCGGCCCAGCAGGCGGTCCACCACGACCTCCTCCGGAACGGCGAATTCGAGTACGGCGGTCAGCCCGGTGCCGTCCGCGGCCAGCAGGTCCGCGAGCACGCCGGCCTGCCGGACGGTGCGCGGATAGCCGTCGAGCAGGAAGCCGTCGCGGGCGTCGGGTTCGGCGAGCCGGGCGCGCACCATGTCATCGGTCAGCTCGTCGGGGACGAGCTCGCCGGCGTCGAGATAGCGCCGGGCGGCCCGGCCCAGCCGGGTGCCGTCCGCGAGGTGGGCCCGGAACAGGTCGCCGGTGGACAGGTGCGGGATGCCGAGCCGTTCGCTCAGGACGGCCGCCTGGGTGCCTTTGCCCGCGCCGGGCGGGCCGATGAGCACGAAGCGCATGGGTGAGGGTGCCTTTCGGGGGAGGGAGAGGGGCGACACGTGCGCGGGCGCGTCAGCCGTCGGCGAGGCCCTGCTGGATCGAGGCCATGACGGAGGCGTCGGCCAGCGTGGTGACGTCCCCGATCTCGCGGTTCTCCGCCACGTCCCGCAGCAGCCGCCGCATGATCTTGCCCGAGCGGGTCTTCGGCAGCTCCGGCACGGCCATGATCTGCCGGGGCTTGGCGATCGGCCCGATCTCCGCGGCGACGTGGGCACGGAGCGGGCCCACGACGTCCGTGCCGTCGTCCGGCGCGCTGCCGCGCAGCACGACGAACGCGACGATGGCCTGCCCGGTGGTCGCGTCCGTCGCGCCGACCACCGCCGCCTCGGCCACGCTCGGGTGCGCGACCAGCGCCGACTCGACCTCGGCGGTGGAGATCCGGTGCCCGGAGACGTTCATGACGTCGTCCACCCGGCCCAGCAGCCAGATGTCGCCGTCCTCGTCGTAGCGCGCGCCGTCGCCGGCGAAGTAGTACCCCTGGCGGGCGAAGCGCGACCAGTACGTCTCCCGGAACCGCTCCTCGTCGCCCCAGATGCCGCGGAGCATCGCGGGCCAGGGCCGGTCCAGTACGAGGTAGCCGCTCTCGCCGCGGCCGACCGGCTCCCCCCGGTCGTTGACGACGGCGGCCGAGATGCCGGGCAGCGGGGCCTGTGCCGAGCCGGGCTTGGGCGGCTTCGCGTCCGCCTCGGCCGGCAGCGGGGAGAGCATGACGGCGCCGGTCTCGGTCTGCCACCAGGTGTCCACGACGGGCGTCCGGCCGGCACCCAGATGCTTGCGGTACCACCGCCACGCCTCGGGGTTGATCGGTTCGCCGACGCTGCCCAGCACCCGCAGCGTGGACAGGTCGTACCGCGCCGGCAGTTCCTCGCCCCACTTCATGAAGGAGCGAATCAAGGTGGGCGCGGTGTAGTAGAGCGAGACGCCGTACTTCTGGATGATCTCGAAGTGCCGCCCCTCGTGCGGGGTGTTGGGTGTGCCCTCGTAGAGGACGGAGGTCGCGCGGTTGGCCAGCGGTCCGTACACGATGTAGGTGTGTCCGGTGATCCAGCCGATGTCGGCGGTGCACCAGTAGACGTCGTCGCCGGGGCGGTGGTCGAAGACGGTGCGGTGGGTGTAGGCGGCCTGGGTGAGGTAGCCGCCGGAGGTGTGCAGGATGCCCTTGGGGCTGCCCGTCGTGCCCGAGGTGTAGAGGATGAACAGCGGGTGCTCGGCGTCGAACGCCACCGCCTCGTGCACGTCGGACTGCGCGTCCACCAGCTCGTGCCACCACAGGTCGCGCCCCTCGGTCCACGCGACCTCGCCGCCGGTACGCCGGACGACGAGGACGTGCTCGATGCTCGGGGTGTGTGCCGTGGCCTCGTCCGTGCCGTCCTTCATCGGTACGGCGGTGCCCCTGCGGTACTGCCCGTCCGCCGTGATCAGCAGCCGCGCCCCGGCGTCCGTGATGCGGGACCGCAGCGCCGCCGGCGAGAATCCGCCGAACACGACGCTGTGCGGCAGCCCGAGCCGCGCGCAGGCCAGCATCGCGAAGACCGCTTCGGGGATCATCGGCAGCTGGATGGCCACCCGGTCGCCGGCCGTCAGGCCCAGCGAGAGCAGGGCGTTGGCGGTACGGCACACCTCGCGCTGAAGGTCGGCGTAGGTGATCGTGCGGGTGTCGCCCGGCTCGCCCTCCCAGTGGAAGGCGACCTGCTCGCCGTGGCCGTCCGCGACGTGGCGGTCGACGCAGTTGTACGCGACGTTCAGCCGGCCGCCGGAGAACCACTGGGCGAACGGTGCGTCGGACCAGTCCAGCACCTCGGCCCATGGCCGTTCCCAGTGCAGCCGCCGGGCCTGTCCGGCCCAGAAGGCCGTCAGCGCCGTGTCGGGCTGGGCGAGCGGTTCGCCGGCCGGGCCGGACTGGGCGGTGCCGGCGGTCTGTTCGGTGGGCGGCGGGACGGACATCAGGGGGCCTCCGGGCGGGGCGTCGAACAGCGGGCCGAGGTGTGATCGCTCAAGCGAGCGAAGGTGTACTCAATGTGGCGCGGGGAGGTTGGCGGAAGGTTGGTGCGCGGGGCGCGGCGTACGAGAGGGCGGGGTTGCGGCGGGCGGCCGGGCGGGCGCGGCGGTCCGTACGATCCGCGGCACCAGCGGGCCCGCGGTCCGGCGGCGGAGCGCACCGCGCCACACGCCCCAGCCGTACGCGAGGTCGTCCAGGCGGCGGACCGCCACGTGCGTCAGGGGACCGAGGCCGGAGGCGGCGCGCCGGTGGTCGAGCAACCCCTCGGCGAGGGCGGCGGCGAGCAGCACCCGGCGGGCCCGGCGGCTCGCCGCGCCCGCCGCCAGCGCCAGCGGCCAGTGGTGCCGGGTCGCGCAGCGCAGCAACTGCTCGGCGGTGCCGCGCAGTCCGGCGAGGGTCAGCAGCGCGGCGGCGCGTACCGGCGTGTCGGCGTCCGGCATCCGGCGGGCCAGCCGTACCGCGGTCACCCCGGCCAGTGCGACCGCGGCGGCCGCCGGCAGCGGCCGCCCGCGCAGCAGCAGGGCGCAGGCGGCCACCGACCAGGGCGCGGCGTGCATCGGCGGTACCTGCCCGGGGTGACGCAGCGCCAGTTCGGCGGCGCCGGTGCCGTACCCGGCCCGCTGCCCGAGCCAGCCCCGCAGTCCGGTGCGGTGGTGGTGGCCCATGGTGACGGCGGGTACGTACCGCAGTCGCCAGCCCGCCTCGTGCAGCCGCATGCAGAGGTCCACGTCCTCGGCCACCCGGAGCCGTGGGTCGAAGCCCGCGCCCAGCGCTGCCCGCCGGACGACGAGTGTCGCGCTCGGCACGTACGCGAGCGCCGACAGCGGCACGACGGGCCCCTCCCGTGCGCCCATGTCCAGCGGCGACCGCACGCCCTCGTAGCGGTCCAGGACGCGGCGCCGATCGCCGGGAACCGGCGCCGCGACGATCCGGGGCGCGACGAGCGCCACCGCGGGGTCGGCGAACTGCGCCAGCAGCGGCGCCAGCCAGCCCGGTCCGGGCGCCACGTCGGAGTCGAGGAACGCGACGTACGGGGTGGCCGCGTGCCGCAGGCCGGTGTTGCGCGCCGCGGCGGGGCCGAGGTTGCGGGGATGGCGGAACAGGGTGGCGCCGTGCCGGTCGGCGGCCCGCGCCAGCGCCGGTGCCGCGGACTCGTGGGACCCGTCGTCGACGACGAGCACCGGCAGCCGGGCGGTGAGCGGGTCGGCCCGCAGCCGGCCCAGCAACCGGTCCACGAGGTCGGCCCGGTCGCGGACGGGCACGACGACGGTTGTCCGCGGGCCCTCCGTACCGCGCTCCGGCCGGCCGGCCGCGGCTCCGGCGGGCGGCCGGGGATGTACCGCCCCGATGTCCAGCAGCCGCCGGGCGAGCGCCGCCGAGGTCCGGCCGGTGACGGTGAACCGGCCTCCGTCCAGCAGCCGTGCGGCCGTCGGCCCGAGGCGGAGCAGCCGGGGCGGCGCGCCGGCGAGCAGCAGCCGCCCGTCGCGCGAGCGGTGCGCGTCGGCGGCGAGTTCGACGGCGAAGCCGATGGGGAGCCGGGTGTCCCAGGGCTCGGGCAGAGGCGGGGGGAGGGGCGTGGCGGTCATCCGGTGAAGCCTCCGTCCGCGTGCAGGACCGATCCGGTGACGGCGGCGGCCTCGCGGGCGCAGGCCCACGCGACCACGGTGGCCACCTCCTCCGGGGCCAGCACCCGCCCCACCAGCTGGCTCGCGGCGAGTCCGGCGGTGTCGTCGAGGCCGTAGAGGGCGGCGGTGGCGCGCAGCATGGCGGTGTCGGTGGAGCCGGGCGAGACCGCGACCGCGTTGACGCCGGTGTCCCGGAGGTCGTAGGCGAGGCCGCGTACCAGGCCCAGTACGGCGTGCTTGGCCGCGCAGTAGCCGCCCAGGCCCCACAGGCCGCGGTGGGCCGCGGCCGAGGCGAGGGCGACGAACCGGCCGTGCCGGGGCGCCGGCCTGCGGAGCAGCGCGGGTACGGCGGCGCGCGCCAGGTTCAGTACGCCGGTGACGTCCACGTCGAAGAGGGTCCGCCAGTCCGCTTCGGGCTGTTCCCAGACCGGGCCGCCGCCCAGGATCACCGCGGCGGCGGCCACGGCCGCGTCCAGCCCGCCGAACTCCCGCTCGGCCAGCTCCACGGCACGCCGCACGGCGGCGGCGTCGCGGACGTCGGCCCGTACGGTACGGACATCGGTGAACTCCTCGCCCAGCGCCGCCAACTGCTCCGGCGCGGCCAGCGCGTAGGGGACGCCGGGGTCGTCCGTGCAGGCATCGACCGCGACCACCGCCCAGCCCTCGCCGGCCAGTCGTCGTACGACCGCGGCGCCGATGCCCCGCGCGGCTCCGGTGACCAGGGCCACCCGCTGCTCCGGCCGCGTCATCGTGTTGCCTCCCGCACCGCTCGTGCCGGCTGGGCGGCCCGCCCGCCCAGCCGGCCGTCCTCGCCCACGTGCCAGCCGTCGGCGTCCGCCGCCAGCCGCTCGGCCATTCCGGCCAGCAGCCGTTCGCCCTCCGCCGCGTGGGCACCGGCCGGGTCGCCGAGGACGCCCGACGGGCTGACCGCGCGGACCGAACTCGCCCGCAGCCGGGGGAGCAGCCGTTCGATGGGGTCGGTGGGCCCGGCTGCCGCGCGCCCGGTGCGTACCGCCGCCGGGCGCAGCCGCAGCATCATCGACGTCTCGGCGCGCCCGGCGTGCGCGTCGGAACCGGACGGTACGCACGGCCACCAGGCGGCGTCCCGGCCCTCGTACCGCAGCAGGGCCACCGCCCGGGACAGCGCCTCGACGTTGCCGCCGTGCCCGTTCACCACCAGCAGCCGCCCCGCCCAGCGCAGCAGCGAGCGCCCCAGCTCCACGACGAGCAGTTCCAGCGCGGCCTGCCCGAGAGAGACCGTGCCGGCGAAGCCTTCGTGCTCGCCGCTCGCGCCGTACGGCTGGACCGGCGCGACCAGTACGTCCGGCGTATCGTCCGCGTCGGCGAGCCGGGCGGCGGACCGTTCGGCGACCGCTCCCGCCACCGCCGCGTCGGTGTCCAGCGGCAGGTGCGGGCCGTGCTGCTCGCAGGAGCCGAGCGGCAGGAGCACCAAGGGGCGGCGATCCGTCAGTTCGGGCCAGGTGGCCCCGGCCAGCGGGGCGGGCTCGGGCGGCATCTCAGGCCGCGCCCAGGGTGCGGGTGAAGCCGGGCGGGACCACCACGTCGTCGCGGGTCAGCTCGTGGACGGAGGAGCGGCCGAGGCCCAGCAGCGCCGAGTCGATGCCGCCACGCAGGATGTCGAGTACGTTCTCCACCCCCGCCTGCCCGTTCGCGGCCAGGCCCCACAGGTAGGCGCGGCCGATCATCACGGCCCTGGCGCCGAGGGCCAGCGCCTTGACCACGTCGCTGCCCCGGCGGACACCGCTGTCCAGCAGCACCTCCACCTGGTCGCCCACCGCGTCCGCGACGGCCGGCAGCACGCGGATCGGGGCCGGGGTGCCGTCGAGGTTGTTGCCGCCGTGATTGGTCACCGAGATCGCGGTGACACCGGCGTCCACCGCGCGCCGCGCGTCGTCCACCCGGCAGACGCCCTTGAGCAGGAACGGCCCGTCCCACTGCTCGCGCAGCCAGCGCACGTCCTCCCACGAGGGCGGCGGGGTCTGCATCCACTCGCCGTAGGCCCCGAAGAACGTGGGCGCGCCGCGCCCCGGCTCGGCGAGGTTGGGCGTCGTCAGGTCGGGCAGGCCGCGGTACCTGACGAAGTCCGCCAGCCAGCGCGGTCGCGCGAGCGCCTCCGGGGCGAACCGCACCATCGCCTTGAGGTCCAGCCGTTCGGGGATCTTCGGGCTGCCCCAGTCCCGGCCGTGCGAGAAGGACCAGTCGAGAGTGGCGATCAGCGCCTTGGCCCCGGCCTCACGGGCGCGTTCGATCCGCCGTCGGATGTCGTCCCGGGTCCCCATCCAGTACATCTGGAAGAACGTCTGCGGGTTGGCGGCGACGACGTCCGCCAGCGGCTTGCTGGCGAAGGAGCTGAGGCCCATCGCCGTGCCGCGGGCCGCGGCCGCGCGGGCGACGGCCACCTCCCCGTCGGGGTGCACCGCCTGCACCCCGGTCGGGGAGATGATCACCGGCAGCGCTATCTGCTCGCCCAGGACCGTCGTCGCCAGCTCACGCTTGGCCGACAGCCCGGCGACGTGCGGGGCGAACCCCAGCTGTGCGAAGGCCGCGGTGTTGTCGTCGTAGGAGACGCCCTTCTCCGAACCGGCGAGCAGCGCGCTGTAGACGGACTTCGGCAGCCGTTTCCGGGCCCTGCGCTGCGCCTCCGTCACCGTCTCGAACCAACCGCTCATGATCTTCCTCTCTCGTCGTCTCTGTCCGTTCGCGTGGCGTGGCGGCTGCTCACCGCGGGTCCAGGCCGGCCAGCGGGCTCTCGTCGCAGACGCGGTCGGGGCGGCGGGTCCGCAGCGCCGGCATGCCCAGGGACACCGGGCGCGGCGCCGGGCTCGTACGGTGCGAGTGGTCCTTGCCCTGCGGCGGCAGCTGCCGGTCGGCGGCGGCCAGCGCGGCGGCGCCGTGGCCCTTGACGCATTCGGGGTCCGGGCCGTCCAGCGGCAGCCCGGTGAAGAACTTCGCGGCCATGCAGCCGCCCTGGCAGACGTCGAACGCGGAGCAGGACGTGCATGCGCCCGAGGACTGCTCACCGCGCAGCTCGGCGAAGAGCGCCGAGGAGCGCCACACCTCGTCGAAGCCGCCGGGCGAGCGGACGTTGCCCGCCTTGAAGGCGTCGTGGATCGCGAACGGGCAGGCGTACACGTCGCCCACCGGGTCGATCAGACAGACCACCCGCCCCGCGCCGCACAGGTTCAGGCCCGGAATCGGCGTCGAGCCGAGCGCGTTGAGATGGAAGAAGGAGTCGCCGGTCAGCACCTTCTCGCCGTTGGCGACCAGCCACCGGTACAGCTCGCGCTGCTGGGCGTCCGTGGGGTGCAGCTCGTCCCACACATCCGCGCCGCGGCCCGAGGGACGCAGCCGGGTGAGGCGCAGCTGTGCCCCGAACCGGTCGGCGATGGCGGCGAGATCGTCGAGCTGCGGGATGTTCTGCCGGGTCATCACCACCGAGATCTTGAAGTCGGCGAAGCCGGCAGCGGCCAGGTTCTCCATCGCGCGCAGCGCCATGTCGTACGAACCGGGCCCGCGCACCGCGTCGTTGACCTCGCGGGTCGCGCCGTCCAGCGAGATCTGGATGTCGACGTAGTCGGTGGCGGCCAGCCGCTCGGCGCGCTCCGGGGTGAGCCGCAGCCCGTTGGTGGAGAACTTCACGCCCACCTGGTGCGCGATCGCGTAGTCCAGCAGCTCCCAGAAGTCGGGGCGTACGGTCGGCTCGCCGCCGCCGACGTTGACGTAGAACACCTGCATCCGCTGCAGCTCCCGGATCACCGACTTGATCTCGTCGGTGGACAGCTCCATCGGGTCCCGCCGGCCCGAGGAGGACAGGCAGTGGGCGCAGGACAGGTTGCACGCGTAGGTCCACTCCCAGGTCAGGCAGATCGGGGCGTGCAGGCCGCCCTTGAACTGCTCGACCAGGGCCGGTACCGGCTCGGCGGGCGGGGCTTCGTAGAGGGTGGTCATCACCGGACTCCTCTTCCGCTTCTCGTCCGCATCACTGCGGGATGATCATGTCGGCGGCGGCCAGCGAGGCGAGGGCGCGCAGGAAGGCGGCGCGGCGCCGGCCGGGTACGCGGGCCAGCGCCTCGGTCACGCTGGGGTGCCGGTCGAGCCCGGTGACGAGCTCGACCAGCTCGGGTGCCTTCAGGAAGGACAGCCGGCGGTTGCCGAAGTGGTACGCCAGCGCCCCGAACGGCTCGGGGCGCAGCGCGACACTCGGGTTCAGCCGGTACGGCCGTCCGGCGTCAAAGGGGGAGTTCATGGCGGTGGCCTAGTAGACGCCGCACATGCCGTCGATGGAGACCTCCTCGACGAGCACCTCTTCGACAAGCACCGCCTCGACGATGCCGTCCTCCGGCGCGGCGGTGGGGCCGGTGACGGTGGCGGGCTCGGTGGTACGGGCGTCCTCGTACATGACATGTCCTTCCGGGACGGATGGAGGGGAGGGAGGGGCCGTCGGGCTCGTGAGGGCGAGCCGTCGGGCCCTTGGAACGAAGCTAGGACCGCGGCCCGCGTCGTCTCGCCGTGCCTTCGGCCGCCGTCGCCCCCTCCGTTCGGAGGGGGCCCGCACCCTGCGTCCGTGCCGTCCCCCCGGCCGGCCGGCCGGGATCGCCGCCGCACCGCTTCCACGGCGGGAAGCGGGCCGCCTACGTTCGGCCCGTCCGAGCTCCCCACCGCGGAGAGGAAACGTGTTCCGATGCAGGTAGACGAACTTCTCAAGCCGTTCCCGATCAAGGAGTTCCATCCGTTCCCGCGGGCCCTGATGGGTCCCGGAGCGCACGAGATGATCGGTCCCGAGGCCAAGAAGCTGGGCTTCAAGAAGACGCTGGTGATGACCACCGGCCTGCGCGGCAGCGACACCGTGCACAAGATCGTTGAGTCGATGAAGTACCACGGCCTGGAGGTCGTGCTCTACGACAAGGTCGAGTCCAACCCCAAGGACTACAACGTCATGGACGCCGTGGCGCTGTACCAGCAGAACAAGTGCGACTCCTTCGTCTCGATCGGCGGCGGCTCCTCGCACGACGCCTGCAAGGGCGCGCGGATCTCGGTGGCCCACGACGGCCGCAGCGTCAACGAGTTCGAGGGCTTCAACAAGTCCGAGAACCCCAAGAACCCGCCGCACATCGCGGTCTCCACCACGGCCGGCACCGGCTCGGAGACCTCCTGGGCGTACGTCATCACCGACACCACGACCGACCCGGAGAACCCGCACAAGTACGTGGCGTTCGACGACGCCTCCGTCACCAGCCTCGCGATCGACGACCCCACGCTGTACTACGACTGCCCGGTGGACTACACCGCCCAGTGCGGCTTCGACGTCCTCGCGCACGCCTCCGAGCCGTACGTATCCCGGCTCAACTTCCAGCCCTCGCTGGGCAACGCGCTGCATGCGATCAAGCTGACCGCGCAGAGCCTGCGGCAGGCGGTCTGGAACGGCCAGGACCTGGCCGGCCGCGAGGGCATGATGTACGCGCAGTACATCGCGGCGCAGGCCTTCAACTCCGGTGGCCTGGGCATCATCCACTCCATCTCGCACGCGGTCAGCGCCTTCTACGACACCCACCACGGGCTCAACAACGCCATCGCGCTGCCCCGGGTGTGGGCGTTCAACATGCCGGCGCAGTACGAGCGGTTCGCCGACATCGCCGAGGCGATGGGCGTGGACACGCACGGCATGACCAAGGTGCGGGCCGCCGAGGCGGCGCTGGCGGCCGGGATCCGGCTGCTGCGCGACGTCGGCATCCCCGAGCGGTTCGTGGACGTCAAGCAGGATTCGTATTCCAAGAACCGGCTCGGCACGGGCCCGACCGCGTACTACGAGAAGGCCTCCGTGATCAGCGGCGACGCCGCCGACGTCGACCGCATCACGCACCACGTCCTCGGCGACGCCTGCACCCCGGGCAACGCCAAGGAGTGCACCTTCGACACCGTCCGCCCGGTCGTCGAGCACTGCATGACCGGTGACCTGGACGATCTGCTCGGCTGAGCCGCAGCGGAGCCTGACCCCCACCCCGCGTCTGACCCACAGCCGCGCCGGGCGGGGCCGGCCGCACACCGGTCCCGCCCGCCCCCGGACGGACGGAGGAGCCGTGCCCGCAACACCCGCCCTGACCGATGACACCGCCACCGAGACCGCCACCGACACCGCTTTCGCCTCGGTCGAGGACGTGACCGAGCGGTTCGCCGCGCACGGTTACATCGCCGACCGCCGCCTGGCCACCACCGTCTTCCTGCAGTCCCGGCTGGACAAGCCGGTCCTGCTGGAGGGCCCGGCCGGCGTCGGCAAGACCGAACTGGCCAAGACCCTCGCGGCGGCCACCGGCCGCCGCCTGCTCCGCCTGCAGTGCTACGAAGGCCAGGACGAGAGCAAGGCGCTGTACGAGTGGGACTACGGCAAGCAGCTGCTCTACACCCAGATGCTGCGCGACAAGATCAGTGACATCACCGCCGACGCGCCCGACCTGGCCAGTGCCGTCGAGCGCATCGGCGGGCAGGACAGCGTCTTCTTCTCCGACCGCTTCCTCGCCCCGCGCCCGCTGCTGGACGCGATCCGCGGCGAGCAGCCCGCCGTGCTGCTGATCGACGAGGTGGACCGCGCCGACGAGGCGCTGGAAGCGGTGCTGCTGGAGTGCCTCGCGGAGTTCCAGGTCTCGGTGCCGGAGATCGGTACGTACACCGCGAAGGTCCCGCCGTACGTCGTGCTCACCTCCAACAACACCCGCGACCTGTCCGCCGCGCTCAAGCGCCGCTGCCTGCACCTCTTCCTGGACTACCCGGACGCCGAGCGGGAGCTGGCCATCCTGCGGTCCAAGGAGACCGGGCTGCCGGCGGCCGCGGTGCGGCGGCTGGTGGACGTGGTGCGCGGACTGCGTGAGCTGGACCTGCGCAAGAGCCCCAGCATCTCCGAGACCGTCGACTGGGCCCGCACCCTCGCCGTGCTCGGTGTCGAGGAGCTGGACCCGCAGGTGCTCGCCGAGACCGCGAACGTGGTCCTGAAGTACGAGCGCGACATGGACCGTGCGCTGGAGGTGCTGCCGCGGCTCGTCGACCCGAACGCGGAGCTGCCGGTGCCGCACGGCCACCACCACGGTCACGGGCACCACCACGGCCATGACCACGGGCACCACCACGACGCGCCGGCGACGGACGGCCCGGCCCCCGCGGCGCCCGCGCCCGCCCCCACCACCGGCCGCGGCCAGGGTGCCCGCGCGTTCTCCGCGATCACCCGCCGCAAGGCGTGAGGAGGCGGCGACGTGGAGAGCGGCCTGCACCGGTTCGTACGCATCCTGCGCCTGTTCGGCCTGCGGGTGTCGGTGTCGGAGGCGTTGGACGCGATGCGCTGCGCGGCCCAGCCGGGCGTGCTCGCCGACCGGGAGACGCTGCGTGAGGCGCTGCGGCTGGCGCTGGTGAAGGACCGGCGGGACGACGCGGTGTTCGACGAGCTGTTCACCGCGTTCTTCTCGCTGCGCCCGGTGGGGGAGCGGGACGACGGGCACGGCCACACCCATGAGCACGACGACCTCACCGACACCGGCGCGCTGGACTCCTTCACCGTCTCCGAAGAGCCCTCGGAGACCCCGCAGCAGGGACACAGCCACGGCAAGCCGTCCGACATCCGGGACTACTTCGACCAGCAGGACCTGGCCGAGCAGTACAACCTCCACCAGGAGGCCAACAAGATCGACCTGGCGTCGATGACCGACGAGATCGTGCTGTCCAAGGACGGCGCGCAGGCGGGCGGCGGCGACGTGCCCTCCGTGCAGCTGGAGACCGAGCGGCTGCACGGCGCGGGCATACCGGGCCAGTTGTCCGCCGCGACCGGCCACCGGATCGACACCGAACTGTCCGTCGCCCAGCAGGACGCGCTCCTCGGGTGGCTCGCGAACGGCGACGACGCGGACGAGGCGGACCGGGCTGCCCTGGAGGCGCTGCGCCGCCGCCTGGCCGGCACCCTCGACAACCTCCCCGAACTCCTCAAACGCCACCTGGACCGGCTCGCCGCACTGGAATCGGTCGCCGTGGAGACCCGGCTCGCCGAACAGGTACGGTCCGAGCACGTCGACGAGGACGAGCGGGCCGACCTGGAGGACGCGCTGCGCCGGGTGGCGCGTTCCCTGCACGGCGCGCTGACCAGCCGTAAGCGCAACACCCCGCGCGGGCGGGTGCATCCGGGCCGCACGATGCGCCGGAACATGCGGTACGACGGTGTGCCCTTTCGCCCGGTCACCGTCACCCGCGCCGAGGACAAGCCCCGCCTGGTCGTCCTCACCGACGTCTCGCTGTCCGTCCGGTCCACGGCACGCTTCACCCTGCACCTGGTGCACGGTCTGCAGTCGCTCTTCGCACAGGTGCGGACCTTCGCCTTCGTCGACGAACCGACCGAGATCACCGAGCTGTTCGCCGAGCATCCGCTGGAGCGCGCGCTCGGCCTGGTCTTCGACGGGCTGCCGGCCGGCGGCCTGCTCGACACCGACGCCAATTCCGACTACGGCCGGGCCTTCGAAGCGCTGCTGCGGGACCACGGCGGCGCCTTCAACCGCCGCACCACGTTCCTCGTCCTCGGCGACGGCCGCGGCAACGGCAACGACCCGGGCATCGACGCCTTCGCCGAGCTGACCCGCCGGGTCCGGCAGACCCTGTGGCTCACGCCCGAACCCCGCTACTCCTGGGGGCTGGGCGCCTGCGACCTGCCGCGGTACGCGGAGTACTGCGACCGCGTCCAGGTCGTCGGCGACCTCGCCGGGCTGCGGCGCACGGCGGACCGCATGACGGCGGAGGTGACGGGCCGGTGACCGTGCCCGACCGGCTGCGGCTCGCCGCCACCGCCATCGACCCGCTCGCCCCCCACCGGCCGGGCCACTACGCCGACCACCTCGTCAGCGTCGTCCGGGACGGCGCGCGCGGCACCACCCGCACCCCGGCGGCGCAGGAGCCGCCGGTGGTGCGGACGGACCACTTCTGTCTGCGCCGCCGAGCCCACCGCATCGAGGTGGCCCACCGGATCACCCCCGAAGCGCTCGACAACGACCTGGCCGGGCTGCTCGCGGGCGAGCTGTTCGCGCCCGGCTGGCTGTCCGGACCCGACGTCTTCGAGCGGGTCTTCACCGGCGTGGTGCGCTCCTGCGTGCCCGGCTCGATCGCCTCCTGGTCCCGCTTCTACGACAACACCCTGGCCCGCATCGGCGCCTGCTGGCAGGGCTCGGCACCCGCCGGCCACTCCTCGATCGCCGGGTTCGCGCCGGTCTACCGCCGGACCCTGGACCTGGTACCGCCGGGCAGCGTCCTGGACCTCGGCGCCTGCTTCGGCTTCCTCGCCCTGCTGCTCGCCCGGCAGCCGGACCGCACCGTCCTCGCCTCCGACGTGTCGTCCGGCACGATGCGGTTGCTCGAAGCGGTGGCCGGCGCCCGGGGGACGCCGCTGCGCACCGTCACCTGCGACGCGGCCCGGGTGCCGCTGCCGGACCGCGCCGTGGACACCGTCACCGCCATTCACCTGCTGGAACACCTCGACCCCCGGCACGGCGCCGCGGTCCTGACCGAGGCGCTGCGGCTGGCCCGGCACCGAGTGGTGGTCGCGGTGCCGTACGAGGACGAGCCGACCGCGGCATACGGGCACGTCCGCTGCTTCGACCGGGACCAGCTCACCGCGCTCGGCCGGGCCACCGGACGCCCCTGCACGGTCAACGACTTCCACGGCGGCTGGCTGGTGCTCGACGTGGAGTGAGGGCGCCGGGCCGAGGCTCAGATCACGCCCATCTTGCTCGCCTCGTACACCGCCTCGGCCCGGCTCGCCGCGTCCAGCTTCCGCATGATGTTGCGGACGTGGAACTTCACCGTGGTCTCGGAGATGTAGAGCCGACTGCCGATGTCGCGGTTGCTCAGGCCCTTGGCGAGCAGCTCCAGCACCCGCAGCTCCCGCTCGGTGAAGACCGGCCGGTCGGCCGGCGGTCGCAGGGAGCGCACCATCGCGGCCGCCGACCGGGAGTCGAAGGCGCTCTCGTTGCGGGCCACGGCCCGGATCGAACGGAGCAGTTCGGTGGTGTCCACGTCCTTGACGACGTATCCGCGCGCGCCGTGCTGGATCGCGCCCACCACCAGCGCGTCGTCGAGGAAGGTGGTCAGGACGAGGACCGCCAGGCCGGGATGGCGCCCGGTGAGCCGCGCGCACAGCTCCAGGCCCTCCGCGTCGGCTCCGGTGGACAGCTTCAGGTCCAGCAGCACGATGTCGGGGCGGGTGCGGTCGGTGACCGCGGTGGCCTCCGCCGCCGTACTCGCCTCGCCGACGATCTCCAGGTCCGGTTCGCGCTCCAGGATGGACCGCAGCCCCTGCCGCACGATCGCGTGGTCGTCGACGAGGACGACCCGTACCCGGGCGGTGGGCGAAGCGGCCGGCGCCCCGTCGGACGGCCGCTGTTCCGTGGCCATCGGCGTCTCACTCGTCATCGGCGACCTCCGGATCGGTGGGGACCGGCAGCGGAATCTGCACCCGCAGCTGGATACCGCCCAGCCGCGCCCGCCGGATGGACAGCGTGCCGCCCAGCTCCTCGGCCCTGGCCAGCATGTTGGCCAGCCCGCGGTGGCGGCCCGAGAGGTCGGCGGCCCGGCACAGCCGCAGCGCCCGCCGCAGTTGCGCCGGCTCGCCCGTACCGTTGTCCGACACGCTCAGGACGACCGTGTCCGGGTGGTACCCCAGGTGGACGACGGCCCGGCCGGCGCCGCCGTGCGCCCCCGCGTTGAACAGCGCCTCGCCCGCCAGCCGCAGCAGCGACTGCTCGGCGCGGGGCGGCAGCGGCACGGGGCTGCCCGCCACCCGTACGCGCACCTCCAGGTCCGACTGGAGGTGTACCGAGGACAGGCGTTCCAGCATCACCGGGAGCGGGCCCGGCGGCTCGTCGGCGCTGTGGTGGAGCGCGTAGATGGCGGCCCGCAGCCGCTCCACGGCCTGCCGGTTGAGGTCCTTGGCGGCCGCGAGCCGGTCGGCGATCTCGGCCACGGGGTCGCCCAGGGCCGCCAGTTCGGCCCGGCACACCTCCATGGTCATGCCCGCGCTGAGCACGTACTGCGTGACGCTGTCGTGCAGTTCGCGGGCGATGCGGTGCCGCTCGTCGTCCAGTGCCTGCCGCTGCATCGCCTCGACCAGCCGCGCCTGCGTCTCGGCCAGCTCGGCGCTGCGTGCCGCGAGGTCCCTGGCCTGCCGGGCCGCCGCCTCGGAGAGCTGTTCCGTACGGCCGCGCAGCCGGGTCGCGGAGTGGAAGAGGTAGGAGTTGTGCAGCGCGACGGCCGCCTGGTTCGCGAGGACGCGCAGGACAGCGAGGTCCGTGTCGGCGACTTCGAGGCCGGTGCCGGGCTGTGCCGCGATCCCGCCCACCGGCTCGTCGTCCAGCGTCATGGGCGCCCGCACCCAGCCGTCGCCGCCGTCCGCCGACTCCGCCTCCCACGGCCGGGTCCGCAACACCGCGAGGTGCGCGCGCACATCGGCGGGGAGCATCGTCTCGTCGTCGATCAGCACGTCGTCGGCGAGCACCAGGAAGCGCGGGCGGGCCGCGCGGAGCGCGCCGTCCGCCACGGCCAGCAGCAGCCGGCGCGCCCGCAGGTGCTCGGCGGCGGCCCGCACCACCGCCTCGACCAGCGCCCGGGGCCCCTCGGCCGTGCGGACCAGGGCGCGCGAGATGCCGTCCAGCGCCTCCACGGTCCGCTCCAGGCGCTCGGTGGAGCGCACGTACGCCGGGTAGAAGGACCGCTTGCCCGAGCGCAGCCCGGTGAGCGCGCCCAGGTCCGCCCCAGGGCCGCGCTCTTGACCTGCGAAGTTCATCGTGACCACCTCACAGCGCGGCCCGGAAGAGGGCTTCGATGTCCCCTGCTCCGGCGTCCCGCGGATTGGTGGCCAGGCAGGCGTCCTTGAGGGTCGTCCTGGCCAGCCGGGGCAGGTCGGTCTCGGCGACACCGAGGCTGGCCAGCCCCTTCGGCACGCCCACGTCGTCCGCGAGCGTCCTGACCCGCTCGGCCAGCGCCAGCGCCGCCTCCTCGGGCGGTACGCCGTCGGTGGGCAGCCCGGCGGCCGACGCGAGCGCGACGAAGCGGTCGGGGCGGGCCGCCGCGTTGAAGCGGATCACGTGCGGCAGCAGCACTCCGTTGACCACGCCGTGCGGTGCGTCCAGCAGCCCGCCCACCTGGTGGCTCATGGCGTGCGTCGCGCCCAGGATCGCGTTGGTGAAGGCCATGCCGGCCTCCAGCGAGCCCTGCGCCATCGCCAGCCGCGGGCTGACCTCCTTGGGCCGGGTCTGGGTGCCCCGCAGATGGCCGGTGATCAGCTGTACGGCGTGCAGCGCGAGGTTGTCGGTGAGCGGGTTGTGGGCACGGGAGACGAAGGACTCGATGGCGTGCGTGAGGGCGTCCAGGCCGGTCGCGGCGTTCAGCCAGTCCGGCATCGTGGTCAGCAGCCGCGGGTCGATCAGCGAGATCTCCGGTACCAGCGTCCGGCTGATGATGGTGATCTTGACCTGCTCCGCGGTGTCGGTGATCACCGCGAACTGTGAGACGTCCGCGCCCGTACCGGACGTGGACGGCACCATCACGGTAGGCGGGATCGGCAGTCCCACCAGGTCCACGCCCTCGAAGTCCAGGATCCGGCCACCGTTGCTGGCCAGGATCGCCACGCCCTTCGCCGCGTCGATGCACGACCCGCCGCCGAGCGCGACGATCACATCGCTGCCGCTCTCCGCGTACCGCTGGAAACCGGCCTCCACCTCGTGGTCCTTGGGGTTCGGCGTCAGCTCGTGCCAGACGACGGGCCGCAGTCCGACCTGCCGCAGATGGCCGACCGCCTCGTCCACCCAGCCCGCCTCGATCAGGCCCGGGTCCGTGACGAGGAACGGGCGGCGGCCGCCGACGCGCAGCGCGCAGTGGCCCAGCTCGGCCAGCGAGCCCGTACCGAACACCACTTCGGGCGCGTGGAACTTCGCCAGTTGCGCGGGAGCCTCCGTACCGCCGGCCATCACGGCGCCGTCCGACAGCGGCATGCACCCTCCTGGGACGGTGGTCTGTGCTCCGTGCGCGGAGCACAGTATTTTTACGTTCACCGATCAATAACACCCCTGTCACACGCGCACAACGCTACGGGCGGCGGGGGTGGGAGAAATACCGTCCTCCGGGACGGGGACGTCCTGTCCGTCCGGACAGGTGCGCTCCGGCGGTTCCCGGGGGACGATTGTCGGTTGACCCTGCTGGAGACGACAAGGTTCGGGACGCCCATGTCATCAGTGGTGAGTGACCTCCGGCAGCGCAGAGCCGCGCTGGAGAACGAATGGGCCCGCCGGGTACCGGAGCTGCGCGAGGCCCGGCGGGTGCTGGAAGGCGAAGCGCCGCTGCGCCGGGAAGTGACCGAGTCCTGGGTCCGCTCGCTGCACACCGTGGACCCCGGCGCGGCCAGTGCCCCGGTGACGGACGGCGGTGAGGTACGCCCCCGGTGGGCCGACTCGCCGCTGCGGCGCCCGGTCGTCGACCTCGCCGACGAGCTGAACAGCATCGCCGACGACGCCGGGTTCGTCGCCGGCGTCACCGACGAGTCCGGCACCCTCCTGTGGACATGCGGCGGCCGCGTCATGCGGCGCCGTGCCGAGCGGGTCAACTTCGCGCCCGGCGGCCGCTGGGACGAGCAGGCCATGGGCACCAACGCGCTCTCCCTCGCGCTGCGCACCGGCCGCCCCAGCGCCGTCTTCTCCGCCGAGCACCTGGTCGCCGCGCTGCACGGCTGGGCCTGCTACTGCGCCCCGATCCACGCGCCCGACGGCCGCATCCTCGGCGTACTGGACCTCTCCACCACTTGGGACCGCTCGCACCCGCTCGCCATGTCCACCGTCCGGACCCTGGTATCCACCATCGAGACCCGGCTCCGCGCCGACCAGGGTGAGCGCCGGAGGAGCGGCGCGGAGGCCGTGCCGGGCGCCCCGGCCGGTGTCCGGCTGGCCTGCCTGGGGGCCGAGGAGGCCGTACGGGCCGGCGCCCGGCTGCGGCTGCGCCCCCGCCAGCTGGAGATCCTCGCGCTGCTGGCGCTGGAGCCGGCGGGGTACACCCCGGAGCGGCTGCGGGACGCGCTGTACGGCGAACGCCCGGTGACCGCCTCCACGTTCAAGGCGGAGGTCTCCCACCTGCGGCGCGCCCTCGGCGGCGCGGTCGCCACCCGCAGGTACGCGCTGACCACGCCGGTCGAGTGCGACGCCGTGGAGGTGCTGCGGGCACTGGCGGCCGGCGACACGGACGGGGCGCTCGCCCGGTACAGAGGGCCACTGCTGCCGCAGTCCGAGGCGCCGGGCATCGTGGCCTGGCGGGAGCACCTGGAGGTCGCGGTCCGCGAGGCCGTCCTCGGCAGCCCGGTTCCGGACCACGCGCTCCGCTACGGCGAGCGCGCCCCGCACGACGCCGAGATCCATGAACACGCGCTGCGCGTCCTGCCGGCCGGCGATCCCCGCCGCGCCCTCGCGGCGGGCCGGCTGAGCACCGCGCTGCGCGACTGACGGCCCGCCGGGCAGCCGGCCCGGCGGACCGCCGAAAGGTCCCTGTCGGCCCCGGAACGGCCCTCGCCGGCAACGGAAAGGAGGCGCCAACCTTTCGCCAACCTCACGGGGTGAGGGTGTGCCGCACCCCGTACAGACCCGTACCTCTGAGGAGCGCACAATGGTGTACGCGCAGCCCGGCAGCGATGGCAGTGTCGTCAGCTTCAAGCAGCGCTACGACAACTTCATCGGCGGCGACTGGGTCGCCCCCGTGAAGGGCCAGTACTTCGACAACCCCTCGCCGGTGGACGGCCGGACGTTCACCCAGGTCGCGCGGTCCACGGCGGCCGACGTCGACCTCGCGCTGGACGCCGCGCACGCCGCCGCGCCGAAGTGGAGCCGTACTTCCACCACGGAGCGCGCCAATCTCCTCAACAAGATCGCCGACCGGATCGAGGAGAATCTCGAAAAGCTCGCGGTCGCCGAGACCTGGGAGAACGGCAAGCCGGTCCGTGAGACGCTCGCCGCCGACCTGCCGCTGGCGGTGGACCACTTCCGTTACTTCGCGGGCGCCGTACGCGGCCAGGAGGGCTCGATCTCCGAGATCGACGCCGACACCGTCGCGTACCACTTCCACGAGCCGCTCGGCGTGGTCGGCCAGATCATCCCGTGGAACTTCCCGCTGCTCATGGCCATCTGGAAGCTGGCCCCCGCGCTGGCCGCGGGCAACTGCGTGGTCCTCAAGCCCGCCGAGCAGACCCCGGCCAGCATCCTGGTCCTCGTCGAGCTGATCGCCGACCTGCTGCCGCCGGGCGTGGTCAACGTCGTCAACGGCTTCGGCGTGGAGGCCGGCAAGCCGCTCGCGTCCAGCCCGCGGATCGCCAAGGTGGCGTTCACCGGCGAGACCACCACTGGCCGCCTGATCATGCAGTACGCCAGCGAGAACATCATCCCCGTCACGCTGGAACTGGGCGGCAAGAGCCCGAACATCTTCCTGCCGGACGTGATGGCCGCCGACGACGACTTCCTGGACAAGGCCGTCGAGGGATTCGTGATGTTCGCGCTCAACCAGGGCGAGGTCTGCACCTGTCCGTCCCGCGCGCTCATCCACTCCTCGATCTACGACGAGTTCATGGCCCGCTGTGTCGAGCGCACGAAGGCCATCACCAGCGGCAACCCGCTGGACCCGGCGACCATGATCGGCGCGCAGGCCAGCAACGACCAGTTCGAGAAGATCCTCTCCTACATCGACATCGGCAAGAAGGAGGGCGCCGAGCTGCTCACCGGCGGTGCCGCCCGGACCGTCGACGGCTTCGAGGGCGGCTTCTACGTGGAGCCGACGATCTTCCGCGGCACCAACGACATGCGGATCTTCCAGGAGGAGATCTTCGGTCCGGTCGTCTCGGTCACCACGTACGACTCGGTCGACGAGGCCCTGAAGATCGCCAACGACACGCTCTACGGCCTCGGCGCGGGCGTGTGGACGCGGGACGGCAACACCGCGTACCGCCTCGGCCGCGAGATCAAGGCAGGCCGGGTGTGGACCAACTGCTACCACGCCTACCCCGCGCACGCGGCGTTCGGCGGCTACAAGAACTCCGGCATCGGCCGCGAGAACCACAAGATGATGCTCGACCACTACCAGCAGACCAAGAACCTGCTGGTCAGCTACTCGGCGAAGAAGCTCGGGTTCTTCTGATGGATGCCCCCATCCGACGCGTCGAACTGACGCCGGCCGCCGAGGAACTGGTGGCCCGGCTGACGGAGACGCACGGCCCGGTGATGTTCCACCAGTCCGGCGGCTGCTGCGACGGCAGCGCGCCGATGTGCTACCCGCGCGGTGAGTTCAAGGTCGGCGCCGTCGACGTCCTCCTCGGCCACGTCTCCGGGGACGTGCCGTTCTGGATGAGCGCCGACCAGTTCACCTACTGGCAGCACACCCACCTCACCGTCGACGTCGTACCGGGCAGGGGGAGCGGCTTCTCGCTGGAGGCCCCCGAAGGGGTTCGCTTCCTCATCCGCTCCCGGCTCCTCACCGACGAGGAACTGGCCCGCATCGATGCCGAGCCGCCGCTCCCCACGGGAGCCGACACCGCCGGCTGAGGCCTACGAGCACGGCCCGGGGCGCGGACGGCGCGCCCCGGGCCGTCCGGCGTTCACGCCGGGAGCGGCCGTTCATACACCACGTGCTTCATCACGAGGGTGGAGCTGAGCCGCTGCACGCCCGGGAGCGTGGCCAGCTTCTCGTCGTAGAGCCGCTGGAAGGCCGGCAGGTCGGTGCTGACGATGCGCAGCAGGTAGTCGGGGTCGCCGAAGAGGCGCTGCGCCTGCAGCACCTGAGGGATGTCCGCGACGGCCTCCTCGAAGGCGGAGACGGTGCCGCGGTCCTCCTGGCGCATGGTGACGAAGACCAGCGCCTCGAATTTCAGCCCGACCGCCTCGGCGTCCACGACCGCGCGGTAGCCGCGGATGGCGCCGCCGCGCTCCAGCTCACGCAGCCGGCGGTGGCACGGCGAGAGGCTGAGCCCGACCCGCGCCGCCAGTTCCGTGACCGTGAGGCGGCCGTCCTCCTGCAGTTCAGCAAGAATCGTCCGGTCCAAGTCGTCCATGGGGAAAATCCTTCCACAGACGCCCCGCGGGACGACAATATCGGGAAACACTTTCCGGGCTGTCGTGACTAATCTCCCTCTCTGCCGCCGTCCGACCAGAGAGAACCAGCGAGAACCACGTCATGGCCGCCAGCTCCATAGCCGCCTTCTGGGCAGTGTCCGTCCTCCTCGTCCTCGTGCCGGGCGCGGACTGGGCGTACGCCATCACCGCAGGCCTCCGCGACCGGTCCGTCCTGCCGGCGGTCGGCGGGCTGATGCTCGGCTACGTCGGGCTCACCCTCGTGGTCGTCGCCGGCGTGGCCGCCGTGGTCGCGAGCAACCCGGCGGTGCTCACCGTCCTGACGGTGCTCGGCGCGCTGTACCTGGTCTGGCTCGGCGTCATGACCCTGCTCCGGCCGGCGGCGCCCGCTTCGGCCGACCCGTCCGAGGCCCCGGCCGGCGCCGGCACCGGAGCGAGGCTCCTGAAGGGCGCCGGCATCAGCGGCCTCAACCCCAAGGCGCTGCTGCTCTACATCGCCCTGCTGCCGCAGTTCGCCGCCGCCCACGCCGGCGGCAGCAGCTGGCCGCTCGCGGCCCAGATCGGCGTGCTGGGCCTGGTCCACATGGCCAACTGCGGCGCGGTCTACACGGGGGTCGGCGTGCTGGCCCGTACCGTCCTGCGCGCCCGGCCCGCCGTCGCCCGCGCGGTCACCCGCGTCTCGGGCGCCGCCATGATCCTGATCGGCGCGCTGCTGCTCGTGGAACGCCTCGCGCCCTGACGCTTACGGACAGGGCGCGGCGGCGGGGTGCCCTCAGCCAGCGAACCGGCGGACGTACCGCTTCTGCCAAGGCGTCTCGACGGCGTGCCGGTCGTAGTGGCGCCGTACGAACTCCACCGCCTCGTCGGCCGGGACGCCGTCCAGTACGGCCAGGCAGGCCAGCGCCGTACCCGTCCGGCCGCGGCCCCCGTCGCAGGCGAACTCGACCCGCTCGGCGCCGGCCCGCTCCCACGCCTCGGTGAGCACGGCCGCCGCCCGGGCGCGGTCGCTGGGCAGCCGGAAGTCCGGCCAGCGCACCCATTGCGACTCCCAGGGCAGCTCCGGCGGCGGCTTGCCCAGCAGATAGACGCCGTACGTGGGGTCCGGCCCGGCAGGCACCGCCCGCCGCAGCCCCCGCCCCCGCACCAGCCGTCCGGAGGGCAGCCGCAACACACCGTCGTCGGTGGACTTCCAGGACCCGGTCATGCCGTCACGGTACCGGCGAAGTCGCCCGCACCGAAGGCCCTTTGCGCAGCTCCCTCGCAGGTCACACGGTTAGCGGCCGAGCCGTGGGCGGCTCGCGGGGGCTTTCGGTGGACTGGACCTCAGGAGTTTTCCACAGGCATGGCCCGGCCCGGTGGGGTCGCGTAACGTGACGAGGTGTGAAGATCCCCGCGTCGTGCGGGGATCGCCCGCGTCACGTCCCTGACCTGCGATAGGACTGGTGCATGGTGAAGATCCTCATCTCCGCCGACATGGAGGGCGCCACCGGCGTGACCTGGCCCGCCGACGTGCTGCCGGGAGCGAGCCAGTGGGAACGCTGCCGTCACCTGTTCACCTCCGACGTCAATGCCGCGATCGCCGGATTCTTCGACGGCGGCGCCGACGAGGTGCTGGTGAACGAGGCGCACTGGACGATGCGCAATCTGCTGCTGGAGAAGCTCGACGAGCGGGCGCAGATGCTGACCGGCCGGCACAAGTCGCTGAGCATGGTCGAGGGCGTGCAGCACGGCGACGTCGACGGAATAGCGTTCGTCGGCTATCACACGGGCGCCGGGACGGAAGGCGTGCTCGCGCACACCTACCTCGCCAATTCGATCACCGGTGTGTGGGTCGACGGCGTGGCGGCGAGCGAGGGCTATCTGAACTCCCTCGTGGTCGCCGAGTACGGCGTTCCGGTGGTGCTGGTGACCGGGGACGACCGGACGTGCGCCGACGCGAAGGGGTACGCACCCGAGGCGCGGGGCATCGCAGTGAAGGACTACGTGTCGCGGTATGCGGCGGTGTGCCGCCCGCCGGCGCGCACCGCGGCCGACATCAGGGCCGGGGCCCGGGAGGCGGCGGCCCTGGCGCGGCGGCACGAGCCCGCGCGCCGCGGCCCGTTCACCGTGGAAGTGGAGTTCGACGCCGAGCACCTCGTGGGAGCGGCCACGGTCGTGCCGGGCGTGGAGCGCAGCGGCACCCGCCGCGTCCGTTACGAGAGCCCGACCATGTACGAAGGTATCCGCTGCTTCAAGGCGGTCACCACCCTCGTCTCGTCCGCCGTGGAGGAGCAGTATGGCTGAGCAGATGACCGACCTGGAGGAGCTGGTCGACGGCGAAAGACCGGCGCCGGGCGCCCGGCCGGACAGTGCCGTCGACGCCAAGGCGCTGGACGAGGTGGTCCGCTTCACCTCGGAGCTGATCCGCATCGACACCACCAACCGGGGCGGCGGGGACTGCCGGGAGCGGCCGGCCGCCGAGTACGTCGCGGAGCAGCTGGCCGACGCGGGGATCGAGCCCACCCTGCTGGAGCGCAGCCCCGGCCGGACGAACGTCGTGGCGCGCATCGAGGGCACCGACCGGAGCGCCGATGCGCTGCTGGTCCACGGCCATCTGGACGTGGTGCCCGCCGCGCCGGAGGACTGGAGCGTGCACCCCTTCTCCGGCGAGGTCCGGGACGGCGTGGTCTGGGGCCGCGGCGCGATCGACATGAAGAACATGGACGCGATGGTGCTGGCCGCGGTGCGGGCCTGGGCGCGTGCCGGGGTCCGGCCCCGGCGGGACATCGTGCTGGCCTTCACCGCCGACGAGGAGGCCAGCGCCGAGGACGGCTCCGGCTTCCTCGCCGACGAGCACCCCGGCCTCTTCGAGGGCTGCACGGAAGGCATCAGCGAGTCCGGTGCCTTTACCTTCCACGCGGGCGACGGGCTCCAGCTGTACCCGATCGCGGCGGGGGAGCGGGGCACGGCCTGGCTGAAGCTCACCGCGACGGGCAAGGCCGGCCACGGCTCCAAGGTGAACCGCAGCAACGCCGTGAGCCGGCTCGCCGCCGCCGTCGCCCGCATCGGGGCGCACGAATGGCCGGTGCGGCTGACCCCCACCGTCCGGGCCGCGCTGCGCGAGCTGGCCGCGCTGCAGGGCGTCGAGGCCCGGCTGGACGCCACGGCGCAGCAGGACCTCGCGCGGGACGTCGACGCGCTGCTGGACGCGCTCGGCCCGTCCGCCGACCTGGTCGCGCCGACGGTGCGCAACAGCGCCAACCCGACGATGCTGGCGGCCGGTTACAAGGTCAACGTGATCCCCGGGAGCGCCACCGCCTTCGTGGACGGGCGGGTGCTGCCCGGCGGCGAGGAGGAGTTCCGCACCACCCTTGACCGGCTCACGGGCCCGGAGGTGGAGTGGGAGGTCGACCACGGCGAGGTGGCACTGGAGGCTCCCGTGGACGGTCCCACGTACGCCGCGATGCGGGCCTCGATCGAGCGCTTCGACCCGCGGGCCCAGGTCGTGCCGTACTGCATGTCGGGCGGCACGGACGCCAAGCAGTTCTCCCGGCTGGGCATCAGGGGGTACGGCTTCTCGCCGCTGCAGCTCCCCGAGGGCTTCGACTACCAGGCGCTCTTCCACGGCGTCGACGAACGCGTGCCGGTGGAAGCGCTGCACTTCGGGGTCCGGGTGCTGGACGACTTCATGGTGCACAGCAGGGGATGAGCGCGGGCGGGAGCAGCCCGCCGCCGCGCTGATGGAGACGAACGGACTGAGAGGAACACCGCCATGGTGACCACGGCGCCCTACGGGACCTGGCCGTCACCCATCGACGCCCGGCTGGTGGCCGCCAACGACGGCCGTCCGGAGTACCTCGGCGTGGTGGGCGACGAGGTCTGGTGGACCGAGCCGCGGCCCGAGGAGGGCGGCCGCCGCGCGCTGATCCGCCGCGGCCCCGAGGGCGCCGAGGAGTCGGTGCTGCCGCCGCCGTGGAACGTCCGCAGCCGGGTCATCGAGTACGGCGGCCAGCCCTGGGCCGGTGCCCAGGACGCGCACGGGGCGACGCTCCTGGTCTTCGTCCACTTCGCCGACCAGCGGCTGTACGCCTACGCGTCGGGCGAGGGCGGCGAGCCCCGGCCGCTCACCCCGCTCTCCGCGGTCGGCGGCGGGCTGCGGTGGGCGGACCCGGTGGTGCTGCCGGACCGCGGTGAAGTCTGGTGCGTGCTGGAGGAGTTCACCGGCGAGGGGTCGTCGGACGTGCGCCGGCTGATCGCCGCCGTACCACTGGACGGCTCGGCGGCGCAGGACCGCGCCGCCGTGCGCGAGCTGAGCGACGACCGGCACCGCTTCGTCACCGGACCGCGGCTCTCCCCGGACGGCCGGCGCGCCGCCTGGATCGCCTGGGACCACCCGCGGATGCCGTGGGACGGCACGCTCGTGATGCACGCGGACGTCACCGAGGACGGCGGCTTCACCGGAATCAGGCAGCTGGCCGGGGGGACCGACGAGTCCGTCCCCCAGATCGAATGGGCCGCCGACGGTTCGCTGCTGTACGCGTCGGATGCCGACGGCTGGTGGGAGCTGCGGCGCATCCGCCCCGGCGCGGCGGGCGACGGGAGCGTACCGAGCGTCCGGCTGTGCTCCGCGCGCCGGGAGGAGTTCGGCGGGCCGCTGTGGAAGGTCGGGCTGCGCTGGTTCCTGCCACTGGCGGACGGCACGATCGCCACGCTGCACGGCCACGGCGCGAACTGCCTGGGCATCCTCGACCCGGTCGGCGGCGAGCTGGTCGACGCGGCCGGGCCGTGGACGGAGTGGGCACCCTCGCTCGCCGTGCACGGCACCCGCGTCATCGGCATCGCCGCGAGCCCGCGCAGCGCGTACGAGATCGTGGAACTGGACACGGTGACGGGCCGGGCGCGGGTGATAGCGGCGCGGCACACCGACGCGCTGGACCCGGCGTACTACCCCGAACCGCAGATGCGTACCTTCACCGGCCCCGACGGCCGGGACATCCACGCCCACGTCCATCCGCCGCACAGCCCCACGCACGCCCCGCCGGACGGCGAGCCGGCGCCCTTCGTGGTGTGGGCGCACGGCGGTCCGACGGGGCACGCCCCGCTCGTCCTCGACCTGGAGATCGCCTACTTCACCTCGCGCGGCTTCGGCGTCGTGGAGGTCAACTACGGCGGCTCGACGGGGTACGGCCGGGAGTACCGCGAGCGGTTGCGCGAGCAGTGGGGCGTGGTGGACGTCGAGGACTGCGCCGCGGTCGCCGAGGCGCTGGCCGCCGAGGGCACCGCCGACCGCTCCCGGCTCGCCATCCGAGGCGGCAGCGCCGGCGGCTGGACCACCGCGGCCTCGCTGGCCGGTACGGACCTCTACGCCTGCGGCACGATCACCTACCCCGTCCTGGACCTGACGTCCTGGGCGGACGGCGAGACCCACGACTTCGAGTCGCGGTATCTGCACTCGCTGGTCGGGCCGCCGGACGAGGTCCCCGGCCGGTATCGGGAGCGCTCGCCGGTGCATCAGGTGGACCGGATCTCCGCGCCGTTCCTGCTGCTCCAGGGGCTGGACGACGTGATCTGCCCGCCCGCGCAGGCCGAGCGGTTCCTCGCCGAGGCCACCCGCTGCGGCATTCCGCACGCCTATCTGACCTTCGAGGGGGAGGGGCACGGCTTCCGCCGCGAGGACACCATCGTCCGTGCCGTCGAGGCGGAGCTGTCCCTGTACGCGCAGGTCTTCGGCATCGAGCGCACGGACGTGCCCGTGCTGGAGCTGGGCAAGTGAGGGGCGGACGCGCGGCGGAGGGGCCGCGGTGACCGTGCGGGCGGGCGCCAGGCCGCCACGGCTGCGGCCAGGGGACCGGGTGACGGTGATCGCGCCCAGCGGCCCGGTCGCCCCGGAGCGGTTGGACGCGGGACTGGACATCCTGCGCGGCTGGGACCTCGACCCCGTACTGGCGCCGCACGTCCGCACCGGGCACGCCGAACTGGCCCACCTCGCGGCGCCGGACGAGTGCCGGGCCCGGGACCTCCAGGACGCCTGGTGCGACCCCGGGGTGGCCGCGGTGTTCGCCGCGCGCGGCGGGTACGGTGCCCAGCGGATGGTGGACCTGCTGGACTGGCGGGCGGTCCGGGCGGCGCGGCCCAAGCCGCTGGTCGGCTTCAGCGATGTGACGGTGGTGCACGAGGCGTTCGCGCTGCGCGCCGGGGTGGCGACGCTGCACGGCCCCGCGGTGGCCGGCGAGGTCTTCCTCAAGGACGAGCCGACCAGGGACCACCTGCGGCGCACGCTCTTCACCCCCGAGGACGCGGCCGTGACGACCCTGGCGCCCGGTACGGCGCGCACACTGGTGCCGGGCCGGGCGCACGGCGTCACCTTCGGCGGCTGCCTGGCGCTGCTGGCGAGCGAGGCGGGTACGCCGGATGCCCGGCGCGACGCGGCGGGCGGCCTGTTGCTGCTGGAGGACGTCGGCGAGCAGCCGTACGCCGTCGACCGGGCGCTGACCCAGTTGCTGCGCTCGGGCACGCTGGCCGGGGTCGCCGGGATCGTGCTCGGTTCGTGGGCGCGCTGTGGTCCGTACGACCGGATCAGGGCGGTGCTGGCGGACCGGCTGGGCGGGCTCGGGGTGCCGGTGGTCGAGGAGTTCGGGTTCGGCCACGGCGACTCGGCGCTCACGATGCCGCTGGGCGTCCCGGCCACGCTGGACGCGGACGCGGGGACCCTGACGTGCGCCGTGCCCCCACTGCTCTGACACCGCTCCGGCGGAGGTGCCGCCGCACCCGCAGCAACCTGGGGCTGTCCCCTCAACAGCAATGTGACCAGCGGTAACTGACGCTCCGGTAAGAAGTTTCGTCAACTCCGTTGACATGGCCAAAACGCATGCCGGACCATGAGCGCGCCGTACTGACTGGTAGGTATGGCGTGTCTCTGTGGAGGTCAGCGTGTACCGAGCAGTGTCCCGCCCCGTTCTGCGCACGTCGCTCGCCCTGTTGGCCGCCGGTACCGTGGCCGCCCCGCTCGGCCTCGCGGCCCCCGCGGCAGCCGCCGCCGCACCGTACGACGTCACCGCCGTCAAGCTGACCGTGCCGGCGGGCGACCGTGACTGCACCGTGGACGCCGACCTCTACCGCCCGGCCGGCGTCGACGCGGCACATCCGGCGCCCGCGATCCTGACCACCAACGGCTTCGGCGGCGACAAGGCGGACGGCTCGACCGCCGCCACGGCCCAGGCGTTCGCCGCGCGTGGCTATGTCGCGCTCTCCTACTCCGGGCTCGGCTTCGGCAAGTCCGGCTGCCCGATCTCGCTCGACGACCCCACCGTCGACGGCAGGGCCGCGAGCCGGCTCATCGACTTCCTCGCCGGTACGCGCCCCGCGGACGACGGCACTCGCATCGACTACGTCACCAAAGAAGGCAGGGGCGGGGCGGCGGCCGCCGATCCGCGTGTCGGCATGATCGGCGGCTCGTACGGCGGTGCGATCCAGCTGGCCACCGCCGCCGTCGACCGCCGCGTGGACGCGCTCGTACCGCTGATCACCTGGAACGACCTGGCGTACGCGCTGGACCCCAACAACGCCGGTCAGCCCGCGGGCAGCGTCAGCAACGACGTCCCCGGCGTCTACAAGAAGCAGTGGACCAACGGTTTCTTCCTGATCGGCGAGGCGCAGGGGCTGCTGAACCCGAGCCTGGACCCGTCCCGCCTCGGCGGCGCCGGCTGCCTGCACTTCGTCGCGAAGGCCTGCGAGACCAAGCGTTGGCTGGACTCCGGCCGGTACCCGGCCGACAGCACGAAGCCGATCCTCGACTACGCGCGCAGCGTCAGCCCCGTCTCGTATCTGAAGGACGTGAAGGCACCGACCCTGCTCGTGCAGGGCCAGGCGGACAGCCTGTTCAACCTCAACGAGGCGGCGGCCACCTACCGGACGCTCAAGGCGCAGGGCACCGACACCAAGATGATCTGGCAGTCCTGGGGGCACAGCGGCGGTATGACCGACCCGGCATCCGGCGAACTGAACCTGTCCGAGGGCAATCTGGAGACGAGCTACGTCGGGCAGCGCATCCTCGCCTGGTTCGACCGCTACCTCCAGCACAAGAAGGACACCGACACCGGCCCCGCCTTCGCCTACTACCGCGACTGGATGCCGGCCGGGCAGACGTACGGCACGTCCGCCACGTTCCCCGCGAGCGGCGACTCCTGGAAGCTGTACCTCTCCGGCGACGGCAGGCTGGTCGACGACCGCGCGAAGGTGGCGCGCGGCAGCCGCGAGTACCGCAACCGGCTGCTGCCCACCAGCCACTCCGAGTCCCAGCTCGCGGGCATCCTGGGGCTGCCGGACCCCGCGCCGTACGACCTGAAGGGCACGTATCTGGACTGGACGTCAGCACCGGTCGAGGGCCGGCCGGTCGACGTGGTCGGTGCGCCGAAGGCCACGCTCAAGGTGGTCTCGCCGCGTACGGAGCAGGTGCAGAACTCCGGTGACGCCGCCGACAAGCTGGTCCTCTTCGCGAAGCTGTACGACATCGCGCCGGACGGCTCCAAGACGCTGGTGCACCGGCTGGTGGCGCCCGCGCGGGTGCCGGACGTGACCCGTCCGTTCACCGTCGAGCTGCCCGCCCTCGTACATCGCTACCAGCCCGGCCACCGCCTGCGGTTCGTCATCGCGGCGAGCGACACGGCGTACTACGGCAACAAGGGCGTCAAGCCGGTCACCGTCGTCAGCGCGCCCGAGGACACGGGCACGCTGGAACTCCCGTTGGCGGGCCGGTAACCGGGGCGGGTCAGTCCTCCGCGATCGTGATGGCCTGCACCGGGCAGGCGCGGGCGGCCTCGCGCGCCATGGGGTCTTCGGGCGCCCTCTCGTCGGGCGGCAGCAGGGCGCTGAAGCCGTCGTCGTCCTGCGTGAACGTCTTCGGCGCGGTCAGGGCGCACTGCCCCGAGCCGATGCAGCGCTCCGTGTCGATGCTGATGTGCTGAGTGGTCGGCATGGTCGGTCCCTGAATCCGTGAGTGGCGTGTGGGGGAGGGGCCGGCCCGGCGCGGTGGTGGTGCTGCCGTGTCGGGGACGGGGCCGGCTCCGGTGGTGCAGAGCGGTGCGGTCAACTGCTACCAGGCGACGGGGAGTTCCACCATGCCCTGGATGGTGTCGCCGGGCTTGAACGGGATCTCCTCGGCCGGTGCCGCGAGGCGGAGGCCGGGGAACCGGGTGAGGAGCGAGTGCATCGCGATCTCCAGCTCGGCGCGGGCGAGGTTCTGCCCGAGGCACTGGTGGATGCCGAAGCCGAAGGCGATGTGGTGCCGCGCGGAGCGGTCCCAGTCCAGCTCGTCCGGTGCCGCGTACGCCGTGGCGTCACGGTTGACGAGCGAGGTGGAGAGCACCACGCCGTCGCCCTTCTTGACGGTCACGCCGCCGACCTCGATGTCCTCGGCCGCCACCCGGAGCATGCCGTCGGCGATGGAGAGGTAGCGCAGCAGCTCCTCGACCGCCGCGGGCATCAGCGAGGCGTCCGCGCGCAGCGCCGCCAGCTTCTCGGGGTGCTGGAGCAGCGTGAAGGTGCCCAGCGAGATCATGTTGGCGGTCGTCTCGTGCCCGGCCACCAGCAGGATCATGGCCATGCTCACCAGCTCGTCGCGCTCCAGGTCGCCGGTGCGCAGCCGGTCCGCGATCAGCTCGTCCAGCAGCCCGTCGCCCGGCTCGGCCTCCTTCCGGGTGATCAGCTCGCCGAAGTACCCTTCCAGGTCGTCCAGCGCCTTGCGGGAGTCGGCAGCGGCCGGTCCGCGCAGCAGCCGGCGCGACGCGTCCTCGAAGAACTCGTGGTCGGTGTACGGGACTCCCAGCAGCTCGCAGATGACCATGGAGGGCACCGGCAGCGCGAAAGCCGAGACCAGCTCGGCCGGGTGACCGCCGGCCTCCATGTCGTCCAGCAGCCGGTCGACGATCTGCTGGATGCGCGGGCGCATCGCCGCGATCCGCTTCAGGCCGAAGCTGGGGATGAGCATCCGCCGCTGGACGTTGTGCTCGGGGTCGTCGACCCCGAGGAGCGTGGTGCGGCTCTTGCGGTCCTCGTTGCGCAGCCCCTCGAACCGGGCGCTGGGGACCGGGAAGTCGGGGTTCAGGCGGTCGGACGAGAGCCGCTGGTCGGTGAGCAGGGCGCGTGCCTCGGCATGCCCTGTCACGACCCACACCTCCCGTCCGTCGTAGAGGTGGACACGGCTGAGGGGCTGCCCCTGCTCACGCAGGGGCGCGTAGGCGGTGGGCGGGTGGTAGGGACAGGCGCGGTCCTGCGGAAACTTGACGGTTTCCGCGACCGCTTCCGATATGACTTCCGACACGGCGTACCTCCGGTGCGCTGACTCAGTTGTGCCACTTCTCATTTCATGTCATGCCAGGAGAAATCACTACGCCAAGTTCAGCCAAGTGGTCAGCTACTGCCAAGAGTTGCCTCCTCTTCTGGTACGTGGTGGCTGAACAGGGCGTTCCGGTGGGGTGTGGGGTTCGTGGCGTCCGCCGGGCCGCCGGGCGGAGTCCGCAGCTCCTCAGGGACGTCACCCGGTCGGCCTCGGCGTGGCCGAGAAGTGCTGGGTGTGGCGAGGAGTTCGCGCCGAACTGCTCCGCGCGTCGTCCCGGCTCCGCACGCTTCTCACAGGTGGCACTCAGTGCCACACTGGCGCCATGAACGACGACGCGCGGTACCAAGGGGACGCGGCGGCCCTGGCCTGGGCCGCACTCGGCGGCGAGGCCGGCCTGACCGGACGGGTGCGGCACGGCGGTGCGCGCGGGCTGCTCCCCGCGCGGCTGCCGGTCATGGACCTGGCCAGGGCGACCGTCACGGTGTGCGCGCTGGCCGGCGCGGAGCTCGCCGCGGCCCGCACCGGCGGCGCCCTGCCGGCCGTCGAGGTCGACGACGGCGCCGTGGCCACCGCCTTCCTCAGCGAACGGCACCTGCGCATCGACGGCCGGGCGCCCGCGGTCTTCGCGCCCCTCTCGGGCTTCTGGCACACCGCCGACGGATGGCTGCGCACGCACGCCAACTACCCCCACCACCGCGACCGGCTGCTCGCCGCGCTCGGCCTGCCGGAGTCCGCGGGACCCGAGGCGCTCGCCGCCGAACTGGCGGGCCGGAGCGCGGCGGAGACCGAGGCGGCGGTGTACGCGGCGGGTGGCCTCGCCGTCGCCGTACGGGACGCCACGGAGTGGGGCGACGGCCCGCAGGGCGCCGCGGTGGCCCGCCGGCCGCTGCTCACCCTCGAACCGCTCGGCGCCGCCACGCCGCCCCTTCGCGCGCCCGCCCCGGCAAGCGATCCGCTGCTGCCCGCCGCCGGCCTGCGCGTGCTGGACCTGACGCGGGTGATCGCCGGGCCGGTCGCCACCCGTACGCTCGCGCTGCTCGGCGCCGACGTGCTGCGGATCGACGCGCCCGGCCTGCCGGAGAGCCGGGACGCGCACGCCGACACCGGCTTCGGGAAGCGCTCGGCCGTCCTGGACCTGGACTCGCGGGCGGGGCGCGCGACGTTCGAAGAGCTGCTGTCGTACGCGGACGTGGTGGTCACCGGCTACCGGCCGGGCGCCCTGGACCGCTTCGGCCTGGCGCCGGAAGCGCTCGCCGAGCGCCGCCCCGGCATCGTTGTCGCCCGCCTGTCCGCCTGGGGCGACTACGGCCCCTGGGGCGGCCGCCGGGGCTTCGACAGTCTCGTACAGGCAGCCACCGGCATCGCCGTGACCGAGGCAGCGGCCGACGGCACCCCCGGGGTGCTGCCCGCCCAGGCCCTGGACCACGGCACCGGATATCTGCTGGCCGCCGCAGTGCTGCGGGCGCTGACCGAACGGTCCCGTACGGGCGGCGCACGGCTGGCGACGCTGGCCCTCGCGCAGACCGCCGCACTGCTCACCGACGTCCTGCCGCGGTGCGCCCCGGGCCCCGCCGACGCGTACGACCCGGCCGTCCGGCTCGCGGAGACCACCGGGCCCCTGGGCCGGCTGCGGCACGCGCTGCCGCCGGTCGCCTTCGCCGGCTCCCCCGCCAACTGGGCCCGGCCGCCGGGGGAGTGGGGCGCCGACACACCCGCGTGGGTGTGAGCACACGGAGACGCCGAGCGCGGGGCACTCCGTACGACCGACCGATAGCATCCGACGGTGACCGACGACCGACGCTCTCCGACCGCATCCGTACCGGAATCCGACCGCTACCTTGCCAGTGGCGCGCGCGTGGGCATCCGGCCGTTCCGGCGAGCGGACCGGGCGGAGTTCACCGCGCGGGCACGGGAGAGCGTGGCGCTGCACCGGCCATGGCTCTTCCCGCCCGTCGACGAGGCGGGCTACGACGCCTACTACGAGCGGCTGCAGGAGCCGGAGCGCGAGGGCTTCCTCATCTGCGAGCTGGACGGTGGCGGCATCGCGGGCTACCTCACCGTCAACAACATCGTGCACGGCGCCTTCCGCTGCGGTGCGGCAGGGTACGGAGCCTTCGCGCACGCGGCGGGCCGCGGCCTGATGAGCGAGGGCCTGCAGCTCGTGCTGCGGTACGTCTTCGGACGGCTCGGGCTGCACCGCATCGAGGTCAACGTCCAGCCGGAGAACACCGCCTCGATCGCGCTCGCCCGGCGCAACGGCTTCCGGAAGGAAGGGCTCTCGCCCGACTTCCTCTTCGTCGACGGGGCCTGGCGGGACCACGAGCGCTGGGCTATCACCAGCGAGATGCTGCCGCCCGAAGCCCCGTGACCCGCCCATCCGGTCCGCCCCCTCAGCGCCGCTTCCGGTTGACCTTCATCGTGTCCATGTCCGTGGCCGAGGAGCGCAGGCCGCGGTGGCCCAGCCCGGCAGCGCGCAGCGCCTGCTCGGCCTTCTCCTCCGCGAGGGCGGCCGCCATCTCCTCGCCGTCGGCCGCGTCGGAGACGACGGTGTAGCGGTACGTGAACGACGTCAGCGACCGGTCGTACGCGAGCGAACCCTCGGGGGTGAACCGCAGCTGCGCCAGACCGTGGTCGTCGGCCCCGTCCAGCAGCCGGGCCCTGGTCTCCTCGGTCAGCCCGTCCCACGTGCCGCGCACGATCACGCGGTAGGTGTGCTCGGTGGCCATCTCGTCCGTCCTCGCCTTCGTCGTGGCGCAACGCTGCCTCATACGGTGTACGAGGCCAGCATCCATCATCCTCCGGCGCCCTGTCGCGCGAATTCTTTTTGCGCAACCCTGACCGGAGGACGCCCTGTTCAGGGTGGGCGCGAGAGGGTTCCATGGTGATCAGACGGCCGCCACGACCGGGGCGGCCCGCTCCGACTGCGAGGCGCCGTGACCACGAGCGTGCGACGCACGACCCTCACCCTGCCCGCTGCGGCCCTCGGCCCCGACAACCCGCTGCCCGCGCTGGCCGGCCCCCGGGACGTCCACCGCGTCACCGTCCCCGAAGGCGCGGACATGCCCGCCGACATGGCCCGGCAACTGGCGTACCGCCCGCTGGACTCGCTGCTCCCCGTACGCCGCCGCGACGGGTACACCCGGCACCGCACTCCCACCGGCCTCGACGCGCTGGTCATCGAGAACGACCGGCTGCGCGCCACCGTCCTGCCGGGCCTCGGCGGCCACGTCCACTCCCTGCACCACAAGCCCACGGGACGTGAACTCCTCTACCGCAACCCGGTGTTCCAGCCCGCGGACTTCGCCCTCAACGGCGCGTGGTTCTCCGGCGGCATCGAATGGAACATCGGCGCCACCGGCCACACCACGCTCTCCTGCGCGCCCGTGCACGCCGCGCGCGTACCGGCACCGGACGGCGGGGAGATGCTGCGTCTGTGGGAGTGGGAGCGGCTGCGCGACCTCCCCTTCCAGGTCGACCTCTGGCTCCCGGACGGCTCCGACTTCCTGTACGTCGGCGTGCGCGTCCGCAACCCCCACCACCACACCGCACCGGTGTACTGGTGGTCCAACATCGCCGTCCCCGAGGACGCGCGCACCCGCGTCCTCGCCCCCGCCGAAGAAGCGTTCCACTTCGGTTACGAGCGCGCCCTGAGCCGCGTCCCCGTCCCCGAATCCGGCGGCGTCGACCGCACGTACCCGCTGCGCAGTGAGTATCCCGCCGACTACTTCTACGAGATCCCGCCGGGGGAGCGGCGCTGGATCGCCTCGCTCGACGCGGACGGCCACGGCCTCGTCCACACCTCCACCGACACCCTGCGCGGCCGCAAGCTCTTCCTCTGGGGCGCGGGCCGGGCGGGACGGCACTGGCAGGAGTGGCTGACCGAGCCGGGCACTCCCGGGTACGCCGAGATCCAGGCCGGGCTCGCGCGCACCCAGCTGGAGCACGTACCCCTCGAAGCGGGCGCGGAGTTCGCGTGGCTGGAGGCGTACGGGCCGCTGGCGGCCGACCCGCGAGCCGTGCACGGAGCGGACTGGGGCGCGGCCCGTGGTGCGGTGGCGGATCGGCTGGAAGCGGTGCTGCCGCGCGCCGCCGTGGACGCCGCGTACGCCGCCTGGCGCCCGTACGCCGACATCGAGCCGAAGGAGCGGCTCGCCACCGGTTCCGGCTGGGGTGCGCTGGAGGTGGCCCGCGCCGGGTACGACCTGCCGGGCCTGCCGTTCACCGAGGACACGCTGAGCGAGGAGCAGTGGCCGTGGCGGGAGCTGCTGCGCACCGGTGATCTCCCCGACGAGCCGGGCGTACCGGGCCCGTCGCCGGTCGCCCCGGCCTGGCGGGACCTCCTGGAGTCCGCGCGGCCCGGCCCCACCACCGACTTCCACCTCGGGGTTGCCCAGTGGCACGCCGGCGACCGGGCCCAGGCGGTGCGCAGCTGGGAGCGCGCGCTGGCCCGCGGCCGGAGCTGCTGGCCGCTGTACTGCCTGGCGGTCGCGGAAGCCGTCGCGGGTGAGACGGGCCGGGCGGCGCAGCGGTACGCCGAGGCCGTCGCGTGCGCGGGGGAGACGGCCCAGGAGGTGCGGCACACCGTGCTGCCCGCGCTCGCCCGCGAGGCGGTGCCGGTGCTGATCGCGGCGGGCCGGGCCGACGACGCGGCCGCCGTCCTCGCCCGGCTGCGCCCCGAGGACCGCGCACGCGGCCGGTTCCGGCTGCTGACGGCACAGGTCCTGCTGGCGCGGGGGGAGGTGGCCGCCGCCCGTGCCGTCTTCGACGAGGGGTTCGAGGTCGCGGACCTCCGGGAGGGCGACGAGACGCTCAGCGACACCTGGTACGCGATCGCCGAACGGCTCGTGGCGGGCGACGGCCCGGTGACCGGCGCGGTGCGCGCCCGGGCCCGCGCCGGCCACCCGCTCCCGGAACGGTACGAGTACCGGATGCATCCGGCCTGAGAGCTGTTCGGGCGCCGCGCGTCACCCGGACGCGCGGCGAACGGAATGCTCGGGCCACCCTGCTCGTTGTACGGGGCATGAAGGCAATCACCACCGACAGCTATGGCGACCCCGACGTTCTCGCCCTCACCGACCAGCCGGACCCGAAGGTGGCGCCCGACTCGGTCCTGATCCGGGTGAAGGCGGCCGGCGTCAATCCGGTCGACTGGAAGATCCTCGCCGGCTACCTCGACCCGATCATGCACGTGCACTTCCCGCTGATCCCCGGCTGGGACGTCGCGGGCGTCGTCGAGGCGGTCGGGATGGACGCCACCGAGTACCGGGTCGGCGACGAGGTCATGGGCTACGTCCGCAAGGACGAGGTCCAGCACGGGACGTTCGCCGAGCTGGTCGCCGCGCCGGTGCGGACCCTCGCCCGCAAGCCGGCGGCGCTGGACTGGCAGCAGGCGGCGGGCGTGCCGCTTGCCGGGCTCACGGCGTACCAGGCACTGAAGCGGCTGGGCGTGGGCAGCGGCGAGACGGTGCTGGTGCACGCGGCGGCGGGCGGCGTCGGCGCGTTCGCGGTGCAGATCGCCGTGGCGTGGGGCGCCCGCGTCATCGGCACGGCGGGCGAGCACAACCACGACTTCCTGCGCTCGCTGGGCGCCGAGCCGGTGACGTACGGGGAGGGCCTGGCGGAGCGGGTGCGCGCGCTGGCCCCCGAGGGCGTGGACGCGGCGGCGGACTTCGTCGGCGGCGAGGCGGTCGACATCTCCCAGCAGGTGCTCAAGGATCCCAAGAGGGTGGCGTCGGTCGTCGACAACGACGTCGTCGGCAAGGGCGGTCACCTGGTGTGGGTGCGCCCGGACAGCGCCGACCTCACCGCGCTCGCCGACCTCGCCGACGCGGGGCAGCTCACCGTCAACATCGACACGGCGCTGCCGCTGGCGCAGGCGGCCGAGGCGTTCCGCCGCAGTCAGTCGGGCCGGGCCCGCGGCAAGATCGTGCTCGACCTCTCCTGACCGTCCTCAGGTGATCGCCACCCGGTCGACGTACTCGAAGATCGAGCCGTCCGGGTGGCGGGCCACCATGTTCCGGCCGGCGGGGCTGGCGAGCGGACCCGCGATGATCTCCCCGCCCACCGCCTTCAGATCGTCCACGGCCTCGTCCACGTTGGTCACCGCGATCGTCGCGGTGATCTTGCGGAGTACGGACAGCTCCGTCTCGGGGCCGCTCATCAGGAAGAAGCAGCCGACCGCCGCGACGGCCACGCCGCCGCGCTGGAAGCGCTGCGCCTGCGCGCCCGTCAGCCGCTCGTACACGGGGATCGCGGCATCGAGGTCGTTGACGCACACACGCAGTGAGGTTCCCAGAATGTCCATGGGACGAGCCTAGTTGGCGCGGCGGGGCGGCGCGATCATCCGATCGGATCGGCGCACGGACCTTCAGAGAGTCCTCACACGCGGCACAGGATCTCGCCGTGCACCATGGCGAACCAGCCGTCCTCCTTGGTGCCCCACTCGCGCCAGGCGGCGCTGATCGCCTCCAGCTCCGTCTGCGTCGCCTGCCCGCCCTCGGTCGCCCGCCGGGCGTACGTCGAGGCCAGCGTGCGGTCCGCCCACAACCCGCTCCACCAGGCGCGTTCCTCGTCGGTCGCGTAGCACCACGCGCTCGCGGTGCACGTGACGTCCGCCGCCGCGAAGCCGGCCGCCAGCGCCCAGGAGCGCAGCCGGCGCCCGGCGTCCGGGTCGCCGCCGTTGGCGCGGGCCACCCGCCGGTACAGGTCCAGCCACTCGTCCATGCCCGGGACCGCCGGGTGCCAGGTCATCGTGGCGTAGTCACTGTCGCGCACGGCGACGATGCCGCCCGGCTTGGTGACCCGGCGCATCTCGCGCAGTGCCTGTACGGGGTCGCCGACGTGCTGCAGTACCTGGTGGGCGTGGACGACGCAGAAGGTGTCGTCCGGGTAGTCCAGTGCGTGGACGTCGCCGACCGCGAAGTGAACGTTGGTCAGGCCGCGTTCGTCCGCGACCGCACGGGCCTGCTCCAGCACGCCGGGCGCGTGTTCCAGGCCGGTCACCGAGCCGTCCGGGACCAGCGCGGCCAGGTCGGCGGTGATGGTGCCGGGGCCGCAGCCGACGTCCAGGACCTTCATGTGCGGTTTCAGCGAGTCCAGCAGGTAGGCGGCGGAGTTCTCGGCGGTGCGCCAGGTGTGCGAGCGCAGTACGGACTCGTGGTGGCCGTGGGTGTAGACGGCGGACTCCTGAGACATGGCTGCTCCTTCGCATGCTCGATGCGGTCACGGCGCGCGGCCGCGCCGTGATCACACCGTACGCCGCAATCTCGAAGTATGAGAGTCGCGTATCAAAATATGGACCGAGGTTCGGGTCGCCGTGGCCGGTTCACTCGGGGAGCAGGCGGTAGACGACCAGCGCCTCGTTCTCCTTATCGATCGTCAACTCCTCGGCGGCAGGCGACACTTCACCGTCGTACGCGAGGTCGGTACCGGGCGCGAGGCCGCCGATCCGCAGCGTCCGCAGCCGCGCCTCGCTCAGTACGGGGGTGTGCCGCAGCGCACCGGTCACCGCCGCGGTGAGCAGCCGGGTACGGGCCAGCCGGCCACCGTGCACCATCCGCACGTCCAGCACGCCGTCCGCGAGGTCGTGCCTCCGTACCGGCGCCGAACCCAGCCCCCGGTACGCGCAGTTGCCGACGAACAGGGTCCACAGCTCGCGCCGCCGGCCGTTGATCTCCACGGTCACCGGCTCGGCCGTCCGCAGCACCTGCCAGGCCGCCAGCACCCCGGCCGGCCAGGCGCCGATCTTCCCGGCCCACTCCTCCCGGATCCGCACCAGCTCCGGGTAGGCACCGATGGAGAAGGTGTTGAGGAAGTGCGTCGACTCCTGCCCGGCACCCGGCCGGAACCGTGCCAGGTCGACCGCGACGGCCTCGCCCGTCTCCACCGCGCGGGCCGCAGCGGCGATGGTCTCCACGCCCAGGTCGTACGCGAAGTGGTTGTGGGTGCCGCCGGGCAGCACCGCGAGCGGCACCCCGTGCTGCCTGGCGACCGCCGCCGCGGCGTTGATGGTGCCGTCCCCGCCCAGCACGCCGAGCGCGCCGCCGCGCTCGGCGGCCCGCTCGGCCGCCGCCTCCAGCGCCTTGTCCAGCGGCGCCGCGCCCTGGTGGCCGCACTCGGTCACCTCGGCGCGCGGCAGCACGTCGTGGATGACCTGGGCCTGGTCGCTGTGCGAGCCGGTGCGCTGGCCGGAGCCCTGGTTGGTGACGACGAAGAGCCCGTCCCCGTCCGGCAGTGCGGGCGCGTCGGCGCGCGGCCTGGCGGGCGGCGCCAGCAGGGCCCGGGTCGGCGCGAACCCGCGTACCGCGAAGGCCGCGCCCGCACCCAGCGCGGCGCCCGCCACCACGTCGCCCGGGTAGTGGACGCCCGTGTAGACGCGGGAGAAGGCGACCGAGGCGGCGAGGGGCGCCAGCGCCAGCCCCCACCACTTGTTCTCGAACGCCACACCGGTCGCGAAGGCCACGGCGGAGGCGGCGTGCCCGGAGGGGAAGGAGGTGGTGAAGGGCTGCTTGGCGAGCTGCCGTATCACCGGCACCGTGTCCAGCAGCGGCCGCTCCCGGCGCACCGAGCGCTTGGCCAGGGTGTTCACGGTCAGGGACGCCACCGCCAGCGAGGCGACGCCGCGCAGCGCCGCCCGGCGTGTGGGGCGGCCGCCGAACGCCGCCGCTGCCGCCGCCGACCCCAGCCACAGCAGCCCGTGGTCGGCGGCCCGGCTCAGCTTCGGCAGTACCCGGTCCGCGCCGGGCCAGTGCCGGGTGGCGACCCCGTTGAACGTCTTGCGGTCCCAGGTGCTCAGTACAGTGCGCATGAGCCACATGTACCCCAACGGGACCGACGCAGACGACAGGGTCCCGGACGGCTCAGCGCCGGTCCGGCCCGCCCTCCGCGGCCCGGCTGATGTCCGCCGGCGCGGAATCCGGATCCTGCGCCCGGGCCAGGTCCCCGATGCTCACCATGCCCACCGGGGCGCCGTCCCGGACGACCGGCAGCCGTCGCACCGCCTTCCGGCGCAGCAGCGACACCGCGGCCGAAACCGGCTCCTCCGGCCCGACGGTGACCGGTTCCCGAGTGCAGACCGCGAGGCAGGGCACGCCGAGCGGATCCACCCCGTTCGCCACGGCGCGCAGCACGATGTCCCGGTCGGTGACCACGCCGACCAGCTTGCCGTCCTCGGCCACCAGTACGTCGCCGATGTCGTGCGCGCGCATGAGCTGTGCCGCTTCCACCAGCGAGGCGTCGGGGTGGACGGCGGTGACGGCCGGCGTCATGACTTCCCGTACCAACTGTGCCATTGCCTGATCGCCTTCTTCCTCGTCCTGCTCCGACGGCCGGCCTGCTGCGGGGATGCTGGAGGCTGTACCCGGCACGCTCCCCGCCATGCCCGGCGCGTGGTTCGATGAGCGGGTGATCAGACGACGGGGCGCGGCGGACCTTCCCGCGTGCGTGCGGGTGCTGCGCGAAGTGCATCTGGAGAGCGGATATCCGTACGCCTGGCCGGCCGATCCGGCGGGCTGGCTGACCCCGGACGGGCTGACCGGTGCCTGGGTCGCCGAGGACGGCGCCGGGCGCGTGGCGGGGCACGTCGCGCTGTGCGGGCGCGAGGTCGGCCGGCTGTACGTGTCCCCGGCGGCCCGCGGCCGGGGACTCGGCGGCCGGCTGCTGCGCGCGGTGACGGACGCGGCGACGGCCGCCGGGCTGCGGCCCGTACTGGCCGTCAACGCCACCGACACCGCGGCGATCGCGCTCTACGAGCGGCACGGCTGGCGGCCCGCCGGCACCGAACAGCAGGACTGGGGCGGCCCGGCACCGGTCACCGTCCGGTTCTACGAAGCACCCGCGCCTCCGCTCCGGACGGACGGCTGACCCGGCTCGGCCCGGCGAAGGAGGCCGCGCGGGGCGGTTTTTCGTACTGGTCGGCGGGTGTGGGATGCCTGCGGTGGGTTACCCCGGAGGCAAGTGCTGCCGGTCGAGGGCGTGCTGGATCGCACGCACGGCGCGCAGGGCGAACTGTGTTTCGCCAAAGGTGTTTACGGGTCTGGGGGCCGGGCACGCGACTAACCGTGCTTCGGACCGGAGGCACGCCCGTGGAAGTCACATGACTCCTGTGTCGGGCGCGCCTGACCGGTCGTGCTTCCGCGGGTTCGACGGACTCTGAAGTCGACGGATCAGGGAGCCCAGACCATGCCCGTGACACCCCAGGCCGAAGAAGCGCGTACCCCCATAGAACCCATCCCCGAGCAGCGCAGCACCCGCCGGCGGAGCGAACAGGCGCCGAGCAGGCCGCCCGGCAAGCCGGGCCGCCGCACGAAGCAGCGCCGCGTCTCCGCGAACAAGCCCCCGCCCGCACCCCGGCAGCGGGGCCGCCACTCCCATCACGACGCTCCCGACACCGCGGAGGACTTCCGGCGGCTGGTCGCGCTGCCGGACGGCCCCGAGCGTGACGAGCTGCGGCAGCGCGTGGTCTGCGCCTGGCTCCCGATGTCCGAACGGCTCGCGCTGCGGTTCCGCAACCGCGGTGAGGCCGCCGAGGACCTCCAGCAGGTCGCGGCGCTCGGCCTGGTGAAGGCCGTGGACCGGTACGACCCCGACCGCGGCTGCGCGTTCGAGAGCTTCGCCGTGCCGACGATCGTGGGCGAGGTCAAGCGCCACTTCCGCGACCACATGTGGGGGCTGCACGTACCCCGCCGGGTGCAGGAGCTGCGCAACCGCGTCCGTGCCGCGCGGCAGGAGCTGACCCGCAGCGTGGACGACCGCGGGCCCACCCCCGAGGAGATCGCCGAGCACACCGGCATGTCCCTGGAGGAGGTGCTGCTCGGCAGCCAGGCACTGGACAGCTTCACCACGCTGTCCCTGGACGCGGAGCTGCCCGGTGCCGACGACGGCTACTCGCTGGCGGACACGCTCGGCTCGTCCGAGTCCGGCTTCGACCTCGTGCTGGCCCGTGAGGCGGTCAAGCCGAAGCTGCGCAAACTGCCCGAGCGCGAGCGGGAGATCCTCTACATGCGGTTCTTCTGCGACATGACGCAGAGCCGGATCGCCGACCGGCTGGGCATCTCCCAGATGCACGTCTCGCGCATCATCAGCCGCACCTGCCGGCGCCTCGCCGACCAGGTCGGCGCCCGTCAGGGTGAGTACGCGGCGTCCTGACCGCAGGGCCGGGCCCGGTGCTCAGGGCCGGCTGTCGCGCAGTGCCAGCCCGAGGTGGCGCGACAGCCGGTCGACGGCACCGGCCTCGGCGAGACTGAACGCGCGCCGGGTCCCCGTACGGAAGAGCGTGAGCACACCCCGTACGGGGCCGTCCGGCTCGCGAAGCGGCACGCACAGCAACGACGTGACGGCGGCGCGCGCCAGCAGCGGTGCGCCCGCCGCGTCGTGCCCGAAGGCCGCCAGGTCGTCCGGCCGTACCTGGACGGCCGAGCTGCCGGTACGGGCGGTGTCCTCGGCGAGCGGGCAGCCGGCCGGGTCCTGTCCGGCCAGGGCCGCCGCGAGGTCGTCCCTGTCCTCGGGGCCGAGCACCAGCGAACGGCGCAGCGCGCCGGGCGCGTGCCCGTCCCGTGCGGCATCGGCCCCGGGGGCCTCCTGGTCCAGGACCACCCAGTCGGCGAACCGCCCGTGCAGCTCCCGCAGGGCCCGCTCCACCGCGGCCGGCGGCCGCTCGCCGTCCGGCGCCGCGCCCTCCGGCGGTCCGGACAGCAGTGCCGTGGTCGTGTCGTCCAGCAGGTCCATCAGCTCCGCGCCCTGCGTGACCTCGGCGAGGTGCGCGCGGGAGAGCGGGCGGGGCGGGTCGGGCACTCGGCGGGCCGACGGCGCGGCGCGCTGCGCGGGCGGCGCCGGAGTGCTCCCGCGCTGCCGTGCCGCGCGGTTCTCCCGCTGTTCGTCCTCGTGCTCCGTGCCGTTGACCGACGGCTGGTCGTACGCGGGCAGGGCGCCGCCGGTGTGGAAGACGGTGAGGACGGCGTTGCCCGGCTCCTGCGGCGGGCGCAGCGCCGTCATCGTCGCCCGCAGCGGCTCCCCGGGTCCGTCCGGCGTACGGAGCAGCCGGACGACCATGCTGCGGTCGCCCTCGTTGCGGGCCACCGCGGCGACCTGGGACCGGAAGGCGGCCCGCACCTCGGGGGCCAGCGAGCCGGTGAGCGGGCGCCCGGTGGCGTACCCCGCGCGCATCCCGAAGAGGATCGTGCCCGCGAAGTTCAGCCGCCGTACGACCGTGTCCGGGTCGAGCAACGCGACGACGCACGGCGTCCGCTGGAACAGCGCGCGCAGCAGCTGCTGCTCCTCCGTCCCCGCCCGGGAGTGGTTGTTCCGCTCGGCCCCCGCCAGCCCTTCGTACCGCGGCAGCAGCACGTCGACGACGTGCTGCAGCTCGAAGAGCGCAGCGTCCAGCGTCGGCTGCTGTTCCTGCGACGGGAGCGTGCGCGCGTTCCGCAGTTCTTCCACCCGCTTGCGGAAGTCGGCGAGCTCTCCGCCGGCTGACTGTTCTACCCCGGCCATGCCCACACCGTATCCGGACCGGCCGGTACCGGCCCCGCCCGTAACCCATCACGTCCGGAAGACCCCCCTGCCGTTCGGCGAAGCAGCAGGTCGTGGGCGTGCGGCGAGTCATGGAGAAAGGGCTGCGCCGGGCCGGAACCCGCCCCGGTGCGGTGCATGAGAGAGGCGCCTGGGGCCCTTGGGCCGGAGCCCGGTGAACGGCGTTCGAACGACGGGATACCGGCGTTTTCCGTGCCCGCGTGCCGGGCATCCGAGTCCCTACGGGCAGGGCCCCCGACATATGCGGGGACAGCCGCGGCGATCCGCCGTGACGCCCGCCCGACGCACCGACCGAGGGAATGACTGGAAATGGTGACCCACACCCTCTGCCCGGTGGACGAACCCGGCGACTCCCAGGGCTCGTCCGCCCGGAGCCTCGCGAACCTCGCAGACGTGGCCGCGCGATGCACCCCGGCCAGCTGCGGCGCCACGGCCACCGTCACGACCGGCGAAGTGGCCGACGATCCGCCCGCCGCCGTCACCCACCCCGACCTGTCCACTCTGGTCAGCGTCCAGTGGGAGACCGGCGAAGGGCCCATCCGGGCCGCCCTCGCCTCCGGACACCCCGTCACCTCCGACGATCTGCTGCACGAGGACCGCTGGCCCGCGTACCGCACCGAGGCGCTGGAGGCCGGGGTGCGCTCCAGCACCACGCTGCCGTACCTCCGCGACGGACTGGCGGTCACCGTCACCGTCTACGGCTTCCGGCCCGGCCTCTCCGTCGAGCCCGGCGACTGCGCGGCAGCGGCGCTCGGCGATCTCGCCGCCACCGGGCTGGCCCGCGACCGCAACTACCGCCGGGCGCTGGCCGAGGTCGGCCGGCTGGACGCGGCGCTGCGCTCCCGCCCGGTCATCGACCAGGCCTGCGGCATCATGATGTACGTGCTGGGCTGCGACGCGGACGACGCGTTCGACATGCTGCGCCGGCTCTCCCAGCGGACCAACCGCAAGCTGCACGACCTCGCCGTCGCCGTCGTCCGGACCCGCGGCCGCGGCCTGGAGCGGGAGCTGCGCGTGCTGCGCGAGGGGAACGGCCGGCGCTGACGGCGGCCCGAGGCCCGGGCGGTGACGTGTCCTCCCGCCCGGCACCTCCCCGATCTGCGAGGGTGGTGGGGGGGGGGGGGGGGGGGGGGGGGGGGGGGGGCGGGCCGGGGCGGGGGGGGGGGGGGGGGGGGGGCGGGGGGGGGCCCCCCGCGCCCGGCCCGCGCCGGCGCGCCCGCCTCCCCCGCCGCCCGCGGCGCGCGGGGCGCCCCGGCCCCCCCCCCCGCCGCCGCCCCCCCGCCCCCCCCCGCGCGCCCCGCCCCCCCCCCCCCCCCCCCCCCCCCCCCCCCCCCCCCCCCCCCCCCTGCCGTGGAGAGTGGAGGTACGGATGCAGCCGAGCGCCCCGGAGCCGCACCCGGATCCGGATCCGCCCATGGGGCTGCCCGTCCTCCCGGAGCTGGCCGCGCACCTCGCAGCGGCGGCCGACCGCACGTCGCCCGAACCGCCCGGCGGAGCCCGGCCGCTGCGCACCGCCGCCTGCGGTTACTTCGGGCGCCGCGGCCTGGTGACCACCGAGGACCGCGTACTGGCCGGGCCCGGCGCGCCCGCCCTGCTGCTCGCGCTGCTCGCCGCGGCCGGCGGCGACATCGTCGTGTCCCGCCCGTGCGCCGCGTGGTACGCGCCGCAGGCCCGGCTGCTGGGCCGTGCCGTGCACCCGGCGCCGGTACCGGCCGAGTCCGGCGGCGTACCGGATCCGTTCACGCTCCTGGAGGCCGTGCACCGGGCGCGGGACGCCGGCGGCGACCCGAAGGTGCTGCTGCTGTCCGTCGCCGACGACCCCACCGGCACCTGCCCGCCGCCGGAGCAGCTGCACGAGGTGTGCGAGGCGGCGGCCGGCGAAGGGCTGTGGATCGTCAGCGACGAGACTCGCCGCGACCTGCTGCACGACCCGCACGACACGGTGGTGCTCAGCCCCGCCGAGATGCTGCCCGGCAGCGTCGTCGTCCTCGCCGACCTGCGGGTCACGCTCGTGCCTGCCTCATGGCCCGCCGCGCTCGCCCGCTTCCCCGCCACCGGCCCCGGTGAGGCCCTGTGCGCCGCGGCGCTCGCCGCGCTGTCCGGGCTCGCGACCCCGCTGCCGGGCCCGCTCGCCGCCGCCGTCGGCCACGCGCTCACCGAGCCGGCCACCGTACGGGAGCGGACCGCGGCGGCGGCCCGGCTGCACGGCCGGCTCGCCGCCGGACTGCACCGCACGCTCACCGAGGCCGGCGCCGTGTGCCGCCCGCCGCACGCCGGCAACCACCTCTACGCCGACCTCGAAGCGCTGCGGCCCGTGTTCGCCGCCCGCGGCGTGACGGGACCGGTCGCACTGGAGCGGGTGCTGGCGCCCTGGGCGGCCCGCGGCGGCCACCGCTTCGGCGACGACCCCAAGGCGCTGCGCGTCCGGCTGAGCACCGAGGCACTGTTCGACCCGGACGCGGACCGCAGCCGGCGCCTCCTGGCCGCCCCCGACCCGCTCCATGTCCCTGCCGTGGATGCCTCGTTGCGAGAACTGGACGCCGTACTGAAGTCCGGGGGAGGACCCGCGGGCGGTGCGTGACGGGACCTCAGGGCGTGCGGTCGTGCGGCCTGCGGATGCGGCGCCACGCGGCCGGTGCCGCGCTGAGCAGGACCGTCAGGCCCACCGCCGCGGCCACGCCCTGCCACGGTTCACTGAAGAGCGAGCCGCCCAGGATGCCGATGAGCTGGTACGTCGCCGCCCAGGCCAGGCAGGCCGGCAGGTCGCCGCGGGCGAACCAGCGGACCGGCTGCTTCGCCAGCAGGCAGGCCAGCATGACGGGGATGCGCCCTGCCGGCACGAGCCGGGACAGGACGAGCACCTGGACGCCGTGCTCCTCCAGCCGCGCCTGTGCCTGCGCCAGCCGCTCCGGCGCCGACCGCTCGCGCAGCCGCTCCAGCCAGCGCGAGCCGTTCTTCGACCGCACCCCGCGCGCACCCAGCCAGTACAGCCCCAGATCGCCGAGGAACGCGGCGGCCGACGCGATGAGGAAGACCAGCAGCAGCGAGAACGGCGCGGTGTGGTGGAAGGCGACCGCCGCCGCGGAACTGACCAGGGCGCCCGTCGGAACCACCGGAACCAGCGAGCCGAGGACCACCAGGACGAAGAGGGAGGGGTAGCCGGCCGCCTGCTGGGTGGTCTCCGGCGGCACGGCGGCCGCGATCCGGTCCATCAACTGCGGTGCCTGGGAAGCAAGTTCGGCCAAGGGTTCGGATGCCCGGTACGTGTTCACCGGCCCGCCGCCAGCCGTGCGGACCCGCCGTGCTCCAGCTGATGCACCGTCACCTCGGGGGCCAGCAGCGCCGACTGCCGGGCGAACTCCTGCCCGGGGGCGTGGAATTCGTGCGGCCGCACCGCGTCCATGCCGATCGGCCAGTACGTGCCGTAGTGCACCGGCACCGCGTCGCGCGGCGCGAGCCGGGCAGCCGCCACCGCCGCACGGTGCGCGTCCAGGTGCCCGTGCCCGAGGAACGGGCCCCAGCCGCCCACCGGCAGCAGCGCCACGTCGCACTCCCCGACCTCGTCGGCCATGTCGTCGAAGAGTCCGGTGTCCCCCGCGAAGTACGTCGTGGCCGTGCCCCGGACCACATAGCCGAGCGCCGGCACGCGGTGCGGTCCGTACGGCAGCCGCCGTCCGTCGTGCGCGGCGCGCACCGCCCGCACGGTCAGCGCGCCGACCGCCGTCTCCTCGCCCGCTTCGAGCTCGGTGAGGGGCAGCTCACCGGCGGCCGCGGTACGGCGGAGCCCCGGGAGCGCGGCCGGCGCGCCGCGCGGCACGATCAGCCGGGTGCCGGGCGCGAGCCGGGCGAGCGAGGGCAGGTGGAGATGGTCGGAGTGCAGGTGGGAGATGAGCACGGCGTCGGCCACCGCGGCGCGGCCGTCGGGGACGGGGCCGCGCCGGCGCCGCAGGTGCGCCAGGCGCCGGACGAAGAGCGGGTCGGTCAGCAGCCGGACGCCGGAGTCCTCGACCGTCGCGGTGGCGTGTCCCCACCAGGTGACCTCCACCGGCACCGAAGACCTCCTCGCCTCATCCGCCCGTACCCGTTCCGTCCGCTCCTCCGAGCGTAGCTCTCACCCCGCCCGGCGCTCCGCGTCAGGGGCGTCGATGACGTACACCCGGACCGCCCGGCCGCAGGTCGGGTCGACCGTCTCGAGGTCCGGGCGCATGCCCAGCTTCCGCATGATCCGCTCGGAGGCGTCGTTGCCGCGCTGCGCGATGCTGATGATCCGTTCCAGGCCGCGCTCGCGGAAGCCGTAGTCCAGCGCGGCCCGCGCCGCCTCCGTGGCGATGCCCCGGCCCCAGTACGGCTGCCCCAGCCGCCAGCCGATCTCCACGGCGGGCAGCACCTGAGGCAGGAAGTGCGGTACGGACAGGCCGGTGAACCCCGCGAGCTCCCCCGAGTCCCGCAGCTCCACCGCGAAGAGTCCGAAGCCCTCGATGTCCCACTCCTGTTCCCAGGAGGAGATCCCGGAGGCGGTCTGCGTCAGGCTGCGCGTCGCGCCGTTCCCGATCCAGCGCATCACTTCGGGATCGGCGTTCACGGTCGCCATCGGCTGGAGGTCCCCGGGGAGCCAGCGGCGCAGCACGAGCCGCTGCGTATGCAAAGTGATCACGCTTCATCCTGCCAAATCATGTCCATGGGACCGCCGGCGGAGCGATTCCCGAGGACCGCCCCCGGCTGCCGTCACCGTCCTCATGCCCGATGCGCACGTGTGACGTAACGCCACGATCCGTCCCCTCGTGCAGGTGTGGCACGCTGAGGCGCGTACCGGACACCCGTAACCGGGACATCGGTGAGGAAAGGTGAGTGCGGAGTGCGGCGACCCCGATGGCGGAGCGCGGGCGGTGCCCTGCTGCGAGTGATCGCGGTCTGGGCGGTCTCGACCGTCGCCATGCTCGTGCTGGCCGGTGCGCTGCCCGACTTCCGGCTCCAGTCCGCCGACGGCGACAGCGCCACCCGTATCGCGGTCACCGCGGCCCTCGCCGCCGGCGTCTTCGGCCTGCTCGGCGCCCTCGTGTGGCCGGTGCTCGTCCGCACCCTGCTGCTGGTGCCCGCGCTCGTGCTCGGCCTGCTGGTCTTCGGGCTCAACGGCTCGCTGCTGCTGATCGCGCTCTGGCTGGTCCCCGACGGGCGCGGTGCCGCCTCCCCGGAGACCGCGGTGGTGGTCGCGGCCGTGATGTCGGCGGTCTCCTCGGCGACCGGTGCGGCCCTCGCGGTCGGCGACGACGACGCCTACCGCCGGCGACTGGCCCGGCTCGCGCTGCGGCGCCGCAACACGGTGGTGCAGGACCCGGCGGGCGCCCCGCCCGGCACGGTCTTCCTCCAGCTCGACGGGGTCGGGCACGATGTGCTCACCGACGCGCTGGCCGGCCCCGACCCGCTCATGCCCACCGTCGCGTCCTGGGCCGGCAGCACCCACACGCTCACCCCCTGGCGCACCGACTGGTCCAGCCAGACCGGGGCCAGCCAGCTCGGCATCCTGCACGGCACCAACCACGACCTGCCCGCCTTCCGCTGGTACGAGAAGGAGACCGGCGAGGTCGTCGTCAGCAACCGCCCGACCAGCGCCGCCGAGCTGCAGCGCCGCGCCATGGCCAGGACCGGCGACGGCGGCCTGCTCAGCGCGGACGGCGCCAGCCGCGGCAACCTCTTCAGCGGCGGCGCGGCGCAGCTCGCGCTGGTGCTCTCGGTCGCCGCCCGGCGCGGCCGGTACAACCGCTCCCGGGCCGGCTACTTCGCCTACTTCTCCGATCCCGCGAACGCCACCCGCACCGCCGCCTCCTTCGTCGTCGAGGTGTTCCGCGAGATCGGCCAGGCGCTGCGGGCCCGCTTCCGCGGGACCGGCCCCCGGGTCAAGCGCGGTGGCCTCTACCCCTTCGTGCGGGCCTTCGCGACCGTCGTGGAGCGGGACGTGGTGGTCGCCGCGGTGATCGGCGACATGCTCGTGGGCCGTACCGCGGTCTACGCCGACCTGGTCGCGTACGACGAGGTCGCGCACCACTCGGGGCCGGCGAGCCGGGACGCCCGGCTGGTGCTGCGGCGCCTGGACCGCTCGCTCGCGCTGATCGCCAAGGTCGCCCGGCACGCGCCGCGCCCGTACCGCATCGTGCTCCTCTCCGACCACGGCCAGAGCCCCGGCGAGACCTTCGCCGGGCGGTACGGGCTGACGCTGGAGGACCTGGTGCGGGCCGGCTGCGGGCTGCCCGTACCGCGGCGGGCGCGCCGCAGCCCCACCGGCGCCGAGGCCAGGAACACCGCGCGCGCCGCGCTGCGCCGCCCCGAGGAGGAGCCGGAGGAGACCACCCGACGGGCCCGGCGGGCCGCCGAGCCGATCGTGCTGGCCTCCGGCAACCTCGGCCTGGTCTCTTTCCCGTCGATAGCGGGCCGGGCGACCCGCGAGCAGATCGACCGGCGCAACCCGGCGCTGCTGAGCACGCTGGCCGAGCACCCCGGCATCGGCTTCCTGCTCGTCCGGTCCGAGGAGCACGGCCCGGTGGTGCTCGGACCGCGCGGCGGCGCCCACCACCTCGACAGCGGGCTGGTGACCGGCGAGGACCCGCTGGCGCCGTTCGGGCCGGGCGCCGCGGACGCCGTACGCCGCACCGACGGCTTCCCGCACGTCGCCGACATCATGATCAACTCCTGCTGCGACCCGGAGACGGGCGAGGTGCACGCCTTCGAGGAGCAGATCGGCTCGCACGGCGGGCTCGGCGGGCCGCAGTCCCACCCCTTCCTCCTCTGGCCCGAGGAGCTCACGCCGCCGGTGGGGGAGGGCACGGAACTGGTCGGGGCCGAGCGGGTCCACCACGTCTTCCGGCGCTGGCTGACCGAGGGCGGCGGCCCGGCGGTACCGGTCGGGGAGCCGCCGGCCGCCGGGGAACCGCCCGCGGCGGAGCGGCGCCCGGCCGGCGACGGTTCCCGGCCCGCCGTGAACGAAATCCGGCCACGGGGTGCGGCGCCCGAAGCTTTTTCGCCCGGCCGGGGCGGCTCGCAGGAGGAACAGCGCTGATTTTGAGGCGGCCTCCGGGGTCCCGGACGATGGTGGGGCGCCCGCGGCCGTCCGGCCGGGCGCGGCGCGCCCGGTGCCCGACACTGGCCCGGTGCGCAGGGCGTCCGGCGATCCTCGGGCGCAGAGCACAAGAGAGAGCCACCACGCGCCATGCACGACCGGCACACCCGCCGCTTCGGTCTGGGGACCGCCACCGCCCTGGTGATGGGCAACATCATCGGGGGCGGCATCTTCCTGCTCCCCGCCTCGGTCGCCCCCTTCGGGACCGTCAGCCTCGTCGCCTTCGGCGTCCTGACCCTGGGCGCCATCGCGCTGGCCCTGGTCTTCGGACGGCTGGCGCAGCGCCACCCCGACACCGGCGGCCCGTACGTCTACGCCCGTGAGGCGTTCGGCGACTTCGCCGGCTTCCTGTCCGCCTGGTCGTACTGGACCATGGCCTGGGTCAGCAACGCGGCGCTCGCCGTCGCGGCCGTCGGGTACGTCCATGTGCTCTTCCCCGGCCACGCCTCCACGGGCCTGGACCTGACCGTCGCACTGGCCGCGCTCTGGCTCCCGGCGATCTCCAACTTCGCCGGTACCCGCTACGTCGGCGCGGTCCAGCTGATCGCCACCGTCCTGAAGTTCATCCCCCTCCTCTTCATCGCGATCGCGGGGCTGTTCTTCTTCGACGCGGACAACCTCGGCTCGTTCAACGCGGGCGGCGGCAGCGCGCTGGGCGGCCTCTCCGCGGCGGCCGCTTTCCTCCTCTACAGCTACCTCGGCCTGGAGTCCGCCGCGATGAGCGCGGGCGAGGTGCGCAACCCGCAGCGGAACGTCGGCCGGGCCACCGTCCTCGGCGTCGTCGGCGCCGCGGTCGTCTACCTCCTCGGCACGGTCTCCGTCTTCGGCACCGTCCCGCACGACAAGCTGGTCGACTCCAAGGCGCCGTTCTCCGACGCCATCAACATGATGTTCGGCGGCCACTGGGGCGGCATGCTGGTCGCCGCCGCCGCGGTGATCTCCATCGTCGGCGCGCTGAACGGCTGGACGCTGATGAGCGCCCAGTCCCCGTACGCCGCCGCGCGGGACGGCCTCTTCCCGGCCGCCTTCCAGAAGAAGCGGCGCGGCGTGCCGACCTTCGGCGTGCTCGCCTCGGCGATCCTGGCCAGCGCGCTGACCGTGATCAACTACGTCTCCGGCGCCGGCGGCGTCTTCGAGATCCTCGTCCTGATCACCACCTTCTCGGCCACCGTCCCCTACCTCCTCGCCGCCGCCGCGCAGATCTACTACCTGCTCACCGGGCGCCGCGACGAGGTGCGTCCGGGGCGCTTCGCCCGCGACCTGATCCTCGCGCTGGTCGCCTTCGGCTTCACCTTCTGGCTGGTGGCCGGTGCCGGGTACGCGGCGATCTACCAGGGCGTGCTGTTCCTCTTCGCCGGCATCCTGGTCTACGCGTGGATGCGGGCGCGGCGCACCGTACGCGAGCGGGAGGCCGCCGAGGCGGGGCTCCCGGCGGACGCGGACGACGCCCCCAAGCACGAGGAACCGGTGGCCTGACGCCCGGCGGGCGGGCCCGGACGATCACCTTTCGGTCACCCGCCCGGCGCCCTCGGGGTCCGTGATAGATCTCCGGTGGAAGCCGCACACCGCCAGGTGGCAGCCGTACACCGAAGGAGAGCCCGATGCCCGCCCGTTCCCTCGCCACCGCGCCGATCCTCGTCCTCAACGGCCCGAACCTGAACCTCCTCGGACAGCGGCAGCCGGAGATCTACGGCTCCGACACCCTCGCCGACGTCGAGGCGCTGTGCGCCAAGACCGCGGAGGCGCACGGCGGCACCGTGGACTGCCGGCAGTCCAACCACGAGGGCGAGATCGTCGACTGGATCCATGAGGCCCGCACGGCGCACGCCGGCATCGTGATCAACCCGGCCGCCTACTCCCACACCTCGGTCGCGATCCTCGACGCCCTCAACACCTGCGACGGCATGCCCGTCATCGAGGTGCACATCTCCAACATCCACCACCGCGAGGAGTTCCGGCACCACTCCTACGTCTCGCACCGCGCCGACGGCGTCATCGCGGGCTGCGGCGTCCAGGGCTACGCCTTCGCGGTCGAGCGGGTGGCCGCGCTGGTGGCCGCGCGCCAGGAGGGCTGACCGCCCGCACCCCGCCGGAGTCGCACATTGGCGCGAAAGCGGGTTCGGCGTGCGAGGGTGGGTGGAAAAGCTGGAACGCAGATACGGGCGACGGCCGAGAGGCGGTACGACATGGACGGTCAGGTGGATCCGCTCACCGACAAGGAGATCGAGGACCGGCTGGCGGAGCTGCCGGGCTGGTCGGTGGCCGAGGACCGGCTCACCCGCACGTACCGCTTCGACAGCCACCTCCCGGCTGCCGCGATGGTCGTGCACGTGGCCCAGCTCCAGGAGGAACTGGACCACCACTCCGAGCAGACCCTCGGCTACAACACCCTGGCCATCGCGGTGAACACGCACAGCGCCGGCGGCCGCATCACCGAGCGGGACTTCGTCCTCGCACAGCGGATCGAAGCCGTCGCAGCGGGCCACGGGGCGCATTGATCCTGCCCCGCGCGAGCTGCGGCGCCGCCCGCGTCAGCTCCGCGTTGAACTGCGCGCCGGTCAGCAGGGAGAGGTGGGAGAACCACAGCCAGATGAGGAACACCACCGGCCCCGCCAGTGAGCCGTACAGCCGGCTGAACGTGCCGGCGTACGACGCGTAGAGCGCGAAGCCCGCCGAGGAGACCAGCCAGAGCAGTACCGCGAGGACGCCGCCGGGCACCCCGCGCCGCACCCCGCGCGAGGCCGGCGGCCCCGACCGGAAGAGGACCAGCACCAGCACGGTCGCCAGGCACAGCAGGAACGGCCACTTGACCACGTTCCAGGTCGCCTCGGCTGCCCGGCCCAGGCCCACGGCCCGCCCCAGCGCACGCGCCAGCGGCCCGCTGGCCAGCAGCGCCACCGCACTGCCGATCAGCGAGGCCAGCAGCACCAGCGCGGTGCCGAGGATGCGCGGCGCCTTCCGCCACGGCGGCCGGTCGTCCTTGACCCGGTGCATGGCGTGCAGCGCCCGCCGGAACACCGCGAGATAGCTGCACGAGGACCACACGGCGCTCACCGTCGCACCGCCCACCAGCAGCCAGGCGGCGGTCCGCTGGTGGGCCATCGAGACCAGCGCGCGGTGCAGCGTGTCGCCGGACTGGGCCGGGGCGAGCGAGCTGATGTGCGCGATCAGCTGCCCGGTCGCGGGCGGATCGGCCAGGCCGATCAGCGACACCGTGATGATCATGGCCGGCAGCAGCGCCAGCACCGAGTAGTACGTCAGGCTCGCGGCCCAGTCCGTCAGGTCGTCGTTCCACACGGACACCGGCGTACGGCGCAGGGCGGTGCGCCACTGGCGCCAGGACGGCAGCGAGCGCCCCGCCACCGTGCCCGGCCCGGCCCGCTCCGGCGTCTGCTGCCCGGGCACCCGGCGCTCATCGCCGACCTCCATCGTGCTGGTCTTCCTCTCCGTACGGACCGATCTGTTCCGGCCAGGCCCCCATCCTGCCCCGTTCTGGCGATTCTCCGTACCGCGCGGGGGCCGCGATGCCGGGCGAAGGATCGGATAATGGGCGTAATCGGAGCGCTTTGTGCGTGCCGTACCGCGACATCGGCGGCCAGGCGTGTCCCAATGGGCCCCGGGGCAGTGATGCCTGGCACGGATGTTCCGAGGTACGGACGGAGAGGAGCGGACGGGTGCCCGAACCCGGCGATGGCCTCCTGGCCGCACGGGCCGCGGAGGGGGACGAGGGGGCGTTCGAGGTGCTCGTACGGCGGCACGGCCCGTCGCTGCTGCGCCTGGCGACCCGACTCCTGGGCAGCAGGGCCGACGCCGAGGACGCCGTGCAGGACGCGTTCGTCAACGCCTGGCGTCGGATGCCCGGATTCCGCGGCGATGCCTCGTTCTCGACGTGGATGTACCGCATCGTCACCAATCGCTGCCTGAACATCCTGCGGGCCCGCCGCCCCACCCAGGACCTCGGCTCGGTCCCCGAGCCGCCCGCGCCCGAGCACGCCTCGTCGCCGGTCCGTGCCGCCGAGTCGCACGCGGCCGTGGAAGCGCTGGGCGACGCCATGCGGGGACTCACCCCCGAACAGCGCGCCTGCTGGGTCCTGCGCGAACTCCAGGGGCTGCCCTACGACGAGATCGCCGAGATCGTCGGCAGCACGCACCAGGCGGTACGCGGCAGGGTTTTCCGGGCCCGCCGCCATCTGACGGAGGCGATGAGCTCATGGCGGTAGGCGACGCGTACGAAGAGGATCCGGCGCTGCCCTGCGGCCGCACGCTCTCGGAGGTCTGGGAGGCGGCCGAGGAGTCGCCGGACGACCCGCACGCGGCCGGGTGCCCGCACTGCCAGGAGGCCCTGGCGCAGCTCGGCGTGCTCGACGACTACGTACGGGAGGCCCGGACCGGCGCCGCCGACGAGGCCGCCGAAGCGGCGGACGCGGCGGCTGCCGAGCGGCTCACGGCACGGGTGATGGACCTGGTCAGAACCGAGCTGCGGCCCGGCCGCACCCTGCCGCTGGGCGAGCCGGCGGACGATGCCTGGATCACCGAGGCGGCGGCCGCGAAGGCGTTCCGGGCGGCGGCCGAGACACTGCCCGCGGTCCACGCCGGAAGCTGCCGGGTGACCCTGACGGCGCCCGAGGGTCCGATGACGGTGAGCATGGAGATCGCTGCGGGCCTGCGGTGGGAGCTGCCGGACCTGGCGGAGCAGGTGCGCCGGCGGGTGCGCGCGGCGGCGGACGAGGCGGTCGGCCTGAACGTCTCCGCGGTCGACGTCGCGGTCGTCGACCTCATCGACGAGTCGGAGGAGCCGGCATGAGCGGTGCACAGCAGGCGGAGGGCCGGGGAAGGACCGACCGGGAACTGCGCGCACTCCTCCAGCGGACCGCCGCCGAGGCCGCGCGCAACACCCCCGGGGTGGCCTACCTCCGCCCCGGCCTGGGCGACCTGGTGCGCGGCGCGGTACCGCTGCTCGCCGCCGCCGACGAGCGGCGCGTCGCGGGCGTCCGTGCCGAGCCGGACGGGGAGTCGGACCGGTGGCGCCTGCGCATCCACCTCGCCGTACGCCGCGGCCACCGGGCGCTGGACGTGACCCGCGCGGTGCGCGGCGAGGTGACGGCAGCGGTAAACCGCGCGTGTGCGCCGGACGGCCCCGAAGGCCACGGCATCGCGGGGCTCACGGTCACGGTGACGGTCACGGACCTGGCCTGAGCGGCGCGCGTCCCTGCCGGGATCCGGCGGTGCCCGCCACCGCGCCGCCGAGGTGGTTGCCCTCCGGCGCGCCGTACCGGAGGCTCGGCCCATGACCGACACCCCGCACCACCACTCGCACGGGCACGGCCACGACGACACGCACGTCGACTGGGACGAGCACGCCCCGGTACTGGAGCGCCAGGCCGAGATCGCCACGCCGATGTACGAACAGGCCGCCGACTGGCTGCGTACGCTCCTGGGCGGTACGGAGGAACACGCGTCCGGAACGGTGCCGGTCCGCCGCCTCTGGGACGTCGGCTCGGGGCCCGGCGTCCTCACCTGTCTGCTGGCGCGCGCCTTCCCCGAGGCCGAGGTGGTGGCGATCGACCCCGCGCCGGCGCTGCTGGCCCGGGTCCGCGACCGCGCCGCGCGGCTCGGGCTGGCCGACCGGGTGCACACCCACGTGGCCGAACTGCCCGGCGAACTCGGAGGGCTCGGCACGGCCGACCTCATCTGGACGAGCAGGGTGCTGCACCACGTCGGCGACCAGGCGGCCGCGGTCGCGCTGCTGGCCGGGCGGCTGCGGCCCGGCGGCGTGCTCGCGGTGGCCGAGGGCGGGCTGCCGGACCGGATGCTGCCGCGCGACATCGGTATCGGGCGGCCCGGACTGCAGGCGCGGATGGACGCGGCACAGGAGGAGTGGTTCGCGCGGATGCGCGCCGACCTGCCGGGGCACCGCGAGACGGCGGAGGACTGGCCCGCGATGCTGGCCGCCGCTGGGCTGCACGACACCGGCAGCCGGAGCTTCCTGCTCGACCTGCCGGCCCCGCTCACGGGCGACGCGCGTGACCACGTGGCGGACCGGCTGGCCCGCGCCGCCGAGCGGTACGCGGAGCTGCTGGACAAGGAGGACCGAGCGGTACTGGCACGCCTCACCGACCCCGCCGACGAGGCCGCGATCGCCCACCGCCCCGACGCCTTCCTGCTCTCGGCACAAACGGTGCACGTGGGCCGGGCACAGTAACCGGCACCGTCCCTGACGCTCCGTCAGCCCGTGGCCCCGTCCTCGGCGGTTGTCGCCCCCTCCAAGGAGAAATCGGGAGGCACGGACGAGGGCTCGGGAGTCACCGGGGAGGACTCGGGAGTTACCGACGAGGGCTCGGGAGACATCGGGAACCACCCGAACTCCGGCTCAGGTTGCTGCGACGGCGTAGCCGCCCCGCCGTTCAGCCACAGCGCCAGCCCGCCCCCTCCGACGACCAGCACGCCCCAGGCAATGACCAGCCACTTCTTCCCCCGCCGCGACATCCGCGCCTCCTCGTTCCGCCGATGACCGTAGATCGTATGACAGTTCAGGCGAAGGGCGGCGCCGCGGGCCCCTGCGTCGCGACTGTTCGAGTGGACCGCGCAGTGCGCCAGTTTTCCCGGATCGCCACCCGGTCAAGCAAGTGACGATCCGACTGAAGGGGAAAACGCTTATGCGCGTGCGTACAGCGGTCACCGCGACCGTGCTCTCGGCTCTCGTCGTCCTGGGTGCCGCGGGCGCCGCCGCGGCGGCACCGCCGCCATCGACGGCGTCCGACACCTCCAGCGCGACCGACGCCGCCGAGGACGCGGGAACGCCGCTCATCAACCTCAGCGACGTGCCCGTACTCAGCTACAACGGCGTCAACAAGAGCTGACCCGCCACAGCAACAACGGCGCCGCCGCCCACAGAGCGTGGGCGGCGGCGCCGTTGTGTGACCCGTTCGGGCCTCGATCAGGTGATCAGGAGCAGATCGCGGCGGACGGAGTGGTGTACAGCGCCTCGTCGCAGGGCGGGACCCCGTTCTCGGCCGACAGCTTGGCGACATCGGTGATGACGAACTTGTCGGGGGTGTCGGAGTCGGCCGCGGCAACGCCGGCGCTCCCCAGCAGAGATGCGACAGCCAGCGCGGCAGCGGCGAAGGCGGTACGGATGCGCATGGTTCCTCCTGATGGCAAAGGGTGAGGGTGTGCTACGGGCATGACCGTGCTGCTCGCCCTCTACTCGCAAAAAGGGGCTATTCCACCCGAAAGGTGCATTTGAAGCACCGGCCTCGGCGGCCACGACGACGGCGCCGCCGCCCAGGCGTAGTGGGCGGCGGCGCCGTAGGGATGAGCGCGGGGCTCAGGCCACGTCGAAGGTGGCGGGGTCCGGGCCGAGGCGCTTGTCGGCGTTGAGGCCGGCGAGGGTCTGCATGTCGTCGGCGTCCAGCTCGAAGCCGAAGACGTCGAAGTTCTCCTTGATCCGGGACGGGGTCGCGGACTTGGGGATGACGACGTTGCCGAGCTGGAGGTGCCAGCGGAGCACGACCTGCGCCGGGGTCTTGCCGTACTTCTCGGCGAGCTTGCCGATCGTGGCGTTCTCCAGGAGGCCCTTGCCCTGGCCCAGCGGAGACCAGGCCTCGGTGGCGATGTCGTGCTCGGCGTGGAACGCACGGCTCTCGGCCTGCTGCAGCTCGGGGTGGAGCTCGATCTGGTTGACCGCGGGGACGACCGAGGTCTCGTTCAGCAGCCGCTGGAGGTGCGGGGGCTGGAAGTTGGAGACACCGATGGCCTTGGCGCGGCCGTCCGCCTGGATCTTCTCGAACGCCTTGTAGGTGTCGACGTACGTGTCACGGGCCGGCAGCGGCCAGTGGATCAGGTACAGGTCGACGTAGTCCAGGCCCAGCTTCGCCAGGGAGGCGTCGAAGGCGCGGAGGGTGGAGTCGTAACCCTGTTCCGAATTCCACAGCTTCGTCGTGACGAAGAGCTCGTCGCGGGCGATGCCGGACGCGGCGAGGGCCTTCCCCGTGCCCTCCTCATTGCCGTAGATCGCGGCGGTGTCGATGCTGCGGTACCCGGCCTCCAGGGCGTGGCCGACGGCGGTGAACGCCTCGTCGTCCGGGATCTGCCAGACGCCGAAGCCGAGCTGCGGCATGGTGACGCCGTTGTTGAGGGTGATGTGGGGGACCTTGCTCACGAGCGAATCGATCCTTTGGTCGGCGTACAGGTTCTACAAGATCCAACCACTGAGTGGATCCGTGCATTCCCATACGCGCCCAAAGATTTGGTGCCGCCCGTGCGCACCTCCGCCGTCACCCGTACAGCGCCGCCACCTCGGCCTCGTACGCCGTCTCGATGGCCTTCCGCTTCAGCTTCAGCGACGGCGTCAGCAGCCCGTGCTCCTCGCTGAACTGGCTGGCCAGTATCCGGAACGTACGGATCGACTCGGCCTGCGAGACGAGCGTGTTCGCGGCGACCACCGCGCGCCGGATCTCGGTCTCCAGGTCCGGGTCGCGCACCAGGTCGGTCGGCGGCATGGCCGGCTTGCCGCGCATCTGCAGCCAGTGCGTCACCGCCTCCGCGTCCAGCGTGACCAGCGCGGCGACGTACGGCCGGTCGTTGCCGACCACGATGCACTGGGCGACCAGCGGGTGCGCCCGCACCCGCTCCTCCAGCGGCACCGGCGAGATCGTCTTGCCGCCGGAGGTCACCAGGACCTCCTTCTTGCGGCCGATGATCGTGAGGTAGCCGTCCTCGTCGAGCTGTCCCAGGTCGCCGGTGGCCAGCCAGCCGTCGTGCAGCGTGGCGTCGGTGGCCTTGGGATTGTTGAGGTAGCCCTGGAAGACCTGGCCGCCGCGTACCCAGATCTCGTTGTCGTCCGCGATGTGCACGGTCGTACCCGGTACGGGCAGCCCGACCGTGCCGAACCGGGTCTGCTCCGGCGGGTTGGCGGTGGCGGCCGCGGTGGTCTCCGTCAGGCCGTAGCCCTCGTAGATCGTGACGCCCGCGCCCTCCCAGAAGAGGCCGAGCCGGCGCTCCATCGCCGAGCCGCCCGACATGGCGTGCCGCACCCGGCCGCCCATGGCCTCCCGCACCTTGCTGTAGACGAGCTTGTCGAACAGCTGGTGCTGCATGCGCAGGCCGGGGCCGGGCCCGGAGCCGGTGCCGAAGGCCTTGTGCTCGATGGCCTCGGCGTACCGCCGCGCCACGTCCACGGCCTTGTCGAAGGGGCCGACCTTCCCGTCGGACTCGGCCTTCCGGCGGGCCGCAGCGAACACCTTCTCGAAGATGTAGGGCACCGCGAGGATGAAGGTCGGCTTGAACGACTGGAGGTCGGGGAGGAGCGCGGTGGCCGAGAGGTTCGGCTGGTGCGCGAGCTTGACCCGGCCGCGGATGGCGGCGACCTGCACCATGCGCCCGAAGACGTGCGCCAGTGGCAGGAACAGCAGGGTGGACGCCTCGTCCCCCGGCTTGGAGTGGAAGACCCGCTCGTACCGCTCGACGACGTTGTCGGCCTCGGCCATGAAGTTGGCGTGGCTGATCACGCAGCCCTTGGGGCGGCCGGTGGTGCCGGAGGTGTAGATGACGGTCGCGGGCGCGTCCGGGGTGACCGCCATGCGGTGCCGGTGCACCACGTCGTCCTCGATGTGCCGGCCGGCCTCGGTCAGCTCGGTGACCGGGTCGGCGTCCAGCTGCCACAGCCGGCGCAGGTGCGGCAGCCGGTCGATGACCGACCCGATGGTCATGGCGTGGTCCTCGTGCTCGACCAGGCAGGAGGAGACGGCCGAGTCGTGCAGCATCCAGAAGACCTGCTCGGCCGAGGAGGTCGGGTACAGCGGGACGGGCTGCGCGCCGATCGACCACAGGGCGAAGTCGAACAGCGTCCATTCGTACCGTGTCCGCGACATGATCCCGACGCGGTCGCCGAACCGTACGCCCTGTGCCAGCAGGCCCTTCGCGAGCGCCATGACCTCGTCACGGAACCGCGCGGCGCTGATGTCCTGCCAGCGTCCCGCGTCGTCCTTACGGCAGAGCGCGACCCGCTCGGGGCCGGACTCGGCGTTCTCGAAAATGGCGTCCGCCAGACCACCGACACGGGGCGCCGTCGCCAGTGGGGGGACGGAGTACTCGCGCAATGACCCGCTCCTCATGGTGCTCCTAGCAGCGCCGAGACCGTACCCCACGGAAACCGCCTCACGGCAGTGGCTGCCAAACGTCCGAACCGTTGCCATAGGCCCAGGTCATCCGACGAAAACGGGCTACTTCGGAGAACCCCGGACATGAACCCGTCAGTAACATGTGGATCGATCACGCCACAGGGACTTTTTCTGCACCAAATCTTTCCGTTTCCCGATGTCCGGACCCAACCGTTCCGGGAACGCACACCTGCCCGCCGCGGCCGGTCTCACGCTTCCTGCGTCGTCGCCGAACAGAACAGGCCATGTTGCGGGGCGCGCACTTCGCCCGGTTCGCCCCTGGTTGGGTGGTATCGGGTGGGGTGACGGGGTGTCGGGGCCGCTCGCGAACGCGAACTCTGGGGGCGTTCGGGAAGTGAACGGTGAGGGGGTGGATGTCACTCCGTGCGCTTCACATTGTTCATGGTCCGGTGGCTCCATCTTCCGGCGGGCGGAAGCGGTGCCGGTGCCGGATTCAGAAGGTGTCGAAAGTGATCGGTGTCACAGTCCCGCCTTTGACGGTCCATGTGCCCCCTTCTACGTTGCGCTGAGAGCGCTCTCTCCGGGTCTTTCCGACCGGTGCACCTCCTCACCACCGAAGGAGAGCCATGCGTCCCCGCACGAGAGTTCCGCGCACCAGACCCGTCCGGCTCCGCACCCTCCTGCTCACCGCCCTGGCCGCCCTCGCCGTGCTGGCGACGGTCACCGTCCCCGAGGCGACCGGCGCCACGCCGCGCGCCGCCGCGCCCGCCGCCTGGGACACCGACCTCGCGGCCGCCGCGTACGCCGCCGACCCCGGTGCCGTCACCGCCTCCGGCAGCGAGAACGACGGCACCCGGCCCGGCGGCGCCGTCGACGGCAGCGGGACCACCCGCTGGTCCAGCAACGCCGCCGACGACGCCTGGATCCGTATCGACCTGGGCGCCACCTTGCGCATCGACCGCGTCACCCTGGACTGGGAAGCCGCCTACGGCAATAAGTACGTCCTGGAGGTGTCGAAGAACGGCACCGACTGGCAGCCCTTCTACACCGAGGACGCCGGCACCGGAGGCAGCGTCACCGCGAGCACCTACCCCCAGGAGGTCACCGGCCGCTACGTCCGGATGCGCGGCGTCCAGCGCGCCACGCCCTACGGCTACTCCCTCTACGCCTTCGCGGTGTACGGCGGCGCCCCGGCGCCCGCCTCCACCACCCGCGCCAACCTCGCCCTGCACCACCCGGCCTACAGCAACGTCTACCAGCACGCCGGGAACACCCCCGCCTACGTCACCGACGGCGGCTGGCCCGCCGACCTCAAGGCGGACCGGTCGCGCTGGTCCAGCGACTGGAACGCGGACCGCTGGGTCTCCGTCGACCTCGGCGCCCGCTCCACCATCGACACCGTCGACCTCTACTGGGAGGCGGCCTACGCCGTCGACTACGAACTCCAGGTCTCCGACGACAACAGGACCTGGCGGACCGTGTACCGCCCGTCCGCCGCCGAGGCCGCCGCCCGCCGTGCCGATGTGAAGTCGCCCGCCGAGGCCACCGGGCGGCACGACACCGTGCAGCTCCCCTCGCCCGCCACCGGGCGCTACGTCCGCATGCTCGGCAAGGAACGCCGGTCCTTCTACAACCCGGCGCCGGCCACCGCCCAGTTCGGCTATTCGCTCTACGAGTTCCAGGTCTGGGGCACGGGCGGCAGCGCCGACGCGGCTTATCCGGCACTGCCGGGTGACCAGGGCGGGACGTACCGCACCACGTTCTTCGACGACTTCACCGGCGCGGGCCTGGACCGCTCGAAGTGGCGGGTGGTGCGCACCGGCACCGAGATGGGATCCGTCAACGGCGAGTCCCAGGCGTACGTCGACTCCACCGACAACATCCGTACGGCCAACGGCAATCTGGTCCTGACGGCCAAGTACTGCAAGGGCTGCACCAAGGCCGGTGGCGGTACGTACGACTTCACGTCGGGGCGCATCGATACCAATACCAAGTTCGACTTCACCTACGGCAAGGTCAGCGCCCGCATGAAACTGCCGGTCGGCGACGGCTTCTGGCCCGCTTTCTGGATGCTGGGCAGCAACGTCGACGACCCGTCCGTGTCCTGGCCGGCCTCCGGCGAGACCGACATCATGGAGAACATCGGCTACGGCGACTGGACCAGCAGCGCCCTGCACGGCCCCGGCTACTCCGCCGACGGCAACATCGGTGCCCAGCAGCACTACCCGGACGGCGGCCGCGCCGACCAGTGGCACACCTACGCGGTGGAGTGGACCCCGAAGGGCATGAAGTTCTCCGTCGACGACCGGGTGGTGCAGGAGACCACCCGCAACAAGCTGGAGTCCACCCGCGGCCAGTGGGTCTTCGACCACGACCAGTACGTCATCCTGAACCTCGCACTCGGCGGCGCCTACCCGGCCGGCTGGAACAAGGTCACCCAGCCGTACTGGGGCCTGCCGCAGTCCAGCGTCGACCGGATGGCCCAGGGCGGCGTCCAGGCCGAGATCGACTGGGTGCGGGTGGAGCAGAAGGGCCAGCCGGCCCGGCAATCAACGGTTCGGCTCGCCAAGTGAAGACCGTGCGTTGCGGGCGGCCGGCTCCTGCTGGACCGCCCGCACGTCGGCCGGGTGGGTACGGTGCAGCAGCCCGCAGAACGCGCCGTTGACCACCACCCGACGAGTACGGCCTGGCGACTGCGGATTCCGCACGGCCGGGCCCCGCTGACCGGCCCGGCACGCCGACGGCCCGTTCCCGCACCCTCGTGCGGGAACGGGCCGCAGTGTGAGCCCGTGCGGTCGGACTTCGACGGTCAGGACTCGTCGGTCCGGTCGCGGTCCGTCAGGGAGTCCTTGATCCCCTTGCCCTGCTCCTTGGCCTCGTCCACGGCGTCCTTGGCCTTGCCCTTGGTCTGGTCGGTGCGGCCCTCGCCCTTCATCCGGCTGTCGCCGGTGGCCTTGCCGGCCATCTCCTTGGCTTTGCCCTTGAGCTTGTCCATCGCGCCCTTGTCGGCCATGCCGGAACTCCTTCGTCTCGTTCGGCGGGACGGCAACCACGCTGCCCCACCCGTTGCCGGCCCGCACCCCGGGAAGGGCCGGGCCGGTACGGTCACCCGGACCGCTGGACTCCTTCCGACGCCCCTCATCTGGTCCTGTCACCAGGGGCGCGGAGCAGGCAGCATGTCGGGAATCCCGTCCCGACAGGCAAGCCCCGTCCTGCGTCAGGTGGTGACCGCCCGATGTCCGAGGTACCCCGTACTGCCGATTCATGCACGGCAGCCGACCTCGTCCTGCTGAACGGCACGGTCCGCACGATGGACCGGGCCGGTACGACCCGTACCGCGCTCGCCGCCCGCGCAGGACGCGTACTCACCGTGACCGACGACGCGTCGGTGCACGCGCTGATCGGACCGCGCACCCGCGTGCTCGACCTCCAGGGCCGGTGCGCGGTGCCAGGCTTCATCGAGACCCACAACCACCCCACGTTCTTCGGCCTCACACTGGCCGCCGAGGTCGACGCGGGCAGCCCGCCCAACGCCACGATCGCCGACATCGCCGCCCGGGTGGAGCAGGCCGCCGCCGACGCCGAGCCGGGCACCTGGGTACGCGGCTACCGCTACGACGACACCCTGCTCGCCGACGACCGGCACCCCACCCGCGCCGACCTCGACCCGGTCTCCCGCGACCGGCCGGTCTGCCTCCAGCACGTCTCCGGCCACTTCTGCGTACTGAACTCCGCCGGACTGCGGCTGCTCGGCATCGACCGGAACACCCCCGACCCGGTGGGCGGCGCGATCCACCGGGACGCGTCGGGCGAGCCGGACGGGGTGCTCGCGGAGACCGCCGCGTTCGCCGCGTACGCCGCGATGCCCAAGCCGGCGGCCGCCGACCTCGCCGAGGCCATCGGGCTGGCCGGCGACGCCTACCTGGCCGCCGGCGTCACCACCGTCCACGACACCGGGCTGGGACTGGTGGGCGGGCCCGCCGAGCTGGACGCGTACCGGCTGGCGCGCCGCACCGGCCGGCTGCGCAACCGCATCCAGGCCTACCTCGTGCAGGACCTCTTCCCCGGCCTGTCGCGCGGCGAGCTCAGCCCCGTCGAGGCGGGCGTGGCCGGGCTCGGCGACGAACTCTTCCGGATCGCCGGCGTGAAGATGTGGGCCGACGGCTCGCTCCAAGGGCTGACCGGCTGCGTCTCGGAGGGGTACGCCTGCGCCCCGGACAAGAACGGACTGCTGATCTTCCCGCAGGACGACCTCGCCCGGCGGGTGGCCACGCTCCACGAGGCGGGCTGGCAGGTCGCGATCCACGGCAACGGCGACGCCGCGATCCAGGCGGTCCTGGACGCGTACGGCAAGCTCGGGCTCGGCCCGGAGGAGGGCGACCGGCGGCACCGCATCGAACACTGCCAGATGGTCAGCGAGGAGCAGCTGGACCGGATGGCCGGGGCCGGGGTACTCGCCTCCTTCTTCATCAAACACGTCTATTACTGGGGCGACCGGCACCGGGACCGGTTCCTCGGCCCCGAGCGGGCGCGCCGCATCGACCCGCTCGCCTCGGCACGCAAGCACGGCGTCACCTTCGGACTGCACTCGGACACCCCGGTGGTCCCGGTGCCGCCGCTGGAAGGCATCTGGTGCGCGGTGCGCCGGACGACCCGCGACGGCCACGAACTGGGGCCGGAGCAGCGGGTGGACGTGGACACCGCGCTGCGCGGCTACACCAGCCAGGCCGCCCACCTGGCCTTCGAGGAGGACGCGAAGGGCAGCCTGGAGCCGGGCAAGCTCGCCGACATCGCGGTGCTCTCCGCCGACCCGGGCGCGGTGGCGCCGGACACGCTGCGGGACCTCCGGGTGGACGCCACCGTCATCGGCGGCGAGGTCGTGTGGAGCGGCACAGGACCGCCTGCCGCGGGGCGGGCCGGGGGAGGGGACGGCCGATGAAGGACAGCCGGAAGAGTCTCGCCATCGGGCTCGGGCTGCCGGTCGTGGCGATCCTCGTCGTCATGCCGCTGCTCGCGGACACCGGTGTGTACGTCCTCGGGATCCCGCTGCTGTGGCTGTGGCTGTTCGCGTGGTTCCCGCTCACCAGCCTGTGCCTGTGGGCGGCCTGGCGGATCGACGAGCCGCGGTACCGGGAGGACCCGGCGGCCGGGCCGGCGGGAGAGAGGGCCGGGAGATGACGGCGGCGGTCTTCTTCGGCTTCATGGCGCTCTCCGTACTGGTCGCCTTCAGCGCGCGGCGCGGGACGAAGAACATGTCGATCGGGGAGTACCTCGTCGGCGGCCGGTCCTTCCCGCCCTGGCTGCTGTACTTCCTCGCGGTCGGCGAGATCTACAGCATCGGCACCATGATCGGCTTCCCCGCGGGCATCTACGCGGGCGGCGCGAGCTACGGCGTCTGGTTCCTCGGCTACATCCTGCTGGCCTATCCGCTGGGGTATTACATCGCGCCGCTGATCTGGCGGGCCGGGGTGCGGTACGACGCGATGACCGTGCCCGATGTGTTCGGGCGGCACTTCCGCAGCCGGAGCCTGGAGCTGGTCACGGCGGGCGCGCTGCTGGTGGCGCTGGTGCCCTGGGGGCAGTACCAGTTCATCGGCATGCAGGTGGTGCTCGGCGCGCTCGGGCTGCCGATCAGCCCGGTGCAGTCGGTGGTGCTGGCGGGCGTGATCGCCTTCCTCTACCTCGCCGTCTCCGGCGTCCGCTCGCCCGCCTTCGTCGCGATCCTGAAGGACGTGCTGATGGTGCTGGGGATCGTCGTCGCGGGGGTGGTGGCGGTCGTGGCGGGCGGCGGTCCGGCGGAGGTCTTCGGGCCCGGCTCGGTGCCGCGCGCGCAGGTGACGATGAGCGGCTCGCCGATGGTGTTCGCGCTGACCACCATCGTCTTTCAGAGCGTCACCTTTTACCTCGGCTTCTCCGCCGCGTACATCTTCACGGCCAAGTCCGAGCGGGCGATCAAGTCCTCGACCGTCTGGATGCCGGTCTACATGCTGATGTATCCGTTCCTGGTCGCCACCGCCTACTTCGCCTTCGCCGACCGGCCGGACGTCAAGGACCCCAACACCGTCTTCATGGCGATCGTCCAGGACCGGCTCCCGGACTGGCTGGTGGGCGTGGTCGCCGCGGGCGCCGGCCTCTCCGGTGTGCTGGTCCTCGCCGTCACCGCGCTCACCATCGGCGGCATCGTCTCCCGCAACCTCGCGCCGAACATCCGCCCCGAGGCGCAGCGCCGCACCACCACGGCGGTGGTCGCCGTCTTCCTGGTCGCCGCCGCCGTCCTCACGCTCACCGCCTCGACGCTGATGCTGACGGTGCTCAACCTGACGTACTACCTGTTGGGACAGCTCGTACCGGGCTGGCTGGCGCTGATGTTCTGCCGCCGGGTGCAGCCGTGGGCGGTCTCGGCGGGGATGCTCGGCGGGATCGCGGCGTCCATCGTGCTGTACGTGACCGACCCCGGGCTCGGCGGCATCAACGCCGGGCTGGTCGCCGTGGCCATCAATTGCGTACTGATGTTCGGGCTGAGCCGGCTCCGCCCGGGGCCGGTCACCGAGCCCCTGTCGGCCGCTCCCCGGGTGACGGCCGATCAGGACGCGCACGCCCCTGCCCGGTAGCCGCGCGCCCGCGCCGGTGAGCCGGGCGCGCGGCTCCGCGGCGGGAGGGGAGCAGCAGTGTTAAAAATTGGATATGGCGGGACTTCGTCGGATTCGGCAGCAGTCATGGGCGTGGCCGCGCTCCCTGCTGAATCCGCGCAGCCTCGCCGGACAGGTCTTCATCCTCCAGGCCGTGATCGTGGTGCTCGTGGTGGTCGCCGCGGTGACGGCCCTGGCCCTCCAGGCCAAGCGGGACAGCAAGCAGTCGGCCGAGCGGCGGTCGCTGTCCGTGGCCGAGACCTTCGCCTCCTCGCCCGCCGTGGCCCGCGCGATGGACGGCCCCGACCCCACGGCGGTGCTCCAGCCGCAGGCCGAAGCGGTGCGCAAGCGGGCCAAGCTGGACTACCTCGTCGTCTTCGACCTGGACGGCATCCGCATCACGCACCCCGACCGCAAGCTCATCGGCAAGCACGTGGTCGGAGCCTTCGGCGCGGCCATCGACGCCGCCCGCCAGGGCCGCCCCTTCACCGAGATCATCGACGAAGGCCCGCTCGGGCCCGCCGTGGACACCACGGCCCCCGTCAACCGCCCCGACGGCTCCCTCGTCGGCGCGGTCTCGGCCGGCATCACCCTGGAGCGCGCGGAGAGCACCGTGGACCGCCAGACGCCGGTCCTGCTCGGCGCCGCGGGACTCGGCCTGGTGCTCGCCGCCGGCGGCACGGGCCTGGTGACGCGGCGGCTCCGGCGCCAGACGCACGGCCTGGGCCAGGCCGAGATGACCCGGATGTACGAACACCACGACGCGGTCCTGCACGCCGTACGGGAAGGCGTCGTGATCCTCGGCCCGGACGGCCGGATCCAGCTGGTCAACGACGAGGCGCAGCGCCTGCTGGACCTGCCCGACCTCGCCGAGGGCCGGGCCGTCGACGAGGTCGGGCTGCCGGACCGGCTGGAGGAGCTGATGCGGTCCGGACGGTCGGCCACCGACGAGGTGCACCACGTGGGCAACCGTCTGCTGGCCGTCAATGTACGGTCCACCGAACGCGCCGGCGGGCCGCGCGGCAGCGTCGCCACCCTGCGCGACACCACCGAACTCGCCGCGCTGACCGGCCGCGCCGAGGTCGCCAGGGAGCGGCTGAAGCTGCTGTACGAGTCGGGCGTGCGGATCGGTACGACGCTGGACGTGGTGCGTACGGCGGAGGAGCTGGCGGAGGTGGCGGTGCCGCGGTTCGCCGACATCGTCACGGTCGACCTGCTGGAGGCGGTGACGGCGGGCGATGAGCCCTCGGTGCACGCGGGCTGGCGGATGCGGCGGACCGCGGCCAGGGGCGGGCCGGGCGAGCCCGGCATCTACCCCGTCGGCGAGCTGATCCACTTCGTGTCGACCACCCCTCAGGCACGGGCGCTGGAGGAGGGCCGGGCGGCGCTCGTGGCGGACCTGACCCGGACGGTCGAGTGGTCCGACCAGGACCGGGCCCGGGGCGCCGCGTTGCTGGAGGCCGGCGTGCGCTCCCTGGTGACGGTGCCGCTGCGGGCCCGCGGCGTGGTCCTGGGCATGGTCAATTTCTGGCGGACGGAGGACTCCCCGGCGTTCGAGGGGGAGGACCTGTCCTTCGCCGAGGAGGTCAGCGCACGCGCCGCCGTCTGCATCGACAACGCCCGCCGCTACGCCCGCGAGCACGCCATGGCCGTCACCCTCCAGCGCAGCCTGCTTCCCCGCGGCCTCCCGGAACAGGACGCGCTGGACGTGGCCTGGCGGTACCTGCCGGCCCAGGCCGGGGTCGGCGGCGACTGGTTCGACGTCATCCCGCTGCCGGGCGCGCGGGTGGCGCTGGTGGTCGGGGACGTGGTGGGGCACGGGCTGCACGCCGCGGCGACGATGGGCCGGCTGCGGACCGCGGTGCACAACTTCTCCACGCTGGACCTGCCGGTGGACGAACTGCTGGGCCATCTGGACGAGCTGGTCACCCGGATCGACAGCGAGGAGGAGGCCGGTCAGGAGCTGCGCGGCTGGGAGGGCGTCACCGGAGCGACCTGCCTGTACGCGATCTACGACTCGGTCAGCGGGCTGTGCACCATGGCCAGGGCTGGCCACCCGGGCCCCGCGCTGGTGGCCCCCGACGGAACGGTCAGCTACCCGGACGTACCGCCCTCCCTGCCCCTCGGCCTGGGCGGCCACCCCTTCGAGACCACCGAGTTCCCGCTGCCCGAGGGCACGGACCTGGTGCTGTTCACCGACGGGCTGATCGAGGACCGCGGCCGGGACATCGACACCGGCCTCGACATGCTGGGCACGGCGCTGGCGGGCGCCGCGAGCCGCGGCCCGGACGAGATGTGCCGGGCGGCCGTCGAGGCCATGGTGCCCGAGCGCCCGTCCGACGACATCGCGCTGCTCATCGCCCGCACCCGTCTGCTCGATCCGTCCCGGGTGGCGGACTGGGAGGTGGCGCAGGACCCGGCGGAGGTGGGCCGGCTGCGCGCGGAGTGCGGCGCGAGGCTGCGCGAATGGGGGCTGGCCGACATCGGGTTCAGCACCGAGCTCATCCTCAGCGAGCTGATCACCAACGCGATCCGGTACGGCGCGGCGCCGATCCGCCTCCGGCTGCTCCACGACCGCAGCCTGATCTGCGAGGTGGCGGACGGCAGCAGCACCGCGCCGCACCTGCGCCGGGCGACGAGCATGGACGAGGGCGGCCGCGGACTCTTCCTGGTGGCGCACCTGGCGCAGCGCTGGGGCACCCGGTACGTCCCCGGCGGCAAGGTCATCTGGACGGAGCAGCCGCTCAACGGCGCGGGCGTGGCACCGGTCGAGACCCCGGCCGACGTCCTCCTGGACCAGTTCGACGACGGCGGCTTCTGAGACGGCGGCTTCTGAGACGGCGGCTTCTGAGCCGGCGACTGCCGAGGAAGCGGCTGCCGACCGTCCGGCCGCCGCCCGCGCGCTCACAGATGCAGCCGGTCGCCGCCCGCCAGGATCGCGGCGGCCAGCGCCTCGGCCGGGCCGCTCGCGGGCCCGTCCGGGCGGCCGTGCACCAGGACGAAGTCGACGCCGCCGAGGTCCGGCAGGCCGGCGCGGGACCCCACCCGGACCAGCCCCGGCGGGATCATGCCGAGCGAGTGCGCCATCACCCCGAGCCCGGCGCGGGTCGCCGCGATCAGCCCGTTCAGGCTGCCGCTCGTACAGGCGATGCGCCACTCGCGGCCCTGCTCCTCCAGCGCCTGGAGCGCGCGGCCCCGGGTGAGCGCCGGCTGCGGGAACAGCACCAGAGGCACCGGCCGCTGCGGATCCAGCCGCAGCCGCTCGCTGCCGATCCACACCAGCTTGTCCCGCCAGATGAGCCGCCCCCGCGGATCCTCCGGGCGCCGCTTGGCCAGCACCAGGTCCAGCCGTCCCGCCGCCAGCCGCTCGTGCAGCGTCCCCGACAGCTCGACGGTCAGCTCCAGGTCCACCTCCGGATGGTCCCGGCGGAACCCCTCCAGCACCTCCGGCAGCCGGGTCAGCACGAAGTCCTCGGACGCGCCGAACCGCAGCCGGCCGCGCAGCCGCGTCCCGGCGAAGAAGTCCGAGGCCCGTTCGTTGGCCTCCAGGATCGTGCGCGCGAAGCCGAGCATCGCCTCGCCGTCCTCCGTCAGGTCCACCCCATGGGTGTCCCGCGCGAACAGCCGGCGCCCGGACGCCGCCTCCAGCTTCCGCACGTGCTGGCTGACGGTCGACTGCTGCACCCCGAGGCGCTGCGCGGCCTGCGTGAAGCTCAGGGTCTGCGCCACGGCCAGGAAGGTCCGCAGCTGTACGGGATCGAACACGCTCCGAGCGTACCCCCGCCCATCACGTTCCGACATGACAGTGACTACGGTCAGAGGGCTTCCCGATGGCCGTGATCAGGCGCATTCTGGAGAGGGCACCGTCCATGCCCCGGGGCGCGACAGACCGCACGCCCCGGCCCGAGCCGCCGACCGATAGAGAGACCATGCGCCTCCCTCAGCTGAAGATCCCCTCCTGGCTCCCCGTGGACGGATACATCCTCGCGCTCGTCGGCACGGTCGTGCTGGCGGCGCTGCTGCCCGCGAGAGGCGCCCTGGCCACCGGCGCCGAGGGCGCCTCGACCGGCGCCGTCGCCCTGCTCTTCTTCCTGTACGGCGCCCGGCTGTCCACCCGTGAGGCGATGGACGGGCTGCGCCACTGGCGCCTGCATCTCACGGTCCTGGCGTTCACCTTCGCCGTCTTCCCGCTGCTCGGCCTCGCGGCCCGCGGCCTCGTGCCGTACCTGCTGACGCCGCAGCTCTACACCGGGCTGCTCTTCCTGTGCCTGGTGCCCTCCACGATCCAGTCCTCGATCGCCTTCACCTCCATCGCGCGCGGCAACGTCGCGGCGGCGATCTGCGCGGGCTCCTTCTCCAGCCTGGTCGGCATCGTGATCACACCGCTGCTCGCGGCGGCGCTGCTCGGCGGGGACGGCGGCGGCTTCTCCGCCGACTCGCTGCTCTCGATCGTCTTCCAGCTGCTGGTGCCGTTTCTCGCAGGGCAGCTGCTGCGCCGCTGGATCTCCGGTTTCCTGACCCGGCACAAGAAGGTGCTCGGCTACGTCGACCGCGGCTCGATCCTGCTGGTCGTCTACACCGCGTTCAGCACCGGCATGGTCCAGGGCATCTGGAGCAAGGTGTCCTTCTGGCGGCTGGCCGAGCTGGTGGCCGTCGAGGCCGTCCTGCTGGCCGTGATGCTGACGCTCACCACGTACGGCTCACGGAAGCTCGGCTTCCCCCGCGCCGACCGCATCGCGATCACCTTCGCCGGCTCCAAGAAGAGCCTGGCGGCCGGCCTGCCGATGGCCAGCGTCCTCTTCGGCGCCCAGGCCAGCCTCGCGGTCCTGCCCCTGATGCTCTTCCACCAGATGCAGCTGATGGTGTGCGCGGTGATCGCCAAGCGGTACGCCCGCCGAGCGGAGGCCGCGGAGGGGGCGGAGATACCGGGGACCGCGGAGCAGCCGGCGGCCGCAGGGACCGGGGAGGAGGACGGCCGGTCCCGCGCCGTGTCGGCCGACGATGCGGTGGGAGCGCGCCGCTAGGGTGCCTGCATGACGGGCCAACACGTCCTCACCTGGGACGTCACCGCAAGCAAGGGCATCGAGACCGCGTGGGTGGACCTCGGCGAGCGGACACTGTCCGCGCACGGCCGGGCGGTGGGCACCGTACCGGAGGCCTACTGGATCACGTACGAGCTGGAGACCGGCGAGGACTTCGTGACGCGGCGGCTGCGGGTACGCGCCGAGAGCGCGGCCGGCAGCCGCGAGCTGGATCTGCGGCGGGACGACGAGGGCCGGTGGACCGCGGGCGGCGAGCCGCTCGCGGGCCTGGAGGAGGCGCTCGACTGCGACCTCGGTCTCTGCCCGCTCACCAACACCATGCCGCTGCTGCGCCACGGGCTGCACCGCTCGCCCGGCGCGCACGACTTCGTGATGGCGTGGGTGTCGGTGCCGCAGCTGGTGGTCCAGCCGTCCCCGCAGCGGTACGAACACCTCGCCCGTACGGACGAGGGCGCCCTGGTGCGGTACACCTCGGGCACCTTCCAGCGCGACCTGGAGTGCGACGGGGACGGCCTGATCGTCGGCTATCCGGACCTGGCGCAGCGCACCCAGACCCGCTGACCGGCCGTCCCCTCCGCACCTTTCCTCGCACGCGGGCCGCTAGCTCCCGCGCACCCGGTCCAGCGGCAGCCGGAGCACGGCCGGCGCCGCGGCCGGCGTGTTGTGCTCGCGGACCAGCGCCAGTTCACCGTCGCTCAGGGCACGCCCGTAGACGCGTACCTCGTCCAGGGCGCCGGTGAAGTGCGACCGGGCGTCCGGCTTCTGACCGAGGTGTACGCCGAACGTGTCGTTCCGGCTGACCGACCCGGGCACGTCCGCCGCCGAAGCGGTCTTCGTCCCGTCCACCGTGAGCGTCAGCCGGCCGTCCGACCGGCGCAGCGCCAGATGGTGCCAGCGCCCGTCGTTGGCCGCGCCGGCCGCAGTGACCTGCGCCGACTTCGCGGGCCCGGCGCCGGTCAGCGCCGTGAGGTCCGCCGTCAGCCGGTCCTTGGCGGGGTCGGCGCGCAGCGCCACCTGCGGCGCCCTGCTGCCCACACCGCCCATCCACAGCAGCGGCTGCTCACCGCTCTTCGCCTCGTACCGGAACCAGAGACTGCACGTGAAGTCGCGGTCGCCCAGCGGCAGTGACGAGCGGAACGGCAACCGCACGGCGTCGTCCTTGCCGTCGAACGCCAGCGCCTTCCCGAAGCGTCCGTCGGTGGCCCGGGCGCCGCCCAGGACCGCCGCCGGACGGGCTCCGGACCCGCGGTCCGGAGTCGTCGGGTCCGGGCCGCGGCGCGGCCCGAGCCAGTCCTCGGTGAACCGCGCGAAGCGGATCTCGTCCCGCGCGTCCACGGCGCCGCCCTCGTAGAGCAGCCCGACCTCGCCCGGCGCGATGTTCGCCAGGTCCGAGTAGCCGGACCAGTCGGTGGTGATCCGCGCGCCCCGGTCCGCACCCTCCCATGTGCGGCCGTCGTCGTAGGAGGAACGGATGGTCATGGTGCGGCGCCGGTCGGGGTCGGCGGGCGCGGCGAACAGCAGCCGCCCCTGACCGCCGGGCGACCGCGGCTGCAGCCGCACCATCGAGCCCTGCACCATCGGGGAGTACAGGTCGGGAATGGCCTCGAACGGCCGGGCGAAGGACTTGCCGCCGTCCCGGCTGATGGCCGCCGTACGGTGGCCGAGGTCCGTGCCGTCCTGCTCCCGCCCGTTGACGTAGACGGTGCCGTCCGTGCGCTCCACGAGCGTCATCTCGGACGGCTTCTGACGGAACGTCCCGTCCTGTGCGGTGCGCCAGGTGTCGAGCGCGCCGGTGCGCCAGTTCCGGCCGCCGTCGTCGCTGTACATGAGCGCTGCGTGGTTGGCCGTTATGCGGCCGCCCCCGTAGCTCTCGGCGTTGACGGTGTAGACGAGGCGCCCGGCGTGCCGGCCGCGGGTCAGCTGGATGCCGTGCACGGGACCGGTCGCGTACCAGGAGTTCCACGACGGCGGCCGGAGCGCCGGCGTCATGTCCTTCGGCTTCGACCAGGTGCGTCCGTCGTCTTCGCTGATCTGCATGTGCGGTCTGCGGTCGCAGGGCACGTCGCAGTTGGCCGCGTCGTTACGGCCCTTGTTGTAGGTCTCGGCGAGGACGACGCGCCCGGTGCGGTGGTCCACGACCGGTGCCGGGTTGCCGTGCGTGTCGCCGCCGCCCTCATTGACGACCTGGAGCGGGCTCCAGGTGCGGCCGCCGTCGGTGGACCGTTTCATCACCAGGTCTATGTCGCCGGCGTCCCCGCAGTTGTTCACCCGGCCCTCGGCGAAGGCGAGGAGCGTGCCGCGCGGGGTCGTCACGATCGCGGGGATACGGAAGCAGGCGTAGCCCTTCTCCTGGGAGGCCTTGAACAGCACCTGCTGGCTGAGGCCGCCGGGGGCGGCCTCAGCGGGGGGTTGGGCGGTGGCGGGGATCGGGGGGAGGAAGGCGAGCGTCGCCGTGGCCAGCGTGGCCCACCAGCGGCGTCGCCCGGGTCTCGGGCCGGGACTGTTGTGTGCGCTCGGATCTGACGTCATGGTCCGACCTGCCCTTCGAGAGATCGGCGAGGCATCGGCGTCGACCGCGCGGCGGGTTCCCGGGTGTCGCGGTGGTCCGCCGGACGGGTCATCTGGACATCCCACGTATGGACATCCCACGTCCCATGTTCGTGCGGAGGAAGGTACTTGTCCCGCAGGCGCCCCGGCAAGAAGTGCGCGTCACTCGGATTGGCCGGGAGTCGCCGCTCGCTTCCGACGCGGCGTCAAGGGATCAGTACGACCTTGCCGAGGTTGCCGCGCGCCTCGATGACCGCGTGCGCGCGGGCGGCCTCCGCCAGCGGGAACCGCGCGTGCACCGCAGGGCGCAGCCGGCCGCTCCCCGCCAGCTCCCACAGCTCCTCCCCGTGCCGCGCGTACACCTCCGGGTGGCGGGCGGCGAAGTGGCGCATCGTCATACCGGTCATGGTCTTCGCGCCGGCCAGCAGCTCGTACGCCGGTACCGTGCCGCCGCCGGAGTTGAAGAAGACCAGCTGCCCGCCCGGCGCGCACGCGGCGAGTGCGCGCGGCAGCACCTCGCCGCCGACGCCGTCGAGGACGACCTCGGCCGGCTCGCCCCAGGAGGCGTCCTCGTACGACACCACCTCGTCGACGCCCAGCCCGCGCAGGAACTCCGCCTTGGCCGGACCGGCCGACGGGCCCACCGCGGCGACCACTCGCCGCGCGCCCCGCACCCGCGCCAGCTGCACGGCGAGGTGGCCCGTCGCGCTGGCCGCGCCCGTCACCAGGACGGACGCGCCCGCCACGGCCCGCGCGGTGTGCAGCGCGGCCAGCGCCACATGGCCGCCGCGCACCAGCGCCACCGCGTCCACCGCGCTCGCGCCGTCCGGTATCCGGCTCGTCAGGGCGACCGGCAGGGTGACCAGTTCGGCGTACGAGCCGGTGAACGGCAGCCCGGTCACCCGGTCGCCCGCCGCGTACGCCGTGACGCCCGGACCGGTGCCGACGACCTTCCCCGCGACCTCGCCGCCGAGCACGCCGGGCAGCGGCGGGCCGCCGCCGTTGCCGTCGCCGCGCACCGCGCGTACGGACGGCAGCGTCACCCCGATCGCCTCGGTGCGCACCAGCAGTTCGCCGGGGCCCGGCTCCGGCGCCTCGGCCTCCTCGCTCCGCAGCACCTCGGGGCCGCCGTACTCATGGAACCGGATACGCCGCACGCATACCTCCCGCACTCGGCAGAAACGTTGGTGGCCCCAACGATACTCCGAATTCCATTGGATGCCCCAACGTTTTTGCGTTCGCTCGATAGGCTGAAGGCATGGCCGAAACCCCCTACGTACCCACGCGGATCCGCGCCCTCCCCAGCTGGCTCCTCGGCCGCGCCGCCGCCCGCGGCCACCGGCTCGTCGCCGAGGCGCTCGCCCGCGAAGGCATGCGGATGATGCACCACGCCGTACTGTCGGCCGTCGCCGAACTGGGCCCGGTCTCCCAGGCGGACCTCGGCCGCAGTCTGAGCATCGACCCCAAGGACATGGTGACGATCGTCAACGACCTGGTCGCCGAGGAGCTGGTGACCCGCGCACCCGACCCGCGCGACCGCCGCAAGAACGCGGTCACCATCTCGCCGTCCGGCACCCGCACGCTGCGCCGTACGCAGCGACTCGGCGACGCGGCCAACGCGGAACTGACCGCGGCGCTCACCCCCGCCGAGCGCGACCAGCTCATAGACCTGCTCACCCGCATCGCCACTCCGGGCCTGGACAGTCACTGCCCCTGACCCGGACGGCGGGCCGCGGTAAGGCGCCGCCGCGCTTCCGACGGTGCGTCAGTCCAGGGAATCCAGGGCGATGCGCTGTTCCCCGGCGTAGATGTTCATCGACTTGCCGCGCAGGAAGCCGACCAGGGTGAGGCCGGTCTCGGCGGCCAGGTCGACGGCGAGGGAGGACGGCGCGGAGACCGCGGCGAGGACGGGGATGCCTGCCATCACGGCCTTCTGGGCGAGTTCGAAGGAGGCGCGCCCGGAGACCATCAGCACGGTGTCGGACAGCGGCAGCCGGCCCTGCTGCACCGCACGGCCGATGATCTTGTCGACCGCGTTGTGCCGGCCCACGTCCTCACGCAGGTCCAGCAGCTCGCCGTCGGCTGTGAACAGCCCCGCGGCGTGCAGCCCGCCCGTACGGTCGAAGACCCGCTGGGCGGCGCGCAACCGGTCGGGCAGGACGGAGAGCGTCTCCGGCGTGAGCGTCATCCCGTCGTCGTCCCGCAGCGCGAACCGGGCCGTGGTCCGTACGGCGTCCAGGCTGGCCTTGCCGCACAGCCCGCAGGAGGACGTCGTGTAGACGTTGCGTTCGAGGGTGATGTCCGGGAGTGCGACACCGGGCGCGAGCTGCACGTCCACCACGTTGTACGTGTTGCTTCCGTCCTCCGTGGCCCCCGCGCAGTACACGATGTTGGCCAGCTCGTCCGCGCTGCTCAGTACGCCCTCGCTGACCAGGAAGCCGGCCGCGAGCGCGAAGTCGTCGCCGGGCGTGCGCATGGTGATGGCGAGCGGCTTGCCGCCGAGCCGGATCTCCAGCGGCTCCTCGGCGACCAGGGTGTCCGGGCGGGTGCTCACGGCTCCGTCGCGGATGCGGATGACGCGCCGTCGCTCGGTGACCCTGCCCATAACTGATCATCCCGGTTCTGTGCGTGGTGGCGGCCGGCGGACCGGCCCGTCCTCTCATTGTCCTGTACGTGGCACGAATGGCCGAGACCCGCCCATGGTCCGGTCGCCGCCCGTCCCGCACAGCCGGCCGGGGACTCCGCGACGGCGGGGTGGCCCGGGCCGTCGGTCCAGGTGAGGATTCCCGGCCGCGTGGACCACCCCGGTACACGCTGTGCACGCCGACGGCCCGGCCGGAGGTGCCTCCGGCCGGGCCGCCGTTTCGTGGCTCCGCGGCAGTGGTGTCCGCGTCCGCGGCAGCGCTGTCGCGTCAGACCTCGCCGCGCCAGGCGCCGGTCTCCGTACCGCGCGACTCGATGAACTTCTTGAAGTTCTTCAGGTCCGTAGTGGCCTTGCTGCGGACGAAGCCGAGCTTGTCACCGACGGTGTCGGCGATGCCCTCGGGGTCGTGCTCCAGCTGGAGCATGACCTTGGTGTGCTGGTCGTCGATGCGGTGGAAGGTCACCACGCCGGCCTGGCGGGCCTCTCCCTCCACCGTCGTCCAGGCCACCCGCTCGTCGGGGATCTGCTCGGTGATCTGCGCGTCGAACTCGCGCTTCACCCCGGCGATCTTGGTGACCCAGTGGGTCAGCGTCGGCGTCTTCTGCTCGATGCGTTCGACCCCGTCCATGAAGCGGGGGAATTCCTCGAACTGTGTCCACTGGTTGTAGGCCTTCGTCACCGGGACGGCAACCTCGACCGACTCTTCGATCTTCGACATGGTCCGGGCTCCTCCTCTCTGGGAACGTCCAGGGCTCCCCGCGTACCCGTCGAGTGGAGGTCAACACAGCCAATCCGAGGGCCCGGCCGGTGAATCCGGGTGACACAGATCACCGGAGCGTACGGTGGCAGGCTGGTTGCGCTCGGTAGACTGTAGACGATAACCAATCGTGGAGTGCTGGATCCGAGTCGTAGAGGGGGACCGCGATGCTGTCCGCTGGACTGCCGCAGGGGACCGTGCCGAAGCTCGAACGCCCCGGCCCGCTGCGTGAACGGGTCTATGAAGCGCTGCTCGAACTGATCACCACCCGCGCGCTCCAGCCGGGACAGCACCTGGTCGAGAGCGAACTCGCCGGGCACCTGGGGGTGTCCCGGCAGCCGGTGCGCGAGGCGCTGCAGCGGCTGAACACCGACGGCTGGGTCGATCTGCGCCCCGCGCAGGGCGCGTTCGTGCACGAGCCGACGGAGGAGGAGGCCGACCAGCTGCTCAGCGTGCGCACCCTGATGGAGGCCGAGGCGGCCCGGCTGGCCGCGGCGAACGCCACGAAGGCGGGCATCGAGGAGCTGTCGGCGTTGTGCGACCGGGGCGAGCAGGCGGTCCGCGAGGACGCCGTGGACCTCGCCGTCGCCACCAACGCCGAGTTCCACGCCAAGGTGATGGAGCTGGCGGGCAACACCGTACTGGCCGGGCTGGCCGAGCAGGTCGGCCGGCGGGTGCGCTGGTACTACACGCCGGTCGCCCGGCAGCGCGGCAAGCGGTCCTGGGCCGAGCACCGCGAGCTGATCGATGCCATCTCCAAGAAGGACGAGCGGCGCGCCACCGAGATCATGCGCGCCCACACCGAGCACACCCGCCGTTCGTACCACGAGCGCGAGGGCGCGAAGTAGGGAAGAGAGCGCCGGAGGCGGCGCACACCCCACCCTTTGTCCTGAGACAGGAGAAAGTCACTGCGGATTCCGTCCGTAGTACTTCCTCCTGCGGACAAGCGCTGCTACGTTCCCCTCGAAAGCCCGGCGAGACGGCGTACACGCGCCCGTCTGTACCCGCCGATGGCGATGTCGGTCTATGCCGAGGACGGCTGGAGGGGCGGCGTGAGGCGCATGACGGCCAGGCCCGCGAACGCGCATCAGGCGCGACTCCTTCATCTGCTGCGCGATCAGGGGCCCAACTCCCGTGCGCAGCTCGGTGATCAGGTCGACCTGTCGCGCTCCAAGCTCGCGGTGGAGGTCGACCGGCTGCTGGAGACCGGGCTCGTCGTCGCCGACGGACTGGCCGCCTCCCGGGGCGGCCGCCGTTCCCACAACATCCGGCTCGCGCCCACCCTGCGCTTCCTCGGCGTGGACATCGGCGCGACCTCGGTCGACGTGGCGGTCACCAACGCCGAGCTGGAGGTGCTCGGCCACCTCACCCAGCCGATGGACGTACGCGAGGGGCCGGTCGCGGTCTTCGAGCAAGTCCTCGCGCTGGCCGCCAAGTTGAAGGACAGTGGTCTCGCCGAGGGGTTCGACGGAGCGGGCATCGGCGTGCCGGGCCCGGTCCGCTTCCCCGAGGGTGTGCCCGTCGCCCCGCCGATCATGCCGGGCTGGGACGGCTTCCCCGTACGGGAGGCGCTCAGCCAGGAACTGGGCTGCCCGGTCATGGTCGACAACGACGTGAACCTGATGGCGCTGGGCGAGCAGCACGCGGGCGTGGCCCGCACCTCGCAGGACTTCCTTTGCGTCAAGATCGGTACCGGTATCGGCTGCGGCATCGTCGTCGGCGGCGCGGTCTACCGCGGAACGACCGGCAGCGCCGGCGACATCGGCCACATCCAGGTCGAGCCGAACGGCCGCCGCTGCGCCTGCGGCAACACCGGCTGCCTGGAGGCGTACTTCGGCGGTGCCGCGCTCGCCCGCGACGCGGAGGAGGCGGCGCGCGAGGGCCGATCCGCCGCGCTCGCCGACCGGCTCGCCGCCGCCGGCACGCTCGCCGCGTCGGACGTCTCGGTCGCCGCCTCCGCCGGTGACACCACCGCACTGGAACTCATCAAGGCCGGCGGCACCCGTACCGGACAGGTCATCGCCGGACTCGTCAGCTTCTTCAACCCCGGACTCGTGGTGATCGGCGGCGGGGTGACCGGCCTCGGCCACACGCTCCTGGCCGCGATCCGCACGCAGGTCTACCACCAGTCGCTGCCCCTGGCGACCGGCAACCTTCCCATTGTTCTGGGTGAGTTGGGCCCACTGGCCGGCGTGACCGGCGCGGCCCGGCTGATCAGCGACCACCTGTTCTCGCCGGCCTGAGCCGGCCCCGGACTTCCGTTCCGGGTGACGCACCGTCACCCGGAACGGCGCTCGACCCGCACGACGGCACCACACCGCTCCGCCCGCGCGACCCGCAAGCCCGCTCCGCCCGCGTGACCGGTACGTCCGTTCCACCTGCCCGATCCGTACGCCGCACGAGCCGCACGAGCCGCCGCACCCGTACGAGCCGCACCGCAGCACCACCGCCCCACGCGCCCTTTCGCGATGCCGCATGCCCCCATGCGCACCGCTCCGCCCTGCCCGCTCGCCGGCGTACCGCCGAGGAGGCCCGCCATGGCACCAGCGCACCGCCCCGCACCGCCGCCGTCCGCGGCGCACGAAGCCACCGGACCCCTGCTCACCATGACCGGCATCACCAAGTCCTTCCCCGGCGTCCGCGCGCTGGACGGGGTGGACCTGGACGTGACGGCGGGGGAGGTGCACTGTCTGCTCGGCCAGAACGGTGCGGGCAAGTCCACCTTGATCAAGGTGCTGGCCGGCGCCCATCAGCCGGACGGCGGCGAGATCCGCTGGCGCGGCGAAACGGTCTCCCTGAAGTCACCGATCGCCGCCATGCGGCTGGGCATCGCCACCATCTACCAGGAACTGGACCTGGTGGAGCACATGTCCGTCGCGGAGAACGTCTTCCTCGGCCACGAGCGCGCCACCGGCGGCTTCGTACGCACCGGCGAGGCCCGCGAGCGGACCGCCGAGCTGCTCGCCCGGCTCGGCCACCCCGAGATCGACCCCGGCACCCTGGTCGGCCGGCTCTCCGCCGCGGGGCAGCAGATCGCTTCCATGGCCCGTGCCCTCTCGCACGACGTACGGCTGATCGTCATGGACGAGCCGTCCGCGGCGCTCGACCCCGACGAGGTCGACAACCTCTTCCGCATCGTCGCCTCCCTCACCGCCTCCGGCGTCGCCGTCGTCTACATCTCCCACCGCCTGGAGGAGATCCGCCGGATCGGCGACCGGGTGACCGTACTGAAGGACGGCCGCACCGCAGCCCGTGGTCTGGATGCGCACGCCACCCCCACCCGCGACATCGTCGCCCTGATGACCGGCCGCGACGTCCAGTACGTCTTCCCCGAGCGGCGCGCGGCCACCGACCGCCCGGCACCCGTCCTCAGCGTCGAAGGGCTCGCCCGCGAGGGCGAGTTCGCGCCCGTCGACCTCGCGCTGCACCCCGGCGAGATCCTCGGCCTCGCCGGGCTCGTCGGGTCCGGCCGCTCGGAGATCCTGGAGACCGTCTTCGGCGCCCGGCGGCCCACCGCCGGGCGGGTCCTGGTCGACGGCCGGCCGCTGCGCCCCGGCAGCGTCACCGCCGCGGTACGCGCCGGACTCGGCCTCGCGCCCGAAGAACGCAAGTCCCAGGCGCTGCTGCTCCTGGAATCCGTCAGCCGCAACGTCACCGTCTCCTCACTGCCCCGCTTCTCCCGGGCCGGCTGGCTGAACCGGCACGCCGAACGGGCCGGTGCCCGCGCCGCCACCCGCGACCTCTCGCTGCGCCCCGACGACCCCGACCGCCCGGTCCGCACCCTCTCCGGCGGCAACCAGCAGAAGGCCGTACTGGCCCGCTGGCTGCTCCGCGGCTGCCGGGTGCTGCTCCTGGACGAGCCGACCCGCGGCGTGGACGTCGGCGCGCGCGCCGAGCTGTACGCGCTGATCCGGCGGCTCGCCGACGAGGGCATGGCCGTGCTGCTGGTCTCCAGCGAGGTGCCCGAGGTGCTCGGGCTCGCCGACCGGGTGCTCGTCCTGCGCGAGGGCCGGGTCGTGCACGAGGGAGAAGCGGCCGCACTGGACGAGCACCGGGTCCTGGACCTGGTCATGAGCGACGGACCGGGGCCCGTACCGGCCCCGGCAGGCCCAGCGCCCGAGGAGACGCCGGCCCCGACACCGCGAGGAGACCGCCCGTGAACACCTCCGAAGGACACGCCCTCCCGGCCGAGGCGGGCAGCGCACCGCCGCCGGGCCCCGCAGCGCCGGCGACCAAGGACAGCGGGCGCGGCAGCGTCCGGCACCGCCCCGACGTGCACAAGCTCTCGCTGCTCGGCGTCCTCGCCGCGCTCGTCCTGGTCGGCGCGCTCACCAAGCCCGAGCAGTTCCTGAGCGTGCAGAACCTCCAGCTCGTGCTCACCCAGGCCTCGGTCATCGGCGTGGTGACCGTCGGCGTCACCTTCGTCATCATCGGCGGCGGCATCGACCTCTCGGTCGGCGCGATGGTGGCCCTGGCCACCGTCTGGGCAACCACGCTGGCCACCCAGGAGTTCGGCCTCGGCGGCATCCTGCTGTGCGCGCTGTGCGTCGGCCTGGGCTGCGGACTGGTCAACGGACTGCTCGTGTCGCTCGGCGGGCTGGTGCCCTTCATCGCGACCCTCGCCATGCTCGCCTCGGCCCGCGGCCTCGCCCTCCAGATCAGCGAGGGCCGCACCCAGGTGGTGTCCGTCGAGCCGGTGCTCGCGCTGGGCCGCCGGGACGCCTACCTGCTCGGCATCCCGCCCATCGTGCTGGTCTTCGCCGTCGTCACCGTCGTCGGCTGGCTGCTGCTGAACCGTACGACCTTCGGCCGGCGCACCGTCGCGGTCGGCGGCAACCCCGAGGCGGCCCGGCTGGCCGGCATCGACGTACGCCGTCAGCGGCTGCTGCTCTACCTGCTGTCCGGGCTGTGCTGCGGCATCGCGGCCTTCCTGCTGATCGTGCTGACCGGCTCCGGACAGAACACCAACGGAAACCTCTACGAGCTCGACGCCATCGCCGCGGCCATCATCGGCGGCACCCTGCTCAGCGGCGGCCGCGGCACCATCACCGGCTCCGTCCTCGGCGTCCTCGTCTTCACCCTCATCACCAACCTCTTCGCCCTGAACAACCTGGAGACCGCCGTTCAGCAGATCGCCAAGGGCGCCATCATCGTCGCCGCCGTACTGGTACAGAAGGGCCGCAAGTCATGACCGAGCGCATCCCACAGACTCCGTCGACCAGCCGCAGAAACATGCTCTTCGGCGCCGCTGCCGTCTCCGCCGGCGCGTTCCTCACCGCCTGCACCAGCAACGAGAACAACGCCTCGGCCGGCACCGGCAAGCAGCAGGCCGGCGGGGCCGACGACAAGCCCGGCAAGAAGGTCACCATCGGCTTCGCCGGACCGCAGGCCGACCACGGCTGGCTGAACGCCATCAACCAGAACGCCAAGGAGCGCGCGAAGCAGTACGAGGACGTCACCCTGGAGATCACCGAGGGCTCCAACGACACGGCCCAGCAGATCGGGCAGATCGAGACCCTGATCAACAAGAAGGTCGACGTCCTGGTCATCCTGCCCGCCGACGGCAAGGCGCTGACCCAGGTCGGGCTGAAGGCCATGCGCGCCGGCATCCCCGTCGTCAACCTCGACCGGGTCTTCGCCTCGCAGCAGGCCTACCGCTGCTGGGTCGGCGGCGACAACTACGGCATGGGCCTCAACGCCGGGCATTACATCGGCGAGCAGCTCAAGGACAAGAAGAACGCCAAGGTCGTCGAGCTGGCCGGGATCGACAACCTGGAACTGACCCGGCAGCGCACCCAGGGCTTCGACGACGCCCTGAAGAACTACCCCAACATCAAGAAGGTCGGGCGGCAGGCCGCCGAGTTCACCGTCGAGTCCGGCCAGTCCAAGATGGCGGGCCTGCTCCAGGCGCACCCCGACTTCGACGCCCTGTGGAACCACGACGACGACCAGGGCGTGGGCGCCGAGCGGGCCATCGAACAGGCCGGCCGCGACGGCTTCCTCATGGTCGGCGGCGCCGGCTCCCGCAAGGTCATGGACACCATCAAGGCCGGCAACTCCGTCCTGAAGGCCACGGTGCTCTACCCGCCCACCATGTCCGCCTCCGCCATCGACCTGGCCCGCGCGCTCGGCCAGGGCAAGGGCGTCAGCGGCATGGCCGAGCTGGAGATCCCCGCCTCGATCACCCTGTACTCCGCGGTCGTCACCAAGGACAACGTCGACGACTACCTCCCGACCGGCTTCAACTGACGCGGCGCGCGCCCGCCGGCCGGCCGCCGCGCCGCCCGGCCGTGCCCCGACCCCCACACCCGACTGCCACCGATGAGGTGATGCATGGACGACAACACGAAGGACCCCACCCCCGACGGCCGCCCCGCACTGGGCATCGGCATGGTCGGCTACGCCTTCATGGGTGCCGCCCACTCCCAGGGCTGGCGCACCGCGGCCCGGGTCTTCGACCTGCCGCTGCGCCCGGCCATGAACGCCGTCTGCGGCCGGGACGCCGACGCCGTACGGGCCGCCGCCGACCGGCTCGGCTGGGCCGCGGCGGAGACCGACTGGCGGGCCCTGATCGCCCGCGACGACGTCGACGTGGTCGACATCTGCACGCCCGGCGACAGCCACGCCGAGATCGCCATCGCGGCCCTCGAAGCCGGCAAGCACGTGCTGTGCGAGAAGCCGCTGGCCAACACGGTCGCGGAGGCCGAGGCCATGGTGGCGGCGGCGGAGACGGCCCGGGCCCGCGGCCGGATCGCCATGACCGGCTTCAACTACCGGCGCACGCCCGCGATGGCGCTCGCCCGGCGGTTCGTCGAGGAGGGCCGCATCGGTACGCTGCGCCACCTGCGCGCCACGTACCTCCAGGACTGGCTGGTCGACGCGCAGGCACCGATGACCTGGCGGCTGCGCAAGGAGAGCGCCGGCTCCGGCGCCCTGGGCGACCTCGGCGCCCACATCGTCGACCTCGCGCAGCACCTGGCGGGGGAGCCGCTGACGGGGGTCTCGGCCGTCACCGAGACGTTCGTACCGCGGCGCCCGCTGCCCTCGGGCGGTACGGACGAGGTGACGGTGGACGACGCGGCGCTGTTCACCGGCCGGTTCGCCTCGGGCGCGCTGGGGTCCTTCGAGGCCAGCCGGGTCGCCGCGGGCCGCAAGAACGCCCTCCGCATCGAACTCAACGGCGACCGCGGCTCCCTCTCCTTCGACCTGGAACGCCTCAACGAGCTGTCCTTCCACGACCACACCGAACCGTCCGTCGCGGCCGGCTTCCGCCGCATCCTGGTCACCGAGCCGGACCACCCGTACCTGGAGGGGTGGTGGCCGCCGGGCCACGGCCTCGGCTACGAGCACACCTTCGTGCACCAGGCCCGCGACCTGGTGCACGCCATCGCCGCCGGCAGCGACCCGGCGCCCTCCTTCGCCGACGGGCTGCGCGTGCAGCGCGTGCTGGCCGCTGTGGAGGAGAGCGCCGCGAAGAACTGCGTCTACACCCCCGTATCGGCCTGAGGAGGTCCCGCACCGTGCCACGCCAATTCACTCTCTTCACCGGTCAATGGGCCGATCTCCCGCTGGAGGAGGTCTGCCGCATGGCGCGCGACTTCGGCTACGACGGGCTCGAACTCGCCTGCTGGGGAGATCACTTCGAGGTCGACAAGGCGCTCGCCGACCCCGCCTACCTCGACTCGCGCCACGCGCTGCTCGACAAGTACGGCCTCAAGTGCTGGGCCATCTCCAACCACCTGGTCGGCCAGGCGGTCTGCGACGCCATCATCGACGAGCGGCACGAGGCGATCCTGCCCGCCCGCATCTGGGGCGACGGCGAGGCCGAGGGCGTACGGCAGCGGGCGGCGGCCGAGATGAAGGACACCGCGCGGGCCGCTGCCGCCTTCGGCGTCCGCACCGTCGTCGGTTTCACCGGCTCCGCCGTCTGGCACCTGGTCGCGATGTTCCCGCCGGTCGTGCCCGGCATGATCGAGCGCGGCTACGAGGACTTCGCCGAGCGCTGGAACCCCATCCTCGACGTCTTCGACGCCGAAGGCGTCCGCTTCGCGCACGAGGTCCACCCCAGCGAGATCGCCTACGACTACTGGACCACCCACCAGGCCCTGGAAGCCGTCGGCCACCGGCCCGCCTTCGGGCTCAACTTCGACCCGTCGCACTTCGTGTGGCAGGACCTGGACCCGGTCGGCTTCCTGTGGGACTTCCGCGACCGGATCTACCACGTGGACTGCAAGGAGGCCAGGAAGCGCCTGGACGGCCGCAACGGCCGGCTCGGCTCCCACCTGCCCTGGGGCGACCCGCGCCGCGGCTGGGACTTCGTCTCGGCGGGCCACGGCGACGTGCCCTGGGAGGACTGCTTCCGGATGCTGCGCTCGATCGGGTACGAGGGCCCGGTCTCGGTCGAGTGGGAGGACGCCGGCATGGACCGCCGGCAGGGCGCGCCCGAGGCGCTGGCCCGCCTCAAGGCGTACGACTTCGAGCCGCCCACGGCATCGTTCGACGCGGCGTTCGGCCGCTCGGACACCTGACGCACCACACTCCTTTGTCCTCCTGAGGGCAGAAGTCCTCGCTCTCTCGTGTCAAAGGTCTATCCGTAGCGGGCCGACGCGACTACCTTCGCCTCTGGTGTCACGTACACGTACATGACGGCTCGCACAGCGCACTGAACTCCCCAGCACCGCCCACCGCACGGCACTCAACCCGCCCGGGAGGCACCGCGTGCACAGAAGACGTCTCAGAATCCGCTCCGCACTCGCCCTCTTCGCCGGCGGCCTGCTCGCGGCCGGCTCGCTCTCGCTCGGCAGCACCCCCTCGGTCGCGGCGCCGGCCGCGGACCCGGCCCCCAAGGCCGAGGACTTCCAGCAGGTCACCCTCGCCAAGGGTGAGCCGGAGATGGGCGAGCCGATGACGCTCGCCGTCCTCCCCGACCGCTCGGTCCTGCACACCGCGCGCGACGGCACACTGCGGCTGACCGACGCCACCGGCTACACCAAGGTCGCCGGCAAGCTGCCCGTCTACACCCACGACGAAGAGGGCCTCCAGGGCGTCGGCGTCGACCCCGGATTCAAGGACAACCGCTTCATCTACCTCTTCTACGCACCGCCGCTGGACACCCCCGCAGGTGACGCGCCCGACAACGGCACCGCGGCGGACTTCGCGAAGTTCGACGGCCTCAACCGGCTCTCCCGCTTCGTCCTCAAGGAGGACGGCACGCTGGACACCGCCAGCGAGAAGAAGATCCTGGAGGTGCCCACCTCCCGCGGCACCTGCTGCCACGTCGGCGGCGACATCGACTTCGACGCGCAGGGCAACCTCTACCTCTCCACCGGCGACGACTCCAACCCGTTCGCCTCCGACGGGTACACGCCCATCGACGAGCGCGCCGACCGCAACCCCGCGTACGACGCCCAGCGCAGCGCCGGCAACACCAACGACCTGCGCGGCAAGATCCTGCGCATCAAGGTGAAGGACGACGGCTCGTACGACATCCCCGAGGGCAACCTCTTCGCGCCCGGCACCGAGAAGACCCGCCCCGAGATCTACGCGATGGGCTTCCGCAACCCCTTCCGGATGAGCGTCGACAAGCCCACCGGCATCGTCTACGTCGGTGACTACGGTCCCGACGCCGGTGCCGCCAGCCCCACCCGCGGCCCGGCCGGCCAGGTGGAGTTCGCCCGCGTCACCAAGCCCGGCAACTACGGCTGGCCGTACTGCACCGGCGACAACGACGCCTTCATCGACTACGACTTCGCCACCGGGAAGTCCGGCGAGGCCTTCGACTGCGCCGCGCCCAAGAACACCTCGGTGCACAACACCGGCCTGACCGACCTGCCCCCGGCCCAGGTCGCGTGGATCCCGTACGACAACGCCTCCGTGCCGGAGTTCGGCAGCGGCTCCGAGTCCCCGATGGGCGGCCCGGTCTACCGCTACGACGCCGCCCTCGACTCGAAGGTGAAGTTCCCCGAGGCCTACGACGGCGACTTCTTCGCCGGTGAGTTCGGCCGCCGCTGGATCAAGCGCATCGAGAAGGGCGACGACGGCACCGTCCAGTCCATCAACGCCTTCCCCTGGACCGGCACCCAGGTGATGGACATGGCCTTCGGCCCGGACGGCGCGCTGTACGTCCTGGACTACGGCACCGGCTACTTCAACGGTGACGAGAACTCCGCGCTGTACCGCATCGAGAACGCCACCGACGGCCACTCGCCGGTCGCCGAGGCCAAGGTCGACCGCACCTCCGGCCAGGCGCCCCTGAAGGCCAAGTTCACCGCGAGCGCCACCGACGCCGACGGCGACGCGATCACCTACGCCTGGGACTTCGGCGACGGCTCCACCTCCACGGCGCAGAACCCGTCGCACACGTACAAGAAGAACGGCACCTACACCGCGACCGTCACCGCGAAGGACGCCTCGGGCCGCACCGGCTCGGCCAGCGTCCACCTCACGGTCGGCAACACCGCGCCCAAGGTGACGCTGGAACTCCCCGGTAACGGACAGCTGTTCACCTTCGGCGACAAGGTCCCCTTCAAGGTCAAGGTCACCGACCCCGAGGACGGGAAGATCGACTGCTCCAAGGTCACCGTCACCCACATCCTCGGCCACGACAGCCACGGCCACGCCGTCACCTCGGCCAAGGGCTGCGAGGGCACCATCCAGACCCTGGCCGACGGTGAGCACGACGCCAACGCCAACATCTTCGGTGTCTTCGACGCCGAGTACACCGACAAGGGCGCAGGCGGCCAGCCGCCGCTGACCACGCACGCCCAGAGCATGACTCAGCCCAAGCACCGGCAGGCCGAGCACTTCGGTACCTCCAAGGGCGTCAAGGCGGTCAGCCACACGCCGGCGCACGGCGGCAAGACCGTCGGTGACATCCACAACGGTGACTGGATCGGCTTCACCCCGTACCGCGTCGGCAACGCCACGAAGCTGACCGCCCGGGTCGCCTCGGCAGGCGCCGGCGGCACGCTGGAGATCCGCACCGGCAAGCCGGACGGCAAGCTGCTCGGCACGGCCAAGGTGCCGGTCACCGGCGGCTGGGAGACGTACACGGACGTCAGCACCGCCCTCGCGAAGCCGCCCACCGGGACGACGACGCTCTACCTCGTCTTCAAGGGCAGCGGCACGGGAGCGCTGTACGACGTGGACGACTTCGACATCACGACGAAGTAGTGACGTAGCGACAGAGCGCAGTAGCGCAGTTGCGCACGGGTGTGGCGGGGGGGGGGGGGGGGGGGGGGGGGGGGGCCGCCCCCCCCCCCCCCCCCCCCCCGGCCACCTCTGCCCAGAGGCCCCTTGCCCAGCCACCCCCCCCGCCGCTGGAGGAAGGACTCCGCACATGCACGCGTACCAGCCCACGGCGAGACGGCAGGCCGTACGGCGGCTCGGCATCACCGCCGCCGCGGCCGCGACCCTGCTCGCCACCATGGCACTCCCCGGTGCCGCCGCTTCCCCTGAAGGCGGAACCGCGGCAGACGGCGCCCGGGTCCTGGTCTTCTCCAAGACCGCAGGCTTCCGCCACGACTCGATCCCCGACGGCATCGCCACCGTCAAGGACCTCGGCGCCCAGCACGGCTTCGCCGTCGACGCCACCGAGGACGCCGGCGCCTTCACGCCCGGCAACCTCGCCAAGTACGACGCGGTCGTGTGGCTGTCGACCACCGGAGACGTCCTCGACGCCACCCAGCAGGCCGCGTTCGAGAAGTACATCGCCGCGGGCGGCGGCTACGTCGGCGTGCACGCCGCCGCCGACACCGAGTACGACTGGCCCTTCTACGGCGGCCTGGCCGGCGCGTACTTCCAGTCCCACCCGGCGATCCAGCCCGCCACCCTGCGCGTCGAGGACCGCGCCCACCCCGCCACCGCACACCTGCCGGCGGCCTGGGAGCGCACCGACGAGTGGTACAACTACCGCACCAACCCGCGCGACCGCGCCCACGTCCTCGCCACCCTCGACGAGTCCACGTACACCGGCGGCTCGATGGGCGAGGACCACCCCTTCGCCTGGTGCCAGGGGTACCGCGGCGGCCGCGCCTTCTACACCGGCGCAGGCCACACCAAGGAGTCCTACGCCGACCCCGCCTTCCGCACCCACCTCCTCGGCGGCATCCGCTACGCCACGGGCCTCGCCCAGGCCGACTGCCGCCCGGAGAACGGCTACACCCCCCTCTTCGACGGCACCCGCACGAGCCTGGAGGGCTGGAAGCAGGCGGGCCCCGGCACCTTCACCCTGAACGAGGACGACGGCACGCTCACCTCCGACGGCGGCATGGGCATGCTCTGGTACGCCGCCAAGGAGCAGCGCGGCTACTCCCTCAAGCTCGACTGGAAGATGGCGAGCGAGTCCGGTGACGACAACTCCGGCGTCTACGTGGGCTTCCCGGCCTCCGACGACCCCTGGTCCGCCGTGAACAACGGCTACGAGATCCAGATCGACGCCACGGACACCCCCGACCACACCACCGGCTCCGTCTACGGCTTCCAGGCCGCCGACACCAAGGCCAGGGACGCGGCCCTGAACCCGCCGGGGGAGTGGAACACCTACGAACTCCGCGTCCAGGGCGAACGCCTGAAGGTGTACCTCAACGGCCGCAAGATCAACGACTTCACCAACCAGGACCCGGTGCGCTCCCTCCGCCAGGGCTACATCGGCATCCAGAACCACGGCCCCGACGACAAGGTCTCCTTCCGCAACATTCGGATCAAGCAGCTGGGGTCGGCCGGCGGGGGCCGGTGAGGGGTGAGGGGTGAGGGGTGCGCTGGAGCCGGGGAGGGCTGAGTGGGCTGAGTAGGTAACGGGCCCCCGGCTCCCGGCTCCGGGCTCCCGGCTCCGGGCTCCCGCTCCGGCCTCGGTCGGGGCCTTGGAGCCGAGGTCAGGCTTTCGAGAGGAACGGGCAGAGCCGAGGCCAGGCTTTCGAGGGAAACGGCACAGGTACGGCGCAGGCATGGCGCAGGAACGGCGCTTCGAGCAGGGATACGGGAGGGCGTATGGCTACGGGTTCGAGTACGGGGACGAGCGCGGGAGCGCCGGGTGCCGAGACGGGCGCGGCAGGAATGGGGGACGGGCCCGCGGGTTCGGGGACCGGCCGCACCGGGGTGTGGCTGATCGGCGCGCGGGGCTCGGTCGCCACGACCGTCATCGCAGGGTGTGCCGCACTCGTCGCCGGCCTGCACGAGCCGACCGGCATGGTCACCGAGTCGGCGGCCTTCGCCGACGTCCCGCTCCCGCCACTGGAGTCCCTGGTCTTCGGCGGCCATGACATCACCTCCTGCCCGCTCCCGAAGCGCGCCGAGCAACTGGCCGCCGGCGGCGTTCTGCCCCACGGCCTGCCCCGCTCCCTACAGAACGAACTCGCCGCGGCCGACGCCGAGATACGCGCCGGCGGCCCGGGACCGGGGGACACCCGCGACGACGAAACGCTGATCGCGTCCTTCGCCGCGGACCTCCGCACCTTCCGCAGCACACACGCCCTGGACCGCGTGGTCGTCATCAACGTGGCGTCGACAGAGGCAGCGCCGGGGGCCGGGGGTGTCGGTGGCGTCGACGGTGTCGACGGTGTCGACGGGGGAGGGGCCGTCGGGCAGTCGGTCGGTGAAAGGCCCGTGCCGCCCGCCGAGCGCCTCCCCGCCAGCTCCCGCTACGCCCTCGCCGCTCTGCGGGCGGGCTGTGCCTACGTCAACTTCACCCCCTCCACCGGCCTGCACCACCCACTCCTCCAGGACATGGCCCGCTGCAGCGGCCTCCCGTACGCGGGCCGGGACGGCAAAACCGGCCAGACCCTGCTGCGCTCCGTCCTCGCACCGATGATGGCCCAGCGCGCACTGACCGTACGGGCCTGGTCCGGTACGAACCTCCTCGGCGGAGGAGACGGCGCGGCCCTCGCCGACCCGGCCGCCGCCGCGGCCAAGAACGCGGGCAAGGCCGCCGTACTCCGCGACACCCTCGGCGAACTCCCGCCCGGCGACCTCCACATCGACAACGTCCCGGCCCTGGGCGACTGGAAGACGGCCTGGGACCACATCGCGGTCGACGGCTTCCTCGGCAGCCGGGTGATCCTCCAGACCATCTGGCAGGGCTGCGACTCCGCCCTCGCCGCCCCGCTCGTACTCGATCTGGCCCGCCTGGTCGCCGCCGCCCACGCCGCCGGCCTCAGCGGACCGCTCCCCGAACTCGGCTTCTACTTCAAGGACCCGGACGGCGGCCCGGCCGCACTGGCCGACCAGTACACGGCCCTCACCACCACCTTCGCCACCCGACTCCGGGAGGCCCACGCATGATCCCCCTCCCGCGCTTCCTCCGTCCGTCCTCGACCCGGCCCCACCGTTCCACGCCCCGCCGCCCCACCGACCTGAACGCCCCGGTGGGCCTAACGGGTCTGAGGCGCCGCACGAGTCTCTCGGGTTCCGCCGGCTCCGCGGGTTCCGCGGGTTCCGCGGAGAGCGCCCCAGGATCTCCGAACGTTATGGGTCTCGCATCCCCCGGCCCCGCGCCCGGCGATCACCACACGTCGCCCCACCCCCACGCAGACACGCCCCTGCATGCCGAGAGGCACCCGCACGCCGACGACACGGCCCCCCACCCCGCCGTATGCGGCTGCCGCAGCTCAACCGCCCTCCGGGCCCTCCTCCCCGTCCGCTCCCTCCGTGCATGGCACTTCCTTCGATCCTCCCTTCGTTCCCCCGGATCGCTGCGGGCCTGGGCGGAGCTGCTCCGGATTTCCGCACCGGCCAGTGTCCCCGGCGACCTCCTCGCCGGCGCCGCGGCCGCCGGCCTGCGCCCCAACACCCGTACCGCGCTGGCCACCCTCTCCTCCCTCTTCCTGTACGAGGCAGGCATGGCCCTGAACGACTGGGCCGACCGCGACATCGACGCCGTGGAACGCCCGCACCGCCCCATCCCCTCCGGCCGCATCACCCCCGGCGCCGCCCTCGCCGCGGCCGGCGGTCTCACGGCGGCCGGCCTTGCCTGCGCGGCAGCCGCCGGCCGCCCGGCCCTGGTCACCGGTACCGCCCTGGCCGCCACCGTCTGGGCCTACGACCTGCACCTCAAGAACACCGTCGCCGGCCCCGCGGCCATGGCCTGCGCCCGCACCCTCGACCTCCTCCAAGGCGCCGTCGCCACCACCGCACCCGGCTCTCCCGCGAGCCCCGCCGCTCGCCGCGCCCTCCCCTCAGCCGCCCTGCTCGGCGCGCACACCTTCACCGTCACCACCGTCTCCCGCCGCGAGGCCCAGGGCTCCTCCTCGTCCCTGCCCCTGCTGGCCCTCGCAGCGGTCACCGCCCTCGCCCACACCGCAGCCGACGCCCGCTCCCTCGTCCGCCTCCCCGCACCCCCCACCCCGCCCCCTACTCCCGCTCTCACTCCCACCCCCGCTCCCACTCCCGCCGACATGGCGGCTCGGATACTCGCCGCCGGCTACGCAGCCACCGCCGCCCGCCCCCTTCTCCTCGCCACGCTCAACCCCTCGCCCCATTTCCTCCAACGGGCCGTCGGCGGCGGCATCCGCGCGATGATCCCGTTGCAGGCGGCCCTCGCCGCGCGAGCCGGTGCGCCGGTCACCGGCACCGCGGTGCTCGCGCTCATCCCCGTCGCCCGTCGCCTGTCCCGGAAGGTCAGCCCGACATGACCCCGACACCCCCGCGGCCGTCGACAACGCTGTCACCGCTCCGTCTCGCCTACGGGACCAACGGCCTCACCGACCTCCGTCTGACCGACGCCCTCGCCCTCCTCTCCGACCTCGGCTACGACGGCGTCGCGCTCACCCTCGACCACATGCACCTCGACCCCCTCGCCCCGGGCCTGGCCGCCCGCACCGCGCGAGTGGCCGAAGCGCTACGGACCACGAATCTCGCCGTCGCCATCGAAACCGGCGCCCGCTACGTACTCGACCCCCGCCGCAAACATCACCCCACGCTCATCGATCCCGCCCCGGAAGCCCGTGCCGCCCGCGCCGACCTGCTGCGCACCGCCGTACGCATCGGCGCCGACCTCGGCGCCACCGCCGTGCACTGCTTCAGCGGCGTACGCGATCCCGGCAGTCCGGACACCGACTCCTGGCAGCGCCTGGCTGACACCCTGGCCCCGATCGCCGACGCGGCCTCCGAAGCCGGCCTGCCGCTCGCCGTGGAACCCGAGCCCGGCCACCTCCTCTCCGACCTGGCCGGCTTCCATCACCTCCGTACGCTGCTGGGCGAGCCCGACCCGGACGTACTCGGGCTGACCCTGGACATCGGCCACTGCCAGTGCTTGGAGCCGCTGCCGCCCGCCGACTGCGTACGAGCCGCCGCCCCCTGGACCCGGCACGTCCAGCTGGAGGACATGCGCCGCGGCGTCCACGAGCACCTCCCCTTCGGCGACGGCGAGATCGACTTCCCGCCGGTGCTCGCCGCCCTCTGTGACACCGGCTACCAGGGCCTGGTGAGCGTCGAGTTGCCCCGCCACTCCCACGCCGGCCCCATTCAGGCCCAAACCTCCCTCCACTTCCTCCGCTCAGCCCTCTCCACGATGACCGCTGCCACGGCCACCGACGCCACGCCCACCGAGGCCACGGCCGCCACTGCCACGGCCGCCACTGGCGCGACCACTAATGCCGCAACCACTGCTGCGACCACCACCCGCACCGAAGGCGCCCCACCCCGAGCCACCACCGCCGCCGTCACCCGCAACGGAGGTGCACCGTGCTGAACCCCGACGACGCCTGGATCGCCCGCCTGGACAAGGCACTCCGCGACCGCCTCGGTGGTGACGCCCGCGCCTGGCTGGACGAGGCCCTCGCCGAAGCCACCGCCCACGGCGCGACCGGCGCCACCGCCCACGCCACGACCGAAGCCACCGGTCGCGCCGCCGCCGAAGCCCCCGCCGCGGCCTTCGCCTTCGCCCACTCCGCCGCCGAAGCACCCGGCGCAGGCACCCCCGCCGTGTGGGAGATGCGGTTCGCGTCCGCCGGGCGGTGGTGCGTGCGGGAGGAACCGCCGCGCCACCCCGACCCGGAGGCCACCGAAGCCGCACGCGTGCTGATCCTCTGCACCGCCCGCGCCGACGGCCCCACCGTTACCCGGCTCTACGAGCACGGCACGGCCGCCGAGCGCCGGGCCGTGCTCCTCGCACTGCCGCGGCTGCCGTTGGGTACCGACGGCCGCGCCGGCCTGCCGCTCATCGAGGACGCCCTGCGGACGAACGACACGCGGCTGGTCGCCGCGGCCGTGGGCCCGTACGCCGCACGGCACCTCGATGCACACGCCTGGCGGCACGCCGTGCTCAAGTGCCTGTTCACCGGTGTGTCGGTGGACGCCGTCGCCGGTCTCGCCGAACGCTCCCGCGGCGACGGCGAACTCGCCCGCATGCTCGGCGACTACGCCCGCGAACGCACCTCAGCCGGCCGTCCCGTACCCGACGATCTCTCCCGCGTTCTCGCTCTCACCCAGATGTCCCCCCTGTCCGCCGACACTTCCCCCGGCTCGTCCGTCAGTCCGTACGCCGACCGCTCCGGCAACCCGTTCACCGGCCCGTCCGGCAGTCCGTCCCCTGGCCTGTCCTCCGAGGAGGCGTAACCCCGATGCGAATCTTCGATCCGCACATCCACATGACCTCCCGCACCACCGACGACTACGAGGCCATGTACGCGGCGGGCGTGCGCGCCCTCGTCGAGCCGGCCTTCTGGCTGGGGCAGCCGCGGACCTCACCGGCGAGCTTCTTCGACTACTTCGACTCCCTTCTCGGCTGGGAGCCCTTCCGGGCCGCCCAGCACGGCATCGCCCACCACTGCACCATCGCGCTCAACCCCAAAGAGGCGAACGACCCCCGCTGTACCCCCGTCCTCGACGCACTGCCCCGCTACCTCGTAAAAGACTCGGTCGTCGCCGTCGGCGAGATCGGCTACGACTCGATGACCCCGGCCGAGGACAATGCCCTGGCCGCTCAGCTCCAACTCGCCGTGGACCACGGCCTGCCGGCCCTCGTCCACACCCCCCACCGCGACAAGGCCGCGGGGCTCAAACGCACCCTCGACGTCCTGCGCGAATCCGACCTTCCCCCCGCTCGTGTCGTCCTGGACCACCTCAATGAGACAACGGTAGGGGACGCCACTGACAGCGGCTGCTGGCTGGGCTTTTCCATTTATCCGGACACCAAGATGGACCCGGAGCGGATGGTGCGGATCCTCCGCGTGCACGGCACGGAGCGGGTGCTCGTCAACTCCGCTGCGGACTGGGGCCGCAGCGACCCGCTCAAGACCCGGCACGTCGGCGAGGCCATGCTCGCCGCAGGGTTCTCGGAGGACGACGTGGACCAGGTGCTGTGGCGCAACCCCGTCGAGTTCTACGGCCAGAGCGGACGGGTGACCCTGGATATCGCCGACCCCGGCGCCCTCCACGAGGGCAACTCCATCCTCCGCGGCGGGGAATGAGGAGGCGGGCGGACCCATGCGCTTCCGGCATCCCGACGGTTCCACCGTCCACCTCGCGTACTGCACCAATGTCCACCCGGCCGAGACCCTGGACGGCATCCTCGACCAGCTGCGCGACCACTGCGAGCCCGTACGCAAACGGCTCGGCCGCGACCGGCTCGGCATCGGCCTCTGGCTGGCCCGTGCCGCGGCCCGCGTACTGACCGCCGACCCCGCGGCCCTCCGCCTCCTGCGCAAGGAGCTGGAGGTACGCGGCCTGGAGGTCGTCACGCTGAACGGTTTCCCGTACGAAGGGTTCGGCGACAGCCACGTCAAATACCGGGTCTACCGGCCGGACTGGACCGAGCCCGCCCGCCTGGAGTACACCTCAGACCTGGCCCGGCTGCTGACCGCACTGCTGCCCGACGACGCCACAGAAGGCACCATCTCCACCCTCCCGCTCGCCTGGCGCACGGACTTCGACGAGCACCGGCGCACTGTCGCACTGGAAGCACTGCACACCCTCGGCGCACGCCTGGACGCGCTCCAGGACACCACTGGCCGCTCCATCCGCATCGGCCTGGAACCGGAGCCCGGCTGCACCATCGAAACCCTCGCAGACGCCCTGGAAGCCCTGACCGGCACCTCAGGCGCCCCAGGTCCATCAGGCACCCCAGGTCCAACAGACACCGCAATCACGCCAGGCATCCCCGGCGATCCAGCCATCGCAGGCACTCCGAATACCCCAGGCACCCCAAACGCCTCAGACATCCCAAGCGCCTCAGACATCCCAGCTGCACCGGCCACCGCCGTCCCCACCCACCGCATCGGCGTCTGCGTCGACACCTGCCATCTCGCCACCTCCTTCGAGGAGCCCGGCCCGGCGCTGGACGCCCTGCACCGCGCGGGCATCCCCGTCGTCAAGGCCCAGCTCTCCGCCGCCCTGCATGCCGAGGAGCCCGCGCGTGCGGATGTCAGGGACGCGCTCGGTGCCTTCGCCGAGCCGCGCTTCCTGCACCAGACCCGCACCCGCTCCGCGCAGGGCGCGCTGCTCGCCACCGACGACCTCGACGAGGCGCTCGGTGACCGGGGGAGCGGTACGGGGCTGCCCACCGAAGCTCCGTGGCGCGCCCACTTCCACGTACCGCTGCACGCGCCGCCGCAGCCACCCCTCACCTCCACGCTGTCGGTGCTCCAGGACACGCTCGCCCGTCTCGTCGGCCCGGCCGCGCCGCCTCGTACGCACCACCTGGAGGTCGAGACGTACACCTGGCAGGCCCTGCCGCCCGAGCTCCGGCCGCGCACGCGCGCCCGGCTCGCCGACGGCATCGCCGCCGAGCTCTCCCTCGCCCGCGACCTGCTGACCGACCTCGGCCTCAAGGAACTGCCATGACCGCGCACGAGAGCCGCCCCGGCGACCCCGACGAACCCCGAGACCCCGAGGGCCCCGAAGGCACCGCCGCGGCTTCGTTCGACCCCGCGCCGCCGCCCCAGCCCCTTCTGGTCCTCGATGTCGTCGGCCTCACCCCCCGCCTCCTCGACCACATGCCGCACCTCAAGGCGCTGGCCACGGAGGGCTCGTACGTTCCGCTGCGCACCGTTCTCCCGGCCGTCACCTGCACCGTGCAGTCCACGATCCTCACCGGCACGCTCCCCTCCCGGCACGGCATCGTCGGCAACGGCTGGTACTTCCGCGATGTCGGCGAGGTCCACCTCTGGCGGCAGCACAACGCCCTGGTCGGCGGCGACAAGCTGTGGGACGCGGCCCGCCGCGCCCACCCCGGCTACACCGTCGCGAACGTCTGCTGGTGGTACGCCATGGGCGCGGACGTCGACTGGACCGTCACGCCGCGGCCCATCTACTACGCCGACGGCCGCAAGGAACCCGACTGCTACACCCGGCCGCCCGCCCTCCACGACGAACTCACGGAGCTGCTCGGGCCGTTCCCCCTCTTCACCTACTGGGGGCCCACGGCCGCTCTCACCTCCTCCCAGTGGATCACCGACGCGACCCGCCACATCCTGCGCACCCGACGTCCCGACCTCACCCTCAGCTACCTCCCGCACCTCGACTACGACCTGCAGCGTTACGGCCCCGACGACCCCCGCTCGCACGCGGCCGCCGCCGCACTCGACACCGTCATCGCCCCCCTCCTCGACGACGCCCGCTCGGCCGGCGTCACCGTCGTCGCCCTGTCCGAGTACGGCATCACCCGCGCCCACCGCCCCGTCGACATCAACCGCGCACTGCGCCGGGCCGGCCTGCTGGAGGTGCACACCCAGGACGGGATGGAATACCTCGACCCGACCGCGTCCCGCGCCTTCGCCGTCGCGGACCACCAGATCGCGCACGTCTACGTACGCCGTCCCGAAGATCTCGACGCGACCCGCGAAGCCCTGGCGGACCTGCCCGGTATCGCCGAACTCCTCGACGACGAGGGCAAGAAGCAGCACGGGCTGGACCACCAGCGCGCCGGCGAACTCGTCGCCGTCGCCGAACCCGACGCGTGGTTCACGTACTACTACTGGCTCGACGACGCGCGCGCACCGGACTTCGCGCGCCTGGTCGAGATCCACCGCAAGCCCGGCTACGACCCGGCCGAACTCTTCATGGACCCGCGCGACCCCTACGTACGGCTACGCGCCGCCACCGCACTGGCCCGCAAGAAGACCGGCATGCGTTATCGCATGGCCGTCGTCCCCCTCGATCCCGAGCCCGTGCGCGGTAGTCACGGGCGTATCCCGGACCACGAGGACGACGGGCCCGTCCTGATCTGCTCCACCGCAGGCACGCTCACCACCCCCCTCGATGCGACCGAAGTGAAGTCCTTGCTCCTCAAGCTTGCCGCACGGCACTGACAATCGACTTTGGAGCCGCAATGACCAGCGACGTTCCCAACCCGCGCACCTCGCGCCACCCCGAGCTCGCGCGCACCCTCGCCCGCCGCGGATTCCTCGGCGTGGCCGCCGGTGCCACCGCGGCGGCCGTCCTCGGCGCCTCGCAGGCCCAGGCCGCGCAGCCCGGCGCGCGCCCAGCACCCGCCGGCGCCGGCGGCCACCGCCCCGTCGTCCCGCCCGGCCGCCTCGGCATCCAGCTCTACACACTCCGCGACAAGACCTCCTCCCTGGGCTTCGCCAGAGTCTTCGAGGAACTGGCCCGCTACGGATACGACGAGGTGGAGTTCGCCGGGTACACACAGGGCTCGGCCGGAGCCATCACGCTCGCCCAGCTGAAGCGCCTCATGCGGAACAACGGCCTGCGGGGCATCGGCAGCCACGTCGGCTACTACTCCTCCGACCCCAACGCTTACACCTTCGCCACCAACCTCACGAAGGTGCTCGACGACGCCGAGGCCCTCGGCCTGCCGTACGTGGGCACCGCCTCGGGCCCCGACCGCTACGGCAACACCGTCGACGGCTGGAAGCGCGCGGCCGAGGACTTCAACACCTACGGAGCGGCCGCCAGAGCCCGCGGCATGTACTTCTACCAGCACAATCACGCTGAGGAATTCGCCTTCGCCACCGACAACCCGAAGGTGCGGCTCTACGACGTCCTTCTTGCCGAGACCGATCCGCGCCTCGTGAAGCTGGAGATGGACATCTACTGGGCGTACGTCGCGCAGTACCGCTTCTCCAAGCGCCCCGACGGCACCGCGGCGCCCTTCGAGCCGCTCGACTACGTCCTCGCCGACCCGGCCCGCTACCCGCTCTTCCACGTCAAGGACGGCGAGCACGACGAGGCCGAGCGGGACGGCTACCGGATGGTCGATGTGGGTGACGGCGACATCGACTACCGCCGCTTCATCAGCCGCGTGGACCGCCTCCCGGGCCGTCAGCGTCACAACTGGCTCGTCGAACGCGATGACGCCGTCGACCCGGCAGTCAACCCCGCTGGTTCCCTCACCACGGCCCGCCGCTCCGCGCGGCACCTCCTTCACCTGCGCGGATAGCACCGCCTCGTGCAGGCAGGGCGGCCGCCTCTCCGTGCGGCTACTCCGCGCAGCCACTCCGTGAGACGGCGGTTCCGTCCCTTACGTGCTCCTCGTCCGGGCCGGGTAGTGTGCCCCACGATCACGCACTACCCGACCCAGATTGGCGACACGACATGAGCGAGTGGACGCCCGCCACGCCGACCACGGCCGGCGGAGACCCGCGCTCCCACGCGGCCTCCGTATCGGACGAGGCGGCGCGGGAGCGGCTGCTGTACCTGCGCGGCAGCATCGACAACCTCGACGCCGCGCTGGTGCACCTGCTCGCCGAGCGCTTCAAGTGCACGCAGCAGGTCGGCGAACTCAAGGCCCGGCACAGCCTGCCGCCCGCCGACCCGGCCCGCGAGTCCACGCAGATCGCCCGCCTCCGCCGCCTCGCAGAAGACGCCAAACTCGACCCGGCCTTCGCCGAGAAGTTCCTCAACTTCATCATCGAAGAGGTCGTCCGCCACCACAAAGCGATCGCCCAGAACGCAGAAGCGGAAGAGCGCGCCCGCTGACACCGCTCCCTGCGCTTGGCGCGCGTCCGGTCACAGCTCCCGCACGAAGGACACGCGGTCCAGCCCCGGCCCGTCGTAGTCCGTGTGGACCGCCACGCCGTCCTCCACATGATCGCCCGGCTCGACCCGGAAGCCCATCCGCGAGTGGTACGCGATCGAGTTCCGGTTGACCGGACTCGTGATGGAGCGGACGCGAGACCGGCCGTGCCCTCGGGCGAGGTCGAAGAAGCGGTAGTACAGCGCGCTGCCCAGGCCGCCACGCTGCGCCTCCGGGTGCACGCCCACGAAGTGGATGTACGCCGTCTCGGGATCGGTCTGCGACAAGAACCCGATGAGAAACGCCCGCAGCGCCGCCGCCCCCTCCACCTCCTCCACAAGAAGGCTCGTCCCCGCAAAGTGCTGGAGGAACAGCCGCGGCACCAGAAGACGCCGCTGCTGAGCCCCCGCCTCACCCCCCTGACCGCCCCACCAGTCGGTCAGCGCCCCTTGAAGTACCGCGTGGTCCGAGGGCCGCGGATGGCGCACCGTGAGACCGGGCGGGAACGGTCGAGGCGATTCGTGGTCAGTGGATCGCACAGTCATGCGACGAGCCTACGGTGATCAAGCGCCGCCCCCCCACGCGTTCCGCCGTCCTCCTCAGAACCAGCGACAGCCCGGCCGCCCGGGCCCACCCGCACAGCCGGCCGTCACGTCGATCACCATCTTGATCACCATCCGTACAGACCGTCCACACATGCTGTGATCAGCGAAAACGCCAAACGGGGCCCGGCCGGCCACCGCCACCCCCGAGTCATAAGTCGCCCTTATGTCTGCGCGAATATGGATGTGAAACCCACTCCGAAACCTTGGTATTGTTGTCCATGTCGCCGCGGGCAAGGCCCCGCGCCGACGACACCTAGTCCGGGTGGCGGAATGGCAGACGCGCTAGCTTGAGGTGCTAGTGCCCTTTATCGGGCGTGGGGGTTCAAGTCCCCCCTCGGACACATAGTTCGCACACGCTGCGCGGTTTCCGCGCAGCGGTTATCGGCGCCCGTTCCTGGCTTTCGGCTGGGGCGGGCGTTTGTCGTGTCTGGGTTCCTTCCGTGGGTGGCGGATGGTGGGGCATGGTGGCTGGTCTCAGCTCAGTCGATGTAGATCCTTTCTGCCGTGGGTGTGCTGGTGGCGAGCGTCTCGTCTTTCGGGTCGTAGGTGAGTGTGATCTTGTCTGTCCGGAGGCGGGAAGCGATTCGGGCCGGCTCGTGCGGGGGCCGGTCGAGCCGGATGGCGAGGGCCGGCAGGTGGGGCAGGATGCGGTCTTCGCGGATGTAGGCGTTGGGTGGCCTGGTGGTAATGGACGGGCTGGCGGAGTTGTGGCCGTGGCGGCAGCGGTACGCGGCCCGGTGGGAGGACCAGGTGCCGTCCATCCGGCGACGGCACAGGCTGCCGAGCAGAAGCCCGGACAGCAGATAGTGGTGACCGGGCGCTGTCTCGCGGGGGATCTCGATGTTCTGCACGGTGACGAAGTCGGCTTCGCTGACCAGCGCAGGGTAGTGGGGTCGTGGCAGTGGAGATGGCCCAGTCTGCGGACGGATTCCCACGCACGGTGTCGCGGGTGCCGAGGGTGGTGTTGGCGGGGTCGAGCAGGGTGTGGTCGGTGCGTTGCCGGTTCCAGACTTGGTGGCCGGTGTAGCGGGGGTTGGCCAGGATGGCCCGGACGGCGGTCACCGTCCACTGGGTACCGGCGCGGTGCGGATTGCGGGCGGGGTCGCTGGCGGACGGGCACGGTAAATGCGCATCGTTGAGTGCCCGGGTGATGCGGGCGATGCTGTGCCCGGCCAGGCGCTGGGTGAAGATCCAGGTGACGATCGGCGCGGTGTGTGGGCCGGTGTCCAGGCGGTGGAGGCGTACGCCGCGGCGCGCCAAGGCGAGATTGGGGTGGGGGCCGGCGTCGGTGAGGCGGCAGCCGCAGGGCGGCCGCCGAGGTAGCGGCCGGCCCTGGTCGCGAGCCTGGACGGTCATCGAGGTGAGGGCGCGCATGCGGGCGCGAGCGGCCCGGTCCACCGGGAACGGACTGGTGGCCGGCCCGCCCTTCATCGCGCGGATGTGGCTGGAGTCGGCCGCGGCGCGGGAGCAGGCCAGCAGGTCTACGGCCCGCAGCTCGGTGAGCAGCAGCTCGTGCAGACACCGCCAGACCCGGGCTCGTTCCAGTCCCGTAGCCGTCGCCAGCAGGTCATCCCCGAGCCGAAACCCAGCTCCGGGGCAGAAACTCTCAGCGGGTCTCGGCGTACAGCACGAACAGGATCCCGCTCCACCTTGCGGCTATCCAGATGATGACGACCCGGGCGTCGCGGTTTACGCGGGGTACCAGCAGCAGCTCGATGCGCGCCCACAACTCGTCGTCGATCTCCCACGGCCTGGCAGCGGCCGTCCCCGTCGCGCCAGGCTCGCCCCTTGGCCAGCACCAATGAGCACCGGCGCACACCGTCATTCCCGGAGGTACAGGAGCCGGGTGCTGTTGCGCTACTGGTCTGCCGTCAGCCTCCGCTCCGAGTGGACACCCTGGTCTTCACTGGTGACGCTGACATGATCGGCTCCTTCGTCACCGTCCCACCACACCGCGAAGTCCCGTGCGAGCGCGTCGATGTACTCCTTCGTCCGGGGCTCCTGGCGGGTGAGGTAATCGGTGGATATGGTCAGCGCGCCGGATGCACGCCGACCGTATCCGATGCTGAGAGATGTGATGTGGTCCGCGCGGCTCCGTCCCATCTCTGTGTGTTCCGTGGTCCAGGTCTGGAAATCCGTGAGGAGATTGACGGGGCTGTTCCCGTCGTACAGCGTCGCCTCTTTCACCTTCTTGCCGCCCTGGCTGCGGAAGATCGCGATGCCGGCGGAGGCGTCGTCGTCCCACCACTCCTGGAACGCCTCCGCCAGTGGGCCGACTTCCTTTTCGGCGGAACCCCATGGGCCGTAGTCGGTGAGTACATCGGCCGTCCCCGCTCGACTGTCTGACTCGTAGCGCAGCCGCAGTGACAGCACATGTCCGGCGAGTTCGTCATCATGCTCGGAGGTATTCGACTTCAGCCACGACCGGAAGCCGCGCAAGAGGTTGGGATCGTCATCCTCGTCGAGCTTCTCCTCCTCATGTGTTGTCGAGCTCCCAGCTGTTGGCGAATGCGAGGCTGAGTGGCCTCCGTCGCCGGACGCGCACGACGTCGCCAAGAGGGCGACGATTCCCGCCGAAAGTGCTATTTGCCCAGCTCGCATCCGTTGGCAAACCTTGGTCACGGTTCGCTCCTATGCCCCGTATTGGTCGCGTCTTTACTGTTTGCATAGGGTACATTCCTCCCTGCTCTAGACCAATCGGGGCTTCTGACCAAGGCCCCGCGTTCGTTCCATGGGGGAACACACCACCTTGAAAGCAAGAACGATCCTTCCCGCGGTGACGGTGCTCGTGACGGCCGCTGCCGGCCCAGCACTGGCGGCCGAACCTTCGGCGACGCCCGGCGCCCCGCATCCCACCGCCACCCGGCCGGCAACCACCCCTGAACCCTTCGATACGCAAGAACCGCCGCAGCCTCCGAACTCCTCAGACGGGCCGAGTCCCTCTGACACCGCGGAACGACCAGGCGCGTCGGGGCGGCCAGGGCCCCCGGAAGGTGTGCCCACTCCGCGGCCGTCGGCCACACCTGACCAGCCGTCCGCCACTGACGATGGAGCGCTGGCTCGCTCCCTGGCCAAGTTCTGGACGCCCGAGCGGATGGCCGAGGCTCAGCCGGTTGAGGAGCAGCAGGCCCGCGAAGCCCGGTCCCGGACGAAGGCGGCTTCGAGCAGCACTTCGACGCGCCCCAGCGCCCCCCAACTGCGCTCGCCTTCCCACACGTTCAAAGGCCTCAAGCAGGTCGGCACGTTCTACTGGGCACAGAAAGCAGGCAACGACTTCCCCGACCGTTACGACTACCGTTTCTGCGGCGGCACCGTCGTGCCGTCCCCGGGAAAGAACCTGGTCGCCTCCGCCGCGCACTGCTTCGACAGCAATGACCAGAAAGAGAACCTGATCTTCGTGCCGCAGCACAGCGCGAAGAACCCCATGCCGCATGGGCTGTTCCCCATCAAGAAGGGCAGCATCTTCAAGGACCCCGGATACACGGGGACCAAGAAGAGCGAGGAAAACTACACCGACGTCGACGTTGCGTTCCTCGCCACCGAGCCGCGCAGCGACGGGAAGAAGGCCGAACAGGTCGTCGGCGCCATCCCGCTGGGCTTCAATACCGGCTTCGACCACAGTGTCCAAGCCATCGGGTACCCGTATCTGTACGGTGGGGGGCATTACAAGCCGAAGCAGGACCCGCTCAGCTGCACCACGCCGATGAAGCGGTACCAGACCGGCAATACCCGGGACAGCGGGGGGCGGCTCTGGCGCGGCGGCGTCTTCTCGGAAATCCATTGCGACGGTTATGTCGGTGGCACGTCCGGAGGCCCCTTCATCACGGCAGGTGGCGAGTCGGCCAAGCTTGTCGGCGTCACCGGTGGCTGGATGACTGGCGGACACAACGCCAACATCTCCTACTCCTCCTACTTCGACGGCGACGTCAAGCGCATCTACGACGCGGCGAAGGCCGGCAAGCAGCCGGCGAGCATCAATCCGCCCCCTATGAAAGAGCCGGTACTGCCCGCTGCCGGCACGTGGAAGTACGCACGGGACATCGCCAACGGCTACTTCGCGCTCGATGGCCCGGTCGCCGAGGACCGGATGGACATGTTCGTACGCTGGGCCGATGGTGAGCTGAGCATCTACCGGGGTGCCGAAAAGGGAAAGGGATACTTCGACAAGGAATTCAAGGTCCAAAGCCCCAACAGTCTGTGGCGCAACCACGCCAAGCAGATCGTCGCGGGCGACTTCACCGGTGACAGTGGCTCCGACCTCATTGTCCGCTGGTCGGACGGCGAGGTGACCCTGTACCCCTCGGTGGACGAGAACGGTTTCCACGGTGAACGGCAGCTTGTAGCCCCGAACGGCACCTGGAAACATGCCGAGGCGCTGACCGCGGGGCGGTTCGGCGGCAACAAGCGGCAGGACGACCTCGTCGTGCGGTGGTCGGACGGAGAGGTCTCCCTCTACCAGAACACCGGTACCGCCCTCGGCAAGGAGGTCAGAGTCGTCGCCCCCGGTACGGGCCAGGCGGGAACATGGAAGCACGCCACTCAGATCACGGCCGGTGACTATGCCGGAGACGACACCTGGGACCTCATCGTGCGCTGGTCGGACGGCGAGCTGACGCAGTACCAGGACTTCACGGGCACCGGCGACTCTTGGGGCGAGCACAGGTGGCGGGCCCCCAACGACCTGTGGAAGCACGCCCTGGTCGTGAGCGGTGGCGACTTCACCGACAACCCTTGGGCCGACGACACCGTCGTCCGCTGGTCCGACGGTGAACTCACCCTCTACGCCGACGGCAACGCCTCGGGCATTGGCGCGGAGCACCGACTTGTCGCCCCGTGATCGGCGCCTCCAGTAGCTCCTAACGGACGAAGGCACCACGGCAACGCGGCGGGTAGTGACCATATTCGCCGCCGCGTTGCCCGCTCACCCCAGTTTCCTTGTCACTCCCTCGCCGAAGTTCACGGCAGTGGGAGCTCACCCGTCGCCCACGTATGCGTGGCGCATAGGGAAACTCGGGCCTCGGGCACATACCAACACATGTGATTCACCACAAAGTGCTGGCCGGGCGCGATCTCGGTCGGCACTATGTGTTGGGCGGGTGTTCGTTGCGCCTGAACGTGTCGGTCACGTCACCCGTCGTGCAGACCTGTGGTGCACATCCGCGGTGCGGTCGAGCGCCGGCCGTCGCTGCCCCTGGCCACATGGGTGGCTGTGTGACCTCTACTATCGTTTCGCGTTCTCCGACGGACCTTGATGTTTGCTTGCTGTGTCCGCCGCCCAACGCCTGCCATGGCACGACGACGTCCACCGCATGGCGATGGAGTCGAGCATCGAGGAGAGATACGTACATGCGCGCCCGGAGCATAGCCGTAGCCACCGCAGCAGCACTGGGGCTGGTGGCTGCCCGTGACCTTGTTCAGAAGAAGCACGCGTTGCTGCGGAATTTCCCGGTGGTCGGGCACGCGCGGTACATGCTGGAGACGATAGGTCCGGAGCTGCGGCAGTACATCGTGACCTCCAACGACGAGGAGCGCCCGTTCAGTCGTGACCAGCGCACCTGGATCTATGCGTCGTCGAAGGGGGAGAACAACTACTTCGGGTTCGGCACCGACAACGACGTCGAGCACATGCAAGGGCACGCGTACCTGAAGCAGCGGACGTTCGCCGGCGCGCTGCCCGATATGCACGACCCGGAGGCCCCACTCCCATCGGCCAAGGTGCTGGGCGGGCCGCGGGGGCGGGCCAAGGCGTTCCGGCCGGCGAGCGTGGTCAACATCTCGGCGATGAGCTTCGGATCGCTCTCCGGCGCCGCGGTCACGGCGCTCAACAAGGGGGCGGCGCTGGCAGGCACGATGCACAACACGGGGGAGGGCGGCCTCTCGCCGTACCACCGCAACGGGGCCGACCTCGTCCTTCAGATCGGTACGGCGTACTTCGGCTGCCGCAACGAGGACGGCAGCTTCAACCTCGACAAGCTCAAGGACGTGGTCGCCGGCGCCCCGGTCAAGGCGATCGAGATCAAGCTCTCCCAGGGCGCCAAGCCGGGGCTTGGGGGGATGCTGCCGGGCGCGAAGGTGACCTCGGAGATCGCCGACATCCGCGGCATCCCGCTCGGCAAGGACTGCGCCTCCCCGTCGCGGCACACCGCGTTCAGCGACGTCGACTCGATGCTCGACTTCGTCGAACTCCTCGCCACCGAGACCGGCCTGCCGGTCGGGATCAAGAGCGCGGTGGGCGAGATGGACTTCTGGCAGGAGCTGGCCACGCTGATGGCGCGTGGTGACCGCGGGGTCGACTTCGTGACCATCGACGGCGGCGAGGGCGGCACCGGTGCGGCGCCGCTGACCTTCAGCGACTCGATGTCGCTGCCCTTCAGGATGGGCTTCTCGCGGGTCTACGGCGTCTTCGCCGAACAGGGACTGACCGACGACCTGACCTTCATCGCCTCCGGCAAGCTGGGCCTGCCCGAGAACGCCGCGGTCGCCTTCGCCCTGGGCGCCGACATGATCAACGTGGCGCGTGAGGCGATGCTGTCGATCGGCTGCATCCAGGCGCAGAAGTGCCACACCGACAAGTGCCCCACCGGCATCGCCACCCAGAACGCTCGGCTGGCCCGCGGCCTCGACGCGCCCTCGAAGGCCACCCGGACCGCCGACTACCTGCGCACCCTGCGCAAGGAACTGATGAAGATCTCGGCGGCCGTCGGCGTCGCCCACCCGGCACTCATCACGGCCACCGACATCGAGATCATGAATGGCGACTACGAAGCCCGCACGCTGGCCGGCGTGTACGGTTACAAGGATGGCTGGGGCACGCTCGGCCCGCGCCTCGCCGATGAGATCACCGCACTGGTCACCACCGAGCAGGACACCGTGCAGAAGTCGGCCGCCGCGGAGAAGTCGGATACCGTGCAGAGGCCCGGCACCGTGCAGAAGCCGAACGTCTGACGTAGCGAGGGCGACAGGCACCGCGGCGCACCGCAGCGTTCACCGCTCCACCGCTCGGAGCGCGCGGGGAACCGGCCGGTGTCGCCCTCGCTCTTGCCCTCGCTTCCCCCTCGTCCCCATGAACAGCCCTCTCCCCAGGTGATCACAACATGAGCGAAAAAGTGCGATTCCAGAGTGTCGTCGGCCCCGAACTGGCCGGAACGATTGATCTCCCGGACGGCGAGATCCGAGGCTGGGGGCTCTTTGTGCACGGGTTCACACTCGGCAAGGACTCACCGGCCGCCTCGCGCGTCAGCAAGCAGCTGGCACGCGAGGGCATCGGAATGCTGCGCTACGACAACCTCGGGATCGGCGACTCCGATGGCGACTGGGGGGACGGTTCCTTCACCGTCAAGGTCCAGGACACGGTCCGTGCGGCAGCTCTGATGGCGGAGCGGGGTACGCCGGTGGACCTGCTGGTGGGGCACTCCTGGGGAGGCGCCGCTGCCATCGCCGCGGCGGCCGAGGCAACCGGCGTCCGCGCGGTCGCCACGATCGGGGCGCCTGCCGACCCCAGCCACGTCGAGCGCCAGTACGACGCGGTCGTCGATCGCGTGCTCGGCGAAGGGTCGCACGAGTGGTTCGTCGGCGGGCGGACCCTGGTCCTCAAGCGTGCCTTCGTCGAAGACGTCCGCCGTGCCCATCTGCGCGACCGGATCGCCGAGCTGGACATGCCGCTGCTCGTCCTGCATTCCCCCACCGACAACACCGTCGACATCGACAACGCCGGAGAGATCTTCAGCCAGGCCCGGCACCCGCGAAGCTTCGTCTCGCTCGAAGGAGCGGACCACCTCCTGACCGCACGGGGGCAGGCGCAGCGCGCCGCGCACATCATCAGCGCCTGGGCCGATCAGTACATTCACGGGGCACGGTCCGGAGGAAAGACGTCTCAGGCGGGGGAGAGCCCGCAGAGGTAGCCTTCACCTTTTGGCGACGAGGGCAGGCACTGGTCGGCGCGGTACTCGTGGCGCTCAACACCAGGCTCGCGCCGGCCGAGATCGCATACATCCTCGACCACAGCGAAGCGTACGTGGTGATCGTGTACGCCGCCTGCCGTGACGTGCTGACAGAGGCGCTGAAGCACAGCACGTCACGGCAGACGGCAGTCATCCACTCAGGGCAGCCGCACGACGAGGACGGGTACGAACACACCAACGGCTGGTGCTCACCGTGGTCGGTGACCGCGGCCGGGGCGGCGCACCACTGCCTGCGCAAGGTGAACCCGCCGGACCTCTGGCGTGCCCGCTTCCGGTGCACGCGTTCGTCGGAGGGGCGCCGCCCTTGCCGGCACTGCTCGCCAGGATGAATGCTCCTTCTGGTTCACAGGTCCGGATGCTTCGTTGCCACGTGGTAGTACCCCGAGTGGAACACCAGGGGAGTGCCGCCGTCGGCCTCGTACTGTTCGACCTCGCCGAGGAAGATGATGTGGTCGCCGGCGTCGATGCGTTGGACGGTGCGGCACTGGAAACGGGCGACCGCGCCGTCCAGGAGTGGGGTGCCCGCGATGCCGGGGGCGGTGGGGACTCCGCGGAACTTGTCGTCGGCCGGGGTGGCGAACTGCCGGGAGAGGTGGTGCTGGTCGGCGGCCAGTACGTGGACGGCGAAGTGCGAGGCGTCGGTGAAGTCCGGCAGGCTCGGGGCGCCTTTGCCGGGACACCACAGGACGAGGGGCGGGTCCATGGAGACGGAGGTGAAAGAGTTCGCGGTCATGCCGACGTTGCGGCCGTCGGGGGCGCGGGCCGTCACCACGGTCACCCCGGTGGCGTACTGGCCCAGCGCGCGGCGCAGCTCGCGGTTGTCGAAGCGAGCGGCGTGCTGGGCACGCTTCTCGGCGAGAAAGCGGTGCGCCTCGGCCTCCTCGAACCACCAGCGGTACAGCGTGCGCGGGTCGTCGAATCCGGCGGCGAGCGCACCGGCGACCGAAGGGATGTCGGCCGCTGCGGAGAGGAGTTCGCGGTGGTGGGGGCTCAGGCCGGCCAGTAGGGAGTTGGTCCAGCCGACGGCCCACTGGGCCCAGCCGCGCCAGAAGTTGTCGAAGGTGCGTTGCATCCACTGCGGGGTGAATTCCGCGGCGCCGTGCCGGAGGATGCTGTCGAGATAGTGGGTCGCGGCCTGGGCGGCGTTGTTGGACCCCTGACCGGTGATCGGGTCGTTGAGTACGACGGCGTCGGCCATGCCGAGCACGTGCCGTCCGGAGGCGAGCCGGGCGACGGGATGCCGCACGGTCGGGGTGATCGCGCCCCGCAACACACCTCCGCTGTCCGTCAGTTGGGCGTGCCGACAGCGCTCGTACTCGTCCGGGAAGAACCGGTGGAGGATCTCCAGGGAGCGGCCGAGATGGGCTTCGGGGGCCCGGATGTCGTCCCAGCAGTCCATCGGGCCGTCGGGGACGCCCTCGAAGACCATGATGTCGCACGGTCCGCTGGTGGTGAGGGCGGGGAAGGAGAAGTATTCGCCGACGCCGGGCACCATACGGTAGTGGACGGCGGCCTCCCCCTCCCGCGGTGCCGTTCCCGTGACGTACGTCAGAGCCAGCGCGCGGCGCGGCCGATCGTACGGGGAGAGTTCGGCATTGCGCGGGAAGAGGCGGCTCAGCTCGCCCTTGCCGGTCGAGACCACGACGAGATCGTGCGTACGGGCGTACCACTCCAGGTCGTTGACGCCCGCTTCGTGCAGCACGATCTCGCCGCGGCCACCCTCAGCGAACTGCTCCATCCAGGCCGCGCACTTGACCCGCTGGTCGACGGAGTGGGCAGGGCCCTCCAGCGGCGCACGCCAGGAGAGTTCCGGAGTGCCGTGCGGACCGATGAGAGAGAGCGCGATGCCGGTGATGTCCGGGGCCCGGTCCTCCCAGTGGTGCAGCCCGAGGCCGCGCTCGCTCTGCAGCGCGGTGTCGAACATGCACTGGCTGGACATGACCGGGCCGTGGCGCACCTCGTCGGGGCCGCGGTCGGTGACCAGGGTGACGTCGTAGCCGTGCGCCTGGAGCCCCAGTGCGAGTTGGGCCCCCGCCTGCCCGGCGCCGATCACCGCGATCCTTCTCATGGTCCTGCTGTCCTGCTCTCGTCACGTGCGTGCTGTTATTGACGCATCGTCTGGTGCTGGCGGTTCGGGCCCCCGCTGACGCTGCCGAACGTTCAGGCGCCGACCTCCGCCGCGTAGTTCTCCGCGGCGGCCGGGTCCATGAACCAGTGGAAGAAGTCGCGCGGGTCGTCGAAGCCGTTGACGAAGCGAGCGGCGATACGGGGGTTGGCGCTCGCCGCACCGAAGAGCTCCAGGACGTGCTGCGGCGGGGCGCCGAGCATCGCGTTGGTCCAGGCCGTGGCGGACTGCGCGTTGTCCCAGAAGCGGCCGAAGGCCAGCTCCATGAACGCGGCGTCGTACGGGCGCGAGCCATGGTCCAGGATGGCGGCCAGGTAGGCGGCCGCGCACTTCGACGCGTTGTTGGAGCCCTGGCCGGTGACCGGGTCGTTGAGGACGACGACGTCGGCGAGGCCGAGCACCTGCGCGCCGGAGGGCAGCGTGGCGACGGGCTTGCGGACGGTCGGCGCGAAGCGACCCGCGAGGGTGCCGTTCTGGTCGGTGAGCGCGACATCGGTGCAGCGCTCGGCCTCCCACGGGACGTACGTCCGCAGCAGCTCCTGGAACTTCGCCAGCTGCTCGTCGGGGGTGAGCCCGTCGAAGCAGTCGAGCGGGCCACCCGGGATGCCCTCGAAGAACATGATGTCGCAGGGGCCGCTGGTGGTGAGGCTGGGCATGGTGAAGTACTCGCCGACACCGGGGATGACGTTGAAGCTGACGCCGGGGCGGTCGGGCAGCGGCGCCATGCCGGTGACGTACGCCAGGGCCAGTGCGCGCTGCGGTGCGTCGTACGGGGAACGCTGGGCGTCCCGCTCGAACAGCCCGGCGATGTCGCCCTTGCCGGCCGCGACGATCACCAGGTCGGACTCCGCGGCGTACCGCTCCAGGTCCTCGATGCCGGCCTCGCGGAAGTCCAGCCGGCCGCCGCGGCGCGCGAACTCGCCCAGCCAGATGGGCATCTTGACCCGCTGGTCGACCGAGCGCGCTGTGGCGTCGAGGCGGGCGCCGAAGGAGAGCGCCCGGCCGCCCTGGCCGTCGGAGATGTTCACGCCGAGCCCGGCGATCGGCGGGCAGGCGTCGCCCCAGAAGTCGAGACCGAGGTTGCGCTCGTGGGCCAGCGCGGTGCCGAACATGGCCTGGCTGGACATGACCCGGCCCTCGCGGATCTGGTCCCCGGTGCGGTTGGAGACGAGGGTGACGTCGTAACCGTGGCTCAGCAGGCCAATACCGAGCTGGAGGCCTGCCTGGCCTGCTCCGACGATGGTGATCTTGCGCATGAGGGGGCCTCCGGGGCGGGGACGAGTGGTTGGGGGTTTCGGTCGTGCGCTTCTGTCGTGCGCTTCCGTAGTGCGCTTCGGTGACGTGGCGGCGTCGACGAGTGGGGCTTCGCCGTACGGAAGGCGGCTGCCCGCCGGCGGGGGGTCCGGCGGGCAGCCGCGGGCAGCCGGGTTGCCCAGGGCCGGGGGAAGGGTCCCGGGGCACCCGGCCGGCTAGAGGGGACCGGCCGTCTCGACGAGCGCCGGCAGGCGGCGTCGCGAGGGTGTCGCGATGCGCGGGGGTGCGGCGGCCCCGGCGGTTCTCGCCGCACCCCGGGCCGCACGTGGCACGCGCACCGCGTGTGCGACGGACCGTAGGCGTGTGACGGGCCGTCCGTATGCGACGGCGCCGGGCTGTCCGCATGGGGCGGGCCATCCGTATGCGACGGCGCCGTGCCGTCCATACGCCACCGGCTGTCCGCTGGGCGTGACTCCGCCCGTGACGAGCGCAGTCCGGCCCGGCACTCCCTGCATTGATGATTCCCTGGCTTCTTCTCGAGTCCGCGGCGGTCGGGGATCAACCTTGGTATGACAAGATCACCTTCGCTATCCGGATCACGAGGGTCGCTGTCCCGGTCGCGCGTCCCGGCGGTGGAGGTTCAGGTGGAAGTTCACATGCCCGCTGAAGAGCTCCCCCTCGCAAACCACCAGCAGTTCCATACAGCGGACATTTGGGAGGCGCGAGCCGAGGTCGGCCGCGCCTTCTGCCCGCATGAGCTGCGCATCGTGCAGCGCTCGGCGACGCTCGACGCCCGGCTGCACGGTGCGTCCTTCGACCGGACGGGCCTGTACTACCTCGATTACGGAACGGAAGTCCGGATCACGCCGGGCGACCTGGAGAGCTTCTTCCTCGTCCAGATCCCGCTCGCCGGTTACGCCGAAATCGCCTGCGGCCGCGAGGAGATCATTTCCTCCCCCGAACTCGCTTCCGTCCCCTCGCCGACCGGAAAGGTGGACATGCGCTGGGGTGGCGGCAATCCGCAGCTGATCGTGTGGTTCGACCGGGCGTCCCTGGAGTCCCACCTGGGCAGTCTGCTCGGCCGCACCGTGCGCCGCCCGATCCTCTTCTCGCTCGGCATGAACCTCACCACGCCGGGCTCCCGCTCCTGGCTCAACGTCGTCGACCTCATGCGCCGGGAGGCGGAGGGCCCCGGCGACATGACGAGCCGGCCCCTCGTGATGAAGCAGTTCGAGTCTCTCCTCATGACCCAGCTGTTGATGGCCCAGCCCAACAACTACACACCGGCGCTGCTCGGCGAGCAGCCGCGCGTCGCGCCGCCCGCGGTCCGCCGCGCCATGGAAATCATCGAGGGGCACGCCGCGGAACCGCTCACGGTCGCGGATGTCGCGGAGTGCGTCGGCGTCGGCGTACGAGCCCTCCAGGAAGGCTTCCGCCGGCACCTCGACACGACACCACTTGCGTACCTGCGCGAGGTCCGCCTGGACCGCGTACGCAAGGAACTCCTGGCCTCCTACCCGGGCGCCACAACCGTCACCGCCGTCGCCTCCCGCTGGGGTTTCCACCACCCGGGCCGCTTCTCCCTCGCCTTCCGCCAGCAATTCGGCGAGTCACCTTCGGAAACACTGCGAGCGCATTCGTAGGCGGCTTGGCGGGGCGCAGTGGGGGCGGCCGGGCGACCCGGGAAGCCGGAATTGCGTGGAGAGGCCGCGTCGGGCAGCGCGTAGGGCAGGTCAACTGCTCGTGTGTCCGCAATGACGCCCCCCGACCCGCACCAATGTGACCGACATCACAATGTACCCATCGTGTGTCCTCAGGTCATCATATGACCTGACCGCGTCGCCTCCTCTGGGTTGACGAGGCTCTGGCCGTGGCGGGATGCGGCGGGGCGTAGTGATGACGTAGCGAGTGTGAGGGTGGGCATGGGCGAGGTGGGTGGGGCGGGGCGGCCGCGTGTGGGTGTGGTGGGGCTGGGGGCCATGGGGCTCGGGATGGCTCGGAGTCTGCGCGGCGCGGGGAATGAGGTGGGGGTTCATGACCTGCGGGGTGAGGTGGCTGCGGCTTTCGCGGAGGACGGCGGGGCGGCGTTCGCGTCCGTTGGGGAGCTGGCGGCCGGGGTGGATGTCCTGGTCGGTGTGGTGGTCAATGCGGAGCAGGTCGAGTCGGTGTTGTTCGGCCCCGAGGGGGCTGCTGGCAGGCTGCGCCCGGGCTCGGTCTTCGTGATGTGTTCGACGGTTGATCCGGGGTGGTCCGCCGCGCTTGAAGGGCGGTTGGCCGAGAGGGGCGTGCTGTATTTGGATGCGCCCATCTCCGGTGGGGCCGCTCGGGCGGCGGTCGGTGAGCTGACCATGATGACCTCGGGGTCGGCTGCTGCGTACGCGGTGGCGGATCCGGTGCTGGAGGCCATGAGCAGTACGGTCTACCGCCTGGGGGAGCAGGCCGGGCTCGGGTCGAAGGTCAAGGTCGTGAACCAGTTGCTCGCGGGCGTGCACATCGCCGCGGCGGCCGAGGCGATGGCGTTGGGTATCAAGGCCGGTGTTCCGGCCGATGCGCTCTACGAGGTCATCACGCACAGCGCCGGGAACTCGTGGATGTTCGAAAACCGCATGGCGCACGTGCTCGCCGGTGACTACACGCCCCTGTCTGCCGTCGACATCTTCGTCAAGGACCTGGGGATCGTGCTCGATTCCGCCCGGCCGGAGAAGTTCCCGCTCCCGCTCGCCGCCACCGCGCATCAGATGTTTCTGCAGGCTGCGGCGTCCGGGCTGGGAGCCGAGGACGACAGTGCCGTCATCAAGATCTTTCCGGGAATCGAACTCCCCCAGCCGACGGAGGGCTGACTGAACATGGGAATCCGACTCGGCTGTATTGCCGATGACTTCACCGGTGCTACTGACCTGGCAAACAATCTGGTGCGGGCGGGGATGCGCGTCGTTCAGTTGATCGACGTGCCGGAGGTCGGCGCCGAGGGGGCCGTGGGTGCGGGTGCGGGTGCAGGTGCGGATGCGGATGCCGTGGTCATTGCGCTCAAGTCGCGGACCGTGCCGGCCGCCGATGCTGTCGAGGCGTCGCTGAGGGCGCTGGCCTGGCTGCGGTCCGCGGGGGCCGAACAGATCTACTTCAAGTACTGCTCGACGTTCGACTCCACGCCGGACGGCAATATCGGGCCGGTCACCGAGGCCTTGCTGGACGCCCTGGGGAGCGACTTCACCGTGGCCACTCCGGCGTTTCCGGATAATGGGCGCACGGTTTTCAAGGGGCATCTCTTCGTCGGGGAGGTGTTGTTGAGCGAGAGCGGGATGCGGCACCATCCGCTGACTCCGATGACCGACTCCAACCTGGTTTCCGTGCTTGATGCCCAGATGAAGGGAACGGCTGGCCTCATCGACCATGCGGTCGTCGGGGAAGGGGCGGACGCGATACGGGCGCGCATCCGTGCCTTGCGCGAGGAAGGTCGCCAGATCGCTGTTGTCGATGCCGTGTCCAATGACGACCTTGTGCGCCTGGGCGCTGCTGTGAGGGGGATGCCGCTGGTGACCGCCGGTTCCGGGCTGGCGATCGGGCTGCCGGCGAACTGGGGTTTCAAGCCCTCCCGCGCCGCCGCGCAGCTGCCGCCGGCCGGCGGGCACGCGGCCGTCGTCTCCGGCTCGGTGTCCGCCGCCACGAACGAGCAGGTCCGTCGATTCTTGCGCGGTGGGCGGCCCGCGTTCAGCGTGGATCCGCTGCGTATCGCGGACGGCGAGGACGTGGCCGGTGAGGCCCTGGAATTCGCCACGGCGCATCTCGCCGACGGGCCGGTCCTCGTGTACTCCACCGAGGCGCCCGGCGCGGTCCGCACCGTCCAGGGCCGGCTCGGTGCCGCCGAGGCCGGTGAACTCGTGGAACGTACCCTCGCCCGTGTCGCACAGGGTCTGGTCGAGCGCGGTGTGCGCCGGCTGGTCGTCGCGGGCGGCGAGACCTCGGGAGCGGTCGTGCAGGCGCTCGGCGTCACCGGGTTGCGGATCGGGCCGCAGATCGACCCCGGTGTGCCCTGGTGCGCGGCCGCCCTTCCCGACGGGGGCACGCTTCATGTGGCCCTGAAGTCGGGCAACTTCGGCGGGCCCGAGTTCTTCACCGACGCGTTTGCTCGCCTGGGGCAGGAGGACTCGTGAACCAGCAGCATTCCGGGACCGCCGTCGATGAAGCGCGGCGCGAGATTGTTCGGGTGGGTACCAGTCTGTTTGACCGGGGGTACGTTCACGCCAGTGCCGGCAACATCAGTGCCAGGGTGGACGACTGCTACCTGATCACTCCCACCGATGCCGCCCTCGGGTTCCTCCAGCCGCAGCGCCTCGCCCTGGTCGACGGCGGTGGCGAGCAGCTCGCCGGTGACCGGGCCAGCAAGACGCTGACGCTCCACCGGCGCATCTACGCCGCCGATCCCACGGCCCGGTTCGTCATCCATACCCACTCCACGCACCTGGTCGCACTGACCCTGGCCGGTGTGTGGAGCCCGGACGACGTGCTCCCGCCCCTCACCCCGTACTACGTGATGAAGGTCGGGCACGTTCCCCTCATTCCGTACCACCGGCCCGGCGATCCGCGCGTGGCCGACCTGGTGACCGCTCGCATCGCCGATCGCGCGGCGAGTGGCACACCGATCAGAGCGGTCCTGCTCGACCGGCTGGGTCCCGTGGTCTGGGGCCCGGACCCGGCAGCGGCTCTCGCCGTCCTCGAAGAACTCGAGGAGACGGCGCGCCTCTGGCTGACCACGGGACGTCAGCCCGAACCGCTCCCCGCCGACGCGATCGAGGAGCTGAGGGAGACGTTCGGCGCCGATTGGTGACGAGCCCCCCTCTCCCCACATCCCCCACTTCCGTTCCCCCGTCAGAGAATCCCTGAGCCGCACGAAGGGTTCCTCATGCCCACTTCCGCCGCCACGGCGCCCGAGGCCGCCGGTCTCGCCCGTGAGAACGCCGTCTTCCGCAAGGTCGTCAGACGCCTCGTTCCGTTTCTGATGCTGTGTTACGTCGTTTCCTACCTGGACCGGGTCAATGTCGGCTTCGCGAAGCTGCAGATGTCCGCGGACCTCGGGTTCAGCGAAGCGGCGTACGGCCTCGGTGCCGGCCTCTTCTTCATCGGCTACTTTCTCTTCGAGGTTCCCTCGAACCTCATGCTGCAGCGCGTCGGCGCCCGCACCTGGATCGCCCGGATCATGATCACCTGGGGTCTGGTCTCGGCGGCGTTCATGTTCGTCACCAACGAGGCGACGTTCTACGTGCTCCGGTTCGTCCTCGGTGCCGCGGAGGCGGGGTTCTACCCCGGGGTGATCCTCTATTGCACGTACTGGTTCCCCTCGTACCGCCGTGCCCGGGTGATCGCGATGTTCATGTCGGCCATCCCGGTCGCCGGCATCTTCGGCAACCCGCTCTCCGGCTGGATCATGGAGCGGTTCCACGGTGCGAACGGCTGGCAGGGCTGGCAGTGGCTGTTCCTGCTCGAAGGACTGCCCGCGGTCGCCGTCGGTGTGGCGACGCTGTTCTACCTCGACAACAGCGTGCGCAGCGCCAAGTGGCTCACCGACGAGGAGAAGGCCGTCGTCGAGGGGGCGCTGGAGAAGGACGCCGCCCACCACACGGTGCACGGGCGGGTGCTGGACGCGTTCCGCGAACCCAAGGTGTGGCTCATGTGCCTCATCTACTTCTGCTTCGTGATGGGCCAGTACGCCCTGACCTTCTGGATGCCCACGTTCGTCCAGTCCACCGGCATCAAGGACAACCTCACGATCGGCGTGCTCAGTGCCGTGCCGTACGTGGTCGCACTCGTCGCGATGAATGTGTTCGGCGCGTCGGCGGACAAGCGCCGCGAGCGCCGCTGGCACCTCGTCATTCCCTCCCTCATGGGCGCCGTCGGATTCTCGCTGGCGGCCGGCTGGGCCGGGTCGACCGTACTGTCGCTGATCGCGCTGTCGTTCGCAGCGGCCGGGGTACTGACCTGCGCGCCGCTGTTCTGGTCACTCCCCACCGCGTTCCTCGGCGGCACCGCGGCGGCGGCCGGTCTCGCCGTGATCAACTCGGTGGGCAACCTCGCCGGTTTCGTCAGCCCCTACATGATCGGTGCGCTCAAGGACGCCACCGGTTCGGCGTCGATCCCGATGTACGTCCTGGCGCTCAGCCTCCTGGTCGGTGCCGCCGCGGTGCTCACCACCAGGAAGCAGGTCGTCAACCGCTGACCGGCCCCCCGGCCCCCCCGGGGCCGCCCAGAACGCAGGAGCCACCATGCCAAGGTTCGCCGCGAACCTGTCCATGATGTACACCGAACACGACTTCCTCGACCGCTTCGCCGCGGCGTCGGCGGACGGCTTCGAGGCCGTCGAGTACCTCTTTCCCTACGACCACGACGCCACCGAGCTGCGCCGCCGGCTCGACGACCATGGCCTGCGGCAGGTGCTCTTCAACGCGCCTCCCGGAGCGTGGGAGGCGGGCGAACGGGGGATCGCCTCGCTGCCCGGGCGCGAGGCCGAGGCGCTCGCCGGGCTCGACCGGGCGCTGGAGTACGCCGCCGCGCTGGGCTGTCCGCGGGTGCACGTGATGGCCGGGCCGGTACGGCCGGACGCGTCGCCGGCGGAGCGGGACGCGCACCACGCGACGTACCTGAACCACCTCGCCCTGGCCGCGGAACGGGCCGCGGCGGCGGGCGTCGACATCCTGATCGAGCCGATCAACGGCCGGGACATGCCGGGCTACTTCCTGCGCACGCAGGCGCAGGCACACGCCGTGGTGCAGGAGGTGGGTGCCGCGAACCTCAAGGTCCAACTCGACCTCTACCACTGTCAGATCGTCGAGGGCGACCTCACCACGACCCTGCGCCGCGACGTACCGACCGGCCGGGTCGGTCATCTGCAGATCGCGGGGGTACCCGACCGCAACGAACCCGACCGGGGCGAAGTCGACTTCCGCCATCTGTTCGACGTCGTCGACGAGGTGGGTTTCGACGGGTGGATCGGCTGCGAGTACCGCCCCCGCGCCGGCACGAGCGAGGGCCTCGGCTGGCTGAACGACTACCGAGGAGAGCAGGCATGAGGATCGTCATCACGGGTGGGTTCGGCTTCCTGGGGCGGCAGGTCGCCGGCGCCCTGCTGAAGGCGCGGACGTTCGGCGGCGCACCGATCGACCGGCTGGTGCTCGCCGACCGCTTCGTACCGTCCGAGGCTCCGGAGACGGCCGACCCCCTCGTGGACGTCGTGCGGGGCGATCTGACCGACCGCCTGCAGGAGCTGTTCGCGGAGCCGGTGGACGTACTGATCCACCTCGCCTCCGCGGTCTCGGCCGAGTGCGAGGCGGACTTCGACCTCGGTATGAGTGCGAACGTGGACACCACTCGCGCGCTGCTGGAGGCCGCCCGGGCACAGTCGGCCGCCGGCGGCCCCACGCCGCGGATCGTGTTCTCCAGCAGTGTCGCGATCTACGGCCCCGACCCCGCGCTGCCGATGCCGCCGGTGGTCAGTGAAGCGACCCTGCCGACGCCCCGGTCCAGCTACGGGGTGCAGAAGTTCGTGTGCGAGCAGCTGGTCGCGGAGTACACCCGGCGCGGCTTCATCGACGGCCGCGTGACCCGGCTCATGACCGTGTCGGTGCGGCCGGGCAAGCCGAACGCGGCGGCCTCCGGCTTCCTCTCCGGTATCGTCCGCGAGCCGCTCGCGGGCCTTCCGGCGACCTGCCCGGCCGACCCCGGACTGGAGGTGGCCCTGGCCTCGCCACGGCGTACGGTCGAGGGGATCCTGCGCGTCGCGGAGGCCGGGCGGGGCACCGGCCCCGGCCGGCTCGACGGCCGGCTGCCCGTCAACCTGCCGGCGCTCACGGTCACGGTCGGCGAGATGCTGGACACGCTGCGGCGGGTGGCCGGTGAGGCCGTCGCCGGCCTGGTGACGGTCGCGCCGGACCGCGATGTCGAGGCGATCGTGGGGTCCTGGCCGGCCCGCTTCGACAACGCCCGCGCCGCCGCGCTCGGGCTGGCGCCCGACCCGAGCTTCGAATCGGTGGTACGGGACTATCTGCGGGACCACGCCGACGCGGTGACCGTTGCCGGGGTGGCCGGTGATGGGGCGGCTGCCGATGCGCCTGCCGATGCGGCTGCCGGCGAGGCGGTGGCCGCCGACGCCCCGCCCGTAACCACGAGTCCCCGTCCGTAAACTGAAACCATGCTGTCCAAGTTGAGTGGTCCCGTACGGCTGGCGGACCGGGTCGCCGCGGTGCTGTCCGACGAGATCGAGTCCGGGCGGCTGGCCGAGGGCGACAAGCTGCCGACCGAGGTCGAGCTGGTCAAGCAGCTCGGCGTCAGCCGCACGGTGGTACGCGAGGCCGTCTCCCGGCTCCGCAACGCCGGCCTGGTCGAACCGCGCCAGGGCCTCGGTGTCTTCGTCATGCCCCGGCGTACGCGGCCGCTCGACCTGGAGGCCGAGGCCGCCGACACCACGGCGAAGGTGCGGCAGATCGTGGAGCTGCGCCGGGCCATCGAGGGCGAGGCCGCCTCGCTGGCGGCCACCCGCGCCACCCCCGACGACCTCGCCCGGATGCGGCAGGCCCTGGACGGCATCGACGCCGCGGTCGCGGCCGGTGGTGACGGCGCGGACGAGGACCTCGCCTTCCACCGCTCCATCGCCGAGTCGACCGGGAACGCGGTGATGGTCTCGACACTGCGGTACCTCGGCGAGGTGCTGCGCAGCGGCATCCGCGTCACGCGCGCGAACGAGGCGCGGCGGGAGGACTTCTTCGAGGCGGTGCGGCAGGAGCACCACGCCATCCTGGCCGCCATCGAGGCCGGCGACGCCGACGCGGCGTGCACCGCCGCCCGCCGCCACCTGAAGCACGCCGCGGCGCGGCTCCAGGAGGCGGACGACGGATTCTGGACGGAGACCGAGGACCTCGACGTGGACCTCGGGGCCACCAGGCCCACCACCTGACGAATCCCACTACCTGACGAGGCCCAGTACCTGTCGAGGCCCACTGCCTGACGAGGCCCAGTACCTGTCGAGGCCCACTGTCCGACGAGGCCCGCTACCTGGCGAGCGGCACCTCAGCGGGAGCATCTGCCATTGGCGAGTTATTTACCTCCGGATGTATTTCCATTGGAGGTTGGGGCGGTGCGAGCGGGAATGATGTCGCGCTCGTCCTGCGGTGTCCGACATCCCAGGCAATAACCGGCAGGCCTGGTAATAGCAGGTCGGCCCGGCAATAGCGGGTGGCCCTTTCGGGATCGGGGTTGTCCTGGTGTCGCCCGGTCCGGTTGACTGGGGCGGTGCGAGTGGACGCATTCGTGCAGCCGAGTGAGAGGGCAACGGGGTGAGCCTCAAATTCGATATTTCGCCGAGCGGTATGCATACGACCGGTCGGAAAACCACCGGGCAGGGCGACGACCTCGCCTCGGAGGTCCGTATGCTGCTCGATGCCCTCCATGACGCGGGATGCGCGAGCGACGCCGCGGTTTCCGGGGCCGTGACCAGGTTCTCCGGGGATGTCCAGCAGAAGACGGGCATCATGTCGGCCAGGGTGGAGAGCACGGTGGACGGTGCCGGCAAGGCAACCGGCATCTTCGTGGACGGTGACCACGAGATGCAATGCCATGCGAACAGGGGAAACGAACACGCGGATTCCCCGGGAAATGCTGGGCACGGGCAGGGCGGTCGCTGAATGGCGGACACGCTCATCGATCCGGCTGAAATCCCGTCCCTGGACGACGTGCACTTCGGGGAGGTGGAAGCGGCGGTCAAGCGGATGCGGACGGCCGCCGCCGGGCTGGAACGCCGCGGCGGGGAAATCGACGGTTCGTGGGCCGCGGCCGTCGGCCTGAACTACCTCGCGCCGAACGGCGCGGTCCTCGCCGAGAAATTGGTCCCCGTGAAGCAGCAGGCGAGCAAGGTCTCCCAGGCCGCGCTGACCGCCGCGGACGCCCTGCAGGCGTACGTCGATGCCGGCGCGCCGGTCAAGAAGGCGCTCAAGCAGCTGAAGCGTGATGCCGAGAGCCTGGTCGCGAAGGCGAGGCCGCTCGGCGACGGCTGGCGGACGAAGCCGGACCTGGTCGAGGAGAACGACCGGATCGCCTCGACCGCCCGCGTCAAGACCGCCACGTACGACGAGGCCTGCCGGACCGCAGCCGACAAGATCAACGCAACGAATGACGGCCCCGGCACCCACTGGGCCGAGCGGGGACGCCAGTATCTGGGATTCGGCGGCTACGGGACGACGGGGCTCGGGGCCGCCACGGTGTGGCGTACCAATTACAAGTACGGCAGATTTGCCCCTCAGGGCAGCAACGGACGCTTTCTCAACGTGCGGCAGGCATCGCTGTGGGACAACACTTGGCGTCGCATGCAAGGCAGCAACTGGAAAGCCAAGTCGTACATGGCTGCCACGCGCAACAAGTGGCTGTCGGTGGGCAAATGGGGTGGCAACGCGAGCTTGGGTCTCACCGCTGTCACCTCAGGGCTGAGTCAGTGGAGCGCTGATTCCCAGGACGGGAACATGTCCACCGGAAAACGTGTCGCCCGTACGGGGGTCAAGGCCGCCGCGACGACCGGAGGAACGTGGGCGGGCGCGGAAAGCGGCGCTGCGGTCGGTACTGCGGTGGGTGCCGCGTTCGGTGGTGTCGGGGCGCCCGTGGGTGCGGTGGTCGGTGGGCTCGTCGGCGCCGCAGCAGGTTCTGGTCTCGGCAGTGCGGCCGGAGATTGGCTCAACGGAATTGTCGGGAAGTGATGTAACCATGGCGCGCCGGCGGACCCCCTCGATCTTCTCTCCCAGGTCGCCCGTGGTCGTGATGCTCTTGACGTTTCTGGGGATGTTCCTGGAAGTCGAATGTGCCAGATCCTGGGGGATGCAGGGGCTGCCCGGTACCGTCGTTGGCGGGCTCGGCAGTGTCTACGCCGTGTGGTGCTGGCTCGGTCGCACACGGCAGGCCCGTTCCTGGGCGGTCATCGATCGTGGTCCGAACCTGGCCCTCATCGGTATTCCCATGTTCGCCTTCGTGATGTTCGGGGCTGGCATCCACCTTCTCTTCGGCCTCCCCAAGCTGGTTGTGCTCCCTTTCGGCATCATCAGCGCCCTGCATTTCCTGGTTCTTCTCGCAGGGTTCTTCAGTCTCCCGAAGTGGTGGGGCCCCGGCTGGTTCCGGCGAGGCGAGTACAAGAAGGACTTCGAGGGCGCGCAGCCCCAGGGCGCGATGGGGACCTTGCTGGACTCCTACGCCGCGGGCACCCCCGCCGTACGCAGCCGTCACGAGCTGGCGAAGAGCTTTGGAGACGTGTCCGCGCCCGTGGCCCGGTGGAAGGGGGGCTGGGTGCACGACCCGGACACCGACGAACAGGATCATGGGCTGGCGCGCAAGGGAACGGTCGAGGGCACGCTTGCCTGGTACCCGCAGGGGCTGGGGTTCGCCGCCACCGAGCGCGAGGACTCACTGCGCGGGAAACCCACCGTGGTGACGATTCCCGCGGAGCGGCTCACGAGCGTGGAGGTGGTGTCCGCGCGTGCGGGCGCCGACGGTCGCCCGCGCCGCGGACGCTGGATGCGTTCGCCGTTCCCCCGGCTGGTCGTTCGCACGGCGAGCGACACGTACGTATTCGACGTGGCCAGAGGCAGAGCGCGCCAGGTCGCCGCCTTCATCAAGGAACGGGCAGGGCAGGTCGCATGACCGGGACCGCGAATCCCGCAGGCACTGGGCTGCGGCCGTACGACGACCGGGAATTCCACCTTGCGCTTCCGGAGCACTGGGAGACGGTGGAGCCGCCGGGGCCGCCGGTCGTCCTGATCGCGGTGGAGCCGGGGGACGGTGAGACGTTCCGGGCCAACGTCGTCGTCACGGCCGAGGACATCACCGACGCGGGGCAGTGGCAACAGGCCGTCGGCCGGGCGCTGGCGGACCATCTCCAGGAGTACCTGCTGGTGGACGAGGAGCCGGCGGGCGACGGTGTACGACGGCTGTTCCACCACATCCTTCCCGAGGCCGGCGCCGTCACCGCGGAACAGTGGTCCTGGGCCGCGGGACGCCGGGGGTTCACCGTGACCGCTTCGGCCGCCACCTTCGACTACGACGCGAAGGCGGACCTGTTCGCCGCGGTGGCCGACGGTTTCCGTCCGCGCGGAGCGGCCACGTGAGGACCGCGCCCACGATGCTCTTCGACGGCGAGAGCGGGCGGCTGCGCCTGCCCCTGGAACTGTTCGGTGCGTTCTACGACTGGGCGGAGGGCGAGCGCACCGACGGGGAGGGGCTGGAGGCGTTCGCGGCCGCCGGGGTGCTGTCCGGCGGGCAGCCGCATCCGGCCGTCGAGCCGGTGGTCGCCGCGATGGCCGATCCGGTGTGCGTCCTCTCCGTACGCGGGGCCGCAGCGGACGGCAGCGGCGTGCACGGTGCCTGCTGGCTGGGTGCGGAGCCCGCGGCGCTGCTCCTCGACGCCCCGGACGACTCGGCGGAGCTGACCGGCGTCGCCCCGGTGGCGGTGCCGGCCGCGGTGGCCCGCGTCGTCGGGCTCGCGCCCCGGCCGGTGTCCGACGCGGCCGCGGTACCGGTGCCGACCGCCGAGGTCGAGGCGCTGTTCCAGGACGGACCGCCGGCCGCCGGGTACCCCGCGCTGGAGGCGGTCGGGGTGTCGGCCGCGGACGGTGCGCGGTGGTGGGAGGTGGCGACGCGGTGGCCCGACGCGGCGGGCACCCCCTGCACGGGCAGGCTCCGGGTCCTCGACTCCGCCGCCGGACTGTGGGCCGTGACCGGGGGAGACGCCGAGCGGTCCACGTGGGAGCCGGTCTCGGCGAGTGCGGTGTGGCGACTGCTGCTGCGCTGTTTCCCCCGGTAGCGCTTCGTGTTCTAGGGTGCAACGCCGCGCCCTGGCGCGATCATCTTCCGATCCACCGGCACGACTTACGACTTACCAGCACAACGCACCATCACGTCCCACCCGTACGACTCACATCACTCACACACCACGGGGTTCTCTCATGCGTCTGGCAGCCGTACTTCTCCTCATAGGCTCCTTGTTCGGGGCGACGGCCGTTACGGCCCACGCGGCGCCGGTAGGCAACTCCGCCTCGCGCGCCGTGCAGGCGCCGATGCTCGGCAGTGGCGGCAAGGGCAGCGGTGGCAGCAGCGGCGGCGTCAGCAAGAGCGGCTCCCGGACGTCGAAGAGCGGTGGGTTCTCCTCCAGCCGCGGCTACGGCGGCTCGTCGTCCAGCGGACACGGGAATATGCCGCTGTGGCAGGCCATCCTGGTCCTGCTCCTCTTCGGGGGCCTCGCCGTCTGGGGCCTGGTCAAGCTCGTGCAGAAGGTCCGCAAGGCCCTGGCCTGACCGGTGTCCGCCACCGTGCTCCCCACTTCGTGGTAATTTCGCATACAGGTTGTATGCAATGTGACGGGAGCGGGGAGAGCCGGTGCAGTCGGGACGAGAGAAGGCGTACGCGTACCTCAAGGAGAGCGTGCTCACCGACCCGGAGATGCAGGACCGGTTCCTGTCCGAGCAGGAGATCGCGGATCGGATCGGAGTGTCGCGCACGCCGATCCGGGAGGCGCTGCTGTTGCTGGCCGCCGAGGACCTGGTGCGGCTGGTGCCCAAGCGGGGGGCGCACATCGCTCCGCTGTCCGGCCGCGAGATCAGCGAACTGATGGAGATGCGCGCGCTCATCGAGCGCTTCGCCGCCGAGCGGACCACCCGGGAGGGCACCGCTCCCGTGGCGGAGATGGCCGCTGTGCTGGCCGAACAGCACGCACTGCGCGGTGCGGACTCGGCCCGGGAGTTCATCGCCGCCGACCACCGCTTCCACGCCACGCTGGTGGCGGCCGTCGGCAACACATTGATGAGCCGTCAGTACGACGCGCTGCGCAGCCGGCAGATCCGGGCCGGCGTGACCGCCCTCTACCGGGCGGGAAACCGGCAGGACGAGGTGCTCGCGGAACACCAGGAGATCCTCGACCACCTGTCGGCGGGCGACGGCGCGGCCGCCTGCGCCGCCATCGACAGCCATCTCCAGGCCACCCAGCGCATCCTGCTGGCGGCCTGAGGCCCCGGCGCCGGGGGCCACCGCGCCCGGGGCCCCGCGCCGCGCCGGTCCCGGCGGCAGGCCGGTGAGTACCGGTTCAGGGCGGCCGGCAGGTGAATGCCGGTCAGGGCAGCCGGCAGGTGAGTCCCGGTCAGGGCAGCCGACGGTTGTCCAGGACCGCGACCGCGCGCCGGACCCGGTCGGCCTCCGCGGGGTCGATGTCGGCCGTGAGCAGCTCCGGCGCCGCGCCGAGCCGGGCCCGTACCGTGCCGTCCGGGCCGATGAGGGCGCTGTGGCCGATGCCCGTGGGGGCCTTGGTGGGCTGCTCCGGGTCGGCGTCGGGGTCCGGTGCGCACTGCCCGACGGCGGCCACCCAGGACGTGGCGTCCAGGGCGCGGGCCCGCACCAGCAGGTCCCACTGCTCCCGCTTGCCGGGCCCGGCGCCCCACGAGGCGGGCAGTACGGAGAGTACGGCGCCCGCGTCCGCATGGGCCCGGAACAGTTCGGGGAACCGCAGGTCGTAGCAGGTCGCCAGCCCGACGCGGACGCCGTCGACGTCAATGGTCACCACGCGCTCGCCCGCGGCCACCGTGTCCGACTCCCGGAAGCCGAACGCGTCGTAGAGGTGAATCTTGTCGTAGGACTCCTCGACGCCGGGGCCGGTGGCCAGCAGGGTGTTGGCGACCCGGCCGTCGGCGGCCGGGGTGAACATGCCCGCGATGACGGTCACGCCGGTCTCGTCCGCGACGGTGCGTACGCCGTCGGCCCACGGGCCGTCGAGGGGTTCGGCGACGGGGCCGAGCGGAACGCCGAAACGGCTCATGGCCGCCTCCGGCAGGACCGCGAGGCGGGCGCCCGCCTCGGCCGCGCGGCGCACATGGTCCTGCACGGCCGCGAGGTTCTCCTTGGTGTCGGTCGAACTGGTCATCTGGCACAGCGCGATACGCATGCGGCTCCTGGCTCCTCTTCCTTGTCCGTTGTCGCTCTTCATGGTCCTTGCCGGTCCGGCCGGCCGTGACCGGAGGGGCGGCCGGACCGCCTCAGTCGTCCCGGGCGGCCGTGGCCGCGTGTTCCCGTGTGCGGTGGGCCGTCTCCTCGACGTAGCGCTCGTCCTCGTCGTGGTCGGCGTCCCGGCCGAGCAGCACGCCGACGATGGTGAGTACGGCGGTGCACACGAGGTACAGGGCCAGCGGCAGCCACGTGCCGAAGGTACCCAGGAGCGCGGTGAACAGCAGGGGTGCCACCGCGCCGCCGATCACGCCCGCGAGGGTGTACGCCAGCGAGGATCCGGTGTACCGCAGTCGCGGGGTGAACTGTTCGGCGACGAAGGCGGCCTGCGGACCGTACAGGAGCGAGTGGATCACCAGCGCACCGACCACACCGAGCACCAGCAGCCCCCAGGAGCCGCCGCCGTCGGTCATCAGGAAGAAGACGAACGGCCACACGCCGGCCGCCACCGTGCCGCACAGGTACATCCGGCGCCGGTTCCAGCGGTCGGAGAGGGCGCCGGCCAGCGGGATCAGCACGATCTGGAGCGCCGAGCCGATGAGTACGGCGGTCAGCGCGCTGCTGCGCGCCATGCCCAGCTTCTGGGTCGCGTAGGTGAGGACGAAGACGGTGAACATCGCGTACAGCACGTCCGGCGCGACCCGGCAGAGCACCGCGGCGATCAGTGCCCGGGGCTGGGTGGTGAACACTTCCTTGATCGGGGCCTGCGGCCGGTCCCCGCCGGCCTCCATGGCCTTGAAGACCGGCGTCTCCTCCAGCCGCACCCGGATCCACAGCCCGAAGAGCACCAGGACTCCGGAGAGCAGGAAGGCGATGCGCCAGCCCCAGGAGAAGAACTGCTGCTCGGTGAGGAGGGCGCCGAGCGCCGCGAGCACGCCGTTGGCCATGAGGTTGCCGGCCGGCGGGCCGATCTGGGCGGCCGACGCCCAGAAGCCGCGGCTGCGGGTGTCGCCGTATTCGCTGGTCAGGAGGACGGCCCCGCCCCACTCGCCGCCGACGCCGACGCCCTGCGCGAAGCGCAGCAGGACGAGGAGCACCGGTGCGGCCGGCCCGATGGTGGCCTGGGTGGGGATCAGGCCGATCAGGAATGTGGCGGCGCCGATCAGCACGAGGGTCGCCACGAGCACTTTCTTGCGGCCGATGACGTCCCCGAGCCGGCCGAAGACGAATCCGCCCAGCGGGCGCGACACGTACCCGACCGCGTACGTGGAGAAGGCGAGCAGGGCGCCGGTCAGCGGGTCCTCGGAGGGGAAGAAGAGCTTGCCGAAGACGAGCGCCGAGGCGGCCGAGTAGACCGCGAAGTCGTACCACTCCAGTGAGGTGCCGGTCAGGCTCGCGATGAAGGCGCGGATCAGCGCGCCGCGGTCCGGCCGCTTCGCGGTCACCCCCGTGTGGTCCCCGTCCGCGCCCGGGCGTTGTTCGTTGTCCATGGGGTCAAGGCCTCACGATCTCGGTTGCTGCACTGCTAGGCATACTTGCTGTATACAGGTCGTATGCGCAACCCCTCGGGGACTGTTTTACCCCTGCGCAACCGTCTGTGATCTGGAGGACTCATGACCGCCCTGTCGTTCGAGCTGCCCGACGGAAGCCGGCGCACCGTCGAGGTGACGCGGCTGCTCAACGCCGGATACGCCGGCCGCAGCCAGGAGGACGTCGCCGCGCACGTCGCGGAACTGGCCGAGCTCGGCGTCCCCGCGCCTTCGACCGTACCGGCGCTGTACCCCGTCTCGCCGTACCTCGGGCAGCAGACCGCGACCGTCGCGGTGCAGCACGCGCGCACCTCCGGGGAGGCCGAGTGGGCGCTGGTGGTCGACGCCACCGGCGACCTCCTCCTGACGGCGGCGTGCGACCACACCGACCGCGCACTGGAGGCGCACGGCGTGGCCTGGAGCAAGAACGCGGGGCCCGACGTGCTCGCCGGCCGGGCGTGGCGGCTGGCGGACGTCGCGGACCGGCTGGACGCCCTGACCCTGCGCGCCTGGGTCACCCCGGTCGACGGCGGGGAGGAGCAGCTGCTGCAGGACGGCACCGCCGGTGAGCTGCTGCCGCCCGGGTACTGGGCCGACGTGCTGCGCGAGCGCGGGGAGCTGGAGCCCGGCACGGTGCTGATATCGGGGACGATCCCGATGCGCGAGGGCGTCGACCAGTTCGCCGGGCGCTGGCGGGTCGAGCTGGCCGACCCGGCGACCGGTGACGCCATCGAGCTGGCCTACGACGTGGTGCCGATGCCCGAGCCCATCGGCTGACCGGGCCGCCACGGAACCGGCGGCCGCCGGGGGCTCGGGCACCTTCGCCGGGGCTCAGGCGTCCAGCAGTGGCAGGCCGGGCAGCACCTTCTCCAGGGTGATGGGGAAGTCGCGTACGCGTACGCCGGTGGCGTGGAAGACCGCGTTGGCGACCGCCGCGCCGGCCCCGCAGATGCCCAGCTCGCCGATGCCCTTCGCGCCCAGTGCGTTGGCCTTGTCGTCGTACCCGTCGAGGACGACGGCGTCGACGGCGGGGATGTCGGCGTGCACGGGCAGCAGGTAGTGCGCGAGGTCCCGGTTGACGAAGGCACCGGTACGCGGGTCGACGACGGCCTCCTCTTCGAGGGCCGCGCCGGCGCCCCAGATCATGCCGCCGATCAGCTGCGAGCGTGCCGTCCTGGCGTTGAGCACGCGGCCCACCGAGAACACGCCCAGCATCCGCCGCAGCCGGATCTCGGCGGTGTCGGCGTCGACGGCGACCTCGGCGAAGTGCGCGCCGTAGGTGTGGATCGAGTAGGCCGTGTAGTGGGGGTCGTCGTTCATGGCGAGGGTCTCGCCCGTCGCCTCCATGCCGTCGGGGCGGTGACGGGCGACGATGTCGCCCAGCGCCTCCGACGCGTCGCCGATGCGCACCCGGCCGTCGGCGAACACCGCCTTCTCCGGCTCCAGTCCGCGCAGTGCGGAGCGGGGGTCGTCGCGCACCGCGGCCAGCAGTTCCTTCCGCAGGGTCCGGCACGCGCTGTGCACCGCGGTGCTGGAGTTGGCGGCGCCCCACGAGCCGCCGGACCCCATGCTGGTCGGGAACTCCGAGCGGCCGAGTTCGACGCGTACCCGGTCGGGCGGCAGCCCGAGCCCGTCGGCCGCGACCTGCGTCAGGATCGTGTAGGTGCCCGTCCCGATATCGGTCATGTCCGACTGCACGGTGGCCGTGCCGTCCGCGGCCAGCCGGACCCGTACCGTCGTCGGCGACTGGAAGTGCCCGCGGATGGCGGCGGCCACACCGTAGCCGACCAGCCATTGCCCGTCGCGCACGGTCGCCGGCCGGGCGGGGCGGCGCTCCCAGCCGAACCGGCGCGCGCCCTCGCGCAGACACTCGACCAGGCGCCGGTCGCTGTACGGGACGCCCCGCTCGGGATCGACGGTGGGTTCGTTGCGGATCCGCAGCTCGACCGGGTCCATCCCGAGCGCGTCGGCCAGCTCGTCCATCGCCGATTCCACCGCCAGCAGGCCCGGTGCGTCGCCCGGCGCGCGGACGTCCTCGCCCCGCGGCAGGTCCAGTGGTGTCAGCCGGTGGCTCGTCAGCCGGTGCGGCGCGGCGTAGAGGCTGCGGGTGGTGGCGGCGGTCTGCTCGGCGTACTCCATGTCGGGGTTGGTGTGCATGGTGACGTCGTGGGCGAGCGCCACCAGCCGGCCGTCCCGCTCCGCGCCCAGCCGGACCCGCTGGTGCGAGGTGGGGCGCAGGCCGACCAGGTGGAAGATCTGCTGCCGGGTCAGTGCGACCTTGACCGGCCGGCGCAACGCGCGGGCGGCGAGCGCCGCGAGGATCGTCTCGGCATGGACGCCCAGCTTGGACCCGAACCCACCGCCGACGTACGGGGAGACGATGTGGACCCGCGCCGGGTCGAGCCGGAGCGTGCGGGCGACCGAGGCCTGCGCCGCGTCGACGATCTGGCAGCTGACGTGGACGGTCAGGTCCTCCCCCCGCGGCACCGCCAGGCAGGCATGCGGCTCCATCGGCATGGAGAACCCGTACGGCGTGGTGTAGCGCTGGTCGACCGTCACCGCCGCCGAGCGGAACCCGGCATCGAAGTCGCCCACCGCGGTGTCGGTGGGAAGGCCGGCGTTGACCATCTTCGGGATGTACGTGTCGTCCTTCAGCGCGGTGAAGTCATAACGCCCGGGCCTGGCCACGTACTCCACCTCGACGAGCCCCGCAGCCGCCCGCGCCTGCTCGAAGGTGGTGGCCACGACGAGTGCCACCGGCTCGCCGTAGTGGTGGATGTCGGGTCCCGTGAGCATCGGCTGGGCACGCCAGTACTCGTACGGCGCGGACTCGTCGCGCCGGCCCTGCTCCGGTGCGTTGTGATGGGTCATCACCAGGCAGACGCCGGGGGCGCGCTCGGCACTCCTGCTGTCGATACGGGTGATGCGGCCCTTGCCGACCGTCGCGCCGACGACGAATCCGTAGAGCGGAGCGTCGTCCGGGCCGTGCTCGTACGCGTAGGTGGCCCGGCCGGTGACCTTCAGCGGGCCGTCGACGCGGCTCACGGCCCGCCCGATGATCCCTTGCCCGGACGTTGCCTGCCCAGACATCTTCTGCCCGGTCATCCCGCCTCCTCCGCCCGACGGGCCAGCTGCGCCAGGGTGCGGCACAGGGTCCGCTCGGCCAGCTCGATCTTGAAGTCGTTGTGTCCCCGCCCGACCGCGTCCCGCAGCGCGGCCCCGGCGGCGGCCCGGTACGTGGCCATCGTGGCCGGCCGGCCGGTCAGCGCGGCCTCCGCCTCGACCGACCGCCACGGCTTGGCCGCCACGCCGCCGAACGCCACCCGCGCCGCACGGACGACGCCTTGCTTCACCGAGACCACCGCTGCCACCGACACGAGGGCGAACTCGTAGGACGCCCGGTCGCGCACTTTGCGGTAGAGCTGCCGGCCCGGCGGGGGAGACGGCAGCAGGACGCTTGTGATCATCTCGCCCGGGTGCAGCACGGTTTCGATGTGCGGTGTGTCGCCGGGCAGCCGGTAGAGGTCCGTGATGTCGACGTGGCGTACCGAATGATCGGGGCCGAGCAGGGCGATCCGCGCCCCCAGCGCGGTCATCGCGACCGCCATGTCCGAGGGGTGGGTGGCGATGCAGGAATCGCCGGCGCCGAGGATCGCGTGGACCCGGTTGAATCCGCCGATCGCCGCGCAACCGGAGCCGGGAAGCCGTTTGTTGCAGCTCGCCGCGGTGTCGTAGAAGTACGGGCAGCGCGTGCGCTGCAGCAGATTGCCGCCGATGGACGCCTTGTTGCGCAACTGACCCGAGGCGCCGGACACCAGCGCCTGTGACAGCACCGGATAGCGGGCGCGTACGCGGGCGTCGGCGGCCACATCGGAGTTGGCGGCCTGCGCGCCGATGCGCAGCCCGCCGTCCCGCAGGTCCTCGATGTCCCGCAGTGGAAGCCGGCTGATGTCCACCAGGTGACTGGGCTGCTCGATGCCGAGCTTCATCAGGTCCAGCAGATTGGTGCCACCGCTGATGAACTTCGCGCCGGTGCGGGACACCGCGGTCACGGCGGCCCGTGCGTCCTTCGCGCGCTCGTAGGTGAAGGCCCTCATCCCGCGTCTCCTTCCGCCACGCTGCGCACGGCCGCGACGATGTTGGGGTAGGCGGCGCACCGGCAGATGTTGCCGCTCATCCGCTCGCGGATCTCCTCATCGGTCAGCGCGCTGCGCGACGCGGCGGTGGTTGCGGTGGTGGTGTCCGCGGTGGCGTGGCTGGGCCAGTCCGCCGCCACTTCGGTGAGCATGCCGACGGCCGAACAGATCTGACCGGGAGTGCAGTAGCCGCACTGGAAGCCGTCCCGCTCGATGAAGGCACGCTGCATGGGGTGCAGGTCATCAGGGGTGCCCAGGCCCTCGATCGTCACCACCTCGTCGCCCTCGTGCATGACGGCGAGGGTCAGACAGGAGTTGATGCGCCGGCCGTTGACCAGCACGGTGCAGGCACCGCACTGCCCGTGATCGCACCCCTTCTTGGTGCCGGTGAGGCCCAGGTGTTCGCGCAACGCATCGAGCAGCGTGGTGCGTGGATCCACCGTAAGCCGCCGCGCCCGGCCATTGACGGTCAACTCGACCGCCGAGAGCCGGTCCGTCGTCCCGTGTTGGGACCGTCCCGCGGTATGCGTCACGGAATCGCTCATCACAGCCCGCCTTCCTCAGGTGATGCGCGAGGGTCGGGTGCTTCCCCCGGCGTCCCGTCCCGTCGCCGCTGCCGGGTACGTGCTCCGCCGTGCCGAGCGTCTCGCAAAATGTGCCGCCTCGCGACGCTCTCTCCCGCCGTGGCTTTTCGAGGGGGCACGGCTCCCCGATATGGCGTGATCCGTATTGGTCTCCTGGTGAATCCTGGTACTTGAGTGGCGCTTGCAGAGGTGCTGATTCGGCTGTGCGGTGCGAGAGTTGAGGGTGGGGCGGAAATTGACAGCGGCGCACGTCAAACATGGCGCCGGGCAGATAGTCCGAATGCCGTCGGTCGGCCCGTTAAACCCGGCGCGGAGCGAGATCACTGCATCGTGGTAACTCACCCGGGCTCCTGGGTGAGTGAGGCGTACCGGCCGTTACTGTTTCCAGGGATCTCGGCGGATTCTCAGATATTCGTTCTCGATTACCAGATATATGCACTCGGATTTCTCATTCGCCGATTCGCACCACGCACGTCGATCGCCATGAAGGAGAGCTCGCCCGATGACCGTTGTTTCTCGATGCGTCGGGGTTCCGGGCCGTCCCGGTGCGGTGGCGGTGACGGAAGAACCGTTACGGCGAGGTGGGCATCGTGGCGTCGGCCGGGCAACGGGGGAGCGTGAGCCGGATCTGCCGGCGCGGACCGAGGGGCTCCGTGCACAGGCGGCCAATTCGTCCCTTTTCGCCATCCACTCCCGCGCCGCCATCCTGGTGCCCGGTGCGCCCGGTGCGCCCGGTGCGCCCGGCGTGCCCGGCGTGCCGGCGGACGCGCGGAGGGCCCGCAGACGCGACTAGGCCCGTCCGGCGGTCGTCACGCCCGGACCTCCCCGTGCAGGGCAGCACGCCGGGGGCCGGGACAGCACACCCACCTCATCAAGGAGTCACGAATGCCCGAGTCCGGGATCTTTCCGCTGCGGACCACTCCTTTGCAGTCGAGCCTGTTCCATGTCGCGGCCCGCTTCGGCGCTGCCGCCCGCACGCCTCCCGCTGATGCCGATGCCGGTACGGATACGGATGTCCAAGCCGCAACCGCTGCCGCAACCGATGCCGAAGCCCACGCCGAGCCGGAGCCGGCGGACGCAGGGGAGGGCGCCGCCCCCGCGAGGCAGTCGAACCTGGCCCTGGAGCGGATTCTGCGCGGTCCCAGTGGGCTGGGCACGGCCGGGCTGCATCTGGCTCCGCGCGAGGAGCCGCCGGCCGAACCGGAGCCCGAGCCGCCGGCTGCGGGCACGCCCATTCCGGGCCTCTACTACCACCCCGTACCGGAGCCCGACCCGGCGCGTGTGGAGGAGGTCAGCCGCCGGATCAAGCAGTGGGCGGTGGAGGAGGCCGAGGTGTATCCCCCGGAGTGGGAAGACCAGTTCGACGGCTTCTCCGTCGGGCGCTACATGGTCGCCTGCCACCCGGACGCGCCCACCGTTGAGCACGTCATGGTCGCCACGCGGCTGATGGTCGCCGAGAACGCGGTCGACGACTGCTACTGCGAGGACCACGGCGGCTCACCCATCGGGCTCGGCAGCCGCCTCCTGCTGGCGCACACCGCTCTCGACCCGCTGTACACGACGGAGGAGTACGAGCCGGCGTGGCTTGCGTCGCTCGGGTCGGACGCGCCGCGCCGCGCCTACCGCTCCGCCATGGAGTACTTCCTCCGTACCGCCACTCCCTCCCAGGCCGACCGGTACCGGCACGACATGGCCCGGCTGCACCTGGGCTACCTCGCCGAGGCCGCCTGGGCCCAGACGGAGGAGATGCCGGAGGTCTGGGAGTACCTGGCGATGCGTCAGTTCAACAACTTCCGCCCCTGCCCGACCATCACCGACACGGTCGGGGGCTACGAACTCCCGGCGGACCTGCACGCCCAGCAGGCCATGCAGCGGGTCATCGCACTCGCCGGCAACGCCACCACCATCGTCAACGACCTGTACTCCTACACCAAGGAACTGAAGGCCCCCGGCCTGCACTTGAACCTGCCCGTAGTGATCTCCGAACGCGAGGGCGTCTCGCACCGCGAGGCCTATCTGAAGGCGGTCGAGGTCCACAACGACCTCATGCACCGCTTCGAAGCCGAGGCCGCCGCCCTGGCCGAGGCCTGCCCCGTACCGACCGCACAGCGCTTCCTGCGGGGAGTGGCCGCCTGGGTCGACGGCAACCACTACTGGCACCAGACCAACACCTACCGGTACAGCCTGCCCGATTTCTGGTAAGGACGGATTCACCTGTGACCAGCACCGAGTTCACCACCCTCAACGGCACCTCCGCCTTCGTCCCCGCCCCGGCGTCGCCCTACCAGGGGGACATCGCCCGCTACTGGGATCAGGAGGCCAGGCCCGTGAACCTGCGTCTCGGCGACGTCGACGGGCTTTACCACCACCACTACGGCATCGGCGAGGTCGACCATGCAGCTCTGGGGAACCGCGGGGACAGCGAGTACGAGAAGAGGCTGATCGCCGAGCTGCACCGACTGGAGTCGGCGCAGGCCGAGGTTCTCCTGGACCACCTCGGCTCCGTCGGCCGGGACGACACACTCGTGGACGCCGGCTGCGGCCGGGGCGGGTCGATGGTCATGGCGCACCAGCGCTTCGGATGCAAGGTCGAGGGTGTCACCCTGTCGGCCAAGCAGGCCGATTTCGCCAACCGGCGCGCCCAGGAGCTCGGCATCGGCGACCATGTTCACGCCCGTGTGTGCAACATGCTCGACACGCCCTTCGAGACGGGGATGGCCGCGGCCTCGTGGAACAACGAGTCGAGCATGTACGTCGACCTGCACGACCTCTTCGCCGAGCACTCCCGCGTCCTCGCGGTCGGCGGCCGTTATGTCACCATCACCGGCTGCTGGAACCCGCGTTACGGGCAGCCCTCGAAGTACGTCTCCCAGATCAACGCGCACTTCGAGTGCAACATCCACTCGCGCAGGGAGTATCTGCGGGCCATGGCCGACAACCGCCTCGTACCGCAGGCCGTCATCGACCTGACTCCGGCGACGCTGCCCTACTGGGAGCTGCGGGCCACGTCGTCCCTGGTCACCGGCATTGAGGAGGCGTTCATCAACTCGTACAAGGACGGGTCCTTCCAGTACGTGCTGATCGCGGCCGACCGCGTCTGATGCCGTACGCGTCCGACGCCGACCGCGTCTGATGCCGAACGCCCGGGCCGGCCGCTGATGGCCGGCCCGGGCGTTGCCGTCGGGCGGGGTGCTACCGGAGCGGATCAGGCCAGGTCGAACCGGTCCAGGTCCATGACCTTGCTCCACGCGGCGGCGAAGTCCTTGGCGAACTTCTCCTTCGCGTCGTCGCTCGCGTACACCTCGGCGACCGCGCGCAGCTCGGAGTTGGAGCCGAAGACCAGGTCGGCACGGGTGCCGGTCCACTTGACCGCACCGGTGGCGCGGTCGCGGCCCTCGAACGCGGTCTGGTCGGCGGAGGTCGAGCTCCACGCGGTGCCCATGTCGAGCAGGTTGACGAAGAAGTCGTTCGTCAGCCTGCCCGGGGTCTCGGTGAGGACACCGGTCTTGGAACCGTCGTAGTTCGCACCGAGGACGCGGAGGCCACCGACCAGGACGGTCATCTCCGGGGCGCTCAGCGTGAGCAGGTTCGCGCGGTCGACGAGCAGGTACTCGGCCGGCAGCCGGCTGTCCTTGCCCAGGTAGTTGCGGAAGCCGTCGGCCACCGGCTCCAGCGCCGCGAAGGACTCCGCGTCGGTGTGCTCCTCGGTCGCGTCGACCCGGCCCGGGGTGAAGGGCACCTGGATGTCGATGCCGGCGTCCTTGGCGGCCTTCTCCACGGCCGCGCTGCCGCCGAGCACGATCAGGTCGGCCAGCGAGACCTTCCGGTCCGAGCCGCCGTTGAACTCCTGCTGGACGCTCTCAAGGGTGCGCAGCACCAGGGAGAGCTGGTCGGGGTTGTTGACCTCCCAGCCGCGCTGCGGCTGGAGACGGATGCGGGCACCGTTGGCACCGCCGCGCTTGTCGCTGCCGCGGTAGGTCGAGGCCGCCGCCCACGCGGTGCTGACCAGCTGCGAGACGGTCAGGCCCGAGTCGAGGAGCTTGGCCTTGAGGGCCGCGATGTCATCGGCGTTGATGACCTCGCCCTCGCGCTCCGGCAGCGGGTCCTGCCACAGCAGGGTCTCCGCCGGGACCTCCGGGCCGAGGTACAGCGACTTCGGGCCCATGTCACGGTGCGTCAGCTTGTACCAGGCCCTGGCGAAGGCGTCCGCGAACTCCTCCGGGTTCTGCCAGTAGCGGCGGGAGATCTGCTCGTAGACCGGGTCGAAGCGGAGCGCCAGGTCGGCGGTGAGCATCGCCGGGGCGATCTTCTTCGAGGAGTCGTGGGCGTGCGGGATGGTGCCCTCGCCCGCGCCGTCCTTCGGCTTCCACTGCTTGGCGCCGGCCGGGCTCTCGGTCAGCTCCCACTCGTAGCCGAAGAGGTTCTCGAAGAAGCCCATGCTCCACTTGGTGGGCGTGCTGGTCCAGGTGACCTCCAGGCCGGAGGTGATGGCGTCCGCGCCCTTGCCGGTGCCGTACGTGTTCCGCCAGCCCAGGCCCTGCTCCTCGAAGCCGGCGGCCTCCGGGTCGTCACCGACGCTCTCGGCCGGGCCCGCACCGTGGGTCTTGCCGAAGGTGTGACCGCCGGCGATCAGGGCGACGGTCTCCTCGTCGTTCATCGCCATGCGGCGGAACGTCTCGCGGATGTCGCGCGCGGAGGCCAGCGGGTCGGGGTTGCCGTTGGGGCCCTCGGGGTTGACGTAGATCAGACCCATCTGGACCGCGCCGAGGGGCTCCTCCAGCTCACGGTCGCCCGTGTAGCGCTCGTCGCCGAGCCAGGTGGTCTCCGGGCCCCAGTAGACGTCGTCCTCGGGCTCGTAGGCGTCCACGCGGCCGCCGGCGAAGCCGAAGGTCTTGGCGCCCATCGACTCCAGGGCGACGTTGCCGGTGAGGATCAGCAGGTCGGCCCAGGAGATGCTCTTGCCGTACTTCTTCTTGACGGGCCACAGCAGGCGGCGGGCCTTGTCGAGGTTGCCGTTGTCCGGCCAGCTGTTGAGGGGCGCGAAGCGCTGCTGGCCCGTGCCGGCACCGCCGCGGCCGTCGCTGATCCGGTAGGTGCCGGCGCTGTGCCAGGCCATCCGGATCATGAGCGGGCCGTAGTGGCCGAAGTCGGCCGGCCACCAGTCCTGCGAGGTGGTCAGCACCTCCTGGATGTCCTGCTTCACGGCCGCCAGGTCGAGGGACTGGAACGCCTCGGCGTAGTCGAAGCCGTCGTCCATGGGGTTGGCCACGGGCTGGTTCTTGGCGAGAATCTTCAGGTTCAGCCGCTCCGGCCACCACTGGCGGTTTCCACCGCCCTGGGTCGGGTGCGGGGCGCGCGTGTGCGCGACCGGGCAACCGCCAGCCTCACCCTCGGTTTTGGAGTCGGTGACGATTGCGTCGTGGTTCTCGGACATGCGGATCCTGATCCTTCCGGGCCAACGGGTCACGTTGTGGAGCTGTTGGGGTGGTGCGGGAGAGGGGTTGAAGCATTCAGGGCGCCGCCCCGTGGATCACCTCGGACAGTCGACGGCGACGACTTCTGCTGTTTTGTCGTCTCCTGTCCCTTGGCGGGTTCCGGAACTGATCCTACGATGGACAGAATCCAAGTCAATAAGTTGGCCAAACTCATACGCAGTAGAAGTACGTCGGCGTGCGTGGGGTGCGGTCCACGGGCTGGACGGCTGCGTCCACGGACACCGTGCACCATCGAGACCGACGGGGTGAACCGAATGAGTGACCTGCTGGAGCGGCTGCTGGGGCGTGGCTGGCGGATGACGTCCCAGCGGCGCGTCGTCGCCGAGGTCCTCAGCGGGGACCACGTCCATCTCACGGCCGACGAGGTGCACGCCCGCGCCGTCGAGCGGCTGCCCGAGATCTCCCGCTCGACCGTCTACAACACCCTCGGCGAGCTGGTCGCCCTGGGGGAGGTCGCGGAGGTCTCGACCGACGGTCGCGCCAAGCGGTACGACCCCAACGCGCACCGCTCGCATCAGCACCTGGTGTGCTCCGGCTGCGGCACCATCCGCGACGTCCACCCCGTCGGCGACCCCCTCGCCGGCCTGCCGGCCGAGCAGCGCTTCGGCTTCACGGTCGCCGCGGCCGAGATCACCTACCGGGGACGCTGCCCGTCCTGTGCCTGACCGGGGGCGGGGGAGCCGCCTGAGCGGAGGCGCGGCCCGCTCGCTCGCACCTACTCCAGGTAGTCTCGACCCTTTGTTTGTCACTCAAGGTGTTCTTGGTGCAGGAGGGTATGCGTGCGAGTGTGGCGACGTTGTATGGACGCGGGCGAGGTGTGGGGGAGTGAAGCCCGCGCCGACTACCTGAAGGTCGCGCAGTTCATGCAGCGCAGGGAGCCGGCCGGGTACGCGGCGGTGCGGATGCTGACGCCCGCGCACTTCCAGCCCCACGTGCTGGCCGGTTACGCCTTCGCGTCGTTCACCGACGACCTCTGCGACCTGGGCACCGTGGCGGAGCGGACCCGGCGCTTCGACGCGTGGGCGGGGCAGATCCGGGCGGCGCTGGATTCCGGCACCTCCCGGCACCCGCTGCTCCGCGCGTTCCTCTACACGTCCGGCCTGCGCGAGCTGCCCCGCCACTGGATCGAGTCCTACCTGGACGGCGCGCGCGTCGACCTGGACTTCCCGGGCTTCAAGACCGAGGCCGACTACCAGGCGTACGTGGACCGGCTGACGTGGCCGTTCCTCATGATCACCACCGGGCTGGCGCAGCCGGGCGGCGGCACCCCGGAGTTCGCGCAGAGCTGCCGGCTGGTCGCCGACGCGGGCCAGCGCACCGACATCCTGACGGACCTGGCGGAGGACCTGCGGGACGGGCGCCTCTACCTGCCCCTGGACGCACTGGAGCAGCACGGTGTCACCCGCGCCGACCTCGACGCGGGGCGCGACGTCCCCGGCGTCCGGGCGCTCCTCACCGACGCCGCGGGAAAGGCGCACCACACGCTGCGCGAGGCGTCCCGGCTGCTGGACGAACTCCCCGAGGAGTACGGGCCGTTGATGCGGTTCGTCCTGGACCTGCATCACCAGCGGCTGGAAACGGTGGTGGCCATGGGCGCCACCGTCACCCGGCGGCCGGCCCGGGACAACCCGCTGACGTGCCTGCGCCTGCTGGTCAGGGCCCGCCGCCCGCACCACGGCCGACACCCCGCCCCGCAGGCCCGGAACGAAAAGGAGCGGAGCGGGGTATAGGGAGAGCCCTCCCGGCGGTCGGTGCGGATGCTCGGAGCCGGCCGTCGGCCGTGGCCAGCAGCCGGTCGAGAACCGCGGCGTCCGCCCGTACGCCGTCGTGGGCGTGGGCTTGGGTGATCCAGGGGCGCAGGCCGCGTACCAGGTCAGCGGTCTCGGCGGCGCCGACGACCAGGTCGACGATGCGGTCGGTGGCGCGGGTGATGCGGTGGGCGGGGCCGATGACCGTCAGGGACGCGGCAACGGTGCCGGCCTGGAAGACGGGCGCGGCGATGGCCGCGACGGCCTCGTCGTACTGGCCGTGGCTGGTGCTGTGGCCGGTCCTGCGGGCCTCGGCGTCGCAGTCCAGGAGCGCATCGAAGCCGGTGATGGTGTTGTCGTTGAAGCGCTGGAGCGGAGTGGTTCCGAAGATCTGCCGGATCTCCGCCTCGGGGTAGTGGGCGAAGATCGCATGTCTGGAGGCCCCGGCGTGGCCCGGTATGAGGGCGCCCACGATCGCGGTGTAGCGGATGGGGCCGGTGCCGTCCACGGCCGCGGCGCAGCGGTAGCCGCTGCCGTTCGGGACGTTCAGTACGACGCTCTCGCCGGTCTCCCGGAGCAGCTGTGCGAGGGTCGGGCGCACCAGTGACGGCAGAACGCCGCTGTGCTCACCGACGGGCCGGCCGGGACAGCGAGGGCCCGAGTCAGTAGCGGTGGGTGGCGGGGTCGCAGAGGAGGAAGCCGCGTGCCATTAGTGACGCTCACCGGGCCGGGCGCCCCGGCGCCGTGTCGGCAGCTTTGTGCCGTCGACGGTCACCGGCCGCGCCCGGGGCGCGTCAGCCGTCGGCGGGCACCGCGCGGGTACGCGCCGCCAGCTCCTCCGGGGTGCGGGGGCCCGGCGTCGTGTCCGGCAGCAGCCCGTGCGCGCGGAGCAGCCCGGTTACCGCGACGCCCCACGGCAGCCGCAGCCCGGCGTCGTGGAGGAGGTCCGTGCGGGCCAGCGTCGCGGCGGTCGGGCCGGTGTGCACGCCCTGCGGGGTGAGCAGCGCGGCGTCGTCGGACCAGCGCAGCGCGAGGTCCACGTCGTGGGTCGCCATCACCACCGTGGTGCCGCCCGCGCGGAGCCCGTCGAGGGTGGCGAGCAGCCGTTCCTGGCCGTCCGGGTCCAGCCCGGCGGTCGGCTCGTCGAGGATGAGCACTCTGGGCCGCATGGCGACAGCGCCTGCGATCGCGGTCCGCTTGCGCTGCCCGTACGAGAGGAGGTGCGTGGGGCGGTCGGCGAGCGCGGCGATGTCCAGCGCCGCCAGCGACTCCTCGACGCGGGCCCGCACGTCCGCGTCGGTCAGGCCGAGGTTCAGCGGGCCGAAGGACACGTCCTGGGCGACCGAGGCGGCGAACAGCTGGTCGTCCGGGTCCTGCACCACCAGCTGCACGGTGGTCCGCAGCCGGGTCAGCCCCTTGCGGTCGTACCGCACCGGCTCCCCGGCCACCGCCAGCTGCCCGGTGCGCGGCGCGAGTCCGCCGCTGAGCAGCCGCATCAGCGTCGTCTTGCCGCTGCCGTTGCGCCCCAGCAGGGCGAGCGCGCGCCCCTCGGGCACATCGAAGTCGAGGTCGCGCAGGACGGTCGGCCCGTCCTCGTACGCGAAGGACGCGCCCCGCAGCGTGAGTAGGGCGGGGGAGTCGCTCATGACAGCGGCCTTTCCAGAACGAGAGTGAGGACGGCCAGCGCGGCCAGCACCGCCACGCTCGCGGCCGTGAAGCGCGCGGAGATCCGCGCCTCGGGCACCAGAACGCGCAGCGTGCCGTCGTACCCGCGCCCGGCGAGCCCGGTCTGGAGCCGCGCCGCCCGGTCGAAGGCGCGCACGAAGGCGGTCGCGGCGAGCCCGCCGAGCGAACGCCAGGCGGCCGCCCGCGTGGTGTGCCCCAGCCGCGCGGCCTGCGCCTCGCGGATCCGCCGTACGGAGTCGAGCAGCAGGAAGCTCATCCGGTACGTGACCAGCGCGACGTCCACGACGGGCGCCGGCACCCCCGCCCGCACCAGCCGCGGCAGCAGGTCGGACATCGGGGTGGTGAAGGCGAACAGCAGCACGCCGAGGGAGGCGGCCGAGGTACGCAGCAGCAGTTCACCGGCCCGGACCGCGCCGCCCTCGGCCGGCGACACGAAGCCGTGCGCGCCGCCGACCTGGACGAGCAGCGGCAGCGCGCCGGTGACGCAGAAGCCCAGCGGTACCCGGTACGCGCGCCACAGCCGGCGGCCGGGCACGCCCGCCGGGCCGAGCAGTACCGCGAGCGCCGTCAGCAGGACGAGCGCGGCGCCCGGCCAGGGCGGCAGGGAGATCGCCAGGACGGTGAGTCCCAGCCCGAGCACGGCCTTGTCCACGGGGTGGCGGCGGCGCCAGCGACTGCTGTGCGCCGCCGCGTCGATCGGCAGCACGGGGCTCAGGCCCCTTCGGCGGACGATGTCCCGGCGCTGTCCGGCGTGTGCCCGTCGTCCTGACGTGCCTGCGCCCGCTCCTCGCCCTGCCGGCGGCCGCGGCGCAGCCCGAAGTAGTACGCGAGCACACCGGCGCCGAGGGCGGCCTGGAGGGCGAACAGCGCCGACTCGATCTCCCCGGAGGGCGGTTCGTAGAGTGGCGAGAACCACGGCTCGTAGTCCGGCTCGATCTTGGTGATCGCGGTCTCCGCCTCGGCGTCGGAGCCCGCGAACGGCTCCTTCTTGTGGTCGCCGAGGCCGAGGGCCAGCGGCAGGACGGCGAGTGCGACCACCGCGAGCAGCAGCAGTGCGTTGATCTTCGTGTGGCGCTTCACCGGGCCGCCTCCGCGGTCGCGGCGGACTGCTTCCGCCCGCCGCTCAGGAGCACGCCCAGCCGGGTCAGCTCCCCCTTGCTGGACTGCACCAGGAGCCGCATCACCAGGACGGTCAGGAGCCCCTCGCTGATGGCGAGCGGGATCTGCGTCACAGCGAAGATGGAGCCGAACTTGCCCAGCGCGCCCAGGAAGCCGCTGCCCGGGTCGGGGAAGGCCAGCGCCAGCTGCACGCTGGTGACGCAGTAGGTGGACAGGTCGGCGACGAACGCGCCGAAGAACACCGTGACCATCAGCGGCACGCCGTACCGGCGCAGCAGCCGGTAGACGCCGTACCCCGCCCACGGTCCGACGATCGCCATCGAGAAGGCGTTGGCGCCGAGCGTGGTCAGGCCGCCGTGCGCCAGCAGCAACGCCTGGAAGAGCAGCGTGATGGTGCCGAGCACCGCCATGATCGGCGGGCGGAACAGGATGGCGCCGAGGCCGGTACCGGTGGGGTGCGAGCAACTCCCGGTCACCGACGGCAGTTTCAGCGCGGACAGGACGAAAGTGAAGGCGCCCGAAGCGCCGAGGAGCAGGGTGGACTCGGGGTGCTCCCTGACCTCACGGGTGAGTGACCGGACTCCGTGGACGACGAACGGCGCCGATGCGACGCCCCAGGCGACCGCGTGCGCCGGTGGCAGAAAACCCTCGGCAATGTGCATGGCTCAGCAGACCCTCTCCAGCACCTCGTGGATGGTTGACGTGCCGAGGCCGGTCTCCTGGCTCACGGGTACCACCGCCCGTGCTCCGCCTTCCCGGGTCGCAAGGACCCAGTGGCTGCCCGCGAGGGCCGGAGCCGGACTTCCCGATCACAGTGGCGAGGGCCGCACCGGCATCACACCGGATTTCCCGTTACCAAGGCGTGGCGACAGTAGTGCCAGGCCGTCGGTGCTGGCAAGCGCGGCCGTGCTGCTCAACCGGCCGTGACCACGCCCACCGTCTCCAGGACTCCGTAGACGCCGACGCACAGGATGGCGACGCCGCTGACGACCAGCGCCACGGTCATCCACGGACTTGTACGGAAACGCCGCGGTACGCCGGTGTGGTGATGAGCGTGGTACGCCCCCACCGCCCGCGGCCCGCCCCGCGCTTCCGGCCCCGGCCGGGCCGGCGGGCCCCCGTGCGTCAAGCCAAGGAGTCATCCAGTGAACGCGCGGCAGCCCCTTCCCTCATCGGCCTCACCATGGGCGACGGCGCCGGCATCGGACCCGAGGTCATCGTCCCCGCGGTGCTGGACCCCGGCACGCTCGGCCGGTGCCGTCCCGTGGTGATCGGCGACGCCGCGCGGCTGCGGAAGGCCGCCGCGATCCTCGGCACCGCCTTCGACATCGCCGGTACCGGCAGGACCGAGGCCGGTAGCATGATCGAGGCGCTGCGGCAGGCCGCCGAGATGGCCACCGCCCGCTGAACCGACGAACCGGTAAGGACACCAGATGCCGCCCACCGCATCCCGGGCCCGGCGGGAGGAGATCCTGCAGCTCGCCAACACCACGGGCCTGGCCAGCGTCGAGGAACTGTCGCAGCGCTGCGGCGTGACCGCCTCCACCCTCCGCCGCGACCTGGCCCGGCTGACCGCCGACGGCCGCCTCGCCCGGACCTACGGCGGCGCGATGGCGCTCACCGCCCACCCCGAGGCCTCGCTCCGGCAGCGCACCGGCGAGGCGTACGCGCAGAAGCGGGCGATCGCGCGGTGGGCGGCGGCACAGGTCCAGCAGGGCGAGACAGTGCTGCTCGACGCCGGGTCGACGGTGGGTGCGCTGGCGCATGAACTGCGTGCTGCGAAGGACCTCACCGTGGCGACGACCGGCCTGACGGCGCTGCACGAACCGGCCGACGTCGAGTCCGTCCACGTGGAGTGCCTGGGCGGTACGCTCCGCCCGCTCAGCCAGGCGTTCGTGGGCCCGCTGACCGAGGCGGCGCTGGAGCGGATGACCTTCGACCGGGTCTTCCTCTCCGCCGACGGCGTCACGGCCGACGGCGGGATCTGCGAGGCCGACCAGCGCCAGACCCGCCTCAAGGAGCTGATGGCCCGCCGGGCGGCGCACGTCTACGTACTGGCCCACACGGAGAAGCTGGGCCGCGCTCCCTTCCACGCCTGGGCGGCGCTGCCGCCCGGCTGGACCCTGGTCACCCACCGCACTGCGCTCCGCGACCAGGTCACCCCCTTCACCGACCGCGGCATCCGCGTCGTGCAGGTCGAGCCCCTCGAAGAACCGGGCGGCGGAGCCAGCCAGTCGCAGGGAGGCGACGCCTGATGAGCAACGTTGAGATCCTCGCCCCGCGTGACGTCCCGCTGGGCGGGCCCCGGTCGATGACCGTACGCCGCACGCTGCCGCAGCGGACCCGGACGACGATCGGCGCCTGGTGCTTCGCCGACCACTACGGCCCCGACGACGTCACCGAGTCCGGCGGCATGCATGTCGCCCCGCATCCGCACACCGGGCTCCAGACGGTGAGCTGGCTGTTCAGCGGGGAGATCGAGCACCGCGACAGCCTGGGCAGCCATGCCTTCGTGCGGCCCGGCGAGCTGAACCTCATGACGGGCGGACACGGGATCAGCCACTCGGAGGTCTCCACCGCGCGCACCACCGTTCTGCACGGCGTGCAGCTGTGGGTGGCGCTGCCCGATGCGCACCGCGACGCGGAGCGGGACTTCCAGCACCACGTCCCCACTCCCGTAGGCGTCGGCGGGGCCGAGATCCGGGTGTTCCTGGGCACGCTCGCGGGCATCACTTCCCCGGTACGGACGTTCACACCGCTGCTCGGTGCGGAGCTCACCCTCGCGCCCCGCGCCACGGCCAGCCTCGTCCTCGACCCGGCCTTCGAGCACGGCCTCCTCGTCGACCGCGGGCACATCCGCATGGCCGGCGCCCCGCTCCGCCCGGCCGAACTGGGCCATCTCGCGACCGGACACGACACCCTGACGCTGGTGAACGACTCGGACGACACCGCCCGCGCGGTCCTGCTCGGCGGAGCCCCGTTCGAGGAGGAGATCGTCATGTGGTGGAACTTCATCGGCCGCAGCCACGACGACATCGTCCGGGCGCGGGAGGAGTGGGAGCGCGCCTCCGACCGTTTCGGTACCGTCGACGGCTACGACGGCAAGCGCCTCCCCGCCCCCGCCCTGCCGCACGCCACCCTCACCCCGCGCGGCAACCCGCCGCGCCACTGACGGCAGGCGGCCCCGGCCCCGCTGCCTTGAGGAAGGCCAGGGGAACGACCCCTCGGGCCGGCTGATCCGATCCTCGCCCTGATCCCCCTCGATCCTCAAGTGGTCCAGACCTATTGACCCCAGGTCTGGACCAACCTACGGTGTGGCCACTCATCCGGTCATCCCGGCCATGACGACTCGGATCTCCGCGCGCCATGGCGAGAGAGGACGCAACGTGATCGGTAAGGCTCTCCGTCTGCTGGGTGCCGGGCTGGCGCTGGTGTGTGCCGCGCAGCTGCCGGCCGCCGCCGCACCCGCCGCGCCGCAGGCCGACACCTGCGCGGTGAAGTCCCGGCCCACGGGCGAGGTGCTGCAGGGCTACTGGGAAAACTGGGACGGCGCGTCGAACGGCGTCCATCCGGGGCTCGGCTGGATCCCGATCACCGACTCCCGCATCGGCGCGCACGGCTACAACGTCATCAACGCGGCCTTCCCCGTCATCCGCTCGGACGGCACCGTCCTTTGGGAGGACGGCATGGACGCCACGGTGAAGGTCGCCACGCCCGCCGAGATGTGCCAGGCGAAGGCGAACGGCGCCACGCTCCTGATGTCCATCGGCGGCGCCACGGCCGGCATCGACCTCAACTCCAGCGCCGTCGCCGACCGGTTCGTCGCGACCATCGTGCCGATCCTGAAGAAGTACAACTTCGACGGCATCGACATCGACATCGAGACCGGCCTCACCGGCAGTGGCAACATCAACCAGCTCTCGGCCTCGCAGGCCAACCTCATCCGCATCATCGACGGCGTGCTCGCGCAGATGCCGTCGAACTTCGGCCTGACGATGGCCCCCGAGACCGCGTACGTCACCGGCGGCAGCGTGACGTACGGCTCGATCTGGGGCGCGTACCTGCCCATCGTCAAGAAGTACGCGGACAACGGCCGCCTGTGGTGGCTGAACATGCAGTACTACAACGGCAGCATGTACGGCTGCTCCGGCGACTCCTACTCCGCCGGCACCGTCGAGGGCTTCACCGCGCAGACGGACTGCCTCAACAAGGGCCTGGTCGTACAGGGCACCACCATCAAGGTGCCCTACGACAAGCAGGTACCGGGCCTGCCCGCCCAGCCGGGCGCCGGCGGCGGTTACCTGTCCACCGCCCAGGTCTCCCAGGCCTGGAAGCACTACAACAACAGCCTCAAGGGCCTGATGGCCTGGTCCCTCAACTGGGACGGTTCCAAGGGCTGGACCTTCGGCGACAACGTCAGGACGCTGCAGGGCCGCTGACGTTCGGGTGTGCCTCAGGGGCGGACGGGTTGGTTTCTCACCCGTCCGCCCCTGCCGTGTCGGCCAGCTCCGTCGGCGTCTGCCGCAGCCAGCTGAGCTCAGCCTTCGAGGTGGCCCGCGCAATGGTCGGCACGCCCCGCCGGAACGGGTCGTCGACGTCCTGGACGCGCAGCGGGCGGTCGCCCTCGTATCTCCGCCCTATCCGCCCTGTCGAACCCACGGCCTCCGTCGTGCCGCTGCTCGCGCTCTCGCTCGCCGCCGTCGCGCTCTGCTCCGCCGAGTTCGCCCTGCTCGGACTGTTGCTGCACATCTCGCACGACCTGCAGGTGACCGTAGAAACTGATGGAGCCCGCAGGGCGCGGCGTCCAGCTCACGCCGGCGGCGCGTACGGTACTGCGGCGCACCGCCGTCATGCAGGCGCAGTGGGAGCAGGCCCGCGGCGAGCTGGCCGGGTCGGCCGAGGAGCCGACGGGCAGCTTCACCCTCTGCGGCTTCTCGACGGCCGCGACCCACCTGCTGCCGACCGCCGCCGCGGCGCCGCGGGACCGCTACGCGCGGCTGACCGGCCGCCTGGTGGAGGCGGGCGTGATCCTGGTGCCGCGCCTCGCACGCATCGGCACCGGATGGCCCGTCGAGCGCGTCCCTCTGTGGGGAGAGCCCGCGCCTGCGCGACGGATCCTGGCGGCCACCCGCAGCGGTGCCGCCCGCCACCCGGGCGTCGCGCAAGCGCTCGACCTCATCAAGACGACACCGTCCGGCCTGTTCCCGCCCGGCAGAAGATGGCCGTACGCCGAGCGTGGTCCATCGTCAGGCGTGGTCGACCAGTTGGGCATGGCCCTTCTGCCGTGCGCAGTGGGCGCAGCAGTAGAACTGGCCGTCCGACTGCAGGCCGTGGCCCAGGATCCGGCACTTGCAGTTGTCGCAGATCGGGGCCATGCGCTGGGCCGCGCATTCCAGGCTGTCGAAGACGTGCACCGCTCCGGCGGCACGCACTTCGAACGCCAACTCGTAGTCATTACCGCAGACTTCGCACTCCGCCATGGGGAATCCCTCCATCCGTCTCCGGCGACGGGCGGGGCAAGGGTCGCCGCACCCCCAAGTTCCCACCGGAACGGGAGCCGCGCCAGCACACAACGAGCCGGTGCTTCGCCACCCTGAGCGCGTTGCGTCCGTGCGCGGGTGTCGCCGTCTGCCGGCGGCGCTCACCCGTCGTCGCGCGGGAGGCCCGTCGACGCCCGCACCACGAGCTTCGGGGCGAGTACCGCCTCGCGCGGCGCCACCCCCTCGCCCTCCAGCCGCTCGACGGCGAACCGTACCGCGTGCCCGGCCAGCCGGGCCGGGTCCTGGCGGACGGTGGTCAGGCCCACGGGCATGAGGTGCGAGAGATGGCTGTCGTCGTACCCCACCACCGACACATCGCCCGGGACGTCGAGCCCGGCCCGGAATGACGCGGATGTCGTCGCCGAGGCCGTGGCGGTGCATCGCGGCACGGTAGGTGCGCCGCCGTTCCGTCGAGCCGGGGTCGCGTCCGCCGCCGACGTGGACGATCCTGCGGTGCCCGAGACCGAGGAGGTGGTCCATGGCCTGACGTACGCCCTTGGCTTCCGCGGTGTGCACGTTGTCGATGTGGGCGCCGGTGATGCGGCGGCCGACGGACACCGCGACCGTGTGCCGCCCCAGCTGGGCGCCACCGCGGTGATCGTGCCGCGCCGGGTCGGCTCACCAGCGAACGCAACTGCGCACTCGCCCGGTCCGTACAGCGATCGTGAAGAGACCAGCCGAAGAGACCAGCGCAATCATTGGTGGACGTCAACGGACGGGCTGCTGCACGATGTCGGGCAGCCTGTTGATCGGCACCGCCCCGCACTGTCAGTCCGCGCCGCGCCCCGGACACCGAGGTCTCTGCACTCGCCGGGAGCGGCCTCTGGGAAGGGACCCGCCGTTGACCTCCGCCACCTTACGTACCGTTCCGTCCACCGCCGACGTCGTGATCATCGGCGGTGGGGTGATGGGTGCCAGCACAGCGTTCCACCTCGCCGAGGCCGGGGTGCGCAACGTCATCGTCGTCGAACGCGGTGAACTGGGCTGCGGCAGCTCGGGCAAGCCGATCGGCGGAGTACGCGCCCAGTTCTCCGACCCGCTCAACATCGAGCTGGGCCACCGCAGCCTCCACGCCTACCGGGACTTCCCGCGCCGGCCGGGCGCCGGCATCCGGCTCGACACCGTCGGCTACCTCTTCCTGCTCGACACCGCACGGCAGGCGAGGGAGTTCGAGGCCGGGGTGGACATCCAGAACGGCCTCGGCGTACCCAGCCGCATGATCGACCCCGACGAGGCGCAACGCCTGTGCCCCTACGTCAGCACCGACGGGCTGGTGGCCGCCGCCTACTCGCCCGCCGACGGCCACGCCCGCCCCGCACTGGTCGTACAGGGGTACGCGCGGGCCGCGGCACGGGCCGGCGTCGCCCTCGCCACGCACACGGCGGTCATCGGCCTCGACACGGCCGGCGACCGCGTCACCGGCGTGCACACGAACCGGGGCCGCATCGCCTGCGCCACGGTGATCTGCACGGCGGGCGCCTGGTCGGCCCGGATCGGCGACATGATCGGCACCCGCCTCCCGGTACGCCCCGTGCGCCGCCAGCTGTCGTTCACCGAGCCGCTCACCCCGCCCGCGCCCCGCATCCCGTTCACCATCGACTTCTCCTCCACCGCCTACTTCCACAACAGCGACGACGGGCTGCTGTTCGGGCTCGCCGACCCCGACGAGCCCGAGGGGTTCGACACCACCTGGACCCCGGAGTGGCTGGAGCTGTTCCGCGCCGCGGCACGCCGCCGTGCCCCCGCCCTCGCGGACATGCGGACGGACGGCGGGTGGGCCGGCCTGTACGAGGTCACACCCGACCACAACGCGCTGATCGGCCGCTCCGCCGAGTACCCCAACTTCCTGTACGCCGCCGGATTCTCCGGCCACGGTTTCCTCCAGGCGCCCGCGGTCGGCGAGATCATGCGCGACCTGTACCTGGAGCGCGAACCGTGCACCGACATCGCCCCGCTCGGCGCAGACCGCTTCCGCCAAGGCGCCGGAACCCGGCCCGAAGCGCATGTGGTGTGAGCCTGATGGCCCACGTGGTGCGAACTCGGCGCCGGCCGTCACCGATAGCCCACGTGGTGTGACCCCGACCCCGTCCGAAAGGCGGACCGGCAGACCATGTCAACGACCGGCCAGTGGCAGCTGCGCGCCGCGTTCGCGACGCGGCTGTCGGAGTTGTACGGGCGGGAAGTACCCGCCTGCACCACGCTCGTGGACGTCTCGCGCGAGGTCAACGAGGATGTCCTGCGCGCCCGCGGAGCCGACGCCGAACGGCTCGGCTCCATCGGCGGGGTGACCGCCGAACGGCACGGAGCCATCCGCGTCGGCACCCCGCGCGTCCTGGACATCGACGAGCTGTACCGGCGCATGACCGAGCGGGGCATCGAGATGATCGACGCGATCCAGGGGCCGCCGGCCTGGCACGGGCCGACGTCCTGCTGCGGCAGACCTCCTTCCGCGCCCTCGCCGAGAAGCGCGCGATGCGCACCCCCGACGGCACCGTCCGCACCGGCGCCCTGCGCGTACGCTTCGGCGAGGTCGAGGCCCGTGGCATCGCCCTCACCCGTGAGGGCCGGGCCCGCTACGACGAACTGCTCGGCCTCGTCGACCAGCAGACCGCGCAGGGCACGGGCGAGTCCCGCGCCGACATCGCCCGTGCGGTGTGGGAACGCCACATGCCCGCGAGCGAGGAGCAGCTCGCCGCCGAGGGGCTGGGCCATTTCACCTACCGCCTCGTCGCCGACCGGCCGCGGGACGGCAGCCGCCCGCCGTCCGGCCTTGGGTGAGCTGGTGCGGCAGGGCTGGGTCCGCGCGCGGCCCATCGTCTACGAGGACTTCCTGCCCCGCTCCGCCGCCGGCATCTTCCAGTCCAGCCTCACCGGCGAGGGCACCCGCGACACCACACAGGAAGGCACCGCCTACGACGCCGGCCGGCTCTCCGGCGGCATCGGAAGCGAGGTGCTCGACCCGTTCAGGCTCTACGCCCGGCAGCGGGGCGACTCCCTGGCACAGGTCGCCCGCGCACTGCAACGCGGCGACGTCCGCAGCTGATTCTTACCCCGTAAGGAGCGCCATGACCGCTGCCCACTGCGGCCGGTCGTCCTCACTAGCATCGCCGCATGTTCGAGTATCACGGCTGGATCACCCTCAGGGAGAGCACGGGCGACGACGACGATGTCCGAACGCGGGAGATCGTCGACGAACTGCGTCTTCGCGTCGCCGAGATCGACAGCCCGTACCTCCTCGACCTGAGGTGGATGAACGGCGACGCCTTCATCCACCTGGGCGGCCAGGCCAGTCACCGCTCGGCCAACGCCCTCGCCCTGCTGGAGCTGTTCGAGCAGGTGGGCGTGGTGGCGCCCGGCTCCTACGGGCTCCTCCACATCCGCGACGACGAGGACCCCGGCCACGAGAACGAGGTACGTGTGTTCAGGCTCGCCCGTGGCACGGTCACGCAGCACACCGAGGCGTTGCTCTCGCCGATCGTTCCGACGGTGGAGGATCCCTTCACCATGTGACGGGCCGTTCGTGCACGCCGTAGATGACGGCATCGTGTTTGAAGGGGAGTTGCTCCAGGTCGACGGCGGTACGCAGGGTGGGGATGCGGCGGAGGAGGGTGGGGTAGAGGGCCTGGAGCTCCATCCGGGCCGGGGGCCGGCCGACGCAGTGGTGGGTACCGGCGCCGAAGGCCAGGTGGCGGCGGGCGTTGCGGGTGATGTCCACTGCTCGGGACTGCTCGGATGGGCCACATCGCATGGCGCTGTGGGCTTGGGACACGGAAGACACCCTCCATACCCGTGGCGGGTATGGAGGGTGTCCGTCAGGTCCGCACGAGGCGGGCGATGGCCGCGGACGCCTCGCCGACTCTGGCCTTCGCCTGTTCGCCGCCCTCCACGATGGCCTCGGTGACGCAGCAGTCGAGGTGCTCGTCGAGCATGACCAGGGCGACGGACCGCAGCGCTGCGTTGGTCGTGGAGATCTGGGTGAGGACGTCGATGCAGTAGGTGTCCTGCTCGACCATCCGCTGTACGCCTCGTACTTGGCCCTCGATGGGCCGCAGGCGCCTGATGACGCCGTCCCGCTGTTCCTGGTACCCGGGCATCGTGGCCTCCGTGTCAGTGGTCCGCCGCTTGGAATCCCCGCAGCCGCAGGCTGTTGCCGACGACGAAGACCGACGAGAACGCCATGGCCGCGCCCGCGATCATCGGGTTGAGCAGGCCGGAGGCGGCGAGCGGCAGGGCGGCCACGTTGTAGGCGAAGGCCCAGAAGAGGTTGGACTTGATGGTGCCGAGCGTCTTGCGGGAGAGCCGGATGGCGTCGGCCGCGGCCCGCAGGTCGCCGCGTACGAGAGTGAGGTCGCCGGCCTCGATCGCGGCGTCGGTGCCGGTGCCCATCGCCAGCCCCAGGTCGGCCTGGGCCAGGGCGGCGGCGTCGTTCACACCGTCACCCACCATGGCCACGGACTTGCCCTCCTGCTGGAGGTGCTTGACCACGTCGACCTTGTCCTGCGGGAGCACCTCGGCGATGACCTGGTCCGGCGCGATGCCGACCTCGGCGGCGACGGACCGGGCGACCGCCTGGTTGTCGCCGGTGAGCAGGACGGGGGTCAGGCCGAGGGCGCGCAGCCGCCGGATGGCCTCGGGGCTCGTCTCCTTGACCGCGTCCGCGACCTCGAGGACCGCCCGGGCCTCGCCGTCCCAGGCCACCGCGATGGCGGTACGGCCGGCCGACTCGGCCTCGGCCTTCGCGCGCTCCAGCTCCGGCGGCAGCGTGATGGCCCACTCGGCGAGCAGCTTCTCGCGGCCGACGAGGACGGCGTGCCCCTCGACCACGCCCTGGACGCCGAGCCCCGCGACGTTGGTGAAGTCCTCGGGGGTGGGCAGCGTGCCGGTCCTGGCGGCGGCGCCCGCGGCGACGGCCTGGGCGATGGGGTGCTCGGAGGCGTGCTCCAGCGCGCCCGCCAGCCGCAGTACTTCGGTCTCGTCCGTGCCGTCCGCCGCGTGTGTGGCCAGCAGCGTCATCCGCCCGGTGGTGACGGTGCCGGTCTTGTCCAGCACGATGGTGTCGACCTTGCGGGTGGTCTCCAGAACCTCGGGCCCCTTGATGAGGATGCCGAGCTGGGCGCCGCGGCCGGTGCCGACCATCAGGGCGGTGGGCGTGGCCAGCCCCAGGGCGCAGGGGCAGGCGATGATGAGGACGGCGACGGCGGCGGTGAACGCGGCGGTCAGCCCCGCGCCGTTGCCCAGCCAGAAGCCGAGGGTGCCGAGCGCGAGCGCGATGACGACGGGGACGAAGACGGCGGAGATCCGGTCGGCGAGGCGCTGGGCCGCGGCCTTGCCGTTCTGCGCGTCCTCCACCAGCTTGGCCATCCGGGCGAGCTGGGTGTCGGCGCCGATGCGGGTCGCCTCGACGACGAGCCGGCCGCCGACGTTGAGGGTGGCTCCGGTGACGCCGTCGCCTGCGGTGACCTCCACGGGTACGGACTCGCCGGTGAGCATCGAGGCGTCCACCGCCGAGGCGCCCTCGACGACCGTGCCGTCCGTGGCGATCTTCTCGCCGGGGCGGACCAGGAACCGGTCGCCGACGCGCAGTTCGCCGACCGGGATGGTCCGCTCCCCGCCGTCGCGCAGCACGGTGACGTCCTTGGCGCCCAGCTCCAGCAGGGCCTTCAGGGCGGCGCCGGCCTTCCGCTTGGAGCGCGCCTCGAAGTAGCGGCCGGCCAGGATGAAGGCGGTGACGCCGGCGGCGGCCTCCAGGTAGATGTTCCCGGCGCCGTCGCTGCGGGCGATGGTCAGCTCGAAGGGGTGCGTCATGCCGGGCGTACCGGCGGTGCCGAAGAACAGGGCCCACAGCGACCACAGGAACGCGGCCGTCGTGCCGACCGAGATCAGGGTGTCCATCGTGGCGGCGCCGTGCTTGGCGTTGGTCCAGGCGGCGCGGTGGAAGGGCCACGCGGCGTAGGTGACGACGGGTGCGGCGAGGGTGAGGGAGAGCCACTGCCAGTACTCGATCTGCAGCGCCGGGACCATCGCCATCGCGATGACCGGTACGGCGAGCGCCACGGCGGTGATCAGGCGCTGGCGCAGCGGACGCAGCTCGTCGTCCGCCTCCTGGCCGCCTTCGGCCGGACCGTCGGTCCCCGGCGCGCCGGCCGGGGGAGCGGGCTCCTGCGCGCTGTAACCGGTGGCCTCGACGGTGGCGATCAGGTCGCTCACGGAGATGTCGCTCCGGTGCGTGACCTTGGCCTTCTCGGTGGCGTAGTTGACGGTGGCCTCGACCCCGTCCATGCGGTTGAGCTTCTTCTCGATGCGGGCGGCGCAGGAGGCGCAGGTCATGCCGCCGATGGCGAGCTCGACCTCGGCGGCGCCGGGGCTGGTGGTGGTCATGTCTGCTCCTCGCAGCTCACGGATGTGCGGACGGGGGACGGGCGGGGCTCGGGGGTTGGGATGGCCCCGCCCGTCCCCTGCTCTCCCTCGGCGGTCAGGCCCGGCCGGTGAAGTCGTAGCCGGCCTCGTCGACCGCCGAGGCGATGAGGGTGTCGTCGGGCTCGCCGTCGGTGGTGACCGTGACCAGGCCGGTCCCGATCTCCACCTGGACGTCGACGACGCTGTCCAGCCCGCCGACGGCCTTGGCGACGACGCCCTGGCAGTGCGCGCTGCCGATGCCGTCGACCCGGTAGACGACGGTCCGGCCCTCGGCGGTGGTGGTGGCCGGGCCGGCCTCCGGCGCTTCGGTGCTGTTGGTGTGGCAGCTGCCATCAGGGGTGCAGCAGGACGACATGGGTTCCTCCGGTAGCAGGGCCGTTACGGTCTGCCTTATACCCTAGGGGGGTATCTGTCGGCGTGGCTCCATGTATACCCCCTGCCGGTATGGGTGGCAAGGGCTCGGCTCGCTTGACGTAATACCCCCCAGGGGTACGGTGAGCTTGTCGGTCGCCCGCCGGGCGGCCCCGAAGGAGGGAGTGCGCCATGCGCACCGGAGTGAAGGTCGGCGTCTTCGCCGCAGCGCTCGCCGCGACGTTCGGTGCGGCCTACGGAGCCGGGAACGCGGTGGACCCGGTCGTGGACGGGACCGGTACGCGGCACGGACAGCACGCCGCGGGTTCGGAGGAGGAGCGTGGCGCGGACGCGCACGGCGAACACGGGGAGGGCGCCGCCGAGAGCGGGGCCGCCGGGCGCGGCGCGGCGACGCCGGGCGGACCCCAGGTCGCCGAGCGCGGCTACACGCTGGACCTCAAGGACCTCAAGAAGTCGGACATCAAGGCCAAGGCCCCGGCCGAGCTGCGCTTCGCGATCGTCCGGGACGGCACGGGCCGGCCGGTGACCGCGTACCAGCAGGAGCACGGCAAGGAGCTGCACCTCATAGTCGCCTCGCGCGACCTGACCGTGTACCGGCACCTCCACCCGACCCGCGCGGCGGACGGCACGTGGTCCACGCCGGTCGAGCTGCCCGCGGCCGGCGGGTACCGCGTCTTCGCCGACTTCACGCCGAAGGGTGAGAAGGAGGGGCTGACCCTCGGCTCGGACCTCGCCGTGACCGGCTCCGCCGAGCGGACCGAACTGCCGGAACACGCCACCACCGCGACCGTCGACGGCTACGACGTCCGGCTCGACGGCCACCTCGTACCGGGCAAGCCCGGCGAGCTGTCGCTGCGCGTGACGAAGGACGGCGAGCCGGTCCGCGACCTCCAGCCCTACCTGGGTGCGTACGGCCACCTCGTCGCCCTGCGCGCCGGCGACCTCGCGTACCTGCACGTCCACCCCAACGGCGAACCGGGTGACGGCCGGACGAAGCCCGGACCGGAGGTCTCCTTCACCGCGACGGCGCCGAGCAAGGGCACGTACCGCCTCTTCCTGGACTTCCGGCACAAGGGCACGGTCCGCACGGCGGCCTTCACCGTCCACGCGGGGGGAGGCCGATGACCTTGCGTACGGCGGCGCTGCGCCGGGCCGTCGAGCACCCCGTGGCGAGGCTGGTGGCCGTCGCGCTGCTCCAGGCGGTCGCGACCCACCTGGGGAAGGCCGCCGGTGAGGGCGGCTCGCGGACGTGTGCCGCCTGTCGGCACCGGGCCGGTGGGGCCCGCTGACGTCTCGGTTCGCTCACGGCTGGGAACGGGGGCTTCCGTACGCTCGATCGTCAACTATAGTTTAAGGCGATCGAGAGGGAGCATGACGTGGCCGCAGTGGATGACAGAGTCGATGCCGGGACGCCGGGGGAGGAACCCGTGGTTCCCGTACCCGCTCCTGGGGCTCCGTTCGCCGACCGGCTGAACTTCCTCTTCGACCGCGTACGCGCGCCGGGTGCCAAGGAGTTCAGCAACGCGCACGTGGCGCGGACGATCTCGTCCTACGGTGACGACAGCTTCACCGGTGCCTACATCGGCATGCTGCGCAAGGGGGAGCGCACCCCCACCATCACCCTCGTGCCCCTCCTCGCGCGGTTCTTCGGTGTGGAGGCCGGCTACTTCGTCGAGGACGAGATCACGCGCAAGGTCGCGGACCAGTTCGAACTCCTGCGGAAGCTCAGCGAAGCCGGCGTGCGGGAGATCGCCCTCCGCGCGATGGGGCTGTCCGACCGGAGCCAGCGCAAGGTCCTGGAGGCGATCGACGCCGTCCGGGAGCTGGAAGGCCTGCCCGACGACCCCGAGAGGGGCTCGCCGTGACGGGCCCCAGGATGCCGATGTGGCGAGGCGGCCGCGCGCGGCGCGGCCGGCGCGACCGCGCGGGCGACGAAGTGGAGCGCCGCAACCGCGAGTTCGTCGCGGAGCTGGACCTGCCGCCCGTCGACAGCGTCCTCGACCTGGTGCCGTTCATGGAGAACCGGTTCGGCCGGTCGATCCGGCTCATGCCCTTCACGCCGGACCCGTCCGACCCGGACTCGCTGGACTCCTCGGCGCCCTGCGGCATGTGGCTGGCCACCGGAACGACGGACTACGTCTTCTACGACACCGGCATCAGCCGCGCGCACGCCGAGGTCATCGTGGGCCACGAGTTCGCGCACATGCTCAGGCGGCACCGCGGCAAGTCGCCGGTCGACACCGGCAACCTCGGCGGCCTGATCACCGGCATCGACCCCAGCATCGTCCAGCTCGTCCTGGGCCGGACCCGCTACAACGAACCCGAGGAGTTCGAAGCCGAAATGCTCGGATCACTGCTGCAGGAGCACGTGAGCGTCTCCCGTGCCGCGGCCTCCCGCACCTCCCGGGATGCCGACCCCATCGCCCGTACCCTCCTGCGCTGACCGGATCAGGCTGTGAAAGACATACTCCACCCCCTGTGCCTGGCGATCGCCGGTACCGGGTTCCTCTTCCTCCTCCGCGACCTCGGCAGGAGCCGCCGCGACCGCGCCCTGGTCGCCCTGGCGTTCACCTACGGCTTCTCCGCGATCAGCTACGCCGTCTCCCTCACCTGGGTATGGGTGCGCATCGACGGCGTCCTCGGCATCACCAACTTCTCCGTGCCGCTCGCCCAGAGCTGCGTGATCCTCGTCTTCGCGCTCCAGGCCACCGTCCTCGCGTACTGGTCCAAGCCGGCGGCCGAGGCCCGCCGCCGCGGACGGGCCCTGCTCATCGCGGCAGCCGCCGTCATCGCCGGCATGACCGTACTGTTCGCGCTGCTCACCCCGGCGACGACCCGCCCCGCCGACTTCGCGACGTACTACGCGCACGACCCCTTCTACCAGGCGTACGTGCTGCTGTACTTCGGCACGTACACCGTCGCCGAGGTCTATCTGGCACGCTCCTGCTGGAAGTACGCCCGCACCGCGAGCAACCCGTCGATCGCGTGGGGCCTGCGGCTCATCACGGTGGGCGCGATCATCACCCTCGGGTACAGCACCATCCGGATCGGCGCGGTCGTCGGTGCCGAGGTCGGCTTCGACGTCCGGCACCTGGACCCGTTCGCCTGGGCCTGCGGCGACATCGGCGCCACCGCCACCCAGATCGGATACTTCCTCCCCACCCTGGCCCGACGGACCGCCGCAGCGCGCGACTGGACCACCGCACACCTCCACTACCGCCGCCTGCGCCACCTGTGGGCCGCGCTGGACCAGGCCGACCCCGGCATCACCCTGCGCCGCCCGGCCCCGCAGCGCGCCGCCCTGCTGCGCGGCCGCAGCGCCCACTTCCCGCTGCTCCGCCGCCGCGTGGAGATCCGCCAGGGCCAGAAGCTGCTCCGCCGCTACCTCGACCCGGCGGTACGGGAGGAGTCCACGGCCCGGCGCGGTGCCGAGGGCCTCACCGGCGCCGGCCTCGCCGCGGCCGTCACCGCCGACCAGATCCGCGACGCGCTCCTCCGGCACCGCGCCGACGAACCGGTCGACGCCCCGGCCGAGTACGCCGACGCCGAGCTGCCCCTCGACACCACCGAGGACGAGCTGACGCACCTTCAGCGCGTCGCCGCGTACTTCACCCCGCCGGCCGACGGCTCCGCCGCTCCCGCCGCGCACAGCGCCGCCCCGGGAGCCCGCCCGTGATCCGCCGCCGCAGCCTCCTCGCCACGGCCGCCGCCGCGACGGCCGCCCTGACCTCCTCCGCGGCCGCCCGCCCGCGCTCCGGCACCGGGAAGGCCGCCCGCCGCGCCCTGCACCTGGCACCCGCCCGCGCACAGCTCACCGCGCTGCGCCGGGGGAAGACCACCAGCCGCGACCTGCTGGAGCAGTACCTCCGGCACATCGCAGCGGCCAACCCGGGCCTGAACGCGATCGTCACCCTCGACGCCGACGGCGCCCGCGCGGCCGCCGACCGGGCCGACCGCCACCTGGCCCGTAGCGGCAAGCCGCTCGGCCCGCTGCACGGCCTGCCGCTCACCGTGAAGGACGCGCTGGAGACGAAGGGGCTGCGCACCACCTGCGGCTCGCCCGGCCTCGCCGACCACGTGCCCGCCCGGGACGCCGACGCCGTCGCCCGGCTCCGCGCGGCCGGCGCCGTCCTCGTCGGCAAGACCAACGTGCCGGCCCTGTGTCAGGACATCCAGACCTCGAACCCCGTCTTCGGCAGGACGGCGAACCCGCACGACGGCGGCAGGACCGCGGGCGGTTCCTCCGGCGGCCCGGCCGCCGCCGTCGCCGCCGGGCTCACCGCCCTCGAAGTCGGCTCGGACCTCGCCGGGTCCCTCCGCCTCCCGGCCGCCTACTGCGGTGTGTACGCGCTGCGCACCAGCTTCGGCATCGTGCCCACCCGCGGCCACATCCCGCGCCCGCCCGGCTGGCTGACCAGCTCCGACATGAACACGCTCGGCCCCCTCGCCCGTACGCCCGAGGACCTCGGTCTGCTCCTCGACGTGCTCGCCGCGCCGGCCCCGGCCGACGCCGCTGCCTGGCGGATCGACCTCCCGGCGCCGCGCCACCGCCGCCTCGCCGACTACCGGATCGGCATCTGGCGGGGCGACCCGTACTGCCCCGTCGACAAGGACACCCGGGCCCTGCTGGACACGGTCGGGCAGCGCGTACGGGCCGCCGGCGCCACCGTCGACGACACCACCCGACCGGTGGACCTCGCCGACAGCGATGAGCTGTTCCAGCGCCTGATGTACGCCACGGCGAGCGCGACGGCCACCGACGAGGAGTTCGCCGCCGACGTCGCGGCCGCGCGGAAGGCCCCGGCGGACGACCCGAACGCTCTCTATCTGCGTGCGCGGACCATGCGGCACCGGGACTGGCTGCTCGCCGACGAGGCGCGCGAAAAGCTGCGGGTCCGCTGGGCCGGCTACTTCGCCCGTCACGACGTGCTGATCACGCCGGCGGCGCCGACCGCGGCCGTCGAGGACCAGACCGGGGTCCCGGTGCCGCAGCGGTACATCACCGTCGACGGCGAGAAGCGCCCGTACTACGCCCAGACGACTTGGCTGAACCTGGCCGGTCACGTCCGGCTCCCGGCCGCCGTCGTCCCCGCTGGGAAGACCGCCGACGGGCTGCCGCTGTCCGTCCAGATCATCGGCCCCTACCTGGCCGACCGCACGGTCCTCCACGTGGCCGGGCACCTCGCGCGGCTCCTGCCCGAGCCCGTACGGCCGCCCGCTTTCACCACATGAGCGGGCCCCACTGACCCGGGTTCGTCCCGCCTCCACGGGGGTGGGGCAGGACGAGCCCGCACAGCAGAGGGCCCCGGGCCAACCAGCCCGGGGCCCTCTGCGCTGTCCGCCGGCATGGGCGGCAGCGCGTCATGGCATGCGAAGGGCCCGGATACCGACGGGGGATGCGGCATCCGGGCCAGTGATCAGCTTAGCCGGATGTCCCGCCCGACGGACAGTCAGGGGCCAAAAACCGCGCCCGACCGACCGATTCCGTCACGGGGGGGGGGAGCGCTCATCCCCCGTCTGCTGCGGTGTCGGCGGGGGCTGCAGGTTGGCCATGGCGGAGCTCATGTGCTCGTGCAGGATGGCCAATGCGACGTCGGCGTCGCCTCGTTCGACGGCGTCGGCGATGGAGGCGTGATGGGCCGCGGACATGGTGAGCTCACGCTGCTCGCGGGCGGTGCTCATCACGACGACGCGCATCGGGCCTTCCAGGTGGCGCCAGGTCGTCACCAGCATGGCGAGCTCCTTCCTGCCGCCGCTGACCGCCGTCCACCAGGACTTCGCGGAGGTGGGCCGCCGCTGCGTCGAAGGGGCGCTGCGCCAGAACGAGCCGACCCGGGGCACCACACTCGTACCGACCCGCCTCGTGGTGCGCCGGAGCACCGCGGCGCGGCCCGCACTCTCGGCGGTCGTCACCCCGCGTCACCCCACGCGTCTGCACCCATTCGGGCGTGCCGGCCCTTCCGGCTGATACCCGTCGCGATTGGCGGGCACCCGGACCACGCCACCCCGACCTGCCGACCCGCTACCCGTACCACCGCACACACGTGAGGCGACACAGTGACCTCGACCCCGAATTCAGGCGCCGGCACCCCCCGGCGCCTTCCCACGGCCACCCACTGGGGCAACTACGAGGTCGTCACGGACGGTGACGGCGGCATCGACAAGCTGGAGCCCGCGGCGGACGACCCCCGGCCCTCGCCCATCGGGCGGGGCGTGGCGGACGCCCACCACGCGCGCAACCGGATACTCCAGCCGATGGTGCGCCGGGGCTGGCTGGAGCACGGACCGCGGTACGACGGCGGCGGCCGGGGCGCGGAGCCCTTCGTCCCCGTCTCCTGGGACGAGGCGGGCAGCCTGATCGCGACCGAGCTGGACCGGGTGCGCGAGAGGTACGGCAACGAGGCGATCTACGGCGGGTCGTACGGCTGGGGGAGCGCCGGGCGGTTCCACCACGCGCAGAGCCAGGTGCACCGCTTCCTGAACGTGCTCGGCGGCTTCACCTCCTCCGTCGGGTCGTACAGCGCCGCGGCCATGGAAGCGGTCATGCCGCATGTGATCGGCGGCGGGCCGTGGAACGCCGTCGCGCAGAACCCCCTGTGGCGGGAGATAGCCGACCAGGGCGAGCTGGTCGTCTCGTTCGGTGGCCTGGCCGCCAAGAACGCCCAGGCCAACTCCGGCGGGGTCGGCCGCCACCAGGCGGTGGACTGGCAGCGGCGGTGCCGGGACAACGGCGTGGCGTTCGTGAACGTCTCGCCGTGGCGGTCGGACGCGCACGAGGCGCTCGGCGCTGACTGGGTGCCGCTGCGGCCCAACACCGACGTCCCGCTGATGCTCGCGCTGGCCCACGTACTGATCACGGAGGGGCGGCACGACGCGGACTTCATGGCGCGCTGCTGCACGGGCTTCGAGGTCTTCGAGCGGTACGTCCTGGGCCGGAGCGACGGCGTCGTCAAGGACCCGGCCTGGGCCGCGGAGCTCACCGGGGTCGACCCCGGGACCATCGTCGGCCTGGCCCGGCGGATCGCCCGCCACCGGACCGTCATCAACGTCAGCTTCTCGGTGCAGCGGCAGGACCACGGCGAGCAGCCGTACTGGACGGCCGTCGTGCTGGCGGCCCTCTCCGGCTCGATGGGGCGCACGGGCGGCGGCTTCGCGGCCGCGCTGGGCATCTCGCAGACCGGTGTGGAGCGCGAGCGCCACGCCATCGCGTCGCTGCCGCAGGGGCACAACGCGGTCGGGACGTTCATCCCGGTCGCGCGCGTCGCCGACATGCTGCTGCACCCCGGAGAGCCCTTCGACTACGACGGCCGACGGCTGCGCTATCCGGACATCCGCCTCGTCTACTGGGCGGGCGGAAACCCCTTCCACCACCACCAGGACCTGAACCGGCTGGTGCGCGCGTGGCAGCGGCCGGAGACCGTCATCTGCCACGAGCCCTGGTGGAATCCGCTCGCCCGGCACTGCGACATCGTGCTGCCCGCCGCGACCATGCTGGAACGCAACGACTTCGCCGCCGGCAAGACCGACCTGACGCTCTCCGCGATGCACCGGGCGGCCGAGCCTCCGGGGGAGAGCCGTACCGACTACGACGCGTTCAGCGAGATCGCCCGGAAACTGGGGCTGGAGAAGGAGTTCACCGAGGGGCGGACCGCCGATGAATGGGTCGAGGAACTGTACGAGCGCACCCGCACCCGGCTGGCGGAGACGGGCGTGGACCTGCCGGCCTTCGCGGACTTCTGGGCGGCGGGCCGGGGCCCGGACACGAGCCGGGGCCGGGGCCGCGAGGACGGCCATGTCGTCACGCCGCCGGTGCCCGACGGGCCGAACCAGTTCCAGCTGCTGCGCGAGGATCCCCAGGCCCATCCGCTCGCCACGCCCTCGGGCCGCATCGAGGTCTTCTCCCGTACGGTCGCCGACTTCGGCTACGACGACTGCCCCGGCCACCCGGTGTGGCTGGAGCCCCGCGAATGGCGGGGCGACACCCGGCAGCGCCACCCCTTCGACCTCATCTCGCCGCAGCCGGCGAACCGGCTGCACAGCCAGTACGACCACGGTGCGCACAGCAGGTCCGGCAAGATCCACGAGCGCGAACCCGTGACGGTCAACCGCCAGGACGCGGCGGCCCGCGGGATCAGCGACGGCGACGTGGTGCGCCTCTTCAACGACCGTGGCGCGTGCCTGGCGGGTGCCGCGCTCTCCGACGACATCCGGCCCGGCGTCCTCGCCCTGCCGACCGGTGCCTGGTACGACCCGGCCGATGCGGGGGCCGCCGGCAGCCTGGACAAGCACGGCAATCCCAACGTCCTCACCCGCGACCTCGGCACCTCCCGCCTCGCGCAGGGCCCGACCTCCGGCACCACCCTCGTCGCCATCGAACGCTACGACGGCGAACCACTTCCGGTAACGGCCTTCGATCCTGCTCCGGTCGGGCCCTGAGGACCGCCCCCCGGGCTCCTGCGCCGGAGATCCCGTATCCGAACCGCCCCCGGAGCGTCAGACGTTGACGCCGAAGTCGGCGGCGATGCCGGCGAGGCCGGAGGCGTACCCCTGGCCGACGGCGCGGAACTTCCACTCCGCGCCGTGCCGGTACAGCTCGCCGAAGACCATCGCGGTCTCCGTGGCGGCGTCCTCGCTGAGGTCGTAACGGGCGATCTCCTGGCCGTCGGCCTGGTTGACCACCCGGATGTAGGCGTTGCGTACCTGGCCGAAGTTCTGCGCGCGGGCCTCGGCGTCGTGGATGGAGACCGGGAAGACGACGCTCGCCACGTCCGCGGGCACGGCGGCGAGGTTCACCTTGATCTGCTCGTCGTCGCCCTCGCCCTCGCCGGTGAGGTTGTCGCCGGTGTGCTCGACCGAGCCGTCCGGGCTCTTGAGGTTGTTGTAGAAGACGAAGTGCTGGTCGGAGCCGACCTTGCCGGACGTGTCGCACAACAGGGCGCTGGCGTCGAGGTCGTGGTCGGTGCCCGTGGTGGTGCGCACGTCCCAGCCCAGGCCGATGACGACCGCGGTCAGCCCCGGTGCTTCCTTGCTGAGTGAGACATTGCCGCCCTTGGCCAGGGAAATTGCCACGTCGTTCTCCTCCGCTGGTGGTCTGCTGATGGTCTGCGATGCGTCAATGAAATCTACAGCACTGTAGAAGTTAACTGTGAGGGTCCCCGAGTGCGCTGCCGTCCCCATGAGAAGGTGAACCTTCCCACGCGACCATGAGGAGGCGGCGATGGACGAGGCGACGGCGGTCTTCCTCAAGGCACTCGCGAGCGACACCCGGCAGCAGATGCTGGCCCAGTTCTCGGGCGTCGGCGAACTCACCGCCGGCGAGATCGCCGAACGCAGCGGGCTGCGGCCCTCCACCGCCTCCGAGCATCTGCGTCTGCTGCACCGCGGCGGGCTGGTCGACGCCCGCAAGGAGGGCAAGCAGATCTACTACCGGATCGACAGCCCCGCGGTGGACCACCGGCTGTCGGTGCTGCGCGACTACCTCGACCACTGCCGGATACCGCCGACGGCTCCGGGGGACGCGCAGGGCCGCGCGGACGCCCATGCCGTCGACAGCGGCCGGGCGACGGGCGGACGCCACACGGTATGGAACCGCCTCAAGGGGTCGGTGTCGGCGATGCAGGCGCAGCTCGTGGCGCGCAAGAACGAGCTGCGGAGCGGTGCGTTCCGTGACGCGAGCATGGCCATGTGCGCGCTGGTGGCCGCCGCCGACGGCATCATCGACCCGGCGGAACGGCGCCGGGTCGCGCAGCTGATCGCCACCAACGAGGTGCTGCAGAACTTCGCCGCGGACGACCTCCAGCGCCGCTTCGAGGGGAACCTCGACCGGCTGGCCCCCGACTTCCGCGCGGGCACGGCCGCCGTGCTGCACGAGGTGGCCAAGGTGAAGAAACCGTCGGAGGCCCGGGCCGTCGTACAGATCGGCATCGTCATCGGCGTGGCCGACGGCGAGTTCGTCGAGAGCGAGCAGGCCGTCGTGCGCGAGGCGTGCCGGACGCTTGGGCTGGCACCGCGCGAATTCGGCCTGTGAGCGGCGGGCCGGCCGAGCGACCGATGAGCGACCGGCGAGCGGCCGGTGTACGGCCTGTGGGCCCCGGCCGGGACCCACAGGCGGCAGGGCAAGCGGCGTACGCGCAGGGTCAGCGGCGGTCCGCGCGCCCAGGCCCTACGCCGCAGGGTCAGCGGCGTGCCAGGGCGCGTTCCATGGCCATGACGCCGAGGGCCGCCACGGCGACCTGGATGCCCCACTCGATCCAGTCGACGCCCCTGGTGTCGGCGACGCCGAGACCCATCGCGATCCACGCGCCGACGAACGCCGCGACGATGCCGATCAGCATCGTCCAGAGAATGCCGATGTGCTGGCGCCCGGGGACGACGAGCCTGCCCAGGGCCCCGATGACAATGCCGATCACGATGGCGCCGATGATGCTTGAAGCTTCCATGCTCGATCTCCCGTCGCCCGGCTTGTGCCATGACGTGTGCCCCCGAGGCCCGCTCCCAGTCCACCCGGTGCGCGGGCGCCGACGTACGACGAAGAGGGTGAGGCAGCGATGACGCAGACCGACGACACGGTGCACCTGGTGCGCGAAGTGCTCGGCCCGGACGCCGTCGTGGGCATCTACCTGCATGGCTCCGCCGTGCTCGGCCGTACGCGGCCGTACAGCGATCTCGACCTGCTCGTCGTGTCGCGGCGCCGCATGACGCAGCCGGAACGGCGGGCCCTGACCGACGGCCTGCGGGCGCTCTCCGCGCCGACCGACGAGCCCGGCCCCCTCCGGCCCGTCGAACTCACCGTCGTCGTACAGGACGACGTCCGCCCCTGGCGCTACCCGCCCCGCTGCGAATTCCAGTACGGCGAGTGGCTGCGCGCCGAGTTCGCACGCGGCCTGCTGCCGCAGCCGGCACCGAGCCCCGACCTCGCCCCACTGATCACCATGACGCTTCAGGGCAACACACCGCTCACCGGGCCACCCCCGACCGACGTCCTCGCCCCGGTCCCGCCCGCCGACCTCCGCCGCGCGCTGGTCGCCGGCGTACCGGAACTCCTGGCCGACCTCGAACAGGACACCCGCAACGTCGTCCTGACCCTCGCCCGCATCTGGCACACGCTCGCCACCGGCACCCTCACCACCAAGGACGCGGCAGCCGACTGGGCCCTGACCCACCTCCCCCCGGAACACCACCCCGTACCGACCCGGGCCCGCGACATCTACCTGGGCCACACCCCCGACCACTGGCCCGACCTCCACCCCCACATCCACTCGTACGCCACCCGCGTCACCACCGAAATCACCCACTTGACCGGGGGAGACGCGTGGCCGTCGACTGATCGGAGGAGGTGGGTGTGAGAGTCCTCGGGGTGGCCGTCCGGCGCCGCGGCAGGCGGCCCTGGGTTGCGGCCAGTACGGCGCCGCACAGGAGGACCGTGGCGCCGGCTGCCTGTACTGGGCCGAAGGACTCCCCGAGGAACAGAGTGCCGCAGAGGGTGTTGACCACCGGGACGGTGAACATCATCAGGGAGGCCCGGGCGGGGCCTACCGCGCCCACGCCGCGGTAATAGAGGAGGTTGGCGACGGCGGCTGCGCCCAGGGCCAGGTACAGCGCGTTCAGCCAGACGCCCGGTGGCAGTTCGGTCCAGTGCACGTCCGGTACGGCGGGTGCGGCGACCAGGCCGAGCAGTACGGCGCCCGCGCAGGTGGCGTACGTCGTGGCGCGCAGGGGGGCGACGCCGGCGAGCACCCGCGGCCCCGCGAGCGTGTACGCGGCCCAGCACGCCGCGCTGAGCAGGAACAGCGCGTCCCCGGCGAGCCGTGACGGGCTTCCCTGGGCGCTGCCGCCCGCGCCGAGGAAGAAGATCACCGCTCCGGTGAGCCCGAGCGCCAGCCCCGCCAGCCGCGCCCACGAGGCCCGTTCGCGCTTGGTGACCAGCAGGAACAGGCTGGTGAGTACCGGACTCATGACGGGGATGAGAATTCCGGCGTCGAGCGAGGGCGCGAGCGAAAGCCCCCAGAAGAACGCGCTGTTGTAGGCGAAGACTCCGAGGACGCCCGCCAGCGCGGCGCGTCGGCCCGCGCCCCGCGGTGCCTGCGCCGCCGCCCGCCGGTCGCCCAAGAAGTGCAGCGCCACCAGCAGGGCGAGCGCGGCACCGCCGAAGCGCAGCAACGCGGCGACGGAGTGCGGTACGTACGCCACCACCGACTTGGAACTGGCGAAGGCGCTGCCCCACAGCACCATCGTCACCGACAACATCGGATACGGGCTCTGTACGCCCTTCTTCGCTGGCATGCCCCGACTCTGGCGCCCGGCCCCCGGCCGCGTCTTGAACGCTGGTGCGCGCCCGGCGGCCGACCCGGCCGGCGGCGCCGCCGCGCCGGTCACGGGCCATAATGCGGCCATGGCGACGCGCGGCAGCTGGGTGCGGTACTGGCGGGACGGCACCCGTCCCGTGGAGGCCATGCACGCGCACTTCCGCGACCACGTCTACCCGCCGCACAGCCACGACACGTACTCCTTCGGCATCACCGACGCCGGTGCCCAGCGCTTCCGCTGCCGGGGCGGGGCCCACACCAGCGGCGCCGGGATGGTGATGGCGTTCAACCCGGACGAGGTGCACGACGGCCGGGCCGCGGCCGAGCTGGGCTACCAGTACCGCATCGTGCACCTCGGCCCCGCCGTGGTGAGCGACGTACTCGCCGACGCCACCGACGGCCGGTCCGGCGCCCTGCCGCTGTTCCCGCACCCCGTGCTGACGGACCCGCAGCTCGCGGACGCGCTCGCCCGGCTGCACGCCGCGCTGGCGGGCACCACCGACCCGCTCGTCCGCGACGAGCGCCTGACCGCCGCCGTCACCGCGATGACCCGCCGCGGCACCACAGCGGCCCGGCCCGCCGCGTTCGCCGTCCGCACGCCGGCCGACCGGGCACGGCGCCAGGCGGCCCGCCGGGCGCGCGCGTTCCTGGACGAGCGGTACCTGGACCCCGTGCCCGCCGAGCAGCTGGCGGCGGCCGCCGGCTGCAGCCGGTTCGCGCTCTACCGCGCCTTCCGCACCGAATACGGTCTCGCCCCCAGCGACTACCAGCGCCAACTGCGCCTGCGCCGGGCCCGTTCCCTGCTGCGGGCGGGTGCGGCTCCGGCCGACGCCGCGGCCGCCACCGGCTTCGCCGACCAGCCCCACTTCACCCGCTGGTTCCAGCGCGTGTACGGGGTGACCCCGGCCGTCTTCCGCGGCTGACCCGCGAGCGCCGCGGGGCGCGCCCGAGGCCCCGCGCCCGATCGGGTGACGGTGCGCCCGGACCCCCGATCGCCATCAAGGTCGTTTGCCCGCGTACATGTGGGTAGACGGGGGCCGGTGGGAGCTTACGGTACGCACGGCACGCGAGCTGGCAAACTGTGTCCAGTGGGGCAAAACGGCAATAGGATGACGAAAGCGTGCCAGTCGCTGCGATCATCCACGCTCCGGACGGCACCCGCCCACGCCACCCGACCCGACGACGAGTACGCGGAGCCATGAAACACGGGCAGAACGAACGATCCAGGCAAGCGCGCAAGGGAACGCAGTCCGCCGGGTACGGATCGGGCAGCGTACGGACCGAGCGCATGGTGCGCACGCTACTCCGCCGACGCAAGAACTCGGTGGACCCCGAGGACGTCACCGTCGTCGACAAACCCCAGGTCAGACGGGCCGTTTCGGCGGCGGCGCTGGGCAACACCATGGAGTGGTTCGACTTCGGCGTCTACGCCTACGTCGCGTCCACCCTCGGCAAGGTCTTCTTCCCCTCCAGCTCGCCCGGCGCGCAGGTCATCTCCACCTTCGCCACGTTCGCCGCGGCCTTCCTGGTGCGGCCGCTCGGCGGCCTGGTCTTCGGGCCGCTGGGTGACCGCATCGGCCGGCAGCGGGTGCTCGCCGCCACCATGATCATGATGGCGATCAGTACCTTCGCGGTGGGTTTCCTGCCGAGTTACAGCGCCATCGGCCTGGCAGCCCCGATACTGCTTCTCCTCTGCCGGCTGGTGCAGGGCTTCTCGACCGGTGGCGAGTACGCCGGCGCCACGACGTACATCGCGGAGTACTCACCCGACCGCAAGCGCGGCTTCCTCGGCAGCTGGCTCGACTTCGGCACCTTCGTCGGCTACTCGCTCGGCTCCACCCTCGTCACCGTCCTGACCGCCGTGCTCAGCGACGAGCAGATGCTCTCCTGGGGCTGGCGCATCCCCTTCTACGTCGCCGGGCCGCTCGGCCTGATCGGCCTCTACATGCGGATGAAGCTGGAGGAGACCCCGGCCTTCCAGGAGGTCGAGGCCAAGCACAAGGCGGCGGCGGAACAGGGCGGCTCCCTGGAGGAGGACCCGGTCGAACAGGCCCGGATGTCCGGCAAGGGCCGCCTGAAGGAGCTGTTCACCCACCACTGGGAGGCCATGCTCATCTGCATGGGCCTGGTGCTGCTCTACAACGTGACCAACTACATGGTCACCTCCTACCTGCCCACCTACATGACCAGCACCCTCGGCGAACCGAGCCTGACCGCCCAGCTGCTCGTCCTCGGCACGATGGTCCTGGTCGTCCTGACGATCACCACCGTCGGACGGTACTCGGACCGCTTCGGGCGCCGCCCGATGTTCCTGTGGGCGGGCGCGGCGATGGTCGTCCTGGCCATCCCGGCGTTCCTGCTCATCAAGCAGGGCGGCATCCTGTTCCCGGCCCTGGGCTGTGTCATCCTCGGCCTGCTGCTCGTCTGCTTCGCCGGGACGAGCGCGTCCACGCTCCCCGCGCTCTTCCCCACGCATCTGCGGTACGGCGGTCTCTCCGTCGCCTTCAACGTCTCCGTCTCGATCTTCGGCGGTACGACCCCGCTGGTGGCCTCGGCGCTGGTGGAGTCCACGGGCGACAAGATGGTGCCCGCGTACTACTTGATGGCGGCGGGCGTCATCGGCGTCATCTCGGCGTTCTTCCTGCACGAAACGGCGGGCAAGCCGCTGCGCGGCTCCTCGCACATGGTCGAGGACGAGCACCAGGCCCGCCAGCTGGTCGCCCGCAGCCGTACCCGCGCGGGCCGCCGCGCCCGTGACGTCTGGATCGGTCTCCGTCACGGCCGCCTGCCGCGGCATCACGAGCGCAAGGACGATGAGTAGCCCGATAACCGCATAAGTTCCCCCTCCCTGTGCCCGCCGGTCCTTACCCGATCGGCGGGCACGGATGTACTTGAGGGCAGAGTGCGTGCCGACGGAGCGGCCGGGCGGGGTGGGCGACCGGTCAGGGGTCTACGGTGGCCGGTGGGGCCGCGGCGGCCGGACGAATTGCTGTGGCCGGATCGCATGCGCCAGCAGGAAAGTGAGTGGGACTTGGTTACGCGTCGGCGTCTACTGGCACTGTCGGGCGGGGCTCTGGGGGCTCTGGTGGCCGCGGGGTGCTCGACCGGTGAGAAGAAGCCCGGAGGGCAGGACACCGGACGCGCGACCGGTTCCGAGGACGGCCGCGACGTTGCCGGAAGAAGCGCGACCGCGGCGCCGAGCGGCGCACTGGGCGCGAACTTCAACGAGGACCCGGACAGCGTGACGTTCGACGAGCTGGGCGATCTGTCCGCCGGCTGGCTCCGCGGATTCGTGCCGATGCCCGAGGTCAAGGCCGACGCCGCCCAGCAGCGGGCGGTCAAGAAGCTGCTGGACGCCCAGAAGCAGGGTTACCGCACGGTGCTGTCGCTGAAGTTCCCGTACAACCACCGGGCGCTGCCCCGCACCGACAGCGCGGAGATGACCGCGGAGCTCGACCGGGTCGACCGGGTACTGCACGCCGTCCTCGACACCGTCGACGTCCTGGCCATCGGCAACGAGCCGTTCATCGAAAGCCTCCAGTCGGACCGCGACTCGGGCGCGCTCAACGCGTTCTACGAGAAGGTCGCCGCCCACGTCATCGCGTACCGCAAGAAGCACTTCCCCAAGGGCTGCCGGACCCGCCTCTACATGGGCGCGCTCAACTTCCTGGACCAGCCGGACAAGCGCACGAAGGCCACTGACCGCTGGCTGGCCTACGCGCGCGCCACACCGGAGATCGAAGGCGCGGACATCCACCCCCACGTGGACGGTCCCGAGGCGGTCCAGGCCTACCTCGACTACACGCTGCCCCGGCTGCGCAAGGACCAGAAGTTCCTGGTCACCGAGTTCTCCCTGGTGCGACTGTGGAAGCAGCACCTGACGGACACCGTCCCGGCCGAGTACGCGAGCCGCTACCGCCTCGCGCCGGACACCCCGGTGTGGCAGGCGATCAAGGACGCCCTCGCGCACCCCGTGCCGGAGCAGCAGTGGCACGACTTCCTCTCCATGAGCCCCTGGTTCGAGAACCACAAGCATTTCCTGCGCAACCAGGTGCAGAAGTTCCGGAACACCGGGCGCCTCGCCGTGGCCACCTACGGCGTGACCCAGGCCGCCGCCATGGCGCAGGACTTCGGGCCCCAGAAGGACCCGTGGCTGCTGAACAGCCTCTACGCCAACCGCACCGTCGAGCGTCCGGCCGGCGGCCTGCCGGCCCACAACTACGGCTTCTTCGACGACTTCAAGGCCCTCCAGCGCCCGCAGGACCGCCGGCCGGTCAAGAAGTCCTGACGCGTACGGAGGCGGCGCCTCGCCACCGGAACATTGCCGGAGGCGGGACGCCGCCCGCTGCGTCGTGCGCGGTCAGCCCCGCGCGGCGAACTCCACGAAGGCCGCCCATCCGGCAGGGGCTATGGACAACATCGGCCCCGCCTTGTCCTTCGAGTCACGGACGTGGACTTTGCCCGCGCCCCGCGCCACCTCTACGCATTCGCCGCCCGAGCCGGTGCTGTAGCTGCTCTTGAACCAGGTCGACTCGCGTCGGGCCGCCTGTCCGGTCTTTTTGACGTTCATGCTTCTCCCAGCAAGTTCTCGACGAAGGCCAGTGATTCGCGGGGCGGGAGCGCCTGTGCCCGGAGGATGCCGTACTGCTCCTCGATCTCCCGGACCGACGTCCGATCGGTGTAGAGGCGGCTGTCCTTGTAGGCCTCCACGTACGCGATCCTCTGCCCTTCCCCCGTCTCGATCAAGGTGAAGGGGCCTTCGAGTCCAGCGTGCTCTTCACGCTCGATCGGCATGACCTGGATTTCGACGTTGCGGCGATGCCCATGCATCAGGACCTGCTCCAGTTGTCCCCGCATGACAGAACGTCCCCCCAGAGGACGCCGCAACACGAACTCCTCGATGACAAAGCTGATGGTGGGCAGCGGCATGCGGGAGAAGATCTCTTGGCGTGCCAACCGCGCCGCGACCCGCTGGTCTACGGTCTCCTCGTCGAGCAGCGGTCGCCACATGGCGAACACCGCACGCGCGTAATCCTCCGCCTGGAGCAGGCCAGGAACGGCCTTGGTCGCGTACACATGGAGGGCAACCGCTCTCGCCTCCAACCGCGCCGCATCGCGGAAGAACGCCGGGTACTGCGCCCGGGCGACCTCCTCCTTGCCGGCCTTCAGTACGCCGCCCGCGTCCAGTACGTCGTCCACCGTGTCGATGAACTTCGGCGGCGGGATGCGGCGGCCCTGCTCGAACGAGGCGATCGTGGACGCGGAGTACCCCGTCAGCGCTCCGAGCCGGGACCGCTCCATCCCCGCGCGCAGACGGCACAGTTTGAGCTGTCTCCCGAAGACGTGCAGCGTGCCCGAGCCGGGTTCGTACTCGTGCTCGCCTCCGTCCTCGTGCCCGGACGGCTGCTGATCGTCCATGTGCCGGTACCTCCCGCACCGCTGCCGCATCCCGCACCCGTACGCCCCAACGCCACGCTCCGCGTCGAGGCACGCGTCGTGCCGCGTACAAGACCTGCGCCGATGCGTACAGCCCGTGCCCGTCGGCGCGTCCCTGCTGGTCACCGTACGCACACGCCGGGAAGGTCTTCCGCATGAACGGAGCAATTCCTCCTTACGTGACAGCAGGACAGCAACCCGCAGTCGGTGAGCGTGACTTCGGGATGCGGTTCACCTCCACCCCTAGAGGCGCACGCCTCGCACGCCGGCTCGTCTCGCACCGGCTCGACGACTGGGGGCACCCGTACGATTCGACGGCCAACGAGGTGGTGACCCTCATCGCCGCCGAGCTGGCCGCCAACGCCGTGCGGCACGGACACGTACCGGGGAGGGACTTCCACCTCCGGCTCACCGAAGAGTGCGGCGACAGGCTGCGTGTCGAGGTGACCGATACCCGCGGTGAGCGGATGCCCGATCCGGTCGCCCCGGCCGTCGGCGGTGTGGCCGAGGCCCCCGCGGACGCCGAGTCCGGGCGGGGGCTGCTCCTGGTCGCGGCGCTGTCCGACGCCTGGGGGATGCGACCGCGCGCCGGGGCACCGGGGAAGACGGTGTGGGCGCAGTACCACGCTCGCTGACCGGTCGTACGCCTGATGCGCGCCCTTGCCGCACGTCTCGGCATATGCCACACAGGAGGTGGCGGGGATGGTGAGTCGATGGGGGAGGAGCGTGCCATGTCGTACGCAGGGAGCCAGGGCGGTGCACGGGGCCAGGACGGCGGAGCCCGTACGGCCGGACCCTGTTGGACGCCACGCGCGAAGAGCTTGCCGAGGCCGCTCAGACTCTGGGTGGGGACGCCCGCGAGCTACATGGATACACCTACGCCGTGCTCAACGACCACGTGCTGTTCCCGTACAAGTACGCGGACCGGCCGCTTCCGCTGGACCGGGCGCGGATGCCGCACGCGTCCGTGACCCGGCAGCGGCTCTACCACGCACACGGCCCCGAGGGGCAGGAGGGGCTGTTCCCGTTGGACGAGGAACTGACCACCGAGGAGTACGAGCAGCTGCACGAGGCGTTCGAGGAGCTGGGGCGGACGGCCCGGCTGGTGTCCGTGTTCTTCACGGCCGACCCGGAGGGTGGCATCCACGCCGTCCACTGGGGCAGCGCTCGGCTGGAACCGGACCACACCTTCGCATGGGACCCCTCGGAGCAGCTGGATCTTCCCTCCCGGACGTAGCTCCGGAACTACCCCAGGGTCGCGGGCCGTCAGGAAGCCGTGACGCGGATCTTGGACTGGCCGTGCCGGCGGGTCTCCCAGTCGTCCATGAAGCGCGCCGTGAGCCCGTGGCGTGCGGCGAGGTCGACGAGGGTCTCGGTGCGGTAGTAGAAGTCCTCGCGCAGGACGTGGTGTTCGGCTCCGGTGGTGCGGTCGAAGGTGAAGTCGAAGAAGCCGCCGGGGGCGAGCACCCGTCCCACGTGCGCCAGGCATTCGTCGATGACCTCTATCGGCGAGTGCGAGAAGACGCTGTGGGCGTGCACGACGTCGAAGTGCGCGTCGGGCAGGAAGTCCAGGGTCAGGTTCTGCGTGATGGTCAGGTGCGGGAGCTTGGCCTGCAGGCCCTGCGTGGTCAGCGTCTGCTTGGCGGCGATGAGGATGTCGGGGGAGATGTCGATGCCGTAGTAGTTGCCGGCGTCGAGGTACTCGATGAAGTGCCAGCCGGCGCGGAGGTTGCCGCAGCCGATGTCGAGCATCCGGGACTCCGGCTTCAGGCCGTGCTCGCGGAGGTAGTCGAACTGCATTCTGCCGAGCGCGAGCCAGCGGTCGTGGGTCTGGCTGCCGACGGCGGCCTCGGGGTTGCGCCGGGTGTCGGACGCCATGACCGCCCGGTAGTAGCCGACGTGGTCGGGGTGCTTGAAGGCCAGCCAGCGGTCCCGGGCCGCCCGCTTGACGTACGGGGCGATGCGGTGCGGGTGGCCGACGGCGTAGCGCACCTTGTGGGCGAGGGCGGCGCGGTTGGCGACCAGGTTCTTCTTCGAAGCCATGCGGAGTTCTCCAACGTGAGGCGGGTTCGCCGGATGCCGGTGACTATACATGGCGCGTATACATGCGGTGTATAGATGGGTGGAACAGGGTGCTGCGGTGGACGGGCGTGGGCGGCGGGGGCCTCGCGGGCCCCCGCCCGGCGGGTCAGAGCAGGCGGCTGATGGTCGGCATCAGGTCCTGGAAGGTGCGGCCGGTGGCGGGCTCGCCGAGGGCGGTCATCTGCCAGGTGGTGCCGGAGCGGTACACCTTGGCCATGATCTGGGCGGTGTGCTGACCGCCGCCGGTGAGCGTGTAGCGGGCCAGCTCCTCGCCGGTGGACTCGTCGATGAGGCGGCAGTAGGCGTTCTGCACCTCTTCGAAGGTCTGGCCGGTGAAGGAGTTCACCGTGAAGAAGATCTGGTCGACATTGGCGGGAACCCGTCGCAGATCGACCGCGATGGACTCGTCGTCGCCCTGCCCCGTGCCGCCGACGAGGTTGTCCCCGCTGTGCTGGACCGACCCGTCGTTGCTGGTCAGGTGCTGGAAGAAGACGACGTCGACGCCCTGCCCCGCGGCGAAGAGCACCGCCGAGGCGTCCAGGTCGATCTCCCGGGTGCCGGCCAGCTTCGCGAAGAAGCCCTTGCGCTGGGCGGCCTGCCAGCCCAGTCCCATGCGTACCGTGCTGAGCGTGCCGCCGTCGGACTTGCTCAGGCTGATCTGCTGGCCCTTGTTCAGGTTCACGGACATTCGGAGAAGCCTCGCTCGTGTCGGGGTCCCGGCGGTGGTGGAGCCAGGTGCGAATCTACAGCAGTGTAGAGATCCGGAGCCGGCGCCCCAGCCGTTGTCGTACCCCATCGTCCCCCACACCATCCGGGAGGCCCTGGCGCACGCCACCCCGCCGGACTGGGATGATCGGGGCATGGCTGAACGTGTGATCGCCGCGTGTGACGGGGCGTCGAAAGGAAATCCCGGCCCGGCCGGCTGGGGCTGGGTCATCGCCGACGAGGCGGGCGAGCCCGCCCGCTGGGAGGCGGGGCCGCTGGGCACGGCGACCAACAACGTCGCCGAACTCACCGCCCTGGAGCGGCTGTTGACGGCGGTCGACCCGGACGTCCCGCTGGAGGTCCGGATGGACTCCCAGTACGCGATGAAGGCGGTCACCACCTGGCTGCCCGGCTGGAAGCGCAAGGGCTGGAAGACGTCCGCCGGCAAGCCGGTCGCCAACCAGGAGCTGGTCGTTCGCATCGACGCACTGCTCACGGGCCGCTCGGTGGACTTCCAGTACGTGCCCGCGCACCAGGTCGACGGCGACGTCCTGAACGACTTCGCCGACCGGGCCGCCAGCCAGGCCGCCACCGCCCAGGAGCCCGCCGGCAGCGAACACGGCTCCCCGCACCCGCCGCCGGCGCCCGCCTCGACCCGCCGCGCCGCCGGCCCGAAGTCCTCCGGTGCGAGCGCGAAGACCTCCGCGGCCGCGTCGAAGCGGCGCGGTTCCACCGCTCGTACGCTCAAGGCCAAGTTCCCCGGCCGCTGCCGCTGCGGGCGCGCCTACACGGCCGGTGAGTCCATCGCGAAGAACTCCGAGGGCTGGGGCCACCCGGCCTGCCGCACCGCGGCGGCGGAGGGGTAGCGGAGAGACAGCGGCGCCGGCCTGCCGGCGGCCGGGACGGCGGGTGACGCCCCCTCCGTGGGCGACAGCCCGGACAACTTCGGACATCCAGGGGGCCCGTCATGTCGGACAAGAATGTCGGTGGACCGTCCGCCGGGCCGCGGTCCGGCCGGGCCGGCGACGCGTCGCGCACCGCCGCCGGGATCGCCTCGGCCGTACGGGCGGGGGAGCTCAGCGCCGTCGAGGCGGTCACGGCCGCGCTCGCCCGGACCGCGGAGGTCGAGCCGGAGCTGCACGCCTTCCACGAGGTGTGGGGCGAAGCGGCGCTGGAGCGGGCGGCGGAGGTCGACCGGCTGGTCGCCGCCGGGACGGAGCTGCCTCTCGCGGGGGTGCCGATCGGGGTCAAGGGCGTGCGCGGCGCGCGGTCCGCGGCGGCACGGGCGCTGGTGGCGGCCGGCTGCGTGCCGCTCGGGGCGACGTCCGTACCGGGGCCCGGCACCCCGTGGCAGACCTGGGGGCTGGGCCGGGGCGGGCGGACCCGTAACCCGTGGCGCGCCGACCGGACGCCCGGCGGCTCGTCGGCCGGTTCCGCCGCGGCGGTCGCGGCCGGACTCGTGCCGCTGGCGACGGGCAGCGACGGCGCGGGCTCGGTGCGCATCCCGGCCGCCTGGTGCGGCGTCTTCGGGCTGAAGGTCACCAACGGCCTGCTGCCCTCGCCGGACCGTACGGGCCTCGCGGCGCCCGGTGTGCTCGCCCGGTCCGCTGCGGACATGGCGGCTTTCTGGCGCGCGGTGTGCGGCGCGGGCTACCGGGTCGGCGCCGAGCGGCACCCGGGCCCGGACGCGGCACCCGGTCTGCACGCGACACCCGGCTCGCACGGGCTGTCCGGCCCGAATCCGCCGCCCGGCCCGGGGGGCGCGGCGCTGCCCCTCGCCGCCGTCTGGTCGGACGACCTGGGGTTCGCGCGGCCGGACCGGGAGCCGGCCGCGATCGCCCGCCGGGCGGCCGGGCGGCTCGCCGAGGCGGGCGTCGTCCGCTTCGTGACCGACGAGCCGGTCCGGCTGGCCGACCCCGGGGCCGCCTGGCAGGCGTTGCGGACCCCCGGCGCCGACTTGGCCGCAGCGGAGCGGGTACGGGCGGAAAATGACCGGCGGCTCGCCGCGATCTTCGCCCGCGTGCCGCTCCTGCTCACGCCTGCCACCCCGAATCCGCCGCACGGTCACGAAGGGCCGGGGGAGCGCTACAGCACCGCGCTGACCTGGGCGTTCAACCTCAGTGGGCATCCGGCGGCGAGCATCCCCGCGGGGTTCGGCGCGGACGGCTGCCCGGTGGGGCTCCAGGTCGTGGCCCCGCACGGGGCCGAGCCCCTGCTCCTGGCCGTCGCCGAGGCGGCCGAGCGGGCCGCCGGGCTGTGCGCCCGGAGCCTCACGCCGGTGCGGTGAGGAAGTCGAGCAGCGCGGAGTAGAGCCGTACGGGCGCGTCGAGCGGCACCAGATGCCCGGCGTCCGGGATCAGTTCGAGCCGCGCTCCGGGAATCGCCGCCGCCAGTTCGTGTGCCTTGGCCACCGGGATCCAGGTGTCCTCGGTGCCCCAGCAGATGGTGACGGGGAGGTCGATGCCGGGGTATTTGTCCTGGATCTCGTCGGTGTAGCGCTGGTCCGCCTGGGCGATCTGCCGGTAGAAGGCCGCCTGGCCCGCCTCGTCGGACCAGGGGCGCGCCAGCTCCACGGCCACGTCGTCGCGCAGCCCCCGGTGGCTCGCCGAGCGGATGTACTCCCGGACCAGCCCGAGGTGGAGCGCGGGCGGCAGCTGCTCGAAGACCGGGGAGTGCTCGCCGACCAGCCGGAAGAACGAGGTGCCCCAGGGCGCGAGCGCCACCGGGTCGACCAGGGCCAGCCGGCGGTAGGGGGCGCCGTGCAGCAGATGGGCCCGGAGGGACACGGCCCCGCCGAAGTCGTGCGCGACGACGGAGGGCCGGGACAGCTGCCAGTGCTCCAGCAGCTCCGTGAAGACCCGGCCCTGGGCCGCCAGCGAGACGTCCTGCCCCTGCCGCTTCTCCGAGGCGCCGTAGCCGGGCATGTCCCAGACGAACACCTGGTACCGCCGGGCCAGCGCGGGCGCGATCTCCCGCCAGACGTACGAGGAGAAGGGCGTGCCGTGCAGGAGCACCACCGGCTCGGCGCCCTCCGGGCCGAGCCGTTCCCAGCGCACCGTGCCGGCGGTGCTCCGGAAGGTCCTGCTCAACTGCCAGGTGCGGGTCTCGGACAACGGACGGGTCCTTTCGCGCGGGACGGACGGGGTGGGCGAGCCCTCGGACCGCCGGCTCGTTGCTAAGGAGTGTAATTCATTTTACTCCTTACTTGTAGCGGACCGGGCCGGTGGCGTAGGCAAAGTACGCCGCGTGTTCCGCCGCCGGGCAGTGGGCGGCGGGCCCCCGGCCCTCTAAGGTTCGGTCCTGCCGCGCACGGCAGCGGACCGACAACAGGAGGTCGCCATGGGGACGTTCACGACGGCGGACGGCACCGAGATCTTCTACAAGGACTGGGGCAGCGGACGCCCCGTCGTCTTCAGTCACGGCTGGCCGCTCAACGCGGACGCCTGGGACCCGCAGTTGCGCCTGGTGGCCGAGCACGGCCACCGCGCCCTCGCGCACGACCGCCGCGGCCACGGGCGCTCCGGGCAGCCGTGGCAGGGCAATGACATGGACACCTACGCGGACGACCTCGCCCGGCTCCTGGAAATCCTCAACCTGCGCGACGTGGTCCTGGTCGGGCACTCGACGGGCGGCGGGGAAGTGGTGCGCTACCTCGGGCGGCACGGCTCTGCGCGGATCGCCAAGCTCGTACTGCTCGGCGCCGTGCCGCCGTTGATGCTCCGCACGGAGGCCAACCCGGAGGGCGCGCCGGCCGAGGTGTTCGACTCTCTCCGCGAAGGGGTGCTGCACAACCGGTCGCAGTTCTACCAGGACCTGAGCGCGCCCTTCTATGGTGCGAACCGGCCGGGCGCTGACGTACCGCAGGGCACGCGGGACGCGTTCTGGCTGATGAGCATGCAGGTCGGGATCAAGGCCGCGTACGACTGCGTGGAGCAGTTCTCCGCGACGGACTTCACGGAGGATCTGCGCGGCATCAACGTACCCACGCTCATCGCCCACGGGGACGACGACCAGATCGTGCCCATCGGGGCCGCGGCACACAAGGCGGCCCCGATGGTCAAGGACGCGGTGCTGAAGGTCTATCCCGGTGCGCCGCACGGCCTGACCGGGGAGTACGAGGAGGCCTTCGACCGCGACCTGCTCGCCTTCCTCAAGGACTGAGGGCCAGGGGCCGGCGGCTCAAGGGCCGAGAACGCAACGGCCGGCGGCCTCAGCCGGGGAGCGTGCCGAGCAGCCGGCGGCTCCGCGTCAGTGCCCGGCGGGTCGTCCCGGCGACGTCGGCGCAGTCCAGGTCACGGCCGATGCCGGACGTCTGCTGCGCGGCGTCGGACCCCGCCGGCATGCCCGTCGCGCATGCCATGACGGCCTCTTCGCACTCCTGGAGGACATCGACGGCATCGGCAAGGACGGCACCGTCGAAACCGCCCTTGGCGGTCATCGCATCGAACGGTTCGCGGGTCTGGAGCATGGCCCCCTCCTCGGTTCGTGCCGAGGCGGCCGACTCCTGACGGTCCTCCGGAGCCGCCTCAGCCTGCCTCCACGCCAGACCCGTGGCACGTCGCCGGAGCCGCGCTCGCGGGAGATGCCGTGTGGCCGCCGGGAAGCCGGTGGCGGCCTGCCGGTGGAGGCCATGCGGGGCGCTGCTCCGGGGGCAGGGTCGCCAGGGCCCGCTCGACGGTGGGAAAGGTGCGCAGCAGGGCACCGGTGCCGGTGAGCTGCAGGACGCGGGCGACGTTGGGGCGCACCCTCGCCAGCAGCAGCCTGCCCTGCCGCCGCTCCAGCAGCCATTCGACGCTCAGCAGGCAGTTCAGCCCGCGCGAGTCGCAGAAGGTGAGCGCGGAGCAGTCCAGGACGGCATGGCGGTGCCCGCGGCCCAGGAAGGTGCCGACGGACGCGCGGAACGGCTGCTCGGTAAAGTGATCGAGCTCGCCGCTGATCTGCAGGACCACGCAGTCGTCACCGGAGGAGAGCGCGGTCATCTCCAAGCCGTCGGGGAGCGGCATCTGACTACCTCATCGTGCGGGGGAGTTGTGAGCTACTCTCACGTCGCCGACAGTAGCGGGTCCTGTTCTTGGAAAGCGTGTGATTTCCTGCCAAGCGTGGTAATGGCCGGAATGATGCGCACGGTGATCGGCCAGTGACTCCGTGGGTTTCGTCCGGTGGCACCGTTTCCGGCCCGCATGAGGTATTTCATCCAGGGCACCCGACTCCCCATGGGATTGCTCACGCAATGGGAAGACGCGGTGGAGCACTGGGAGCACACGCTGGTCAACAGGGTGTTCCGCAGTGATCCGGTGCAGCTGGTCGACGCGCTGCAACGGGAGTGCGACGATCACGCCGTCGTCTGCAGCGAGAACCGGATACTGGTGCCCAACGCCTACGACGTCGAACTCGCCCCGTACGTCCACAAACGGCTCGGCGAACGGGACGAGGTCGTCGCGCAGGCGCTGACCGACACACTGGCCCGGCACGCCGCGGAACACGGCTATGAGTGGGCGGGCCCGCTCACCGTCCATGTCGCCGAGTCGGGCCACTCGCTGCCCAACGGGCGCTACCGCATAACCAGCCAAGCCTTGCCGAACATCCCCCCGGATGCGTTCCACGACCCGCCATCGGTGCATGATGCATCTTGACGATGCAGGTCCCGGTGAGGAGAGAACGTGGCAGTGGAAACGGAATCCCGGTCGGTGACGATCGCAACCCTCGACGGCTCGTGCGACGCCTTCGTCGCGCACCCGGAGGGGGACGGCCCGCACCCCGCGGTGCTGTTCTACATGGACGCCATCGGCCTGCGCCCGGTGCTGGAGGACATGGCCCGCGAGCTGGCCTCCCACGGGTACTACGTACTCGTGCCCAACCTCTTCTACCGCAGCGGCCCGGCGCCCGTGGTGGAGGCGACCGACCTCTCGACCCCGGAGCGCCGGGCGGAGTTCTTCGGGAAGGTCATGCCGCTGGTGCACGCGCTGACGCCGGACCTGGCGCTGCGCGACGCCGAGGGCTACCTCGACTTCCTGGCCGCCCAGGACCGGGCCGGCAGCGGCCCGGTGGGGCTGACGGGCTACTGCATGGGCGGCGTGCTCTCCCTGCGCACCGCGGCGCGGTTCCCCGACCGGGTGGCCGCGGCGGCGAGCTTCCACGGCGGCCACCTCGCCACGGAGGCGCCGGACAGCCCGCACCGGGCGGCCGGCGACGTCCGCGCCGAGCTGTACTTCGGGCACGCCTCCGAGGACGACTCCATGAACGCCGAGCACATCTCCCGGCTGGAGACCGCGCTCGACGCCGCGGGCGTGACGTACCGCTCCGAGGTGTACCCGGACACCATCCACGGCTTCACCATGGCCGACACCGCCGCGTACAGCGAGGCGGGCCTGGCCCGGCACTGGGAAGCGCTGCTGGACCTCTTCGCCCGTACGCTGAAGCAGGCCTGACGACGCGTCGTGCGACGCGGCGCTACCCGGCGCGCAGCACCTGCGCGACGACCGGGCCCGCCGCGTCGCCGCCGTGGCCGCCCGACTGGACGAGCGCCGCGGCCGCGAGGTCACCGCTGTAGCCGGTGAACCAGCTGTTGGACCGGGACTGCCCGTCCTTCTCGGCGGAGCCGGTCTTCGCGCCCTTCGCCCCGCCGACGCCCGCCATCGCGGCCACGGCCGTGCCCCGGCCGACGGTCGCCGCGTGCATCATCTGCCGCAGCTGCCGGGCGACGGACGGGGACAGCGGGCGTGCGGTCGCCAGCGTCCGGCCGTCGAGCGACTGCGGTACGAGGACGGGCTGCCGGAAGCCGCCGTTGACGACGGTCGCGGTCACCGACGCCATGGCCAGCGGCGACATCTGCACCTTGCCCTGGCCGATGTAGGAGGCGGCGGACTCCACGCCGGACGACTCCGGGACGCTGCCGTCGAAGGACGGCAGGCCGGTCTGCCAGTCCCCGCCGAGGCCGAAGGAGTCGCGGGCCGTGCTGCCCAGCGCGGTGCCCGCGACGCCCCGGTCGTTGAGCGGCTTGACCGCCTTGATGAACGCGGTGTTGCAGGACCGGGCGAAGGCGTCGGTGAGGGTGCCGTCCGCGATCGAGAAGTCGTCCAGGTTGTGGAAGGTGTAGCCCTCCCAGCTGACGGTGGGCGGGCAGGCGGCCTTGGCGTTCGCGTCCCCGACCCCGTTCTCGATCATCATCGCGGCCGTGACGATCTTCATGGTGGAGCCGGGCGCCACCTTGCCCAGCATCGCCGCGTTGTAGCCGTCCGCACGGTTGTTGGCCACCGCCCGGATCTCGCCCGTGCTCGGCCGGACCGCCACCACCGACGACTCCGGATACGACGTCACCGCCCGCTCCGCCGCCGCCTGCACGTCCGCGTCCAGCGTCGTGTGCAGCGTCCCGGCCCGGCCCTTGCGGAGGGTGAGCAGGGTGCGCGCCGGCTCGCCCGACGCGTTGTCGATGCGCAGCTCGATGCCGGCCGTGCCGCCGGCCTTCCGGCCGTACTTCTCCCGCAGGCCGTCCAGCAGCGGACCCAGCGAGGGGTACTCCTCCTTGGCCAGCGTCCGCTCCTCGTGGTCGACGGCCCGGATCTCCGGTGTCTCGCTCGCCCCCGTCACCAGGTACTCGCCGTCCTTGAGCTGCGGGTGCAGCACCGAGGGCCGCCAGTCCACCAGCGGCTCGTGCGTGGTCCGGCCCCGCACGATCCGCAGTTCCGAGGCGTACGACAGGGGCTTGGTCCGGCCGTCGTACGACACCTCGGCCTTGACGGTGTACGGAACGGTCGTGCCGCTCCGCTCACCGGGCTTGATCACCACGTGTGTGAAGTGCGCCTGGTCATGGAATCCGGCCAGTTCGGTGCGGGCGACCGCCCGGTTGTCCGTGAGTCCGGCGGCGGTGGCGCTGTCGCCCTTCGCCCACGCGGCGAGGAAGGCCGTGGCCGTCTTGGTCGTCTCGTCGGCGCTCGGCGGCCCGGTCCGTACGGGCGCCGCCTGTGCCGTGCTGTCCGAACCGCCGTACCCCATGACGCCGTTGACCAGGTTGTAGCCGAGGTACAGCACGCCCCCGCCCACGACGGTCAGCACCCCGCCGACAATGGTGATCTTCACCCCGCTGCGCATCCGCGCTCCCTCCCCTGAGAGCCCCTTGAACGAGTTCAAGAGGGCAACGAGAGGCACGGTACGGGGCAGATGGGGTGACCGAGGCATTCGAACGGAAGTCCGTTATGGGATAGCGATCTTCGGATACCGATCCGGAGTGGGGCGGTCCGGTCGGCGGCGGGCCGCGTCTGCTGGGCGCCGACCGGGCGACGGCCTCCGGCGCCCGTTGCACCGCCGGTGCCGACGTGGCCTCGTACTCGATGGAGCACTCCACCTCGTGGTGGGCGCACAGGACTTCGGCCAGCCGTACGAGCGCCGCGGTGTCGCCGGTGCGGCCCACCCGGTGCAGATCGACGACGACGTTGCCGCTGCCGGGACGGATGACGGCGTTGAGCAGCCGCCCCAGATGGGGTTCGGCCGTCGGGCGGATCGGGCGGTGCACCTCGATGACGGTGCGGTCGGCGTACCGGCGTACCGCGACCGGGGACGGCCCGGTGGCCGCGGCGGCGGGACCCGGCAACGCGGCACCGCCCGTCCCGGCCGCCCGGGCGGGAACCGGCGCGAGCTGCGTACGGAGCCGATGGCGAACAGCGGCCCACCACGGGTGCAGGGAAGGAGCGGTCCACGTCATCGCGGTCTCCCTCGGCATCAGGACCTGCTGGGACTAGCCGTCGCGGCCCGCCGTGGCGCGACGCGGGGGCGACGCGGGAGCGACTGGGATTCTGCCACCGCGGGCGGCCGGCGGGCATGGGCCGGTCGGCCTCTGGACAGCGGACCGGAGGGCCTGTCGGGCGCGTTGCCGGGATACTCCGACAGCCCCTGCCGGAAGCCGGGCGCGGACGGTGGCTTTCGGCCGATGCCGGGCCCCGGGGGCCGCGCGTGGCTTTCATGGTCCAGCGGCGCACCGGCCGGCCCGGCGCGGGGCTCCGCCGGGCGCGCTGTGCCGGCGCCGGTCGTCTCCAGGAAGGGAGAACGTTTCACATGCTCTCGGGATCCACCGCAGTCGCGGCCACCGGTTCGTACGTCGTCTCCATCGCCGACACGGCAGGAGAGATACGGGCCGCCCAGCGGCTGCGCCAACGGGTCTTCGCCGAGGCGAAGGGAGCAGCCGTACGCACCCGGCGCGCGGGCCGGGACGCCGACGGATTCGACGCGGCGGCGGACCATCTGATCGTGACGGAAACGGTGGGCCGCCAGGTGGTCGGCACCTACCGGCTGCTGCCGCCGGGCCGCGCCGAAACCCTCCGCGCGGAGGGCGAGTTCGACCTCCGCGCCCTCCAGCCGCTGCGCGGCCGGCTGGTGGAGGCGGGCCCCTCGTGCGTCGATCCCGGACACCGGACCGGCACGGTGCTCGACCTGATGTGGGCCGGGCTCGCGCGGTACGTCCTGCTGAACGGCGTCCGCTACCTGGCCGGGTGCGCGTCCGTCCCCCTGGACGACGGCGGCCAATCCGCCTCCAGCGCCTGGCTGCTCGGCAACATGAAGCACTGCGCCCCGGTCGAGCTGCGGGTCCACCCGTACCGCCCCTGGACGCCGCGGGGTGTGAGCGAGAACGAGCCGAGTTACGCGCTGCTGCCGCCGCTGCTCCGCGGCTGCCTGCGGGCCGGCGCATGGATGTGCGGAGCCCCAGCCCACGACCCGGACTCCGGCGTCGCGGACTTCTTTCTCCTGCTGGACACGGAACGGATGGACGAGCGCCACCGACGCCACTTTCCGGGGGAGTAAGGGTTTTCCCGGAGGACTAGGGGTTGGCCCTGACACCGCTGAACCGCGCTCCTCCGGCCGGTGGAACCGGCCCCTGACGAAGGTCGGGGGCGGGCTCCGACCTTCGGGCACTGTGGCGCCACGCACCCCGCTCCTACCGTCGGTTCGGAAGGGCGCGCGGTCGCCGAGGACCGGCTGCCACGCCGCGGAAACCCAGTGAATCGGAGACGCGAGACCATGCCGACGATGTCACCCGGCACCACCGGGACCAGCACCTACGTCACCTCCCTCGCGGACTCCACCGCGCAGGTGAGGGCCGCCCAGCGCCTCCGTCACCTGGTGTTCGGCGAGGAGCTGGGCGCCACCCTCGACCCGGCACTGGCCGGTCACGACACGGACGCCTTCGACGGCCTCGCCGACCACCTGATCGTCACCGAGTCCGCGACGGGCGAGGTGGTCGGCACCTACCGGCTGCTGCCGCCCGGCCGCACCGAACGCTCCTACTCCGACGGTGAGTTCGACCTCGGTGCGCTGGCCGGCATCCGCTCCTCGATGATCGAGGCGGGCCGCTCCTGCGTCCACCCCGACCACCGCTCGGGCGCGGTGATCAACCTGATGTGGGCCGCGCTCGCCCGCTACGTCCTGCTGTCCGGCCACCGCTACCTCGCGGGCTGCGCCTCCGTATCGCTCGGGGACGGCGGAGCGGACGCGGCGAGCGCCTGGTCCCTGTGCGCCGCCAAGCACGCCCCGCCCGCGGGCATGACCGTCCGCCCGCACCGCCCGTGGCGGCCGAGCGCGTCGGCCGAGGCCGCCGCCAAGCCCTCCCTCACCCGCGTCCCGCCGCTCTTCCGGGGCTATCTGCGGCTCGGCGCCTGGGTGTGCGGAGCGCCCGCGCACGACCCGGAGTTCGACGTCGCCGACTTCTTCGTCGTCCTGGACATGGAGCAGCTGAACGACCGCTACTACCGCTATTTCCTCGGGGAGTCACGCGGGGAGGCACGATGAGTCCGTGGGCCGTCGCCTCGCCCTGCACACCGGTCTGCGCCACGCACGCCGTGCCTCTCGTGTCCCGCGCCGAGCGCTCCCGCCGGTACGCCGCGCTGGCCGCGGCCCTGGCCGGCGGCGCGGCGGCCGGACCGCGCCTCGCCGACCCCCGGATCATGCGGCTACGGGCCCGCGCCGTGCTCCGCGCGCTCGGACTGCGGCTGGAGACCAGCACGCCGGAGCTCAGCGTGCCGCGCGGTCCCGGCGGCCCCGGCACGCTGATCGTCGCCGACCACATCTCCTGGCTCGACGTCATCGCCGTGCTGGCGGTGGAGCCCGCCACCCCGCTGGCCAAGCGCGAGGTCGCCGAGTGGCCGTTCTTCGGCACCCTGGCGCGCAGAGCCGGGGCGGAGTTCATCGACCGGGACGGGCTGCGCACGCTGCCGCATACCGTCGGCCGGCTCGCCGCCACGCTCCGCGCCGGCCGCTCGGTCCTGGTGTTCCCGCAGGGCACGACCTGGTGCACGGAGGCCGGCGGCGGCTTCCGGCGGGCGACGTTCCAGGCCGCGATCGACGCCGGGGCGCCCGTCCGCCCGGTGACGATCACCTACGCGCAGCACGGCGCGCCCAGCACCGTGGCCGCGTTCCTCGGCGAGGAGGACTTCGCCAGCTGCCTGCACAGAGTGATCGGCGCCGACGGCCTCACGGTGCGGGTGACCGCGCATCCCCGGCTGGAGCCCGCGGGAGACCGGCGTGCGCTGGCCGCCGAGGCGCACGCGGCGATCTGCGGCAGCCGGCCGCCGGTCCATGTCTGAGCTGTTCGACCAGTTCGCCGAGCTGGTCAAGACACAGCTGGGCTCGCCCTGGCTCTGGCTGATCGTGCTGCTCGTGGCCGGCCTGGACGCGCTGCTGCCGTTCATGCCGAGCGAGACGACCGTGGTGACGGTGGCCGTGCTGATCGGCCCCGACCTCCCGCAGCTCGCGCTGCTGGCCGTGGTCGCCGCGCTGGGCGCGCTGGGCGGCGACTGCCTCGGCCACGGCATCGGCCGCTGGGCCGGCCCGAAGGCGATCGGCCGGCTGCTCCGCGGCGAGAAGGGACGGCAACGGTACGCATGGGGGCGTGCCATGGTCGGGCGGCACGCCACGTCGCTGGTGGTCGCGGGCCGCTTCCTGCCCGGCGGGCGGGTGGCGTCCGCCCTGTCCACCGGCAGCCTGCGGTTCCCGTTCCGCCGTTTCGTGCTGCTGGACGCGGCCGGCGCCGCACTGTGGGCGGTCCTCAGCACGGCCATCGGGTACCTCGGCGGCGCGGCCTTCGCCGAGGACCCGGTGAAGGGACTGCTGCTCGCCTTCGCGCTGGCCCTGGTCATCGTCGGGCTGCTGGAGGCCGCCCGCCGGCTGGTCGCCCGACGCCGGGGCGCCGGCGGTCCCACGACCGTCGTCGCCGTCACTACCGCCGAGGGCGTCACCACCGCCGAGGGCACGCTCCCGGCGGACGGCCCGAAGGCGGTACGGGCGGACCGGCCGAGCTGAGGTGTGCGGTACGGGCGGGTGCGCGGGGGAGACTCCGCCCCGCCCGTCAGGCCGTACCGGCCCAGGCCTGCGCGTACGCGCGCGCCGCGGCCCGCGGCTCGGCGGCGGCGCAGATGCCCGAGACGACAGCGCCGCCCGCCGCGCCCGCGGCCCGCAGCAGCGGCATGTCCGCCACCGTCACCCCGCCGATCGCCACCGCCGGGAGAGGGGTGGGCAGCGCCAGCCGGCCGAAGCCCTCGACGCCCAGCTCCGGCGGCGCGTCCGCCTTGGTACGGGTCGCGTGCAGCGCGCCGATGCCGACGTAGTCGACCCGGGCCGGCTCCTTGGCGGCGGCCCGCAGTTCCTCCTCCGCCGCGGCGCTCAGCCCGATCACCGCGTCCGGCCCGACGAGCGAGCGGACGGCGGCCACCGGCAGGTCGGACTGGCCGACATGGACCCCGGTCACCCGTGCCCCGGCCGCACGCGCCGCGAGGAACACGTCCACCCGGTCGTTGACGAACAGCGCGACCCGCTCCGGCAGCACCGCGGCGATCCGCACCACCGTCTCCAGGAAGTCCCGTGCGGCGGTGTCCTTCTCGCGCACCTGCACGGCGGTGACGCCGCCCGCCACGGCCTCGGCGACCGTGCCCGGTACGTCCCGGCCGCACGCCGCGGCCTGTGCCGCGTCGGTGACCAGGTACACGGAGAGGTCCGGGTGTGTGCCCGGAGTGCCGTCCGGGGGAGTGCCGTTCACGCCCACGAGATCGCCGCCCGCTTGCCGAGCGTGTCCTCGTCCAGGCCGTACAGCGCGTCCAGGAAGGCGGCCGCGAAGCTGCCGGGTCCGGCGCTGCGCTCCGCCGCGACCTCGGCGGCCACGGTGTAGACCGCCACGGCGGCGGTCGCGGCGGCGAGCCGGTCGGCCTGCGCCGCGCCCTCCGGTGTGGTCGGCGGCGCGAACGCCGCGAGCACCGCGCCCAGCGCGCAGCCGCCGCCGGTCACCCGCGTCAGCAGCGGGTCCCCGTTGGCGACGCGTACGGCCCGCTCGCCGTCGGTGAGCAGGTCGACGGGGCCGGAGACCGCGACCACGGCACCCGTGGCGCGGGCCAGCTCACCCGCGGCGGCGGCCGCCGACTCGACCTCGTCGGTGGCGTCCACGCCGCGCCCGCCGCCGCCCGTTCCGGCGACCGCGATGATCTCCGAGGCGTTGCCGCGGATGACGGCCGGGCCCTGGGTGACGAGTTCGCGCGCCAGCGCGGTCCGCACGGGCAGCGAGCCGACCGCGACCGGGTCCAGCACCCAGGGCGTGCCCGCCGCTGCCGCTCCGGCGACCGCCTCGGTCATGGCCGCGCGCTGCTCGGCGTGCGGGGTGCCCACATTGACCAGGACCCCGGAGGCGGCGCCGGCGAACGGGCCGGCCTCCTCGGGGATGTCCACCATCGCCGGGGCCGCGCCCAGTGCGAGCAGGACGTTCGCCGTGAAGTTGGCGACCACCTGGTTGGTGAGGCACTGGACCAGTGGTGTTTCATGGCGTACGCGGTTGAGGGCCTGCCGGGTGAAGGCGAGCAGGTCGTCGGGCGGACGCGTCATAGGGGCATTCCTCCGTGACATCCCTTCGCTGGTGCGATCCAGATCAGGTTCGACGGGTGTGATCTCAGCCCTTGAGATGGGGCACCCCGTGTCTCGTGTGCCTCACCATGCTACCCGCACCACCCCGTTCCCGATCGGGAACCCCGACCTCTGGAATCCCCATGACCATCGAGAGGCCCGTCTTCGACGGGCGCATGCCCGCCGGCGCCGGTGACCTGTCCGTCGAGAAGCACGGCATCGGCCCGGTGCCGGAGAGCAACCGCTACGGCCGGCCCGGCCGTCTCTTCACCGTGTGGTTCGCGCCCAACCTGACCATGACCGGCGTGTTCACCGGCACCGTCGGCATCGGCCTCGGGCTCGACTTCTGGACGGCGTTCGCCGCGATGGCGCTCGGCACGCTGCTCGGCGCCGCCCCGTCCGCGTACCTCGGCACGTGGGGGAGTCTCACCGGAACCGGCCAACTCCCGCTCTCCCGGCTGGCGTTCGGCCGCGGTGTGGTGCTGCCCGGCGTCCTTCAGTGGCTGTCCTCCATCGCCTGGGACGCGCTGATCGGACTGTTCGGCGGGGACGCGCTGGCCCGGCTGGTGGGCTGGCCGTTCTGGCTGGGCGCGCTGACGGTGCTGCTGCTCCAGGGCGTCGTCGGCGTCCTCGGGTACGAGGCCATCCACCGCCTCCAGACCGTGATGACCTTCGTGCTGGGCGCGGCCTTCCTCGCCCTCAGCGTCAAGCTTCTCAACGGTGTTCCGCTGCCGTCGGCCGCCAGCGCGCACGGCGCCGACCGGGCCGGCGCGTTCTTGCTGACCACCACCGTCGCGCTGAGCCTGGCGATCTCCTGGGCGCCGTACGCCTCGGACTTCAGCCGCTACCTGCCGCGCTCGGCGTCCCGGCAGCGGATGTTCTGGTACGCGCTGTTCGGCATGGCCGCCGCGTACCTCTGGGTGCAGACGCTCGGCCTGTGGGCCGCGGGCCTGTTCACCGACCAGACGGCGGCGGGCGTGCACGAACTGCTCGGCGGCGGGGCGCTCGGCGCCTTCGGACTGCTGGCCATCGCCGCGTCCGCGGTGTGCAGCAACGCCATGAACGACTACAGCGGTTCCCTCGCTCTGCAGACGGCGGGCGTGCGCATTCCCCGGCCGCTCGCCGCGGCCGTCGCCGCCGTGCTCGGTTTCCTGCTCGTGCTGTGGATGCACGCCGCCGACACCACCGCCCGTTTCCAGAACGTGCTGCTCTTCGTCGGTTACTGGATTCCCGGCTTCATCGGCGTCGTCGTGGTCGACTGGCTCGCCCGCGCGAGGGAGCGTGGCGGCCGGCCCGTCGAGGTGCACGAGGAATTCGCCCGGCCGCGGCCGTGGTGGCCGGCGGCGCTCGCCTTCGCCGGTGCGTTCGCCGTCGCGGTGCCCTTCATGAACACCTCGCTGTACGTCGGCCCGGTCGCCGAGGCGCTGCACGGCGCGGACCTGGCGTACTACGTGGCCTTCGTCGTCTCCGTGGCGGTCTACGCGCCGCTTCGGCTGCGCCGCGACTGACCGCTTCCGGACACAACAAACCCCGGTCGCATTGGCGGCCGGGGTGGACTTCCGCGTATATTGGGAGATTCGCATGCCGAGAAATAATTCAGGCAGGGCGAAGCTAACTGGAGTCATCTTAACCAGGCGGGAGTCGAATTGTCAATCCAGGTGCCGGGCGGGGAATCGGGCGTGGGGCCGGACCGGGCCGCCGACGAGGAGATGCGCCGCGAGCAGGAATTCATCGACATGCTCTACGAGCGCCTCGGCGAGCTGCGGGCCGGCGCGGGCGCCGCTGTCCAGGGCGCCCTCGCGGTCGCCGACGCCGGCACGATGCAGGCGCGGCTGGAGCGTGACGTGACCGTCGCCGAGCAGGCCGGTGTGCTCGCCGCCCTCGACGCGGGCGAGCACGGCCTGTGCTTCGGCCGGCTCTCCTTCCGCGACGGCAGCGACCACCACATCGGCCGGATCGGCATCCGGCGCGACGACGCCGAGCACACGCCGCTGGTCATCGACTGGCGCGCCGACGTCGCGCGGCCCTTCTACCTCGCCACAGGCCACACCCCGATGGGGCTGCGCCGCCGGCGCCACATCTCCACCGAGGGCCGCCGCGTCACCGCCCTGCACGACGAGCTGATGGACCTCGCCGACACGGTGCGCACCGGCCACGAGGGCACCGACGCCGACACCGTGCTGCTCGCGGCGCTGGACGCGGCCCGCACCGGCCGCATGCACGACATCGTGCAGACCATCCAGGCCGAGCAGGACCGCATCATCCGCGCCCCGCACCGCGGCGTCATGGTCGTCGAGGGCGGCCCCGGCACCGGCAAGACCGTCGTCGCCCTGCACCGCGCCGCGTACCTGCTCTACGCCCACCGCGAAGTGCTCGCCCGGCGCGCGGTCCTCATCGTCGGCCCCAACCCGGCGTTCCTCGGCTACATCGGTGAGGTGCTGCCCGCGCTCGGCGAGACCGGCGTGCTGCTCGCCTCGCCCGGCGAACTCTTCCCCGGCGTCACCGCCACCGGCACCGACACGCCCCGGGCCGCCGCGGTCAAGGGCGGTTCCGCGATGGCCGACGCACTGGCCGCGTACGTACGCGACCGCCAGCGGCTGCCCGAGCCGGACACGATCGTCCCGCACGAGGACGGCGATCTGCTGCTGGACGCGGACATCGTCCTGGAGGCCCGCCACCAGGCGCGCGAGACCAGGCTGCCGCACAACCTCGCACGCGCGCACTTCGCCTTCCGCATCATCGACGCGCTGACCGCCCAGCTCGCCGACCGGCTCGGCGCCGACCCGTACGGCGGCCCCAACTTCCTCGGGCCCGACGACATCGCCCAGCTCGGCAAGGCCGTCGCGGCCAGCGCCGAGGTGCACGCCGTCATCGCCGACCTCTGGCCCGTCCTCACCCCGCAGCAGTTGGTCGCGGACTTCCTCGCCGACCCGGTGCACCTCCCCGAGGCCGACGCGGCCGCGATCCGGCGCTCCGGCGGTGAGTGGACCGCCGCCGACATCCCGCTGCTGGACGAGGCCGCCGAGCTGCTCGGTGACGACGACTCGGCCGCGCAGGCCGCCGCCGAGGCCGAGCGCCAGGAGCGCATCGCCTACGCACAGGGCGTGATCGACCTCGCGTACGCCTCACGCACGCACGAGTTCGAGGGCAAGGACGACGAGGATTCGGAGGTACTGGGCGTCCAGGACCTCATCGACGCCGAGTTGCTCGCCGACCGGCAGGAGGAGGCCGACCACCGCACCGCGGCCGAGCGCGCCGCCGCCGACCGCACCTGGGCCTTCGGCCACATCATCGTCGACGAGGCGCAGGAGCTGTCCGCCATGATGTGGCGGCTGCTGATGCGCCGCTGCCCGACCCGCTCGATGACACTGGTCGGCGACCCGGCGCAGACCGCCGAGCCCGGCAGCTGCGGCACGTGGGAGTCCATCCTCACGCCGTACGTCGGCGACCGCTGGGAGCACGTGCGCCTCGGCGTCAACTACCGCACCCCCGCCGAGATCATGGAGGTCGCGGCGGCGGCGCTCCGGGCGGCCTACGCCGGTACGCCGACGGCCGAGGCCTTCGAACCGCCGCGCTCGGTCCGCTCCACCGGCGTACCGCCCTGGTCCCACCGCACCGACGACCTGCCGCGCGCGGTCGCCGAGGCGGTCGCCCGGGAGACCGGCAGCGAGGGCCGCCTCGCGGTCATCGCCCAGCGCCACCACCATGAAGCGCTGCTGGCCGCCGTGCCCACCGCGTCGGCGGGCACGGCCCCCGACCTCACCAGCCCGGTCGTGCTGCTGGACCCGCGGCAGGCCAAGGGGCTGGAGTTCGACACGGTGCTCGTGGCGGAGCCCGCCGAGTTCGGCGTGAGCGACCTCTACGTCGCCCTCACCCGCGCCACGCAGCGGCTCGGCGTGGTCCACACGCGGCCGCTCCCGGCGGGGCTGGAGGGGCTGGCGGCGCACTGAGCACGGCGGCCGGCGGCAGTGCTGTCCCGGCCGTCGACAGCCGAACCCTCATCGCCCTACCCTGTGTTCGTCATTCCGGCCGTTGGCCGGAATGACGAACACAGTCGGCGCGGCGGAGGGTGGGTGAGCGGCATGGGACGACTGGTCCCTGCGGTGACCCGGGCACTGGACATACTCGAACTGTTCCTGGAGGCGGAGGGTCCGCAGTCGGCACCCGACGTGGTCCGGAAGCTGCAACTGCCGCGTACCACCGTGCACGAGCTGCTCACCACGCTGGCGGCCCGTTCCTACCTTGTTCCCGTACCCGACCAGCCGGGCCGCTACCGCCTCGGGGTCCGCGCGTACCAGCTCGGCAGCCGGTACGCGGAACAGCTCGACCTCGCGGCCGAGGGGCAGCGGGTGGCCCGCGAGGTGGCCGCCACCTGCGACGAGACGGTGCACGTCGCCATCCTGGAGGGCGCCGACGTCATCTACATCGCCAAGGTGGACTCCACGCACGCCGTCCGCATGGTCTCCGCCGCGGGCCGCCGGCTGCCCGCGCACTGCACGGCGGTGGGCAAGATGCTCCTCGCCTCGCTGCCGGACGCGGAGCTGGACGCCCGCATCGAGGGCCGCGAGCTGGTCGCCCTGACGCCCGGCAGCATCACCGACCCGGCCGCGCTGCGCGCCGAGCTGGCCGCCGTCCGGGACCGCGGCACCGCCACCGAGCACCGCGAGTCCAACCCGGACGTCTCCTGCGTCGCGGCCCCGGTGCGCGACAGCACCGGCCGCGTCGTCGCCGCGCTCTCCATCTCCGTCCCGATGATCCGCTGGACCGACTCCAGCGAGACCGACCTGGCGGAGCTGGCCACCAAGGGCGCCCGCGACCTGTCCACGAGCCTGGGACACCGGGGCGCGTGGCGGTGACCCGCCCACGATCCTGACGATGCGTCAGTCAGCTGCCATCAGTCGGCTGTCGTCAATCCTCCAGCAGAGAACCGAGGATGCCGTCGACGGTCTCCTCGGTGATGCCCAGGCGTAGTAGTCGCGCGGCTGCCAGCCGGCGCGGCGTATCAGGACGACGGACAGCTCGGGCTCCTCGGCCTCGTCATCCGCTCCTCGATCGAGGAGTCACCCGAATTCGAGGCGGCGCGCGCGGCGGAGGAGACCGAGGCGAAGCAGGCGGCACCCGTCGTCGTCATCGTCTGCACCCCACTGGCAGCGCCGGCCGCCGACGGCTTCGGCATGCGCCGAGTGACCCTGGCCGGGATCCTCCTCCACCTGGTGATCGCCTTCCCGATGTTCTGGCTCGCCGACACCCGTACGGTCGGCGGCCTGTGGGCGGCGATGTGCCTCCCGATGCTGGCCAGCACGATCGCGTACGCGTCGATCGGTACGCTCCTGTCGGGCTGGTTCACGCCCCGCGTCCGCTGCACGGGCCTCTCGATGAGCTTCCAGCCGGCGGGCCTGATGGGCAGCGCGGCCCCGTCCGCAGCGACGTGGCTCTTCTCCGCGACGGGCGACTCCTGGACCCCGGTCGCCCTCGCCTTCGCCGCGATGGCGGCGCTCAGCGTGGCGTGCCTGATGCTCCATCGCCCGCCGCGGAGCACATAGCCGACGCGCGCCCTCACCCGCGGGCGGCGTCCTGGGGTGCCGCCCGGTCGAGGGTGTCCGCCACCGTGGTGCAGGCGAGCCGGGCCACGGACCGCAGCTCCGCGTCCGGCGTACCGGCACGGCTCAGCACGGCCAGCGACTGATTGACGGCGACGACGTACGTGGCGATCTCGTCGAGCGTCCTGGCGTCGGCCGGTGACCACGCCAGCGCCGCCCGCACCCGCTCCCGCTGCACGTCGAGCAGCCCCCGCACCCGTGCGCGGTTCTCGTCGTTGATCGTCTCCGACTGCGCGGCGGACTGCGCGATGAGGCACCCCGTGGGGACCGAAGGGTCGGCGATGCGAGTCAGTACGGCATCGAAGAACGCCTCCACCGCGCGCACCGGCTCACCGGCATGCGCGGCGAGCGCCTGCTCGAACCGCGCGCCGTAGATCGAGGAGTACCGGTCGAGGCTCTGCCGGAACAGCGCGTCCTTGTTGCCGAAGGCACCGTAGAGGGAACCGCGGCCGAGGCCGGTGGCCGAGGCGAGGGCGTCGAGCGAGGCATCGGCGTACCCGCGCTGCCAGAACACCCGCATCGCCTGGTCCAGCGCCGCCTCGACATCGAACTGCTTCCGGCCCGCCATGCCGCGTACCTCCTGTTTCCGTACATTCCCGCCCCGCGACCCTACCCACCTCCCGGATCGGCCGGCCGCTACCCGGCGGAGCAGGCCCCGGACGAGACCCTGGCCGCCCTCACCGAATCCCTGACCCGCTACCGTCAACAAGCACGGTGACCGCCCCGAGGAACGCGACCCAGGCCTCCGGCCCGACGACAATCCGCGTCCGGTGGATGTCCTTGGAGTCGCGTATGAGGACGGTGTCCTGCCCGACCGCGACCTCGACACAGTCGGGCCCGTCGGCGGTGCTGTGGCTGCTCTTGAACCACGACAGCTCGTCGTACGTCATGTTTCTCCCCGCAGTTTCTCGATGAAGGCCAGCGACTCGTGCGGCGTGAGTGCCTGGGCGCGGATGATCCCGTAGCGCATCTCAAGGATCCGGACCGATTTCGCATCGGAGATCAGGCCGCTGACGAGCTGCACTTCGCTGTGCCCCACCGTGGTGCCGTCCTTGAGTGACAGCAGCCGGAACGAACCGTCGAGCCCGGCATGGTCCTCACGCTCCGTGGGCATTACCTGGATCTCCACGTTCCGCAACCGTCCGACCTCCAACATGCGTTCGAGCTGCCTCCGCATGGCCATTCTGCCCCCGACGGGGCGGCGCAGTGTCACCTCGTCCTGCACAAAGCTGAAGACGGGCAAGCTCCTCGTGCCGTCGAGGATCTCTTGTCGCGACATACGTGCGGCCACCCGCTGTTCCAACTCCTCCTCGCTGAACGGCGGCCGCCGCATCGAGAACAGCGCACGGGCGTACTCCTCGGTCTGCAGCAAGCCGTGCACGACCGAGTTGTTGTACGCGCCCAACTCGACCGACTCGGACTCCAGCTTTGCCAGGTCTCGGACCTTCTTCGGGTAGCGGGCTGCCTCCACGTCCTTCTTGAGGCCGGAGATGAGGCCGTCCGCCGTCAGGACCCCGTCCGCCGCGTCCAGGAACTCCGGTTTCGGGACGCGGCGGCCGCGTTCGACCGCGGAGACCTGTTCCTCGCTGTACCCGATCGCGGCGCCCAGTTCCGCCTGGCGGAGCCCCGCTCGCTCGCGGCACGACTTGATGACTCTGCCGACCGTGCGCAGTACCGCCGCCGTTTCGTCGTCGTCGTTTTCCCGGCCGACGTCCATGTGAGCCCCCTCCGGGCCGTCCCGCCCGTACCCAACGCCGCGGCGCACGCAGCGTCACGGGGCGCCGCCCGTACAAGCCCGGACGGCAGCCGGACAGCGACCGTGCGTACGGCCGACCTGGGTATTCAGCCTACGCACAACTGACCACGCTGAGTGACATGAACGAGCAGACCGGTCACCCGGCTTTCCGTATCCAGCTCTCCGCCACACCGCGCGGCGCACGCCTCGCCCGCCGACTCGCCGTGGCGCAACTGGCCGATTGGGGCTGGCCGTACGGCTGCCCGGTGTCGGACACCGCGGCTCACCTCGTGGCGGAGCTGGCGGCCAACGCCGTACGGCACGGCCGGGTCCGGGGCCGGGACTTCCGGCTCCGGCTCGTGCTCCTCGACCACGGCCGGGCGCTCCGTATCGAGGTGACCGATCCGCGTCCCGAGCGGCTGCCCACCGTCGGGCACCACGCGCCCGACGGGGAGTCGGGGCGCGGGATGCTGCTGGTCGAGGCGCTGGCCGAGCGTTGGGGTACGGACGCCGGCAACGACCTGTGCACCAAGACCGTGTGGTGCGAAATCTCCTCGCCGGCCGTGTGCGGGCTCACTTGAGGCCGTGTTTGCGCGAGACCAGGGACTCGGCGCGGCGGCGGGAGATCAGGCGGCGGAGGGTGAAGACGAGGGGGGCGTTGCTGCCTACCGCGTAGAGGGGCTTGGGGCGGGGTGCTTCGATGGCCTTGAGGATCGTGGCCGCCACCGTGGCCGCGCTGATGCCGGTCGCCTCGTTGCGGTCCAGGCGGGCGGAGACGGTGCCGAAGGCCTCGGCGTAGGGGGAGTTGTCGGTGAGGTAGCGGGTGCGGCGCTCGCTGATGCCGGTGTTGATCGAGCCCGGCTCGACCGTCGTCAACCACACGTCGTACGGGGACAGTTCGCGGCGAGAGGCGGTCGCGAAGGCCTTCACCGCCGCCTTGGACGCCACGTACGAGGAGCGGAAGGCGAGCGGAAAGCTGGCCAGCATGGAGCCGACCATGACGACCCGGCCGTGGCGCCGCTCCCGCATGCCCGGCAGCAGCAGTTGCGTCAGCCGCACCGCACCGAAGACGTTGAGCTGGAAGAGGCGTTCCAGGGCGTCCATCGGCAGTTCTTCGAGGGGGGCCAGCTGGCTCTCGCCCGCGTTGTTGACGAGGACGTCCACCTCGCCCGCTGCTGCCGCGCACGCCTCGATGCTCGCCGGGTCGGTGAGGTCTAGGGGGAGGTACTCGGCGCCGGGGAGGCGGTCGGCCTCGGGAATCTTTTCGGGGCTGCGGCTGGTGGCGAGTACGTGGTAGCCGCGCGCCAGCAGCGCCTCGCAGACCGCCCGGCCGATGCCGGAGGAGGCCCCGGTGACCAGTGCCGTACGCCGCCGCGTACCGGGCGTTCGGCCGTCGGCCGCCCCGCCCGCCTCGCGTGCCGTGCCGCCGGTCGTCATGCCAGCTCCTTCGCCAGCGCCCGGCCCGCCGCGCGGCCGGAGAAGATGCAGCCGCCGAGGAACGTGCCCTCCAGCGCGTTGTAGCCGTGCACCCCGCCGCCGCCGAACCCGGCCACCTCGCCCGCCGCGTACAGGCCCGGGAAGGGGGTGCCGTCGGGCCGTACGACCTGCGCGTCGAGCGTGGTCTCCAGGCCGCCGAGGGTCTTGCGGGTGAGCAGGTTCAGCCGTACGGCGATCAGTGGGCCGTGCGCGGGGTCGAGCAGCCGGTGCGGCTTGGCCACTCGGACGATCTTGTCTGCCAGGTAGGCGCGCGCGTTGCGGACCGCCATCAGCTGCATGTCCTTGGAGTACGCCAGGCCCACCTCACGGTCGCGGGCCACCACCTCCCGGCGCACCTGGTCGTAGTCCAGCTCGGGCCCGCTGCCCAGCGCGTTCATACCGGTCACCAGGTCGCGGAGATTGTCGCGGACGACGAAGTCGGCGCCGTGCTCCATGAACGCGGCGACCGGACCCGTCGGGCCCTTCTTCGTCCGGCCGAGCGTCATTTTGAGGTCCTTGCCGGTGAAGTCCGGGTTCTGCTCGGAGCCGGAGAGCGCGAACTCCTTCTCGATGATCGACTGGGTCAGGATGAACCAGCTGTGGTCGTGCCCGCCGGCCCGGATGTGCCGCAGCGTGGCCAGCGTGTCGAAGCCCGGGAAGAGCGGCGGGGGGAGCCGCTTGCCGGCGGCGTCGAGCCAGAGGGAGGACGGGCCGGGGATGATGCGGATGGCGTGGTCGGGCCAGACCGGGTCCCAGTTCTTGATGCCCTCGACGTAGTGCCACATGCGGTCGCGGTTGACGATATTGCCGCCCGCGCTCTCGGTGATCTCCAGCATCCGCCCGTCGACGTGCGCGGGCACGCCGCAGATCATCCGCTCCGGCGCCGGACCCAGCCGGTCCACCGGCCAGTTCTTCCGCACCAGGTCCGCGTTGCCGCCGATGCCGCCGGAGGTGACGACCACGGCCTGAGCGCGGAGCTCGAAGGAACCGGCGGGCGTACGGGAGGACTGCACGCCGCGCGCCTCGCCCGACGGCTCCAGCACCGTGCCCCGGACGCCGACCGCCGTGCCGTTCTCCACGATCAGCTCGTCGACCTGGTGGCGGTGCTTGAACGTCACCAGCCCGCGGTGCTCCGCCGCCAGCACCGGCTCGCGGAAGACCCGTACGACCTCCGGCCCCGTGCCCCAGGTGAGGTGGAAGCGCGGTACCGAATTGCCGTGCCCGGAGGCGAGCCCGGAGCCGCGCTCGGCCCAGCCGACGTTCGGCATCAGCCGCAGGCCCAGGTCGTGCAGGTAGGCGCGCTTCTCCCCGGCGGCGAACTGCACGTATGCCTGCGCCCACTGGCGCGGCCAGTGGTCCTCGCGCTCGCGGTCGAACCCGGCCGAGCCCAGCCAGTCCTGAATCGCCAGCTCGTAGGAGTCCTTGATGCCCATCCGGCGCTGCTCGGGGCTGTCCACGAGGAACAGCCCGCCGAGCGACCAGAATGCCTGGCCGCCCAGGTTGGCCGCGCTCTCCTGGTCCACGAGCAGCACCTTGCGCCCGGCCCTGGCCAGCTCGTACGTCGCGACGAGGCCGGCCAGGCCGGCGCCCACGACGATCACATCGGCCTGTTCGCGCTCACTCATCGAGAGCCCCTTCGCTCTGGGTGCGGGAGTTGTACGGGGTGTCGCAGGCGTTGGTGCTGTGTTCGTTCAGCGTTGCTTCGTGCTGTCAGCGGTAGTGCTGTACGCGTTCACCACGTGCCGGAAGAGTTCCTCGCGGCGCCGGCGTACCGCCTCGTCGTCCGGCTCCATGAGGCACTGCACGGTGGTGCCGTCGTGCACGGCGACCAGCGCGTGGCCGAGCCCCGTCCGGTCGGTGACCACCCGTCCGCCACGGGCCAGCGCGGCCTCGACGAGCGGCAGCAGGGTGTCGTGGATGGCCTGCTCACGCGCGGCCATCACCCGGCGCAGGGCAGGGTTGCGCAGCGCGTGCGCGGTGAACTCCGCCGTCACGCGGTACCACGCGTCGTCGACCGGTACGGCGTCCAGCACGGCGAGCAGGGCCTCGTCCGCGGAGACCGTCTCCAGGGAGCCGAGCCGGTCCAGCGCTTCCCGCAGATCGGCCAGCATCGCCCCCGAACGCTGCTCCCACATGGCGAGGAACAACTCGTCGAGCGAGGTGAAGTTGGAGTAGAACGCGCCCCGGGTGTACCCGGCCCGTTCGCACACCTGGTCCACGGTGGACCGGCCGAAGCCCTCCTCGGCGAAGACCGTCAGCGCGGCGTCGAGGAGCCGCTGCCGGGTCTGCGCCCGCCGCCGGGTGACGCGCCGCGGCCGGGCGGCTGTCTCTGCTGAAGTCATGACCGGCCCGGCCCCGCCTTCCGTCGTGCGTCGTCCGTCGTGCGCCGTTCGATACGCGAATGTATGGGATGCGTTCGTGTATCGACAAGGGGTGCGGCGCGGACAGCCGAAGGGGCGGGCCGGGTGGACGTACCACCAGGCCCGCCCCATGGAGCGCGCCGCAGGTCAGACGGCCGGCGGCAGATGTGACGGCCGTCCGCGTCCCCGCGTGGCCGCGTACCCCGCGATGCCCGCGAGCGCCGCGAGCACCGCGCCCGCCGCGGTCCACAGCCAGCGCGCCGACCACCAGCCGGAGGACCAGCCGCCGTCCGGCTCGGGCCGTGCGGCAGAGCCCTGGACCAGGGGCGCGCCCAGCGAGCCGTCCACGGCTTGGGCGCTGCCCGCGTCCGTGGTGGTGGCGGTCACCGCGGTCTCCACCGGTAGACCGGTGTCGGCGGAGGCGGTGCGCACGGCGGTGAGCCGGACGTAGTACGCGCCGGGGAGCGGGTCGTTCGACCAGGGCTCCGCGGCGGCCCGGACCGTCCGCAGGGTGCAGGACAGCTCGACCGTCGCGGCGTCGGCCGCGGCCGTCCTGGTCTGCGTGCCGTACCGGCAGGCCTGCCGGCGGCGCAGCCCGTCGTACACATCGAGCTGCCAGGTGGAGTCGCCGTGCCGGGCCTCGGCGTCCGGCAGCTGCACCTTCGCGTCCACCCTGGCGCCCTGCTCCGCGTCGGCCGGGAACTGCCAGTAGAGGTAGTCACCGGTGGACGCCGGCGCGGTGGCCTGCTGGCCGGGCCGGATGACCGTGGCGGTACGGAAGGAGGTGCCGGCCTCGGTGGGCGGCGGCGCGTCCTCCGGGTCGGCGGAGGCGGACGCGGACGCGTCGGACGACGGGCTGTCGGACGACGGGGTGGGGTCCTCGGCCGGCGCCACGGAGGCGGCCGACGCGGGCCCGGCGAGGGCGACCCCGCCCGCGGCCGTCCCGAGAAGCGCCGCACCGGCGAGCAGAGCGGCGGACAGGCGCCGGCGTACAGAAGCTGCGGCGGACAGGCGCGTCCGTACAGAAGCTGCGGCAGACATCAGCGGGTCCTCCAGACGGTGACGCGCCAGCGCGAGATCCAGCCCCACACCAGCCCGGCCAGCAGGCCGATCAGCGTGACGGCGATGAGGAACCACCAGCCGTGACCGAGGCCCAGGAACGCGGCGTCGGACGCCTCGTCCGGCCCGTCCACGACATCGACGGACAGCTCGACCGGCAGACCCGGGGCGGTCTTGACCGAAGCGGGCGCCGAGAAGGCGTTGCTGACGCGCAGGCAGACGGTCTCGGGGACCGGCTCGCCGTCCGCGTCCTCCGCCGCGCTGCCGTCGTCGGCCTTCGGATAGCGCAGACCGGTCGAGAGCACGTCCGTACGGCCGTCGCCGGTGGCCTCGCCCCGCACGATCTCCCGGCCGCGCAGCGTCGAGGCGCGCAGCTGGACGCCGTAGTCGTCGTTGACGGCCCGGTCGGCCGCCACGCTCACCGAGGCGCGCAGCTCCTGGCCGGGCCGTACGTCCACCTTGTAGAAGCGGTGCTCGCCGAACTCCTCCCGGTCGGTGTAGAGCCCGGGCTTCAACTGCGGCGCGCGCTCGCAGCTGTCCGAACCCTTCGCCGGTTCCGGGGTGAGCGACGGCTCGACCGTCCGGTGCACCAGCTGCTTGACCCGGCCGGACAGCTCGTCCTTGTGCTGCACCGAGGTGTACGTACCGCCGGTGGCCTCGGCGATGCAGCTCAGCTGGGTACGCGTCTTGGCATCCGGCACCAGGCCGAGCGTGTCGATGGTCAGATGGATTCCCTTGGCCGCGAGTTCGCGCGCCACCTCGCACGGGTCGAGCGGCTGGCAGGTGTCCTCGCCGTCGCTGATCAGCACGATGCGGCGGGCGCCGTCGCCGCCCTCCAGGTCGTCGGCGGCCTTCAGCAGGGCCGGGCCGATCGGCGTCCAGCCGGTCGGCGTCAGCGTGGCGACCGCGGTCTTGGCCTCGGTGCGGTCCACCGGGCCGACGGGGTACAGCGCGCGGGTGTCCTTGCAGCCCACCTTGCGGTCGTCGCCGCGGTACTCGGCACCCAGCGTACGAATGCCGAGCTGCACCTCTTGGGGCACCGCGTCCAGCACCTCGTTGAACGCCTGCTTGGCCGCCGACATACGGGACTGCCCGTCGATGTCGCGGGCCCGCATCGAGCCGCTCACGTCGAGTACCAGGTCGACCTTGGGGGCGTCCTTGGCCGTCTCCGCCGATGCCCCCGCCGATGGCTCTGAGGTGGCCGGTCCGTCGGCCGCGGCGGTCGCCGGTGCGAGCCCGCCCGTCAAACTGACCAGCAAGCCGCACAGCACGGCCGCCAGTCGCCTTCTTATGATCATCGCCGGATCATAGTGATCTCGGGGCGAACTGCCCAACTCGCGGCATGCGGCGCTTACTGAGGCGGCCTCAGGGTGACCCGGAAGCGCTTCGCGGGACCAGTGTTTCCCGCCGCGTCCAGCGCCCGGTACTCGATGGTGTGGGTCCCGTAGTCCGGCGTGGCGTCGTCCCACGGAACGGCCCGCGGCGTGCCGAGCTTCCCGTGGACGAGATCGTCGATGACGGTGCCGCCGGGGGAGAACCGGAACGGCGCGTCCGCGTCCGTCGGCCAGCCGAAGTACGTGAACCAGCCGTCCCCGTCCCCCCGGAACTGCGTCACCACGTAACCGTCGCGGTCGTCCTTCCCCGTGAGCTTCATCGTGAAGGGACCGTCGTACACGTACTCCACGGGCCGGCCCGGACGGTGCACCGTCCGCAGCGGCTCGGACAGGGCGTACGAGACGGTCGCCGGGGTCGCGTCGACGGTCCACCTCAGGCGGGTGGCGGGGGAGGGGCGGGCACCGGCGACGCGGGCGGTGACGGTGTGGTCGCCGGGCCGCAGCCGGAGCGCGCTCAGGTCCAGGTCGCGGTCGTTGCCGCGGTTCGCCACGGGGCGGCCGTCCACCGCCCACGAGATGCGCACCGCGCCGCGTACGGGGTGCGTGGTGTCGGCGTACAGCACGGAGGACGCGCCCACGGGGGCGTCGGTGGCGGTGTGCCCGGTGAACTCCGCAGCGACGGGCGCCGGATCCGTGGTCACGGACGGGTCGACGGTCCAGGTGACCGTACGGGTCAGCGCCGCCGAGCCGCGCACGGCCGGATCGCGCACGAAGGGCGTCGGGTCGGTGACGGTGGCCGTGAGGCGCCGCGGCCGCTCGCCGGAAGGGACGTACCGGCGCAGGTCCACCGTGCGCAGCCCGGCCGTCCCGGGGAGCGGCCGGCCGTCCAGCCGCCAGGTCACCTTCAGTTCGCCACCCGTGGGGTGCAGCGTGTCGACCCACACGGAGCGGTCGGCGCCTATGGGCGCGCCGTTCGGGGTGTGGCCCTGCACCAGGTTCACCTTGGCGGCGACGGCGCGTGTCATGACCTCGCGCTCCACCTGGTCGAAGGGGTAGCCGAGCGTCTTCATCATCGAATGCGCGCTCGGCCGCCACACCCCCTTCGTGCTGTACATACCGCCCTCGTAACGCCCGATCCGGCCGCCGGACTCGCTCTCCTCACCCAGCCAGCGCCACCACTTCTTGCGCTGCTCCCGCATCTGCCGCGCGGTCAGCACGGTGTGATGCGCCGAGTCCGGCTCACCGTCCGCGTACCGGCCGCCGGGAACACCGCGCTGGTAGTAGTCGTACTCGTCCTGCAGCTTCCCCAGCGAGTGGCCGATCTCGTGCGGCGTGATCAGCGAGGACAGCGAGTTGCCGCCGGACGCGGTGGCGTACGTGCCGCCCGCGCCGCCGTAGGTGTCACTGTGCGCCAGCCCCACGATCTGCCGGTTCCCGGCCGAGGTGCCGGCCACCAGATCGGCCGCCGCCCTGGCCTTCCCGTCGTCCATCGTGATCAGCCGCTGCACGCTCCGCGCGTCGCACCCGCCCCAGAACCCCATGTCCAGCGCCGTGTCCCGGCGCGGCGCTCCGAGCCCCGGATCGCAGTCGACACCGGACTCGGCGGACGGCGTCTCCACCGCCCAGACATTGATGTACGAGCGGTAGGAGGCGAACGGCTCGGTGCTCCACAGCACGTTGAGGTGCTTCTCGACGTTCGCCCGGAACTCCGGCATCTCGTCCGAGGTGTAGCCGTCACCGAGAAAGACCAGGTTGAAACGCTTCTCCGCGGGGCCGGTCGACTGAATGGGCAGCACCTTCGCGCCGCTGCTCCCGGTGATGGCGTCCTGTTGCTGCGCTGCCGCGCCGGCCGGTGGTGCCGTCCCCAGTACGGACGCGCCGCACAGCAGCCCCGCCGCCGCGAACAGCCCGATGCCGGTCCGGCGCCTGCGCTCAGCCCTCGCGGTCATGACGACGCCCTCCTCGGGGTGCGGTCTCCGTGTACGAGGCTCTCCGCGTACGGTGGCGGAGCGTACGGGCGTGAACAACCGGCCGTAAAGAGGCGGAAGTTGGCCACGGGGCTGCCGCGCTGGGCGTGGCTTCTGCCGACGGGACCGTCACCACCACTGCCCGACCTGGAGCGGGAGGCGCGGCAGGCCGGTGCCCGTATCGTCACCGGGTCGCGGGTCGACGGTGAGCTGCTGCGCGCCGAGCGGCCCGACGCGGTGCAACGCCGAAGCAGGAGCCGACCGGGCCGTACTACTGCTCCTGCTCCAGCGCCGCATTGAGCAGCGCCCGCGTATCCGGTTCGACGTGCTCGGCGTAGTAGGCGTACAGGGCCTGGCGGGCCAGCCGGGCGGCGTGCGGGGCGTCGCCGGCGCGGATCGCGGCGAGCACCTGTTCGTGGTGGTCGATGGAGCGTTCCCGCCAGGCCGCCGCATCCGAGGCATCGGCGATCTTGCGCTCGATGATGTCCACGACGGCGTCGTGGACGGCGCGGGCGCAGAGACCGAGCAGCGCGTTGCGGCTGGCCTCCGCGACGGCCTGGTGGAACAGCGCGTCGGCCTCGCTGAACGCCCGCAGCCCGGCGCCCGGCCCGGCGGACAGCGACCGCATCCGGTCGATCAGCTCCGCCATCCGCTTCAGGTCGTCCTCTGTACGCAGCCGGGCGGCGAGCCGGTTGCTCTCGGCCTCCAGGACCATCCGGAACTGGATCAGTTCGCCGAGGCTGGATATGTGGGAGCGGGTGAGCCGGCCGAGCGCCTGGCTGAGGTTGTCGGCGGAGACGCCGAGCACTTCCGCGCCGAGCGGGTCGCCGGGCCGGGACCGGACCAGGCCGGTGGACTGCAGGACGCGCAGCGCCTCGCGGACCGTGGAGCGGCCGACGCCGAACTGGTTGACCAGTTCGCGTTCGGCGGGGAGGCGGGAGCCGGGCGGCAGTTCGCCGCGGAGGATGCGTTCCTCGATCTGCTCGGCCACCCGCTGGTAGGCCCGTACCGGCTCGACGGGGGTGAAGGGAGCATCGTAGGCGGCCATCGGGACCCCGTTCCGTTTCCGTACCGATTGCTGCTGGTGGCCTCTTGACCCACGCGTGAACGTGCGAGCAGAGTACGGGAAATCAACTGGTCTGACCAGTGGACTGGCCTCCCGGCCAGGTGTTTTGGAGGTTCTATGCAAGCCGCCCAGACCCACCCGCCGACCGAGATCACGATCGACGCCGACGCGGCCGTCGCCTTCACCCAGGACCTGATCCGGCTGCGTACCGTCAACGCCACCGGCGCCACCGATGTCGAACGCCCGGCCGCCGACCTGGTGGCGGCGCTCTTCACCGAATTCGGCTGGCAGCACGAGGTGGTGGAGGTCGCGCCGGGCCGCCCGAACGTCATCGCCGTCGTCGACGGCAAGGGCGGCGCCGGACCGACCCTGATGTTCGAGGGGCACACGGACGTGGTCACCGAGGGCGATCCGGCAGTGTGGAGCGTCGACCCGTACGCCGCGGAGATCCGCGACGGCAAGCTGTGGGGCCGCGGCGCGGCGGACATGAAGTCCGGGGTGGCCGCCATGATCTACGGCGTGCGCGCGCTGCAGCAGGCAGGCCCCTTCCCCGGCCGGATCGTCCTCGGTGTGCTGTGCGACGAGGAAGGCATGATGCTCGGCGCCAAGGCGTTCGCCGCCTCGCCGCTGGCCGCGGAGATCGACGGAGTGATCGTCTGCGAGCCGGAGGGGTACGAGGTGTGCACCTCGGCCCGCGGCGGCGTCCGGCTCCGGCTGGAGCTGACCGGGGTCATGGCGCACGGCGCGATGCCGCAGGAGGGCAAGAATCCGGTCGTCGCAGGGGCCAGGATCGTCGAGGCGCTGAGCCGCGCCCAGACCTGGGCCGAGGTGCGTTTCGGCGCCCACCCGCACGCCGGGCAGGTCACCGTCACCCCGACCGTGCTGCACGGCGGCGATCCCGACCAGCTCAACGTCATCCCGGCGCACGGCCTGGTCGGCGTCGACGTACGGACCGTTCCGGGCACCGACCACGCCGAACTGATCGACCGCATCCGGCACGAGGCCGAGGAGGCAGCGGCGACCGCCGGTGTCACCGTCGCCCTGACCGTCGTCGACGACCGTCCGGCGATCGAGATCGCCGAGGACCACCCGGTGGTCGCCGGGCTGGTGGCGGCGCACGAGCGGGTGCACGGCAGCCCCCCGCCCTTCGGAGCCGTGCCCGGCACCACCGACGGCACGGTCCTGACCCGCGACGCCGGGCTGCCCACGGTCGTCTACGGGCCCGGCGGCAAGTGGATCGCGCACCAGAAGGACGAGTACGTGGAGGTGCGCGAGATCGGCGAGTACACCCGGGTGTACGCGGAGGCGGCGCGTCATTTCCTGACCCGGGGGGTGCGCGGCGATGACGCGTGAGGAGATCTCCGGGCGCTTCCCGGCGGGGCTGCCGGTCGGCGACGGCTGGGTGCCGGCGCCGCGTACGGAAGCGGTGACGTTCCCGTACGACGGCAGTGAGGTCGCTCAGGCGCCCGTGGGGGACGAGGCGCTGGCGCGGCAGGCCGTGGAGCACGCGGCGGCGCTGCGGAAGGACATGGCCCGACTGACCTCCCGCGTACGGCGGCGGGTGCTCGGCGGGGTGGCGGCGGCGCTCGCCGAGGCCGCCCGCCCCATGGAGGACCTGCTCGTCCTGGAGACCGGCAAGCCGCGGGTGGACTGCCGTACGGAGGTGCAGCGCACGGTCTCCACCTGGGAGGCGGCGGCCGACGAGGTGGTCCATGTCCACGGCGAGACGGTGCCGCTGGACATGCTGCCCTCCGGGGACGGCATGACGGGCTTCTGGACCCGCCGCCCCATCGGCGTCGTGGTGGGCATCGCGGGCTTCAACTACCCGATGCTGCTCGCCTCCCACAAGATCGCGCCCGCGCTGGCGGCCGGCTGCCCCGTGGTGATCAAGCCGGCGCCGGCCACGCCGCTCGCCACGCTCTGGCTGGTGCACCTGGTCCGCGAACAACTGGCCGCGGCCGGCGCCCCGGTGGGCGCGGTACAGCTGGTCACCGGGGACGCGGCGGTGGGCCGCGCGCTGACCACGCACGAAGCGGTGGCGGCGGTCTCCTTCACCGGCTCCGCCGCGATCGGCCACCGGATCGCGCGGGACGCCGCGCCCCGCAAGGTCGTCCTCGAACTGGGTTCCAACGCCGCGCTGGTGGTCGCCGCCGACGCCGATCTCGACGCCGCGGCCGATGCCGTGGTCCGCGGCGGCTACTACGCCTCGGGGCAGGCGTGCATCGCCGTGCAGCGGGTGATCGCGGTCGAGGAGGTCGCCAAGGAGTTGGCGGCGAAGATCGCCGACCGGCTCGCGGGTGTGGTGGTCGGCGATCCGCGCGAGGAGGCGACCCGGGTGGCGGCGCTCATCGACGAGGCGGCCACCGACCGGGTGCTGGCCTGGATCGAGGAGGCCCGCGCGGCCGGCGCCCGGGTGATCGCCGGTGGCGAGCGGGTGGGGCGCTGCCTCGCGCCCGCGCTGCTGGCCGAGGTGCCGGGCGGGCTGCCCGCCTGGGACGAGGAGATCTTCGGCCCGGTCGTCGCGCTGCGCGCCGTGCCGGACCTCGATGCCGCTTACGCGCTGGTCAACGACTCGCGGTACGGCCTGCACGCCGCGGTCTTCACCCGCGACCTGGGGGCCGCGTTCACCGCGATCGACACGCTCGACGTCGGCGGCGTGGTCATCAACGAAGTCCCGGGCTACCGCAGCGACGTGGCCCCGTACGGCGGCGTGAAGGACTCCGGCATCGGCCGCGAGGGCCCGCGCTTCGCCATCGAGGAACTGACCGTGACCCGCATGGCGGTGATCAGGCCGTGACGCCCGTGCGTCCGGTGGCGCCCGCAGCGGCGGTGCCCCGGACGCTGCTGGACCCTCCCACGACGACCGGGCGAAGGAGCCCCGTATGCAGACCCGTATGACGTACGCGCAACTCTTCCGGCTCGACGGGCGGCATGTCGTCGTGGTCGGCGGGGGCAGTGGCATCGGACGTGAGGCCGTACGGGCGCTGATCGCGCACGGCGCCGATGTGACCGTGGCCGACCGGGACCTGAAGGGCGCGGAGGAGACCGTGCGGCTCGCGGGGGAGGAGCCTGCCGCTCCCGGCAGCGGTACGGGGACGGCGACCGCGTGCGCGCTCGACGTGCTGGACGACGAGGCGGTGCGCGCGGCGGCGGAGGCGTGGGGCGCGCCGGACGGGCTGGTCGTCACCGTAGGCGCCAACGTCCGCAAGCGGATCGCCGATTACACCCTGGCGGAGTTCGACCGGGTGGTGGCGCTCAACCTCCGGGCGCACTTCGCGCTCGTGCAGGCCGTCGCCCCGGCCATGGCCGAGCGGGGCAGCGGCAGCGTGGTCGGGCTCGCCTCGATGCGCGCGGTGCAGGTCGAGCCGGGCCAGAGCGTGTACGCCGCGTCCAAGGCGGGGCTGGTGCAGTTCCTGCGGACGGCGGCGGCCGAGTGGGGGCCGCGCGGGGTGCGGTTCAACGCGATCGCGCCCGGCGTCGTGCGGACGCCGCTGACGGACCAGATCGCCGCGGACCCGGAGTGGTACGAGGCCTACGCGCAGGCCTCCGCGCTGCGGCGGTGGGCCGGTGCGGAGGAACTGGCCGGTGCCGTGCACTACCTGGTCTCGGACGCCTCCACCTTCGTCACCGGCAGCGTGCTGGCCGTGGACGGCGGCTGGACGGCGGTCGACGGCCGGTACGAACCCTCGGTCTGACGCCGATGCCCGAGGACCGACCCCGGGCTGGGGCCTTGATTCGTTTCTGACCTGCGATACCGTCCGGTCGGCCGGTCGCCGTCCCCGCGGCTGTCCGGCCGGCCGCCCGCTCGACCGTCCCGGACACACCCCTTTCCCCGAAGGAGTTCCATGTCGCACGCCCCCGAGGACAGAGGGCGGGAGGGCCCGGCGGAGACCGGACCGCACCCGTCCGACGGACTGCCCGAGGTGAGCGCCCGGCGCCCCGCGCTGTGGCTGCTGCTCGTGCCGGCCGTGCTGTACTGCCTGGCGCCGCTGGTGGCCAACAGCATCGAACCGCGCGTCCTCGGCATGCCGTTCCTGCTGTTCTGGCTCGTCGCCGCCACGGTCGTCAGCCCGCTCGTCATCTGGGCCGTCACCCGCCTGGACCCCGCGTACCGCGTCGACGCCGCCGAACCGCTGCCCGGCGACCGGCCGCAGACGGGCCCGTCCACCGCGCCCGGGGCCGCGCCCGGCGGACCCGAAGGAGGCGCCGCATGAGCGGATCAGCGGCGATCGCGACCACCATCTTCGGCCTCGCCATGATCGCGACCATCGTCATCGGCGTGCTCAGCGCGCGCGGCCGGGACAAGGGCCTGGCCGAGTGGTCGGTCTCCAGCCGGGGCCTGGGCGTCCTCTTCATCTGGCTGCTGATGGCCGGGGAGACCTACACCAGCTTCTCCTTCCTCGGCACGGCCGGCTGGTCGTACTCCTTCGGCGTGCCGATCCTCTACCTCGTCGCGTACCTCACCGTCGGCTTCGCCGTGGGGTACGTCGTCGGCCCGGCCATCTGGACGTACGCCAGCCGGCACGGCCTGATCTCCATCGCCGACCTGGCGGAGCACCGCTTCCGGTCCCGGCCGGTGGGCATCGTCGTCGCGGTCATCGCCACCGTCTTCCTCGTGCCCTACATCCAGGTGCAGATCCAGGGCATGGGCGTGGTCGTCAACGCGATGACGTACGGGAGCGTGGACCTGCGGGTCGCCGCCGTCATCTCCTTCGTCGTCGCCGAGGTCTTCATCCTGGTCTCCGGGCTGCGCGGCTCGGCGTGGGTCAGCGCGCTCAAGGACGTGCTGGTCATCTTCGCGGTGGTCTTCCTCGCGGTGTACGTGCCGATGCACTTCCTCGACGGCGTCGGCGACTTCATGCACCGCATGGTCACCGAGAAGGCCGACTGGCTGACCTTCCCCGGGCACGAGTCCGGGGGCAAGGGCGGGATGTGGTTCATCACGACGACGCTGCTCAACGCCGTGACCATCACCATCTTCCCGACCACGGTCGCCGGTTACCTCAGCGCGCGGAGCCCGAACGCGCTGCGCCGCAATGCCGTACTGCTGCCCTGGTACCAGCTGCTGCTCTTCGTCCCCATGATGATCGGCGCCACCGCGCTGTTCGTCATGCCGGCCCTCGGCAATCCCGACCTCGCGCTGTTCAGCCTGGTCACCGACTCCCTCCCGGCCCCCGTCGTGGCCATCATCGGTGTCGCGGGCGCACTCTCCGCGATCGTCCCGATGAGCGTGTTCATGCTGGCCATCGGCACGCTCTGGGGCCGCACGCTGCTCGGCGGCGGCAACGGTGCCGACCCGCGCAGCCGCCGTACGGGCCGCACGCCCGCCGACGACGTGCGCACCAAGCGGCTCTCCCAGCTGGTCTGCCTCATCGCCGGGCTGATCGCCCTGGGCGGCGCCCTCTTCTACCCCAACACCCTGGTCCAGCTGTCGGTCCTGTCCTACGAGGGGCTCGCGCAGCTGGTGCCCATCGTGCTGCTCGCGCTGTTCTGGCGGCGGATGACGAAGGCCGGCGCGCTGGCCGGGATGTTCGCCGGGCTGGCGGTCGTGGTGGCGCTCTGGGCGACCGGCAACGACCCGCTGCACGGTGTCAACGGCGGCATCGTCGGACTCGCCGTCAACCTCGTCGTCACCGCAGTGGTCACCTTCGCCCGGCCCGAGGGGCAGCCGTCCGCGCCGCGGCGGGTGGGTACGACTCCGACGACCGGCACCGACCAGGCCCCGGCCGCCCCGGCGGCCCCGAAGGAGGCTCCGTGACCGACGTGACCCACGAGACCACCCCCGTCCTCTACCGCGCCGACCGCATCGTCAGCCAGCGCACGGACGGCACCGGCGCGGACGGCGCGCCCGAGCCGGAGGGCTTCGCCGTCGCCGACGGCCGCATACGCGCCACCGGCGGCTTCGCCGCGCTCCGCGACCGCTTCCCCGACGCGCCCGAGGTCGACTTCGGGGACGCCACCGTGATCCCCGGCCTCAACGACGCGCACATCCACCTCGCGATGGCCGCCACCGACCTGCTCCACCTGGACCTGTCGGCCGCAGCGGTCGCGACGGCCGACGCGCTGCTGGCCACCGTCACGGCTGAGGCGGCCCGCACGGCACCGGGGGAGTGGGTACGCGGCAGCCGGTACGACGACGTCAAGACCGGCCGGATCACCCGGCACGAACTGGACCGGGCGGCCCCCGGCCACCCGGTGCTCGTCGTCCACGTCGCCGGACACTGGGGCGTCGTCAACTCCGCCGCGCTACGGGCCCTCGGCATCGACGAGGACACCCCCGCGCCCGACGGCGGCGACTTCGGGCGTGACGCCGACGGCCGCCTCGACGGCCGGCTGATCGAACGCGCCCTGATGAACGTGGTCTACCCGGCCACGGCACGCGGCGACTCACCACTCGCGCCGAGTTCACCGGAGGACCGGCTGCGCGGTCTGCTGCGCGCACAGGAGCTGTGGCACGCCGCCGGACTCACCTCGGTCTGCGACGCGCTGATCGCCCCGGACGACGTCGCCCTGCTGCGCACCGCCCGCGACCGGGGCCTGCTGACGCTGCGTACGGGCATGCTGCTCTCCATCGACCACTACGCCAAGGCGCGGGCGCTCGGCGTCGGCAGCGGCTTCGGCGACGACCTGCTGCGGTTCGTCGGCGTGAAGGCGTTCCTGGACGGGGCGATCGGCGGCCGGACCTGCCTGCTCGCCGAGCCGTACGCCGACCCCGAGTGCGGCGGCGCCGACGGGCACGGCCTGCAGACCACCTCGACCGAGGAGCTGTTCGCGCAGGTACGGGAGGTGCACGCGGCCGGCGACCGGATCGGCGTGCACGCCAACGGCGACGCCGCGATCCGGCTCGTCCTGGACGCGTTCGAGGCGGCACAGCGCGAACTGCCGCGCCCCGGACTGCGGCACCGCATCGAGCACTGCTCCCTCATCGACGACGCGATCCTCGCCCGGATGAAGGCGCTGGACGCCGTCGCCGTACCGTTCGCCGGATACGCGGGCTACCACGGCGGGGCGCTGAACACCTGGTACGGGCCCGAGCGCACGGAGCGGATGTTCGCGCACCGCTCCTTCCTGGACGCGGGCGTCACCGTCGCCGGCTCCTCCGACTACCCCTGCGGCCCCTACGAACCGCTGCTCGGCCTCCAGTCGATGGTCACCCGCGAGGGCATCGAGGACGGCGCGAAGGTGGGGCCCGCGCAGCGGGTCACCGCCGCCGAGGCGCTGCGGATCTTCACCCTCGGGTCGGCGGAGGCGGAGGGCACGGCCCACCACAAGGGCCGGATCGCCGCCGGCCACCTCGCCGACTTCACCGTCCTCGGCGAGAATCCGCTTACCGCCGACCCGTACGGCATCGCCGCCATCCGCGTGCGCGCGACCTACGTGGGCGGACGGCGCGTGCACGAGGAGGCCGCCCGATGACCGCAGCCGGTGCCACCGACACCTTCGAGGTGCCGGGGCTGTCCGCGCCCGTGGAGATCCTCATCGACCGCTGGGGCGTCCCGCACCTGTACGCCGGCTCGCGCGCCGACCTCTTCCTCGCGCAGGGCTTCAACGCGGCGCGCGACCGCCTCTTCCAGATCGACCTGTGGCGACGGCGCGGCCTCGGCCTCCTCGCCGAGGTCTTCGGCCCCGAGTACGCCGAACACGACCGGGCGGCCCGGCTGTTCCTCTACCGTGGCGACATGGCGGCGGAGTGGGCGTCGTACGGCCCGGACGCCGAGCGGGTCACCACCGCGTTCGTGCGGGGCATCAACGCGTTCGTCGCGCTCTGCCGCGAGCGGCGCGAGCACCTCCCGCCGGAGTTCCGGCTGCTGGACTACGAACCGGCGTACTGGCAGCCCGCCGACGTGGCCCGCATCCGCAGCCACGGTCTCCACTACAACCTCCACGACGAGGTCGAACGCGCCCGCACACTGCGGGACTTCGGACCCGCCGTCGAGGATCTGCGCAAGGTCCGCGAGCCCGCCCACACACTGCGCGTCCCCGAGGGCCTGGACCTCTCCGTCATCCCGGACGACGTGCTGCGCGTCTACCGGATGGCGACCACCCCGCCGTGGGCCCCGCAGGCCCCGCGCCAGGGCATCGACGGCAGCAACAACTGGGTGCTCGCCCCGTCCCGCACCGCCACCGGGCGCCCCGTGCTGGCCAACGACCCGCACCGCGCCGTCACGCTGCCCGCGCTGCGCTACCTCGCCCACCTCTCGGCACCGGGCCTCGACGTGATCGGCGCGGGCGAGCCGGCCCTGCCAGGCGTCTCCATCGGCCACAACGGCTGCCTCGCCTTCGGCCTCACGATCTTCCCGATCGACCAGGAGGACCTGTACGTCTACCGCACCGACCCCGCCGACCCGAAGCGGTACGCGTACGGCGACGGCTGGGAAGCGATGACGAAGGTCACCGAGACCATCCCGGTGCGCGGCGGCGAGCCCGTCACCGCCGACCTGTGGTTCACCCGGCACGGCCCCGTCATCGACGAACGCCCGGACCGCGCCGCCGCGTTCGCCGTCCGCGCCGCCTGGCTGGAGCCCGGCATGGCGCCCTACCTCGGCAGCATGGACTACATGGGCGCGACCGGGCCCGACGCCTTCGTCGCGGCCATGGAGCGGTGGGGCGCGCCCGGCGAGAACCAGGTCTACGCGGCGCCCGACGGCACCATCGGCTGGCGCCCCGCCGGCCGGGTCCCGGTCCGCCGCGGCTGGGACGGCACGCTGCCGGTGCCGGGCGACGGCCGATACGAATGGGACGGCCACCACCCGGTCGGCGCGCTGCCCTCCGTACGGGACCCGGCGGACGGCTGGTTCGCCACGGCCAACCAGCTCAACCTCCCCGACGACTACCCGCACGCCGAACGCACCGTCACCCACGACTGGTACGCGCCCCACCGTCACGAGCGCATCGCCGAGGTGCTCGCGGCGCGGTCGGACTGGACCGTGGCGGACTGCGTGGCCCTCCAGAACGACTACGTGAGCCTGCCGGCGCGCCGCATCCAGCCGCTGCTCGCCGGGCTGACCAGCGACGATCCGCGGGTGGCCGAGGGGCTGAAGCTGCTGCGGGACTGGGACGCCGCGCTCGACGCGGACTCGGCCGCGGCCGCGCTCTTCGAGATCTGGTACCGCCGCCATTTCCGCGCCGAACTGCTGAGACAGGCCCTCCGCCGGCTGCTCCCCGCGGAACGGGTGGCCGCGGCGCTGGACCGCGTCCTGCCCGCCGAGGACGCCACCGCCGACGCCCGCGTCGACCTCTCGCTGCTCCTCGACCCGGGGGACCGGCTGGGCCCCCACCCGGACGCGGTGATCCGTACGGCCGTGCTCGCCACCCTCGGCCCCGCGATGGCGGAGGCAGGGCGGCTGCTCGGCCCCGACACCGGCACATGGCGGTGGGGCACTCTCCACCAGGCACATCTGCACCATCCCCTCGCCAAGTTGCTCGGCGAGAAGGCCTCGGACTGGTCCTCGGTGGGTCCGGCCCCGCGCGGCGGCAGCGGCGAGACGGTGTCGGCAACCTCCTACGGGCCCGGCTTCCGGCAGACCGGCGGCGCCAGCTTCCGGCTGGTCGTGGACGTGGGCGCATGGGACGAGTCGCTGGTGATGAGCACCCCGGGCCAGTCCGGTGACCCCGCCAGCCCGCACTACCGCGACCTGTTCGACGCGTGGGCGGCGGACGGTGCGTTCCCGTTGCTGTACAACCGGGACCGGATCGAGGAGCACACGACGCGGCGCATCCTGCTCACGCCGAGGCAGGGCACACGCTGAGAGCGGATCGAGGGGGAAGTGGGGAGTCGGCCTGTCTCGTCGGCGACCCCGACGAGCGGGTGTGCTGCGCCCTGCGCAAGAGCCCGGACGAGTAGTGCGCCGGTGTCACGGCACAATGGGCAGATGTCCCGTCGCACCGCACGTCCGAAGAGGCCGGCCGTAGTCGCCGCGCCCGCCGTCACCTCGGCCTCGCCCTGCCCCTGTGGGCTGCCGGGCACGTACGGGGAGTGCTGCGGCCGGTTCCACACGGGCGCGGCGGCCGCGCCCACCGCCGAGCGGCTGATGCGGTCGCGCTACAGCGCCTTCGTGGTGCGTGACGAGGCGTACCTGCTGCGGACCTGGCACCCGGACACCCGGCCTGCCCGGCTCGGCCTCGACCCGGCGCAGCGGTGGATCGGGCTCACCATTCAGGAGACGTCCGAGGGCAGCGCCTTCCACGCCGCCGGCACGGTCGCCTTCCGGGCCCGCTACGCCCACGGAGGCACTGAGGACGCGCTGCACGAGCACAGCCGCTTCGTCCGGCACGAGGGTGCCTGGGTCTACCTGGACGCGCTCTTCGTGGAGTGACCCACCCCACGTACATCCGTCAAGCGGACGAGTCATCTCGCCATTCGAGACATATTACGTGCGGCTTACACCCGGTATTACCGTGGACGACATGTCCGGACCCGCCAGTGTGCTCACGCTCGCGCTCTTCGCGGCGACGCCGTGGGACGTCGACGACGCGCTCTGTAGCCGCTGACGCCCACAGGTCCGGCCTTCTCCCCTTCCGGTACCGCGCGTACCGCCTCCCCTCCCACGGAGACCCCACGTGACGACCGCTCCCCCCGCCGGGGCGGCCGGGGCCCCGCCCCGTTCCGGTGCCCTGCTCACCCCGGCCCCCACCCACACGCCCGCGCCCGCGGCGGAGCCCGCGCCGCCCGTCCGCCGTACGCCCCTCGTGGTCGCCGGGCTCATCGGCGCCGCCCTCACCGTGTACGTGTGGACCGCCAACGGCGCCAAGCCCGGCATCCTGCTGCTCCTCGGCATCGCCCTGGGCTTCGCCCTCTTCCACTCCCGCTTCGGCTTCACCTCCGCCTGGCGGCAGCTGATCGCCGTCGGCAACGGCACCGGGCTGCGCGCGCACGCCCTGCTGCTCGGCACCACCGCGACGCTCTTCGCGCTGGTCATCGGCACCGGCACCGGGCTGTTCGGCTCGGTACCGGCACCCAGCGCGGGGCCGCTGGGCGTCGCCCTGCTGGCCGGCGCCTTCCTCTTCGCCGTCGGTATGCAGCTCGGCGGCGCATGCGCCTCCGGCACGCTCTTCGCGGTCGGCTCCGGCCAGAGCACGATCGTGCTCACCCTCGGCGGCTTCATCGCCGGCTCGACGCTGGCCGCCTGGCAGTTCGACCTCTGGCGCGACCTGCCCGCTTTTGACCCGGTGCTCTTCTCCGACCACCTCGGCTGGGGCGGCTCCTGGGCTCTGACCATGGTCCTGCTCGCCGTGGTGGTACTGGTCTCCCGCCGCGTCCAGGCGCGCCGCAACCCGCCGCCGATCGGCACCCCGCCGTCCGCGCGCACCACCCTGGCCCGCGCCTTCCGCGGCTCCTGGAGCCTGTGGACCGGCGCCCTGGTCCTCGCCGCCCTCGGGGCCGCCGTACTGCTGGTCTCGGGCGGCGCCTGGGGCATCACCAGCGCCTTCGCGCTGTGGGGTTCGAAGCTGGCGGGCGCGCTGGGTGCCTCGCCCGAGACCTGGGCGTTCTGGCAGGACCCGAAGAACGCCGCCTCGTACGCGGGCCCGGTGCTGGCCGACAAGACCAGCCTGACGGACATCGGCATCATGATCGGCGCGGCGGTCGCGGCCGCGGCGGGCGGCGTGTGGAAGCTGCACCGCGGCATCCCCGCCCGCACCGCGCTCGCGGCCGTGCTCGGCGGCATCCTGATGGGCGTCGGCGCCCGGATGGCCGGCGGCTGCAACATCGGCGCGTACCTCGCCGGCATCGCCTCCGGCAGCCTGCACGGCTGGATCTGGGGCGCGGTCGCCCTCGTCGGTACCTGGGCGGGCCTCCGCCTGCGCCCCGCCTTCGGGCTCGGCAACCCCAAGCCGGGCGACGGCGTCTGCTGACCGCCCGACACGGAACGGAACGGAGCGGCGGCCGCCGGGGAGGAATCCCGGCGGCCGCCGCTTTCACTGTGGGCGCGCGCTCACAGCTCCTGGATGCGGATATTGCGGTACGAGATGACGTCGCTCGTACTGTGGACCTGGAGCCCCACATAGCCGGAGGCGTAGCGCCGGCCGTCGGTGCCCGGGTCGTCGTCCCGCGGCGGGTAGAAGGTCTGCCCGCCGGTGTTGTCGAACTCGTTGATCAGCTTGCCGTTGCGGTAGATCGAATAGTGCTGGTCGACCACCCGGATCTCGTAATCGTTCCAGGTGCCCTTGGGCGTGACGCCCGCGCCACCGAGGCCGACCCGGTCGAAGCCGTAGAGCGAGCCCGTCTTGTACATGTCGCCGTCCGGACGGTCCAGGATCTGGACCTCATGTCCGTACTTGATGGCGACCCACTCGGGCCGGGACTCCTCCGGGTGGTCGTGGACGTCGGGGAAGCGGACGAAGACCCCGCCGTTGGCGTTGCCGGTGCCCGGCGCGTCGTCCCGGAACTGCAGCTTCAGCGAGAAGTCGTCGAAGCGGCGCTCGGGGAACCACAGCATGCCCATGCCGTCGACCTTGGTGCTGCTGGTCATCGCGCCGTCCCCGGTGAGCGAGAAGGCGCCGCCGCCGACCTGCTGCCACTTCTCGAAGGACGCCTGCGTCCCGTCGAAGAGGTCGCGGTAGCCGGTGTGCTGGCCGGGCTTGCCGATGCCGGACTGGCGCGCTGCCTTGTTGATCGCCCGGTACTCCCGCTTGTCGATCACTCCGTCCCTCAGGAGCTTGTCGGTCACCTCCGTGACGTGCTTGAGGAAGAGGGCCTGCGAGGACCAGTCCTTCTCGTCCTCGATCAGCTCGTTGATCATGCAGCGGTTGCCGGTGATCCGGTTCGGCACGCCGGTGTCCACCGTGCCGACGATGACGGTCAGCCGCTCGTCGTGCTCGGGGCAGGGCGGCGCGGGCACCCCGCCGCCCGCGACGACGTCGAGGGAGAGCGTGCGTGCGGGCGAGGTGTTGCCCGCCTTGTCGGTCGCCCGGTGCGCGACCGAGTGGTGGCCGGTGCGGTCCACGACTACCGGCGCCTCGTACGCGAGGTAGGGTCCGCCGTCGAGGGAGTACTCCACCTTGTCCACGCCGCTCCCGGCGTCGGTGGCGGTGACGGTGACCTTGGCGCTGCCGACGTACGCGCCGTCGGAGTTCTTCTGCCCCTCGGCCTTCGCGGCGGTCTCCGGCGGTGTGGTGTCCTCGGCCGGCGGCTCGACGACCGTGAAGTCCACCGACTTCTCCGCCGCCGCGTTGCCCGCCTTGTCGGCGGCCCGGTAGCGCACCTTGTGGGTGCCCACCTCGTGCACCATCACCGGTGCGGTGTACGGCTGCCATGCGCCGTCCCCGACCGCGTACTCGATGGTGTTGACGCCGGAACCGGTGTCGGAGGCGGTGACGGTCACCGTCGCCATGCCGAGGTAGGCGCCGTCCGCGTTCTTCTCGCCGGTCACCGTCGCCGAGGTCTCCGGCGGGGTCGTGTCGTCGGTGTCCGGCGCGACCACGGTGAAGTCGACGGACCTCTCCGCTGCGACATTGCCCGCCTTGTCGGCCGCGCGGTAGCGGACCTTGTGGGAGCCGACCTGATCGATCACGAGGGGCGCGGTGTACGGCTGGAAGCCGCCGTCACCGACCGCGTACTCGATCCGGTCCACGCCCGAGCCCTCGTCGGTCGCCGAGAGGGACACGGTCGCGCTGCCGACGTACGCGCCGTCGGCGTTCTTCTGCCCCTCGACCTTCGCCGCGGTCTCCGGCGCCGTGGTGTCCTCGCCGCCGCCCTCGGTGACGACCAGGACGCCCTGCATCGTCTCGTGGCCGGGGATCGTGCAGTGGTAGCGGTACTTGCCCGGGGTCAGGGTGACCTCGGCGGTGTGCTTGCCGCCCGAGGAGTCACCGGGGTTCGCCAGGATGTTCAGGCTGACGTCCTGGTTGTACTCCGAGTCGGAAGTCACGAAGGTCAGCGTGTGCGGCATGCCCATCGTGTTGCCCGTGGCCTCGCTGTTCTCGAAGACGATGGTCGCCTTCCCGGCCACGGCGGTGGTGGGCGCCGAGGTGTACTTGGTGATGTCGTCGCCCGCCGTCCAGGTCAGCACCTGCTGCTCCGCGACGGGCGCCGGCTGTCCGTACGCCGTGGTCGCGCCCACGCCGAGCAGCAGGAAGAGGACGGACAGCAGGGCGGTCAGCCGCCGGTTCATCGGGCGTCCTTCCGGGCCAGGTCCGCGGGGAGCGGAGTCGCCGGACCGCCGTGGTAGGTGATGTGCCACAGTGCGGACTTGTTGTCGGAGGTGAAGAAGCCGCGCCCGTAGTCCAGGACGTAGAGCGAGCCGTCGGGCGCGAACGTCCAGCCCATCAGGTTGCGGATGCCGTCGGCGCCGACCGGGACGATCTTGTCGAGGGGCTCGGCGTGCACCGGCAGCCCGCCGGAACCCACCGTCTTCGGGTCCATGACGACCGCGTGCCGCGGCTGGTCGGCGTCGTAGAAGTCACCGACGAACCACTTGCCGTCCCAGTACGCGGGCCAGGCGTCCTTGCCCGCCGTCTTCGCGTCGTACCGGTAGACCGGGCCGTCCATCGCGGCCTGGCCGCCGCCCTTGAGCCACGGCAGCAGGAACTTCTGCTCGGACTTCTTGTAGCTGGGCACGCCGTCGGCATCGCGCGGGAAGTCCGGGCCGCCGCCGGCGGGGGAGTACCAGATGTTGTTGCCCTCGGCGGGCGGGATGTTGACCAGCCCGTCGTTGTTGGGCGACTCGTTCTTCAGGTTGTCGCAGTCGTACCAGCCCAGTGGCTTGCTCGGGTCCGGCAGGTTGCGGTCGCGGTAGGGCTGCTCGTTGCCCATGCAGAACGGCCAGCCGCGGTTGGAGGCATGGGTGATCGCGGCGAACGTGTCGTACTTCGCCGGGCCCCAGGTCTCGCTCGGATCGGTCGCGTCCGGGCCGACCCAGCCCGCGTAGAGGGTGTCTGTCTTCTTGTCGACGGAGATGCGGGAGGGGTTGCGGACGCCCATGACGTAGATCTCGCCGCGGGTCTTGCCGCCGCCCTCGTCGGGCTCCTTGCCGGTGAAGAGATTCCCCTCGGGCAGGGTGTACGTGCCGTCGTCCTCGGGGTGGATCCGCAGGATCTTCCCGTTGAGGTTGTTGGTGTTGCCCGCGGTGCGGCGGGCGTCGGCGAACGACACGCCCTTGAAGTCCGGCTCCGGGTTGTTGCCCGAGTAACCGTCGCTGAACCGGCTGGAGTTGTTGTCACCGGTGGCGATGTAGAGGTTGTCCTTGGAGTCCCACGCCATGCCGCCGCCCGCGTGGCAGCAGCTGTGGATCTGCACCGGCCACTTCAGCAGCACCTTCTCCGAGGCGAGGTCCAGCTTGTTCGTCTTCGGGTCGAGGTGGAAGCGGGAGACGCGGCGCTCGGCCATGTGCGTCTCGCGGTCGATCCGCGAGTGCGGCGTGTAGTGCAGGTAGACCCAGCCGTTGTCGGCGAAGCCGGGGTCCAGCTCGATGCCGAGCAGCCCCTCCTCGTTCTTGACCAGCTCGTCGCCGCCGCCCTTGTTGCCGAAGACGGTGACCTCACCCGCGAGTGTGACCTTCTTCGTCGCCGGGTCGTAGATGTGGACGGTGCCCTTGCCCTTGCCGATGTCGGGGTTGTTCCAGTCGGTGACGACGGGCGCGTCCGAGCCCTCGCCGCCGCGGCCGATGTAGAACACCCGGCCGTCCTTGGCGGTCACCACGCCGTGCGGCTCGCCGATCTGGTCGTGCTGCCCCGGCTGGTTGGGCTGGGTGGCCCGCTCGGCCTTGTAGTTCGAGGTGATGGTGGCCTGGCAGTCGGCACGGGCCAGCCGGGTCGTCCACAGCAGCGCGCCGCGCAGGTGGGCCCGGAAGTCGCTCTCCTGGAAGCCGGCCGCTGTGCCGCCCATGCCGGTGTAGAAGGACCGTCCGCCGTCGTAGTCACGGCACCAGGAAATGGGGTGGTCGGCGCCGTTGGCACCGGTACCCGGCCGGAAGGTGTTCTCCCGTACGCGGGCCACCGTGTGCACCGAACCGCTCGGGTTCTCCGCCCAGTTGAGCCACTTGTCGGGGCGCTTCCACTCCAGCGGCAGGCTCTTGGTGGCGGGGTTCTCCCGGTCGCCCACCTCGACGGTGGCGCGCTGCACGGTGCCCGTGCCGCCGGTGGGGCGGGCGCCGATCAGGCCGGTGAACCAGGAGGAGTACGGCTCGGCGCGGGCCGCGTCGTGAATGCCGACGAACCCGCCGCCGGCCTTCATGTAGCTCTCCAGGCCCGCTTCCTGCTCCGGGTCGAGGATGTCACCGCCGCCGGTCAGGAAGACGACCGCGTTGTACCTGCCGAGCTTGGGCCTGGTGAACACCGAGGCGTCGGCGGTGGCGTCGACGGTGAAGTGCTCAAGGGCCGGCCCCTGCCGGCCGATTTTCTCGATCGCCTCGATCCCGGCGTTCACCGTCGGCGGCTCCTCGCCCGCCGAGGCGTGGAAGACGAGTACGCGGACGTTCTCCCCGCCCGGCGGGGACGGCAGCGCCAGCTTCGGTACGGACGGTTCCGGCGGCGCACCGGCCAGTGCGGGGGTACCGCCCAGCAGGGCCGCCGCGACGGCCAGGGCCGACAGGCCGGCCGTCCGTCTCCACCGTCCGGTGGTGGAGGTTTTCCGACGTGGTGCGCGACGCATTGGTTCACCCACCCCTCTGAGGAACAGCTGTGAGCGCACAGCAACAGCCGACGAAGCTAGACCTCTTTCGGCGGTCCGCCAATAGCTATGACCGCAAGTCAACAAACTTTGTCCTGACCGTGGATAAACGAAGATCACGGCGCTACCGTTCCGGACGGCTCACTGCCGAGAGCGCTTTCTGCGAGGGGAGCACGATGACCGAGGAAGCCAGAACTTCCGCTGTGCAAGGGGCGTTGAGCCGTCGGCTGTTCGCCGGTGGGGCCGCCACCGCGGCGCTCGGCGCGGTCGGTCTGGCCGTGGGGGCCACGGCCGCCGCGCCGCCCGCCAGGGCCGCCGGCAATGTGCGCAGGGCCGGCGCCGGCGGCGAGGTCAGGCACCTCAAGCTCTACATGGAGAAGCTCCCCGACGGGCAGCTCGGATACGGCCTGGAGAAGGGCAAGGCCAGCATCCCAGGGCCGCTCATCGAGCTGACCGAGGGCGACACCCTGCACATCGAGGTCACCAACACCCTGGACGTCGACGCCAGTCTGCACGTCCATGGCGTGGACTACGACACCGCCAGCGACGGCACGAAGATGAACGGCAGCCACATCGCGCCGGGCGGCACCCGTACCTACACCTGGCGCACGCACAAGCCCGGCAGACGCAAGGACGGCACCTGGCGTCCCGGCAGCGCGGGTTACTGGCACTACCACGACCACGTCGTCGGCACCGAACACGGCACCGGCGGCATCCGCAGAGGTCTCTACGGTCCGGTCGTGGTGCGCAGGGAGGGCGACATCCTGCCCGACCCGGACCGTCAGTTCACCATCGTCTTCAACGACATGACGATCAACAACCTGCCGAAGGGGCCCGACTTCAAGGTCACCGTCGGCGACCGCGTGGAGATCATCATGATCACGCACGGCGAGTACTACCACACCTTCCATGTGCACGGGCATCGCTGGGCCGACAACCGCACGGGCCTGCTGGAGGGCCCGGACGACCCCAGCCGGGTGATCGACAACAAGATCACCGGCCCCGCGGACTCCTTCGGCTTCCAGTTCCTCGCGGGGGAGGGGGCCGGCGCGGGCGCCTGGATGTACCACTGCCACGTCCAGAGCCACTCCGACATGGGCATGGCCGGCATGCTGCTCGTCGCCAAGCCGGACGGCACGGTTCCGGGACACGACGGGCATCACTAGGCGCCCTACTCGCTCCTCACCCGCCGTCGGGCCCGGCGGCCGGCCTCACCGGGTGCCCGCGACGCTCTCGTGCAGGACGTAGCGCTTGCCTCCGAGGCCGCGGACGCCGGGCATGTCCTGGATGGCTTCGAAGGCCTTGGTGGGCATCTCGCTCCGCATGAACTTCTCGTGGGACTCCTCGTCCTCCCACTCCGCGTAGTTGAGCACCCGCGAGCCGTCGGCGCTGACGTGGAAGTGCAGCGCCACCAGTCCCGGGTACGGTGCGGCCAGCGGTCCGTCGAGCAGGATGTCGGCGACCATGCGCTGGCGCTCCGGGCCGTCGACGTCGAAGACCGGCGCGACGATACAGCCGGGAACGTTCCCCGGGGCCGTCACGTTGCTGCGATGGAGCCGATAACGGATCGGATCGGCGTGCCGTGCGTCGCCCGCGCCGTCCCTCCCGCTCCTTTCGGCGCGCACGAAGGCGTCGTAGGCGTCCTCGCTCGTCCACTGGGCGTACGTCAGGATGTTCTGGCCATCGGTGCTCACGAACGTGTTGAACGAGAGGAAGCCCTCCGGTGCGGGGCGCTCCCGCCACGTGGCCGTGGCCTGTTCGCCCGCCACGAGTTGCTGGGCCGGTGAGCCCACGTAAAGCGTGCTCACCAAGGCCAGTCCGGCATCCGGCCGGGCTATGTCGGGCAGCGAGCTGACGGTCCGGGCCACAGGCCCTCCTCTGAGTCTGAGCGGTCTTCGGGTTGTTACGATCAAATTCTGCAACCTCAACACCAGTTGAGGTCAATCGTCCGGCCTCCGGGGCGCGGTCGCCGCCGCGGGCCGGCAGCGGACGGCCGAGCGGGAGTCAACGGAAGAACGGGGAACGTCGTGGCCACCAACAGACCGGACACCGAGCACGGAGAACTCACCGTCGGCGAGCTGTCGGCGCGCAGCGGAGTGGCCGTCTCGGCGCTCCACTTCTACGAGCGCCAGAAGCTGATCACCAGCCGTCGCACCAGCGGCAACCAACGCCGCTACAAGCGCGAGACGCTGCGACGGGTCGCTCTCGTCCGGCTCGCGCAACGGCTCGGCATACCGCTCTCGGAGGTCGCCGAGGTGCTCTCCACCCTCCCGGACAACCGCACCCCCACCCGGAAGGACTGGCTGAAGCTGTCCGAGCGCTGGCAGGACGAACTCGACCTGCGCATCCTCCAGCTCCAGCAGATCCGCGACCGGTTCGCGGACTGCATCGGCTGCGGCTGCCTTTCACTGGAACGCTGCCGGATGGCCAATCCGGACGACGACCTCTCCGTCCATGGCACCGGGCCGCAGCTGCTCGGTACGTACGCGTGCAAGCCCGGCGCCAAGGGATGACGGTGCGGCCGTCACCGCCGGAGGCGGCTTCGGCCGGCCCGGCGCGGTGGTCAGCCGGTGATCCACGCTTCCGGTGCCGCCGCGGGCGGCCCCGGGAAGAGCGCATCGAGCCGTGACAGCACCTCGTCCGGCAGCCGGAGGCTCAACGCCGCGACGGCGTCGTCCAGTTGCGCGTCACTGCGCGGGCCGATCACCGGGGCGGTGACTCCCGGCCGTGACAGCACCCAGGCCAGGCCGACCCGGGCGGGTGGTTCACCGAGGTCACGGCAGAGCTGCTCGTACTCCTCGATGCGGTCGAAGTGCTCCTTGAGCGCCGGCACCGCACGCCCCTGAGCGGACTTGACCGCGGTCCCGTCACGCAGTTTCTCCAGCACCCCGGCCAGCAGCCCGCCGTGCAGCGGGGACCACGGCAGGACCGCCATGCCGTACGCCTCCGCCGCGGGAATCAGTTCCAGCTCCACGAGACGGCTGACCAGGCTGTACGCGCACTGCTCGGAGACCAGGCCCAGGAAGTGGCGGCGTGCGGCCGCCTCCTGGGCCATGGACACGTGCCAGCCCGCGAAGTTGGAGGACCCGACGTAGAGCACTTTGCCCTGGGAGACCAGCAGGTCAAGGGCCTGCCAGATCTCGTCCCACGGCGCGGTGCGGTCCACGTGGTGCAGCTGGTACAGGTCGATCCGGTCGGTCTTCAGGCGGCGCAGTGACGCCTCGCAGGAAGCGACGATGTGCCGGGCCGACAGGCCGCTGTCGTTGGGCGCGTCGGTCATCGGGTTGCCGACCTTGGTCGCCAGTACGGTCCGGTCCCGGTTCGCCGGGTCGGCGGCGAACCACCGGCCGATCGACTCCTCGGTGTACCCCTTGTGCACCCGCCATCCGTACATGTCGGCGGTGTCGAGGAAGTTCAGCCCGTGTTCCAGGGCCCGGTCCATGAGGCGATGGCCGTCCTCCTCGGACACCCGGCCGCCGAAGTTGACCGTGCCCAGGCACAGCCGGCTCACGGCTTGTTGGCGACCGGGATCAGCTGTTTGGGCATGGAGTAACTGAAAGGGCGCAGGCGGGTTCCCGCTCCGCCCGACAGCACCAGGGCTTTCCTCGGGGATCGTCTCCTCACGGCATCGTTACGGGATCGTGTGCCGGCCGGGCGGCCGCACACAGCGCAGCAGGGGTCCGGCCACCCTGGTGGGCGGCCGGACCCCTGCTGCGGTCGGTCCGGGGTGTCACAGGCTGCTGGGGGCCACGTCCTTCGTCTCCTCCGCGGGTCCGGCGGCGTCCTCCTCCGCCTGCTCAGCGGGTCGCACGTTGCGGAGCACCACCGTCACCACGGTGGCCGTCAGCAGGATCAGGGGGGTGGCGACGAGTGCGTTCATCTGCAGTCCGTGCGCGAACGCCGACCGGGCGGCTTCGGCGAGCGCGTCGCCGGCCTGCCCCGGGAGCCGCTCGGCCGCCTGCAGGGCACCGGCGAGGGTGTCACCGGCGGAGGCGGGCGCCGACGCGGGCACCTCGCCGGTCATCCGGCTCTGGTAGACGGCGTTGACGATGCTGCCGACGACGGCGATGCCGAGCGCGCCGCCGAATTCGTTGGCGGTTTCGGAGATGGCGGCGGCCGGCCCTGCCCGGTCCGGCGGGGCGGCACCGACGATCATGTCGATGCCCAGGGCCGATACCGGTGCCAGACCGGCGAACATCAGGATCGACGCGGTCACCACGATGCCCGGGCCGGAGGCGGCCTCGACCTGGGTGAGCAGACCGAAGCCCACGGCAGCGACGACCATGCCCGCCCCGAAGACGTATGCGGTGCGCACCTTGCTGACGATGCCCGAGGCCGCCAGGGCCGCGACCATGCCGCCGACCACCGCGGGCAGCATCCACAGGCCCGCCTGCATCGGCGACAGCCCCAGCACGCTCTGCAGGAACTGCGCGACGACGAACTGGACGCCCATCAGGAACATGACGGTGAGCAGCAGCGTGGTCAGCGAGGCGCTGAAGGCGCGGTTGCGGAAGAGCGCCATGTCGAGCAGCGGATGGGCGAGCACACGCTGACGCCGTACGAAGACGAAGCCGACGGCCAGGCCGAGCAGGATCATGACGGTGGGAACCGGCTGGAAACCGTGTTTGGCCACCTCCTTCAGCCCGTAGATCAAGGACAGCACCGAGATCATCGACAGCACGGCGCTGACCAGGTCCACCTTGTCGGCCTCGGGGTTGCGGTATTCCGGCAGCAGCACCGGGCCGAGGACGAGCAGAAGCACCATGATGGGCACGGCCAGCAGGAAGACCGAGCCCCACCAGAAGTGTTCGAGCAGCACTCCGCCGACCACCGGCCCGAGGGCGCCGCCGAGCATGAAGCTGGTGGACCACACCGTGACGGCCGTGGTGCGCTGCTGCGGTGACGGGAACATGTTGCGGATCAGGGAGAGCGTCGAGGGCGCCAGGCAGGCGCCGGCGATGCCGAGCAGGGCGCGGGTGACGATGAGCATCTCCGGACTCTGCGCGTACGCCGTGAGGATCGAGGCGATTCCGAAGACCGTGGCGCCGCCCAGCAGCAGCCGCCGCCGTCCGACACGGTCGCCGACGGTGCCCATGGTGACGAGGAATCCGGCGATCAGGAACCCGTAGATGTCCGTGATCCACAGGAGTTGCGAACTGCTGGGGTCGAGGTCCGCGCCGAGGTGCGGCACCGCCAGGTGCAGCAGCGTCAGGTCCATGGTCACGAGCATGGACGGCAGGGCGAGGACGGCCAGGCCGATCCATTCGCGTTTGGTGGCGCGCGGTGGGGCGGTCACGTTCATGAGCGGGTCTTCTCTCCTTGGACGGCAGAGCGGCCGGCGTCCCGGGGCCGGTGATGTTCAGGACGGTAGGACCTGAACAAGAGTTGAGGTCAAGCGGACCCGGGCGCCCAGTGGGAGAGCAGCCCGGCGGCCCGGACGGCGGCCAGGCCGGGAGCCCGGGCGTCCTTGGGGGACATCAGCGGCGGTTCGGTGAAGGACCACGGGAGGGCGAGGTCCGGGTCCAGCGGATCGATGTCGATCTGCGTACCGAGGACTGGCTCGCCACCGCCCTGCACGCCAAGCGGAACGGCCAGCGTCCGCAGGCCCAACTGTCCAGTCTGGTGGACCCCGGCACGAACGACCTCGCCGATGAGGTCAGCGAGCTGCTCCGCGTGGCGGAGGCATACGCGGCGCCGGCCGTCCGTGCCTACGCGGCGGCCCTGCCGAGCCACTCCGGCATCGCCGGCCACGCCCCGCATTCCTGCGAGACGTGACGTTTTCGGCGGCCGCACGGTCGATGTACGTGTCGCTCCACCGGCCGCGGTTCCTGCGGTTCAGGCCGACGACGGAGACCGGCTGAGGACGGGCGCCGCCTGAGGGCAGGGCCCGGCTGAGGGCCGTGCGTCACTCGTCCCCGTGCCGGATGAGATCGGCGGCGCGTTCGGCGATCATCACGGTGGCGGCGTTGGTGTGGCCCCGGGTGATGCGCGGCATGACCGACGCGTCCACCACCCGCAGGCCCGTAACGCCCCGCACCCGCAGCGCCGGGTCGGTCACCGCGTCGTCGCCCGTGCCCATCCGGCAGGTGCCCACCGGGTGGTACAGCGTCTCCGCCAGCGCCCGCACCGTGTCCTCCGTACCGGCGTCGTCCTCGCTCGTCCGCCACGGCGGCAGCGCCCCGCCGACGTGCGGGCGCAGCGCCGCATTGCCGAACAGCTCCTCGGCGAACCGCACGCCCGCCACCATCCGCCGCAGATCGGCCGGCCGGCTCAGGTACGCGGGCTCGATGCACGGCGGCGCGGCCGGATCGGCGTCCGTGAGCGTGATGCGGCCGTGGCTCTCCGGCTGGAGCAGCACGACCCCGATGGTCACGCCGTGCTCGGCCGGCGGCTCCAGGCCGTGCCGGACGAACGGCACCGGCGCGAAGATCAGCTCCAGGTCCGGCGCAGGCAGTCCGGGTTCGCTCCGTACGAACGCGACGGCCTCGCCGACGTTCGAGGTCAGCGGCCCGCGCCGGGCCACCAGATAGCGCGCGATGTTGACGGGGGTGTCCGCGCCGGTGAGCGTCACCGGGTCCACCGCGTACCGCAGCACCGGCACCGACAGATGGTCCTCAAGATGGCGTCCCACCCCCGGCAGGTCGGCCACCGGCACGATCCCCAGCGCCTTGAGGTCGTCGGCATCCCCCACGCCCGAGCGCAGCAGCAGCTGTGGGGAGCCGATCGCCCCGGCGCTCAGCAGCACCTCGCGGCGGGCCCGCAGCACGCCGTCCGCCAGCTCCACCCCGCAGGCGCGGCCCTCGTCGAAGAGGACGCGGCGCGCCTCGCTGTCCGTGAGCACCGTGAGGTTGGCGCGCCGCAGCGCGGGCCGCAGATAGCCGTCGGCCGTGCTCCAGCGCCGCCCGCGCCGCTGCGACAGCGGGGTGGCCGCGCAGCCGCCGTGGTCCGGGCCGTTCAGCTCCGCCAGCCGCGGCAGGCCCGACTCCACGCAGGCGTCGAGGAAGGCGGACGAGAGCGGGTGCAGGTCACGCGCGGGGGAGATCCACAGCGGCCCGGCCGAGCCGTGCGCCCGCTGCCCGTTGTCGGCATTGAGCGCCGGCGCCGGCGGGCCCGCCCACCGCTCGGCCCGGCGGAAGTAGCGGGCGACCCGGTCGTACCCCCACTCCTCGCCGGCCGTCGCCGCCCACGCGTCGTAGTCGGCGCGGTGGCCGCGCACCCACATCATCGCGTTCAGCGAGGATGAGCCGCCGAGGGTGCGGCCGCGCGGCCAGTACAGCTCCCGGTCGTTCAGCGCGGGCTGCGCGGTGGTGCTGAAGTCCCAGTCGTACGCCGTCTTGAACAGCTTCGGGAAGGCGGCGGGGATCCGGACCTCCTGCCGGCGGTCGGGGCCGCCCGCCTCGACCAGCGCCACCCGCACCGTCGGGTCCTCGGAGAGCCGGGCCGCGAGCACGCAGCCCGCCGAACCCGCCCCGACGACGATGTAGTCGTACGTTCCCGAGGCCGCTCTCCCGCGCGCCGCTGACCGCCGTACCATCCGCAACTCCCTTGCCCCATCGGCATGGTGACCGGATTGATCGCCGAGAGCAGCGTAGAGGAAGCGGGCCGCCCGGTCAGGACCGCGAGGACGGCTCGGGGGCGCTCTGCGGGGCCGCCGTGGTGGCGGGGCTCGGCGACGCCGACCGCGGCGTGATGTACGGATAGGCGTTGTTGCCGCCGCACACCAGCGGGCCGACCTCCACGTCCTTGCCGCGCACCGTCACGGAGATCTCCTCCGGCGACCGGCCGCCCGGCACCTGCCCGTTGGCCGCCGTGCACACCAGCTGGCTGAGCGCGGGCTGGTCCAGCCGCTCCGGGTCGGTCGGCACGGTGATCGTGATGCGGCCGTCCCGCGGTGTGACGGTGACCTTGTCGTGCAGGTCCGGCAGCGCGGTCGTCAGACCCCGCTGCCGCTCGGCGGTGTTCGGCCCGGCGAGCAGCAGGTCGACGGCGCGCTGCGGGGTGGCCTGGTGATCCGCCGACCGGGCGGCGGCCCGCAGCCCGGTGGACGCGAGGAAGAACAGCTGCACGTCGGCGGGGGCCTGTCCGTCCGACTTCAGCCCGGTGGCCGGCTCCCCGGCGTCGATCACGTCGCTGGGCTCGATGCCGCAGCCGGCGAGCGCACCGGCCAGCAGCGCGGCGAGGGCGGCGACCGCGGTGCGGGTGCGCGCTTTCGGGGGGCGGCTCATGTGTTGTCCTCGCCGTCGGTCGCACGGGGCGTGCCGGTTGTGCCGCTCGTGTGGGTCGCGCCGCTCGCACGGGGCGTGCCGGTTGTGCGGGGCGAGCCCTTCGTGCTCTTCGTGCTCGTTACGTGTGGCTGGTCCGGCTCGTGCAGCTCGTCTTCCAGTTCGTCCTCCGGATCGTCCGTCTCGTCCGTGCGCAGGGGCAGGTCGATGGTGAAGACCGCGCCGCCGTCCGGCGCGTTGGCGGCGCGCAGGGTGCCGCCGTGCAGCCGTACGTTCTCCATCGCGATCGCCAGGCCCAGGCCGCTGCCCTCGGACCGGGCGCGGGCGGAATCGGCCTTGTAGAAGCGGTCGAAGACGTGCGGGAGCACTTCCGGATCGATGCCGGGGCCCTGGTCCGCCACCTCGATCAGCAGCCGGCCGTCCACCGGCGCGCGCAGCCGTACCGCGACCGGCTCGCCCCCGTGGTGCAGCGCGTTGCCGACCAGATTGGCGACCACCACGTCCAGCCGGCGCGCGTCCAGCCGCGCCCGCACGCCCGTCGGCAGCTCCGCCGCCACCCGCTCCTGCCACGCCCTGGCCTGCAGCGTCTTACGGATCGCCTCGGCGACGTCCACCTCGTACGGATGGAGCGCGGCGGCTCCCGCGTCGAACCGGGAGACCTCCATCAGGTCCTCCACCATGCGGGCCAGCTTGCCGGTCTCCTGGCTGATCAGCCGCACCGCCGACGCGGTGTCCGGGTCCAGCCCGCCGGCCTCCGCGTCCTCGTCCAGTACGTCCGTCACCGCGGTCATCGCGGCCAGCGGCGTGCGCAGCTCGTGCGATACGTCCGCGGCGAACCGCCGCGAGTTGGACTCCAGACGGCGCAGCTCGGCGACGTTCTCCTCCAGGTGCGCCGCCATGTCGTTGAACGTGAGGGACAGCTCGGCCAGTTCGTCCTCGCCCTTGACCTCCAGCCGGGTGTCCAGCTTGCCCTCGGCGATCCGGCCGGCGGCCTGCCGCAGCTTGCGGACCGGCCGCAGCACACCCCGCGCCGCGAACAGCGCCGGGATGAGGGCCAGCGCCAGCACCGGCAGCGCGCCCCGCTGCGCGGCGCTCACCAGCTCCTCGACGTTGGCCTCCTCGGCGCGCAGCGGCAGCCGGGCGTAGACGGAGAGCTTCGACGGCGCGCGGTCGTGCGCCCGGGTGACCGGCATGCCGATCAGCAGCCACGGCTCGCCGTCGCGCTCGACCCGCTGGAACGCCGGAACGTGCCGCCGCTCCACGGAATCCCGCAGCTCCTGCGGCACCGCCACGACCGCGTCCGAGCCGTTGTCCGGTACGCCTTCGTAGTCCGCCTCGACGTCCCAGTCCCGGGCCTTGCCCGACCGGTCCAGCTGCCGCGCGAACTCGTCCAGGTCGGCGCGGCTCGGCGGCACCGGCAGATCCGGCGCGAGCGAATTGATCTGCGCCCGCAGATCATTGATGGCGGTGTCCTGCGAGCGCTCCAGGATCGCGTTGCGCGCCTCGCGGTACGTGAGCGCCGCGGTGGTCAGCGCGCTGACGGCCGCGACCAGCAGGAACGCCACGACGAGCCGGGCCCGCAGGCCGCGCAGCAGCTGCCGCAGCCCGGCCCGGCCGCGGGAGCCCGTCACAGCGGGCCGAAGCGGTAGCCGAAGCCGCGGACCGTCTGGACGTACCGCGGGCTGCGCGGGGTGTCCTCGATCTTCGTCCGGAGCCGCATCACACACGCGTCCACCAGCCGCGCGTCCCCGTGGTAGCTGTGCTCCCACACGTGCTCCAGCAGCTGCTGGCGGCTGAACACCTGGCCGGGCGCCGCCGACAGGAACAGCAGCAGCTTCATCTCCGAGGGGGCCAGCGCCAGGTCCTGGCCGTTCTTGGCCACCACCAGCCCCGCCCGGTCCACGACCAGTTCGCCGTGCGCCTCCACCGGCGCCGGCCCCGGCTCGTGCGGCCCGCCGTCGTCCAACGCCGGCGGCGCCGTCCGCCGCAGCACCGCCCGGATACGGGCCTCCAGCACCTCGCCGCGCGCGGGCTTCACGATGTAGTCGTCCGCGCCCGCTTCCAGGCCGAGCACCACGTCGAGGTCGTCGCCGCGCGCCGTGAGCATGATGATAGGCAGCTGCCGGTCGGCCCTGATGCGACGGCACACCTCGAAGCCGTCCTTGCCCGGCAGCATCAGGTCCAGCAGCACGATGTCCGGCCGGAAGGCCGGCAGTGTGGTCAGTCCCTCCTCGCCGCTGGCCGCGGCCGCCACTTCGTGCCCGCGCCGCCGCAGCGCGAGCGAGACCCCGTGCCGAACAGCGGCGTCGTCCTCGATGAGCAGTACTCGTGGCATGCGACCAGTATCAATACGTTTCTTGACGGGTCGGTAACAGGCGGTCCGTGCGGGCAGGCAAGGGCCGGTGAGGGCCGGTTCGCGGGTCGGTGGCAAGGCGGTTCGCGCCTGGCGGCGGGCCCGGTCGGTCAGCCCTCGCCGAGCAGCTCCGCGAGGCCGCCGTCCACGTCGAGCCGCTCCTCCCCGGCGGGCACCGCCTCGTACGACCGCGCCAGGAAGAGCCGGATGTCCGCCGAGCTCATCTGCACCATCGCGACGCCGTCCGCCACGTGCAGCTCCAGCACCGTGCGTTCGTCGCCCAGCGGGCGCACCCGTACGTCCCCGGTGCCGGCTTTCCCGCGCAGCCCCTCGGACAGGAGCTCGCGTGCGAACGCCCACTCCACCGCCGCGCCGTCCAGCGAGATCTCCGGCGGGAAGGACATCCGCACGGCCAGCGGGTCGGCCGGATGGTAGTGCAGGGTGGCGGGGACCGGACGCGCTCCCGGCGCCGTGGCGATCAGACGGACCTGTACGGCTTGGTCGATGGCGCTCTGCATCGCGGCTGCTCCCTTGCGGCTGTCGGGGTCATGGGCATGGCCGGGTCGGCGCACGGCTCACACTGATAGACGCAGTGCCCGGGTGAGGCGTGCATGTGTCAGGTGTGTGATCTATGTCATGTCAGGTGATCTCTGTCGTGTGTGGGGTAGCCGCCCAGGTTCGGACGTCCGTGCTGCTACAGCCTTCAGGTACGGAATATCAGGTACACAGGGTGAACGATCACCCGGGGTGCCGGGTTCCTGACCCGCGCCCCGTATCGCGGACCGCTGTTCCGGATCGCTGTTCCGGATCGCTGTCCCGGACCGCCGTCTCGGGCCTCTGACTCAGGGGACTCCGATCCAGGCCGCTGTCTCAGGCCTCGCGCAGCAGCGCCGCCAGATCGGCGTCCACGTCCAGGTGACGGGACTCGTTGCCCCGGGGCACCACCAGGTACGTACTCGACAGAAAGCGCCGCAGATCGGCCGCGGCGAACCGGACCATCGCCATGCCCTCGGCGGCGTGGAACTCCAGCATCGTGTGGCGCGGCCCGCACGGCCAGGCATGCACGTCGCCGTCCCCGGCCGGCCCGCGCATCCCCTCGGCCAGCAGCTCCCGGCCGAAGGTCCACCTGACCTCGGCACCGTCCAGAGAGGCCGAGGCCGGGAAGATCGCCTGAACGGCGAACGGATCGCTGCTCTTGTAGCGCAGCCGAGCGAGGACGGCGCGCGACTGCGGTTCCGTCGCGATGAGGCCGGCCTGAACAGCGTGGTCGATGATGTCCGGCATCGTCGGCTCCCTGGTGTCCGGTGCGGTTCCTTGCCTCTACGACATCTATGACGGCGGCATCGTTACGGCAGTGCACCGGATTTCCGCGTGAGCTGCGTCACGGGCTCCTGGAAGGGCGGGCAACTGCGCCCCGCGGTTCCGCTACGGCCCCTCCGAAGCTCGGCAGCAGCCGCTCAGCAAGCGCCGCACACCCACCGGGCGGCCCGGCGTCCGCGCTACCCGCCCGGGTCGGACGGACGTACGCTCGGCCGCCTTCAGTAGGCGCACAGGCGCCCGCACGCCGACCGGATACGCAGAACGGACGGCGCGCGTCGCAGTACATGCGTAGCCGTTGCGTAGCTCCGGCCCGCCCTACGACCGGTACTGCTCCACCTGGGACGACGGGCGGACGGTCGCCTCGTCCGGGTTCTGCCCGAACTCGCTCTTGGCGCGCCGCTGCCGCAGCAGGTCCCAGCACTGGTTCAGCTCGCGTTCCAGCGCGGCCAGCTGCGCGCGCTCCTCTTCACCGCCGGATTCCTCGGCGCCGATGCGGTCACGCAGCGCCCGTTCCGTCTCCACCATCGCCGAAATGCGCGAGAGGATCTCCTGCTGGTCCATGGGTCACTCCTCACTGGCGGAAAACCCCTGAGGCCTACCGCTCACTGTAGGAAGCGGGGGAGCGCACCGCGATTCGGCGTCTGGCGCCGGGTCCGGGCTTCGGCTACGTTCCAGCGGATCGCGCAGGCGCGGGAGACGCACGGGAAACGGGGGGCGAATGAGACGCGCGGCGGAGTACGCAGCGGCGGAGCACGTAGCCGTACGGCGCTCGGGCGGGCGGTGGAGAGGCCCGGTCATGCGGCTGGCGGTCGCCGCGACCGCGGTCGTCTGCGGGGCGGTACCGGCCGCCGCGGCGGAGCACCGGGCCGCTCCCGCGCCCGGCGCGCGGACCGCCGTCACCGGCTCGCTCTCCGGCGGCTGGGCGTCGCGGGACACCGGTACGGACGCCCGCTTCCGGGGCCTCGCCGCCGTCAGCCGGCGTACCGCCTGGCTGGCCGGCACCGAAGGCACCGTGCTGCGGACCCGCGACGGCGGCGTGACCTGGCAGCACGTCTCGCCGCTCGGCGCGGACGGGCTGGAGTTCCGGGACGTCGAGGCGTTCGACGGCCGCCGCGCCGTGGTGCTGGCGATCGGCGAGGGCGAGGCGTCACGGATCTTCCGTACCGAGGACGGCGGCGCCACCTGGACGGAGAGCTTCCGCAACACCGACCCGCGCGCCTTCTACGACTGCATGGCGTTCCTCGACACCCGGCACGGCCTCGCCGTGAGCGACCCGGTCGACGGCAAGTACCGCATCCTCGCCACGGGCGACGGCGGCCGCAGCTGGCGGGTCCTCCCGTCGGCCGGCATGCCGGCGGCCCAGCCCGGCGAGGCCTCCTTCGCCGCATCGGGGCAGTGTCTGGTCACGTCGCGGAGCGGCGCCGCGGGCCGGTCCGGCGGCGGCCGGGACGTGTGGCTCGCCACGGGTGGCGCGGCCACCGCGCGGGTCCTGCACTCCGCCGACCGGGGCCGTACGTGGACCGCCACCGCCATGCCGCTGCCGGCCGGTGACCCGGCCCGCGGCGTCTTCGGTCTCGCCTTCCGCGACCGTGCCCACGGGCTGGCCGTCGGCGGCGACTACCGCCCCGGCGAACCGTCGCCCGAGGCCGCCGCCACCACCGACGACGCGGGTGCCACCTGGCGTACGGCGAGTGCCCCGCCGCCCGCCTACCGCTCGGGCGTGGCCTGGCTGCCCTACTCGCGGCGCGCCGCGCTGGCCGTCGGCCCGACCGGCACCGACCTCACGACGGACGGCGGCCGCACCTGGCGCACGATCGACACCGCCTCGTACGACACCGTGTCCTGCACTCCCGACCTGGCCTGCTGGGCGGCGGGAGAGCGGGGGCGGGCGGCGGTGCGGCGGGGGTGGTGATTGTCCCGAGGGGGACGACTGTCCGGTGGGGGTGATCGTCGTTCAGGCCCGTGGGGTGCCCAGCCGGCCCTCCAGGTGCAGCAGCAGGTCGGAGAGGGTCGTGGAGAGGTGCCCCAGCTCCTCCCCGGACAGTCCGGACAGCAGGCTGGACTCGAACGACAGCTGATCGGGCAGCAGCCGGTCGATCAGCTCCACGCCCTGCTCGGTGAGGCTGAGGTGGGCGACCCGGCGGTCACGCGCGTCGGGGCGCCGCGCGACCAGGCCGCGCTCCTCCAGTACGCGCAGCCGCTTGGTCACGGCGGCGCCCGAAGCGAAGGTCTCGCGGGCGAGCTGGCCCGGGGTGAGTTCCCGCCCGGTACGCCGGAGGGTGCCGAGGATGTCGAATTCGGGCCGGGACAGTCCCTCCTGCGCGAGCGGCGCGTCCACCGCCTGCTGGAGCAGCGCGGAGCAGCGGTTGAGCCGGCCGATCACGGCCATCGGCCCGGTGTCGAGACCGGGGTGCACCTGCTGCCATTGCCGCAGCACCCCTGCGACGATGTCCTCGGCCACGCTCAGCACTCCTTCGTCCGGCCGTTCTTCCGCGCCCATTCTGCCCACTCGCTCCTGTACTGCCGCCCCACGCCGGGGCTGTGTGTTCCGGGCTCCGCCGCCCCGGGGCCGGGGGGCTGACTGACGGGTACGGCCGCGATCACGGGCGCAGGCGATACCGCGCGCGTTATGCCGCCAGCGTGGGTGCGGTGAGGTGGCGGACGAGGCGCGCGAGGGCACGGTGGCCGTCGCGTTCGGCGAGGGCCACGCGCTCGGCGGGCAGCGCGCGCTGCCACCACTCGCCGGAGGCGACCTCGACCGCCTCGCGCAGCTCGACCAGCGCCGCGGCGAGCCGGTCGCGGGCCCAGCCGGCCGCCAGGTCGTCCGGCTGGTCGTCCGGTCGGTACGCCGTGAGCGCCGCGTCCGCCGCCGGGGCGTCCGGCCTGTCCGTCGCGAGCACGGCGCCTGCCGTCGGGGTGTTCGGCTGGTTCGCCGCGAGCGCCGGGTTCGCTGCCAGGTCGTTTCGCCGGTCCGCCGTGAGCACCGCGTCCGCCGCTTCCCGGGCCGCGAGGACGCGTCCGACCGCGGCCTCGATGCGGTCCGTCGCCCGCCGGTTGGTCACCAGTACGCAGCAGACCAGGCCGATGACCGCGCCGACCACCGTGTCCACCCAGCGGTCGCGTACGAGGACGCCTGCGGGCAGCGCATTGCCGAACGAGGTCAGCAGCAGCGCCATCGGCGTCACGCAGACCGAGCCGAGCCAGTAGTTGCGGGGGATCCACGCCTCCGCGCCGATCTGGAAGAGGATCACCAGCAGCACCATCGCGAGGTGCCCGGTGTGGATCACGGGCAGCAGCGCGGTGAAGAGGAGCAGCCCGAGGAGATTGCCCAGGGCGCGCTGCACGGCGCGCTGCCAGGAGAGCGTGGTGTTGGCCTGGAAGACCGAAGCGGCGGTGACGACCGCCCAGTACGGATGCTCGGAGCCGATGGCCATCGAGGCCCAGCCCGCCAAGGTACAGCCGATCATCACCCGCGCTCCCAGCGGCAGCAGCGGCGACCCGGGCCGCAGCTGCGCGAGGACGGGCCGGAAGCCGCGCCGGTGATCGGGGGAGGGCCGGCGCAGATCCAGCCCGGCTCCGTCCTGATCGGCGGCGATGCCGGCCAGCTCGGCGGTCTGCCCGGCGTCCAGCGCCACATCGGGCAGCGGCCCGCCACGCCGCAGGTCACGCGCCCAGGCGTCGAACAGTTCGGCATCCGCCGCACGCTCCCCGGCGGGTACGTCCGCCACGGCCAGTGCGGATTCGGCCCGGACGAGCAGGCGTTCCAGGCGCGCCCTGGCGGCGTACTTGGCCGCACTGCGGGCCGGTACGAGGAAGACCGTCTGCCACGCGGCGTTGACCGCGGCGGCCGTGGCGTGCCGTGGGCCGGCGGTGGCCTCGGGTGCGGCACGCAGCAGTCCGGCGGCGGCCTCCAGCGCCCGCGCGGTGGCGATCCGCTGCGGCCCCTCCGGCCGTACGAGCCGGGGCGCCATGCACACCAGCCAGGCGACGGCCCCGCCCGCGACGGCGAGCAGCAGGTGGAACGGGATCTGGTCCGGCCGCTGCGGCACGAAGAAGGCCGAGGCCGAGATGAAGGTGATGATGAGGTTGCCGGGCGGCCCGATACGGGTCGCGTCGCACATCATCTTGTGCACCGCGGCCAGTGCCGAGGCGATCACCACCAGCAGCATGGTGCTGCCGATGAAGGACGAGCTGACCAGGCCGACGGCGAGGCTGGCGATCATGGCCAGGATCACCCACGCGACGGTCCGGGCCCGCGCGGCGTACGGCTTGTTGTGCCCGTAGAGCGCACACATCGCGCCGGCCGAGGTGTAGAGGACCAGATCCATCCGGTCCAGGGCGAGCAGCGCGAGATCCGGTACGCCGATGGCGACGGCCGCGCTGAAGGCCGGCTTGTGCCAGTGCCGGGTCTCCAGCGGCCGCCGGAGCCGCACTGTGCTCTTGACCGGCAGCTTCGTGATCCTTTGTCCCGGTCGTGTCGGTCCAGCATGCTTGCCCATACATAAATATTAGCAGGTGTTTTACTCGTGAATAATTGGCGTCGCGGCGCGGTGTCCGTGAAGGTCCGACGGTGACTGATAGTGACTGGCTGTGGCGGCGACTTCGGGGCATTGCCGCCCGCTCTCCCGCCGCCCCACAGGGCGCGTCCGCACGGCAGTACACGGGAGCACCGCGGGAAGCGTGCCCCCGGTCCGGGCGCCCCCGCCGCCCCCTGGGCCGCAGCGTGCTCCCTTGTACGGTGGGGTGTCCCTTGTCCGTCTCGCGGAAAATGCGATAGTCAAGTGGACCGATCACGGGGGGACCCATGCGTAGATACCTGGCTATAGCCATAGTCGCGGCCATACTGAGCGGAACGCTCGGTATCGCGTCGGCCGAGCCCGCATCCGCCGCTTCCCGGCACCAGGGGACGCCCCAGTGCGTCAAGGTGGCGAAGTACTACACGAAGAAGCACAAGCGCTACGTACGCCTGAAGAACCTCTGCGCCAAGCGGACCGCCTGCTACACCATCGTCGTACCGTGGCGCCCCGATCCGCGCGGCCGCCTCAAGAAGGGCGTCACGAAGAACGTCCGCTACGGCACCGACCGCGACCCCCGCGCGCTGTACGTCAAGAACCGCTCCTGCTGACCACCGCTCGCGCCGAGCGGCAGGCCGCGGGGCGGGGGCCGGCCGCACGGCGGGGGCGAGGTGGGTCGGTCCGGCGTTGCGGACCGTTCGCCGTTACAGCTCGTCGTCGGCTACCGCGTGCATCGCCCGCCGGTCGTCGATCCGCAAGTACCGCAAGGCCCGAGCGGTCAGGACCATGACGTCTTCATCTGTCTGATCTTGCGGGCCGTGTTGTTCCCGGGCCCAGAACTCCATCGCCACCGTGAGGGCGTCGATCAGCGCCGCGGCCAGCAGCCGGGTCTCCATGCTGTCGGGGTCCCCGTCGGTGCGCGGGGCGAGAACGGGTGCGAGCCGGTCCCGCATATCCCGGCCCGCCGCCAGCCAGCGCGTACGGAGCGCCGGCACCGAAGCCATCACCCGGAGCAGCCGCCGCGCCCGCTCCGCGTCGGCCAGCCGGCGCAGCGCGGCTCCCTCGGCGAATGCCGCCCCGACAGCCTCGACCAGGGGTTCTTCGGCAGGGCGGACGGCCAACTGGTCGACGAGGCCGCTGACGCTCGCCGTGAAGACCGGCGTGAGCGCGTCCTCCTTCGCCGGGCAGTAACGGTAGAAGGTACGCAACGAGATCCCGGCGGCCGCCGCGATGTGCTCGACCGTCGTCGCCTCGTACCCCCGGTCGGAGAACAGCTCGGCCGCCGCCTCGGCGATCATCATCCGGGTCGCCTGCCGCCGGTCCTCACTGAACGACGGCCGCCCGCGTCCCGCTGCCATCCGCGTCGCCCCCCTCGCCGTCCTCGCGTGCCACCGCACCGGCCGTCACTCTGCCACAGCGCTGCGTCCCGACTTATTGGCATGTCGTGCCACTTAATCTAAATTGGCTGCCAGCCAAGCGAGTTGCCGCCCCGTACGCCCCTCTCTGTACGCCCCGCTCTGTACGTCCTGTCCCGCACACCGTGCCCCCGAGCCGCAAGGAGCCGACATGCCCCTGCCCCCTTCCTCTTCCGCATCCTCCGCCGCTTCCCCTTCCGCTTCTTCCTCCGCTTCCGCTCGCACGTACCTCGTCACCGGCGCGGCATCCGGTATCGGCAAGGCCACCGCGGACCGGCTGCGCGCCGCGGGCCACACCGTCATCGGGGCCGACCGGACCAGGGAAGCCGACGGTGTCGCGATAGCGGCAGACCTCGCCACGGAGAGCGGCCGTGCCGAACTGGCCTCACAGGCCCGCGAACTGACCGGCGGCCGGCTCGGCGCCGTCATCGCCTGCGCCGGCCTCGCGCACTTCGTGCCCGCCACCGTCCGGGTCAACTACTTCGGTGCGGTCGCCACGTTGGAGACCCTGCGCCCGCTGCTCGCCGCCGGTACCGCCCCGCGGGCGGTCGTCGTGGCCTCCGTCGCCGCCGCCCACCCCGCCGACCCGGCCATCGTCGAGGCGTCGTTGGCGGGCGACGAGGAGGCGGCGGCCACCGCGGCACAGAACGCCCTCGACCGCGGCGAGGGCCACCTCATCTACGGTTCGTCCAAGACCGCTCTGGCCCGGTGGGTACGGCGCACGGCGGTCACCGACGACTGGGCGGGCGCCGGTATCCCGCTGAACGCCATCGGTCCCGGCACCGTCCTCACCCCGATGACCGAGGGCATGCTCGCCGACCCCGACCTGCGCAAGGTCGTCGACACCAGCGTCCCGATGCCGCTCAACGGCCATGCCCGGCCCGAACAGATCGCCCCTCTCCTCACCTGGCTCACCTCACCCGAGAACACCCACGTCACCGGCCAGCTCCTCTTCGTGGACGGCGGCGCCGAAGCCCTCCTTCACCCCACCCGCTGAACCCAGGTCCGGCGCCCGACGCCCCGCGCCCCGCGCCCGGTGCTCGGAGCCCCACGACCGGCATCGGCCCGTCCCCGTCATCCCACCGGCGGCCGGGCCCCGTGTCACTGGGTATCCGGCGCCGGGGTCGGTGCAGAGGCAGAGGTGGAGGCGGAGGCAGGGGCAGAGGTGGAGGCAGCGGCAGAAGGAGCTGCGGAGGCGGGGCCGGAGGCGGCTCGGGACGTCGCGGCGGCGATGACGTGGAGGCCGCGGTCGGTGAATTCCTGCCGGACCGACTCCTCCACGCGGTCGTCGGTGATGAATGTGTCGAACACGTCCGCGTCGCCGACCCGGGCGAAGCAGCGCTCCCCGATCTTGGAGGAGTCCGCGACGACCACGGCCCGCTGGGAGCGTTCGGCCATCAGGCGGTTGATGCGTGCCTCCGCCTCGTCGTGCACCGTGGCGCCGCGCTGCGGATCCACTCCGTTCGCCCCGATGAACGAGATGTCCACGGAGATCTGCTGCAGTACCAGCTCGCTGAACGGCCCGACCAGCTCGAACGACCGCGAGTGCGCCACCCCGCCCGTCAGTACGATCTTGATCTGCGGCCGCACGGCCAGCTCGTTGGCGATGTTGAGCGAGTTCGTGACGATCGTCAGATGCGGCTGCGGCCCGGCCTCCGCGAAGTCCGGCCGGGTCGCGAGCACCCGGGCGATCTCCGTGGTGGTCGTACCCCCGCTCAGCCCGACCACGTCGCCCCGCTCGACCAGCCCGGCCGCCGCCTGGGCCACCGCATCCTTCTCCGCCGCGCGGTGCGAGTGCTTGTAACGGATGGGCAGGTCGTACGCCACGGAACTGAGCACCGCGCCACCACGGGTCCGGGTGAGCAACTGCTGCTCGGCCAGCGCGTCCATGTCGCGGCGCATGGTCGCCGCCGACACCTCGAGCGCGGTCGCCGCCTCCTCGACCTCCACCCTGCCCCGTTCCCCGAGCAGCTCCAGCAGGGCATTCATCCGTTCATGGCGCTTCATGCGAAGACCCTAACCGTCGACATCGCCCCCTCTCCCTCTCCGCCGGCACAAACCCCTTCGTCGCCCTCGCCCTGTCCTCGGCGACGCTCCGCTCCCCGACTCACCCGCACCCGGCCCCCTCGGTCAGCCGCTGTCCGGCCCCGGACTCAGCCGCTCCCCGCTCGCCGGCTCAGCCGCAGGCCGGGGTCACGGGGGCGTACTGGCCGGGAAGTGCCGTCTTCGCGCTGAGCGCGTTCAGCAGCCGGGCCGCCTCCTCGGCCACCGCTTCGCGGGCGGGCTTGAGGTACTTGCGCGAGTCGACCAGGTCCGGCTCCGTGGTCAGCGTCTCCCGGACGGAGCGGGTGAACACCGAGACCAGGTGGGTCGATATGTTGATCTTCGTCATGCCCGCGGCGATCGCCCGGCGCAACTCGTCGTCCGGTACGCCCGAAGAGCCGTGCAGCACCAGCGGTACCGGCAGTTTCTCGTGCAGCGCCCCGATCAGCTCCTTGTCCAGTACGGCCGTTCGCTCCCGCATCGCGTGCGACGACCCGACCGCCACGGCGAGCGCGTCCACCTCCGTGGCCGTGACGTACGCCAGCGCCTCGTCCGGATCGGTGCGCACACCGGGTGCGTGAACGCCGTCCTTGCCGCCCACCTCGCCGAGCTCCGCCTCGACGTACACGCCCCGCTCGTGGCACCAGGCGGTCAGCTCCGCCGTCGTCGCCACGTTCTCCTCGTACGGGAGGGCGGAGGCGTCGACCATCACCGAGCCCACCCCGGCCTCGACCCCCTCGTACACGAGCTGATGCTGAGTGATGTGGTCCAGGTGCACGGCCACCCGCGCGGTCGAGGCCTCCGCGAGCGCGAGGGAGGCGCGGGTGATCGGCAACAGACTGCCGTGGTACCGGATGCAGTTCTCACTGATCTGGAGGATGAGCGGAATGCCCGTGCGCTCGGCGGCGGCGACCAGCGCTTCCGCGGTCTCCAGGTGAATGACGTTGAAGGACATGGCGCCGACCCGTGCCTCATCGGCGGCCCGGACGATCTCTGACGTGGGGACGAGGGGCATGGAGCCGGCCTCCCTGGCGTATGGACGGTCCGCGGATCCCGGGATCACGGGATTTCGGGTCTCGGGTCTCGGGGTATCGGGATCCCGTGATCTCCGGGTCTCGGGATCACGTAGGAGTAACAGGGTGGGTGGGGGAGAAGCGATTGCGGCGGCGGTGCCTGTGAGGCGCGGGTGCCGGTCGATCGACAGCGTCGGGGCCCATGGACCGGCGGTCAGGGGATGTAAGGGAGCGACGGCGCGGTCAGGGAGTCGTCGTCGGGGTGAGCATGACCGAGCGGGTGAGGCCGCGGGGGCTGTCGGGGTCCAGGCCGCGGGCTCGGGCGCGTTCCAGTGCGACGCGGTGGACCAGTACCAGGTCGGCTAGCGGGTCGCGGTCGTGTGCCACGAACCGGGCGCCGGTCCGTACGACGTCGTCGGCCAGTCCTTCCGGGGCGTTGCCGAAGAGCCATGTGACGCGTCCAGGAGCGGCGATGGATATCGGGCCGTGCCGGTACTCCATGGCCGGGTAGGACTCGGTCCAGCTCTGCGCGGCCTCGCGCATCTTGAGTGCCGCCTCGTTGGCCAGGCCGACGGTCCAGCCGGTGCCGAGGAAGGAGAACTGCTCGGCGTCGACCCACTCCCGGGCGACCGGAGCCGACAGTGCCTCCTCGGCGTCGCCCATGGCGGCGGAGAGGTCCTCTCCCAGGTGAGTACGGAGCAGGGCCAGGGCGGTGGTGGCGAACCGCGTCTGTACGACGGAGCGTTCGTCGGCGAAGGGGAGGGCGACCGTCTCGTCGGAGAGTTCCTTCGCCGGGGTGTCCTGGTCGCCGAGCAGGGTCACCGTGGGGATCCGGCCCTTCACGGCTTCGAGAATGCGGAGGACCTCCGTCGTGGTGCCGGAACGGGTGATCGCCACCACTGCGTCGTAACCCCGCTCGGCGCCGAGGAACGCCTCGGAGGCGGGGAAGGCGTCGGTGACGCCGGCGCCGGCCGCCTCACGCAGCGCGGCGTACGACTGCGCCATGAACCACGAGGTGCCGCAGCCGATGACGGCCACACGGCGGCCGGCCTTCGGCAGGGGGCCGTCCGCGCCGCCCAGGCGCGCCGCCTCGCGCCAGGTCTCCGGCTGGCTGCGCAGCTCCTGCTCCATGTGCGACATGCCGCTCATCGCTGACCCCGCCCTTCGTCCCCGTCGTCCGCCGCTCGGCGTCCATTGCTTGCGTGAATCACTCGGTCCGTGCACGAAACTGCAACTTTTGGCTTCACTGCAATCAACTGTACGCAGTTTGGCGCCGGGCTGCCATCCCTCGAATGAGTGAGCGGGAGCGTCGGGGCATGAAAAAAGAGGGGTGCGCTCGCCGGAAAACCGGCGCGCACACCCCTCTCGTCAGGTCTTTTCCGTCAGGCGGGCGGCTGCTCGCGGTAGCGCTCCAGGTCCGGGACGGTCTTGGTGGCGATGAACTCGGTGATCCGGTACTCGCACACGCCGGCCGTGACGAACGGGTCCTCCTGGCTGATCCGCTCCGCCGTCGCGCGGTCCTCGACCGAGGCGAGGATGACGCCACCGTCGCGCGGCTGCTTGCGGCCGGAGGCGAGGAAGTGCCCGGCGGCGTAGTGCCGGTCCAGCCAGGCGACGTGCTCGTCGAGCGAGGCTTCCACGCGGTCGAGAGGGGCGGTGTAGGTCAACTCAAGTACGAACATCCTTGAAATATAGGACAGGTGTTGCACGGGCTTGTAGCGGGGCGGTACGGCGCGGAGCAGGACGGATGGCGCTCGTGGTCCGTTCGCAGCAGCGCCGGGGGCGTCGCGTGGCGGGTGGTCGGCAGGCGGTCGAGGATGGAGCCGCACTGGTTTCCTCACGGGAAGGAACAGCAATGATGCGACGTCTCACGGTCATGCTCGCCGCCGTCTTCACCGCAGGACTGCTCGCCACCGGGTCCGCGGTCGCGGCTCCCGCGGACGAACCGGACCAGCTGACTCCGCGGGAGCAGGCGGGCCTGGACTTCGCCGGCAACGTCCTCGGCTCCCTCTTCGGCGGCGGCCAGCGCTGACCCCTCCACCGCACCTCGGTGGAGCCGGCCGGCCGAATTCCCCGGCCCGGACCCCGTACGTATCGCCCCGGCGCGCCCGGCAGCCCCGCCCCCGTCATGAGTCGCTCACCTCGTTCGCGATGTGATGCGCCCAGTCGCGGACCCGGGACACCTCCCGGTGGTCGGCCGAGAAGTCGCCAGGGGCCGTCGAGCGGGTGAACGGGACGCGGGGGAGGCGGCCGGCCGGGCCGCCGATCGTGAGGTGGCCGCGGGCGCCGGTGCGGTCCATGGCCCGGATCGCGCCGCGGACCGGCGGCGCGTCGGCCCCGCCGCTCGCCGACGCGTCTGCCGAGCCGGGTCCGTTGCTGAAGAACCAGACCGCGCGGGAACGCAGTTGCGCCGCGTGCCGGCGGGCGAAGCGGCGGGCTTCGCGGTGCCACCGGCCTCCGCGCAGCTCGCCGCCGAGGACGACGGCGTCGTACGGGCCCACGCTCACGATCTCCGCTGCGGGGCGCAGTTCGGTGTCGAAGCCGTCCTCCCGTAGTGCGGCGGCGATTTCCTCCGCGATGCCCTGGGTGGACTCGGACGAGCTTCCGTAGGCGATCAGGACGCGGTGCGGGGCCATGGCCATGGATATTCCTGAAGTTTCCGGGCGATACCTGGAGCGTGGGGGCGATGTGGGGCGCCGCCTGCCGGGCAAGTGGGCGAAGGGGCCCGTGCTCACCGGTAGCCGGGTGGCTCCTCGCGCTCCCGTACGCGTTCGGCGATGACCGCGGCCTGGATGCGGCGGCCCACCTTGAGCTTGGTGAGGATCGCGGAGATGCGGTTCTTCACGGTCTTCTCGGCGAGGTAAAGGCGCTCGGCTATCTGGCGATTGGTCAGGCCCTCCCCGATGAGGTCGAGGATCTGCCGCTCCCGTGGGGAGAGCCCGGCCAGCTCGGGTGGGCCGGCGGGGACGGCCGGGCCCCGCAACCGGGCCAGTACTCGGGCGGTGGCGCCGGGGTCCAGCATCGACCGGCCCGCCGCCACCGTCCGTACGGCCGTCACGAGGGCCGAGCCCTTGATCTGCTTGAGCACGTAGCCGGCGGCACCGGCCATGATGGCGTCGAAGAGGGCCTCGTCGTCATCGAAGGACGTGAGGATCAGGCACGCCAGGCCGGGGAGCGCCACGCGCAACTCGCGGCACACGTCGATGCCTTCGTGGTCGCCCGTGTCGGCACTGGAGCCGAGGCGTACGTCGAGCACCGCGACGTGCGGCCGCAGCGCCGGGGCACGGGCGAGCGCCTGGCGGGCGTCGGCAGCGTCGCCCACGACGGCCATGTCCGGCTCGTCCTCCAGGAGGTCGCGCAGGCCGCGGCGCACGACTTCGTGGTCGTCCAACAGGAACACCCGTATCGGCGGCTCTCCGGAGTGCCCCGTTTCGCCGCACCTCGAAGTCGTGCGTGCGGCTCCGTTCCTGCCCGGTTCGTCGGTCGCCATTGCCGGCCGCCCTTCCGCCGCCCCCTGCCCCCGTGCTGTCCCTTCCCAGCCTTGTACGTCGGGGCGTTCCCCACCATGCCCTGACCGGCCTCTTCGAGGGGCGCGAGCGGAGGGGGCATCAAGGAGAGGGGCGAGCGCACCGCAAGCCGACCGTGGGCGGCGTGGCGTAGAGCGGTGAACCGGACGGCACGGCATCGTGGGGCGTCAACGCGCCTTCCTGAACCGGAGTATCACCATGACCGTGTCCGTCGTCCTGTTCACCGCCGATCTGCGGGTGCACGATCAGCCCGCATTGCGCGCGGCCTTGAAGCAGGGGCGGGAGGTGGTGCCGCTCTTCGTGCGGGACGATGCCATCGGTGCAGCCGGCTTCGCGACGCCGAACCGCTCGGCGTTCCTGGCCGATTGCCTCACCGCCCTCGACGCGGCGCTCCGGGACCGGGGCGGCCGGCTGGTGGTGCGGTCGGGCGACGTGGCCGAGACCGTGTGCAAGGTCGCCGCCGAGGCGGATGCCGCCGATGTGTACATGTCGGCCGACGTCAGCGGTTACGCCCAGCGCCGTGAGGACCGGCTGCGCACCGCGCTGGCCGCCGACGGCCGGCGGCTGCACGTGCACGACGGGGTCGTGACCGCCGTACCGCCCGGCGCGGTCACCCCGCAGTCCAGGGACCACTTCGCGGTGTTCGGCGCGTACGCCCGGAAGTGGGAGCAGCAGAGCCTGCGCAAGCCGCTGGGCGCCCCGCGGACCGTCCGGGTGCCGAACGGCATCGGCTCCGAGAAGATCCCGTCCCGGAAGGCCGTCAAGGGCGTCTCGGAAGGGCTGGCGAGCGGCGGCGAGGCCGAGGGGCGGGCCCGGCTCTCCGCGTGGGGCCGTGACGGCATGGACGCCTACGAGGACCGGCACGACGACCTCGCGGGCGACGCGACCTCGCGGCTCTCCCCGCACCTGCACTTCGGGACGGTCTCCCCCGTGGAGGCGGTGCACCGGGCGCGCACGAAGGGCGGCGCGGGAGCCGAGGCCTTCGTACGGCAGCTCTGCTGGCGGGACTTCCACCACCAGGTGCTGGCCGCCCGGCCCCGGGCGGCGGCCGAGGAGTACCGCACGCAGCACGACCGCTGGCGCACCGAGAAGGGGGCGCGGGCTGAGGTCGAGGCCTGGCAGCAGGGACGGACGGGCTATCCCGTCGTCGACGCCGCCATGCGGCAGCTGGCCCACGAGGGCTGGATGCACAACCGCGGGCGGCTGCTGACCGCGAGTTTCCTGGCCAAGACGCTGTACGTGGACTGGCGGGCGGGGGCCCGGCACTTCCTGCAACTGCTGGTCGATGGCGACGTGGCCAACAACCAGCTCAACTGGCAGTGGGTGGCGGGCACCGGAACGGACTCCCGGCCCAACCGTGTCTTCAATCCCGTCACCCAGGGCAAGCGGTACGACCCGGACGGCGCCTACGTACGCCGCTGGGTTCCCGAACTCGCCGGGATCGAGGGGCGTGCGGTCCACGAGCCGTGGAAGCTGCCCGCACGGGAGCGCGGACAGTACGACTACCCCGACCCGCTGATCGACCTCGCCGACGGCCTGGCCCGCTTCCGTCGCGCCCGCGGCAAGGAGTGAGACCGCGGACACTGCGGCCGGCGCTCGGCTCCCCGAAGGGGTCAGAAGCGCATGACCTGCGGGGACGGCCCGGGCAGCCACGGGCCCCAGGGGGCGAGGCCGGGTGCTTCGGGGGAGCCGGTGGCGGTGAAGGCGGCGAGGGCACCGCCGAAGGCGCGGGCCAGTGCGCGGTCGTCGTCGCCCACGGGGCCGAGCATCGGCGCTTCGGGGTACGCGTCGAACGTGCCGAAGAGGAAGGGCAGCTCGGCGCAGTGCGTCGCCCCGAGGCCGTGCGGGTCGGCAACCGGGCGGCGGGTGAAGCGGTACACGTGGGCGGGGACGCCCTGGGCCGCACGATGGGCGGCGATCTCGGTGACGCCGTCGCCGAAGAGCCGGCCGGTGAGCCGGCCGACGCCGGACCGGTCCACGCCGCCGAACGACAGGAACGCCGTCATCTCGTCCTGCGTGGCGCCGATCAGCAGCTCCTTGCCGCCCAGCGCGCCGTCGGCGACGGCGTCCTGCCAGGCGCGCGGCAGTCCCGGCCCGCCCAGCACCGGGTACATCGGCGGTGCCACCTCGCCCGGCCGGGCCGTACGGGCGGCCAGTTGCCCGTACGCGGCCACCAACTGCCCGGCGGGCAGCGCGCGCAGTGCCTTGCCGAGCGCGGTGGGGGAGCCGTCCGGATCGATGCCGAGGATGCGCAGGTAGGCGGCGGTGCGCTCCGCTGCGTCCGTCGGGGCCTGCGGGCGCAGCCCCCACGGCCCCGACTGGGCGATCACCCGGCGCACCAGGCCACCGGTGCCCGGGTCGAGGGCGAGCGAGAGGGCCGACCAGGCGCCCGCCGACTGGCCGCCGACGGTGACGCGGCCGGGGTCGCCGCCGAACGCCGCCGCGGTGTCCCGTACCCAGCGCAGCACGGCGGCCTGGTCCTGGTTGCCCAGGTTCGCGGCGCCGATGGCGGGCAGGTGGAGGAAGCCCAGCGGGCCCAGCCGGTAGTTGGCGGTGACCACGACGATGTCCCCGAGCGCGGCGAGCCGCGCGCCGTCGTACCAGTCCCAGCCGCCCGAACCGCTGGTCCAGCCGCCGCCGTGGAACCACACGAGTACCGCGCGGGGCGGCGCTCCGGGGGCGAGCGCGGCAGCGGGCGTCCATACGTTGAGGTTCAGGCAGCCGTGCTCGTCCCAGTCCGCGGCGCGCGGCCCCATCACGGCCTCCAGCCGCGAAGCGGCCTGCGGCGCCGAGGGGCCGGACCGTGCCGCGTCGCGCACGCCCTGCCAACCGGGGTGCGGCCGGGGCGGCGCGAACCGCCGCTCGCCCACAGGAGATGCCGCGTACGGGATCCCCCGGAAGGCGGCGACAGACGCCGCTTCTCCCTCGGGGCCGGGCGTCGGGGGCTCTTCGTGCACGGGTGTCGGCGTCTCCCGTACGCCGCGCACCGCGCCCCGCTCCGTGACCACCACCGGTCGCGCTTCCTCAGGCACCGTCATCGCTGCCTCTCCTGTCCCTCGGTCCGTCTCTCACCCCGCCACGGGGGCCCGGTAGCGTGGGCGCCACGATGACGAGCAACGGAACCGTCTCCCGCGACGACGAACTGCGCAACTGGCCCGCCGACGAGGCCGCGGCCCGCGCCGCCCAGGACCGGCTGCGCCCGCACGTCGTCCTGGACGAGCCCGGACCCGAGCCGGGCTTCGCGGGCACGGTGGTCGGAGTGGATGTCGCGTACGACGACGAGCGGGGCGTCGTCGCGGCCGCGGCCGTCGCGCTCGACGCCCGCACGCGCGGCGTCGTCGACGAGGCGACGGCGGTCGGCCCGGTGTCCTTCCCGTACGTCCCGGGGCTGCTGGCCTTCCGGGAGATCCCGACCGTGCTCGCCGCGCTCGACCGGCTCGCCCTCGTACCGGACCTGGTGGTCTGCGACGGCTACGGGCTCGCCCATCCGCGCCGCTTCGGGCTGGCCTGCCACCTCGGGGTGCTCACGGGGCTGCCGGTGATCGGTGTCGCGAAGAACCCGTTCACCTTCACGTACGAGGCGCCGGGACCGGAGCGGGGCGCCACCTCCGCGCTGCTGGACGGCGGCGAGGAGGTCGGCCGGGCCCTTCGGACGCAGCCGGGCGTGAAGCCGGTCTTCGTGTCCGTGGGCCACCGCGTCGGCCTGGACCGCGCCTGCGCCCACACGTTGGGGCTGGCGGCTTCCTACCGCCAGCCGGAGACCACCCGCGCCGCCGACGCACTGTGCCGCCGGGCGCTCGCTGAGGCCTGAGAGGCCCGAGGTCGCTCGCGGACGCCTGAGCCGACGCGCAAGGGCCAGGGCGCCCCGTACGGCGCCGGAGGTGCGGCGCCCTGCGTACGGGGCCCGTACGGCCCGTGTCAGCCCTGCTGTTCCACCACCCGGAAGCGCAGCCCGGCCCGCTGCAGGCGGTCCGTGAGCGCGTCGCCCATCGCGACCGCCGACGTCACCTGCCCCGCGGTGTCGGGGAGTTCGTCGTACGCCAGGCAGAGGGCCGACTCGGCGAGCATCTTCGCCGTCTCGTCGTACCCCGGGTCGCCGCCCGACACCTCGGTGACGACCCGCCGGCCGCCGCCCTCGCCCACGAAGCGGACCTTGAACCAGCTATGGGCGCGGCGCTCCTCGTCCGGCCCGTCGCCCGGCGCGAGCCGTGCCGACAGCCACCGGCGCGCGGGCGGGACCTGTGCCGCACCGTACGCGGCACCCGCGCCCAGTACGCCGCCGACCACCGTGGGAAGCCGCCTGACGCCGGCGTAGTGGCGGTAGCGGAAGTCCGGCCCGTACCGCTCCAGGGCCGCCGCGGAGCGGCCGATCACCTGCGGGTCGAGGGTCGGCAGCGGCACGCCCCAGACGCCCTGCTCACGGGTCGGCGCCCCCGGGACGGCGCGCACCGTGCGGCCCACCGGGCGGGGCTCCACGCGCTGCCGCTCCCGGGCGGCGCGCACCATGCCGAGCGGCCGCGACATCACCGTGAGCGCGGAGGCCAGGGTGCCGCCCGAGAAGGTGGCGTTGGTACGGACGATGCCGGTCATGCGCAGCGGCACGCCCTCGGGCAGCAGCCCCACCGTGTAGAGCACGCCGAGGTCGTGCGGGACGGAGTCGAAGCCGCAGGCGTGCACCAGGCGGGCGCCCGAGGCACGTGCCGTCTCGTGGTGGCGCACGTACATCAGGTCGATGAACTCCGGCTCACCGGTCAGGTCCACGTAGTCCGTGCCCGTCTCGGCGCATGCCGCGACCAGCGGTTCGCCGTACTTCAGGTACGGGCCGACGGTGGTGGCCAGCACCCGGGTGGCGGCGGCCACGGCTCGCAGCGACTCGGGGTCGGCGGCATCGGCGTGCACGAGGGGCAGGTCGGCGCAGGCCGGGTGGCTCGCCGCCAGTTCGGCGCGGAGCCGCTCCAGCTTGCTCTTGTCACGCCCGGCCAGCGCCCAGCGGCAGCCTTCGGGGGCATGCGCGGCGAGGTAGGCGGCGGTGAGCCGGCCCGCGAAGCCGGTGGCGCCGAAGAGGACGACGTCGTACGTCCGCCCCGCGTCGTCCTGTCGTGCCATGGTGCGGCCCTTTCGGTGTGAGCGCCGGTGCGGGCGCGTTCGGTGCGGTCGCCTTCAAGGTGCGTGTGCGGTCGTTCACGTATGCGCGCAGCGGGTCAAGGTACTCGCGCAGTGGGTGGTCGCACGCTATGGATCAGTTGTACATGGCGTCAACACGCCCCTTCGGGCGCTGCGGACTTCGGCACCGTGGACGCTTTCCTTCTACAGCTGAGCCGTCCTCACTCCGTGCGGTCCGACTCGCGGCCCAAGGTGATGCCGCGGACGCCCTCCAGTTCGGAGAGGCGTTCCACCAGGTCGTGTGCCGATGCGGTGCCCTCCAGGCCGAGGAGGACTTCCGAGGCGATCCGGTCGGGGGCTTCGGGGTCGGTTTCGACCTGGACGTCGGTGACCTGGAAGCCGCCGCTGGTGCACATCTCCAGCATGCGGCCGAGCAGGCCGTGCTGGGCGCGGTAGGCGAGCCGCAGTTCGAAGCGCTCGACGGACGGGGCCGGCGCGATGCGGTCGGTGACCTTGGGGAAGCCGCGGACGACCAGGAAGTGCACGGCCGTCGACGCGAGCGCCAGCAGCGGCAGCCCGCCGCCGCAGGCCATGCCGATGGCGCAGGTGAGCCAGACGGTGGCGGCCGTGGTCAGGCCGCGCACCGCGTCCTTCTTCACGAAGATCAGGCCACCGCCGATGAAGCCGATGCCGGAGACGACCTGCGCCGCGACCCGGGACGGGTCGAGCCCGATGCCGTCGATGCCGGTGACCGCTCCGAAGCCGTGGATCGACACCTCCATGAAGAGCGCGCTGCCGACGCCCACGAGGGTGTGCGTGCGCAGGCCCGCGCTCTTCTGGCGCGCCTCACGTTCCAGCCCGATGAGGGAGGACAGCAGCAGCGCGATGGAGAGCTCGGCGATCTGGCGCCAGCCCTGGCCGGCGCCGGTATCGAACAGTGCGGCGGCGAGGTGCGTGTAAGACATTCGGCCATTGTCACCACGGCCTCCCGGCAGGCAATGGCGGCGGGTCCAACCCGCCCGCAATGCCGCCCGGAAAGCCCTCGGCCCGCGGCCTCCGACCGGCCTCCGAGCCGGCCGCCGAACCAACCCCCGAGCCGGCCGCCGAACCACCCCTCCCGCTCCTCCCCGAGCCCGTTCCCGAACGTGCCCTGAGGGGGCTTGTGGAAAGTGGAACACGTTCTTAACATCACGAGTGTTACAGCAGTGGTGTCACAGACGGCGTCACAGGCAGTGTCACAGACAGGGGGCTCGATGGCGCAGACAGGGAACGGCCCGCTGAGCGGAGTACGGGTGGTGGAACTCGCCGGTATCGGGCCGGGCCCGTTCGCCGCGATGCACCTCGCCGACCTCGGCGCCGACGTCGTACGCGTGGACCGCCCCGGCGGCTCCGGCATCAGCATCGACCCGGCGCACGACCTCACCAACCGCGGCAAGCGCTCGGTGCTGGTGGACCTTAAGGCCCCGGAGGGGCCGGAGCAGGTGCTCGACCTGGCCGAGCGGGCCGATGTGCTCATCGAGGGGTTCCGGCCGGGCGTCGCCGAACGGCTGGGCGTCGGTCCCGAGGACTGCCTCGCCCGCAACCCCCGCCTCGTCTACGGGCGGATGACCGGCTGGGGCCAGGACGGCCCGCTCGCCGACACCGCGGGCCACGACATCGGCTACATCGCGCTCACCGGAGCGCTCGGCATGACCGGCACCGCCGACGGCCCGCCGGTGGCCCCCGCCAACCTCCTCGGCGACTACGCCGGCGGCTCGCTCTACCTCGTCATCGGCGTCCTCGCGGCCCTCCAGCACGCCCGCACCGAAGGCGGCAGCGGCCAGGTCGTGGATGCCGCGATCGTCGACGGCACGGCCCACCTCACCACCATGATCCGCGGCATGCTGGAGGCCGGCGCCTGGCAGGACTGCCGCGCCGCCAACCTGCTGGACGGCGGCGCGCCCTTCTACGGCACGTACGAGACGGCCGACGGCGGCCACATGGCGGTCGGCGCGCTGGAGCAGCGGTTCTACGCCGAGTTCCTGCGGCTGCTCGGCATCGCGGACGAGGCGCCCCCGAGGGAGGACCTCGCCAAGTGGGGCGAGCTGCGTACGGCCATCGCCGACCGGTTCCGTACCCGTACCCGGGAGGAGTGGACGGCCGTCTTCGAGGGGTCCGACGCATGTGTGTCCCCTGTGCTGTCCCTGCGCGAGGCGCCGGCCCACCCCCATCTCGCCGCCCGCGGCACCTTCGTCGAGCACGCCGGGCTGACCCAGCCCGCGCCCGCGCCGCGCTTCTCCCGTACGCCGGGAGCCGTGCGCGGCGGCCCCGCCCTGCCCGGCGCGGACACCGAAGCGGTGGCCCGCGACTGGAACGTCCCCGCCCTGACCACCGCACGCCCCGAAGCCCCGACGGCCGCACAGTCCGAGGCCTCGACCACCGCACGCCCCGAAGCCCCGTCCACCGCACACCCCGAGAACCGGCCCGGCGCCGGCCCCGAGGAAGGCCCGCAGCGATGACCCAGCAGCCGGCGCAGCTGAAGCGCCAGATCTACACCGAGGACCACGACGCCTTCCGGGAGACCGTGCGCACCTTCCTGAAGAAGGAGGTCGAGCCGCACTACGAGGAATGGGAGAAGGAAGGCATCGTCAGCCGGGAGGCGTGGCGCGCCGCCGGCCGGCAGGGGCTGCTGGGGCTGGCTGTGGCCGAGGAGTACGGGGGCGGCGGCAACCCCGACTTCCGCTACAGCGCCGTACTGGCCGAGGAGTTCACCCGGGCCGGCGCAGCGGGCCTGGCCATCGGCCTGCACAACGACATCATCGGCCCGTACCTCACCTCGCTGGCCACCGAGGAGCAGAAGCGGCGCTGGCTGCCCGGGTTCTGCAGCGGCGAGATCATCACCGCCATCGCGATGACCGAACCGGGCGCGGGCTCCGACCTCCAGGGCATCAGAACGAGCGCGGAGGACCGCGGCGACCACTGGGTGCTGAACGGTTCCAAGACCTTCATCTCCAACGGCATCCTGGCCGACCTCGTGGTCGTCGTCGCGAAGACCACCCCCGAGGGCGGCGCGCACGGACTCAGCCTGCTGGTCGTCGAGCGCGGCATGGAGGGCTTCGAGCGCGGCCGCAACCTCGACAAGATCGGCCAGAAGTCCCAGGACACCGCCGAGCTGTTCTTCAACGACGTACGCGTGCCGAAGGAGAACCTGCTCGGCGAGCTGAACGGCGCGTTCATCCACCTGATGACCAACCTCGCGCAGGAGCGGATGGGCATCGCCGTCGCCGGGATCGCCGCCGCCGAGCACCTGCTGGAGATCACGACCCAGTACGTCAAGGAGCGCGAGGCGTTCGGCCGGCCGCTGGCCAAGCTCCAGCACGTCCGTTTCGAGATCGCCGAGATGGCCACCGAGTGCGCCGTCACCCGCACGTTCCTGGACCGCTGCATTGTCGACCACTCGGCCGGGCAATTGGATGCCGTACACGCCTCGATGGCCAAGTGGTGGGCCACCGAACTGCAGAAGCGGGTGGCCGACCGCTGTCTGCAGCTGCACGGCGGGTACGGCTACATGAACGAGTACCGCGTCGCCAAGGCGTTCACCGACGGCCGCATCCAGACGATCTACGGCGGCACCACCGAGATCATGAAGGAGATCATCGGCCGCTCGCTGCTCGGCTGACGGGGTCACCGACCCGGCCGACCCTCTGTTACGCACGGCTCACCCTCATCTTGAAAGGCTCCACACCGTGACTTCCGAAGCGTACGTGTACGACGCGATCCGCACCCCGCGCGGGCGCGGCAAGGCCTCCGGTGCGCTGCACGGCACCAAGCCGATCGACCTGGTCGTCGGCCTGATCCACGAGGTGCGGCGGCGCTTCCCCGACCTCGATCCGGCCGCCGTCGACGACATCGTGCTCGGCGTCGTCGGCCCGGTCGGCGACCAGGGCTCCGACATCGCCCGGATCGCGGCGATCGCCGCCGGGCTGCCCGACACCGTCGCCGGCGTACAGGAGAACCGCTTCTGCGCCTCCGGCCTGGAAGCCGTCAACCTGGCGGCCGCCAAGGTCCGGTCCGGCTGGGAGGACCTGGTCCTGGCCGGCGGCGTGGAGTCGATGTCGCGGGTGCCGATGGCCTCCGACGGCGGCGCCTGGTTCAACGACCCGATGACCAACTTCGACACCAACTTCGTCCCGCAGGGCATCGGTGCCGACCTGATCGCCACCCTCGGCGGCTACAGCCGCCGCGACGTCGACGAGTACGCCGCGATGTCCCAGGAGCGGGCAGCGGCGGCCTGGAAGGACGGCCGGTTCGAGCGGTCCGTCGTCCCCGTCACCGACCGCAACGGGCTCACCGTCCTGGACCACGACGAGCACATGCGCCCCGGCACCACCGCCGACTCGCTCGCCGGCCTCAAGCCCTCTTTCGCCGCCATCGGCGACATGGGCGGGTTCGACGCGGTGGCGTTGCAGAAGTACCACTGGGTCGAGCAGATCGACCACGTCCACCACGCCGGCAACTCCTCGGGCATCGTGGACGGCGCCTCGCTGGTCGCCATCGGCTCCAAGGAGGTCGGCGAGCGCTACGGCCTGACCCCGCGGGCCCGCATCGTCTCCGCCGCGGTCTCCGGTTCCGAGCCGACCATCATGCTCACCGGGCCCGCGCCCGCCACCCGCAAGGCCCTCGCCAAGGCCGGCCTGACCATCGACGACATCGACCTCGTGGAGATCAACGAGGCGTTCGCCGCGGTCGTCCTGCGCTTCGTCGCCGATATGGGCATCGGCCTGGACAAGGTCAACGTCAACGGCGGCGCCATCGCCATGGGCCACCCGCTCGGCGCCACCGGCGCGATGATCCTCGGCACCCTCGTCGACGAGCTGGAGCGCCAGGACAAGCGCTACGGCCTGGCCACCCTCTGCGTCGGCGGCGGCATGGGCGTCGCCACCGTCATCGAGCGCCTCTGACCGTCCGTCCCGAACCCCTTACGGAGAACGCACCATGAGTGAGACCAGCACGATCCGCTGGGAGCAGGACGAGACCGGCGTCGTCACCCTCGTCCTCGATGACCCGAACCAGTCCGCGAACACGATGAACGAGGACTTCAAGGCCTCCCTCGCCGCGGTCGCCGACCGCCTGGAGGCCGAGCAGGACAGCATCCGCGGCATCGTCTTCACCTCCGCCAAGAAGACCTTCTTCGCCGGCGGCGACCTGCGCGAACTGATCGCCGTCACCCCCGAGAACGCCCAGCGGGCCTTCGAGGCGGGCCAGGGCATCAAGCGCGACCTGCGCCGCATCGAGACGCTCGGCAAGCCGGTCGTCGCGGCCATCAACGGCGCCGCGCTGGGCGGCGGTTACGAGATCGCGCTCGCCTGCCACCACCGCGTCGCGCTCGACACCCCCGGCACCAAGATCGGCCTGCCCGAGGTCACCCTCGGCCTGCTCCCGGCCGGCGGCGGCGTCACCCGTACCGTACGGCTGCTCGGCATCGCCGACGCGCTGCTGAAGGTCCTGCTCCAGGGCACGCAGTACAACGCCACGCGCGCCAAGGACAACGGGCTGATCCACGAGGTCGCCGAGACCCCTGAGGACCTGCTCGCCAAGGCCCGCGCGTTCATCGACGCCAACCCCGAGTCGCAGCAGCCCTGGGACGTCAAGGGGTACCGGATCCCCGGCGGCACGCCCGCCAACCCGAAGTTCGCCGCGAACCTCCCGGCGTTCCCCGCCAACCTCAAGAAGCAGCTGAACGGCGCGCCGTACCCGGCCCCGCGCAACATCCTCGCCGCGGCCGTCGAGGGCTCCCAGGTCGACTTCGAGACCGCGCAGACCATCGAAGCGCGCTACTTCGTGGAGCTGGTCACCGGCCAGACCTCGAAGAACATGATCCAGGCCTTCTTCTTCGACCTCCAGGCCGTCAACTCCGGCGCCAACCGCCCGAAGGGCATCGAGGAGCGCAAGGTCTCCAAGGTCGCGGTCCTCGGCGCAGGCATGATGGGCGCGGGCATCGCGTACAGCTGCGCCAAGGCCGGCATCGAGGTCGTCCTCAAGGACGTGTCCGCGGACGCCGCTGCCAAGGGCAAGGGCTACTCCGAGAAGCTGTGCGCCAAGGCCGTCTCCCGGGGGCGTACGACGCAGGAGAAGGCGGACGCGCTGCTGGCGCGGATCACCCCGACCGCCGACCCCCAGGACCTCGCGGGCTGCGACGCCGTCATCGAGGCGGTGTTCGAGGACACGTCGCTCAAGCACAAGGTGTTCCAGGAGATCCAGGGCATCGTCGCGCCCGACGCGCTGCTCTGCTCCAACACCTCCACCCTCCCGATCACCGGCCTCGCCGAAGGCGTCGAGCGGCAGCGGGACTTCATCGGCCTGCACTTCTTCTCGCCGGTCGACAAGATGCCGCTGGTGGAGATCATCAAGGGCGAGCGGACCGGCGACGAGGCACTGGCCCGCGCGTTCGACCTGGTACGCCAGATCCGCAAGACCCCGATCGTGGTGAACGACAGCCGCGGCTTCTTCACCTCCCGCGTCATCGGCCACTTCATCAACGAGGGCGTGGCGATGGTCGCGGAGGGCGTCGACCCGGCCTCCGTGGAGCAGGCGGCGGGGCAGGCCGGCTACCCGGCCAAGGTGCTCTCCCTGATGGACGAGCTGACCCTCACCCTGCCGCGGAAGATCCGCAACGAGACCCGCAAGGCGATCGAGGACGCGGGCGGCAGCTGGGCGCCGCACCCCGCCGACGCGCTGATCGACCGGATGGTGGACGAGTTCGGGCGGCCGGGCCGCAGCGGGGGCGCGGGCTTCTACGAGTACGGCGAGGACGGCAAGCGGCAGGGCCTGTGGCCCGGGCTGCGCGAGCACTACACCAAGCCCGACGTGTCGATCCCGTTCAAGGACATGCAGGAGCGGATGCTCTTCTCGGAGGCGCTGGACACCGTCCGCCTCTTCGAGGAGGGCGTGCTCACCTCCGTCGCCGACGCCAACATCGGCTCGATCCTCGGCATCGGCTTCCCCGGCTGGACCGGCGGCGTGATGCAGTACATCAACGGTTACGAGGGCGGCGTCGCCGGCTTCGTGGCCCGCGCCAAGGAGCTCCGGGCGACGTACGGCGAGCGGTTCGCACCCTCGCCGCTGCTGCTGGAGAAGGCGGAGAAGGGCGAGCGCTTCAAGGACTGACGCGCGCGAACGGGGGCGGGTCCTGCGGGGCCCGCCCCTTCCCGCTCACCGCTCGCTGAACCACTCCTGCAGTTCTTCCTTCATCGACCGCTGAAAAGCAGTCACGAGGGCTTGCACGACCAGTGGCTGCATGTGGGCGGAGAGCGACTTGCGGCGGGCCACCTCTTCGGCGTCCGGTCCGTCGTCCTCGTACGCGGCGCCGACCTCGTCCTTGAAGAGCCGGCTCAGCTCCCGGGCCGCCGAGCGGGTGTGCTCCATGACGACGGTGCGGGCCGCGAGGATCGTCTCCAGCGCGATCGGCACGTCCAGCAGCCGCACCCCCAGCTGCAGCAGCCCGGGATCCACCTCGAAGACGTCCCTCTCCTCGGTCCGCACCAGCACGCTCATCGCCGCCAGCCGGTCCAGGTCGGGATCGGTCAGCGAGCGGCCCACCCGCCGCTCCAGCTGCGCCCGGGTCTGCTCCTCGGCCCGATCCGGGAGCCAGCCGGCCACGAGGGCGCGGTGGATGGCGAGGTCCTGCGCACTGAGGTCCGGCGGCAGCTGCGCCAGATAGCGCTCGATGGCCGACAGGGTCATGCCCTGGTGCTGCAGCTCCTCGATGAGGGCCAGCCGCGAGAGGTGGTCCGGGCCGTACCGGCCGACGCGGCGCGGGCCGAGCTCGGGCGGCGGGAGCAGCCCGCGGGTGCTGTAGAACCGGATCGTACGGACCGTGACGCCGGCCCGGGCGGCCAGCTCGTCCACGGTCAGGCTCTCGTCGGCAGCGGACTCCATCATGTTGGACAGTATTGCTGTCTCACCACAGTTGTCACCACTCCGACGAGTGAGGGTGCGGCCGCTCTCCCTCCGGCGCGACGCCCCCTTCAGTAGCATCCGCTGGTCCGGTACGGAGCCTACGGGGGACGCATGCTCGAACTCAGCGATGACCCGTTCACCGTGCGCGTGCTGGTCGTGGGGCCGTCCGGATCCGGCAAGACGGTCTACCTCGCCAGCCTCTTCAAGCGCCTCCAGGTGCAGAGCAGTGCCGCGATCTTCCTGGAGTGCCCGCAGGCGCAGCGCATCGAGCTCATGGAGTTCTACCGCCAGGTGCGGGACCGCAAGGAGTGGCCGGCCTCGACGCGGGTGCACAGCAACCGCGAGTACACCTTCGACTGCAAGACCCGGCGGAGCGGCACGAACCACTCGGTGCTGCGCATCAAGTACTTGGACTACGCGGGCGAGCTGCTCACCGAGGCCACCCACGACGACGCCGCCTCGCGGGCGCAGGAGGAACTGACCGAGCGGCTGGTGGCGGCCGACACGGTGCTGTGCCTGCTGGACGGGCAGTACGTACGCGAACTGCTCATGGGCACCGAAGCGGGCCTGGACCACTTCCACCACGAGATGTCGCTGATCTTCGGGCTGCTCCAGTCGGCGGAGAAGCCGGTGCACTTCGTGGTCACCAAGTGGGACCTGCTCGCCGGACACGCCCGTACGGAGGGCGTGTCGCTGGCGGCGGTGCGGGACGCGCTGTGCGGCATCGAGGAGTTCGCGCACCTCGTCGAGAACGTCACGATGGCCGGGAACGAGTACGCCCCCGCCGTCCGTCTGCTGCCGGTCAGTGCGGTCGGCCCCGATTTCGCGACGCTGGAACCGGACGGCCAGATGCGCAAGCACCCTGGTGCGCTGCCGCATCCGCAGTACGTCGAGATCCCCTTCCTCGCGATCCTGCCGGACATCTTCTCCTCGATCCTCGGGCGGCTCGACGACGCCACCCGCCGACAGCTCATCCTCGACATCCAGCGGAGCACGGCGCTGACCGCGGGGGAGCGGATCAAGTGGCTGAGCGGCACGCTCAGCACCCGGCTGAGCAAGGCCCTCACCGGCGTGCTGGGCGCGGTGGTCGGCGGCAAGAAGCTCGACAAGGTGAGCGAGGCCGCAGTGGAGATGTTCGCCGGCAGGCTGACCGAGCGGGGCGACATCAAGATGGGGGTGCGGGAGCGGGAGCTGGGCCAGGTCGACCGGCTCACCGAGGAGGCCGCCTCCGCGCGGCGGATCGCCATGGACCGGATGAACGCCGAGCTGGCCTCCTTCGTGGCCAGGATGCCGTCCTCCGTGCTGCGTGACGGCGAGGCCCCGTGAACCGCCGTGGAGCGCGGGACCACGGGTGCTGGCCCTTCCTGGTGGCGCGGGGCCGAGTGGTGGGGCAGCGGACGCTGCTCGTACCGCGCTTCCTGGCCGAGCGCGGCCTGTCCGGGCTGCTGCGCGACGCGATCACCGGCGGCCTCACTCAGGCGGGGGAGAGCTGGCACGCGGAGGCGGCACTGCCGGACGGCGGGCGGATCGGGCTCTCCTACCGCATCGTCCAGGCGTCACCGCCCGGCGCCGAGGGCGTGGTGCTGCGCGACCGCAGCGGCCGGCCCGTGGAGGTGGCGTACGGCGTGGTCGTCACCGGGGCGACGGGCGCGCGGGCACGGGTCTCCGTGACGGAAGCCGAGCTGCCGGGGCTGCGGCCGATGGCCCTGGAGGTGTTCGCGCGCTTCCTGGCCGACGAGCGGGCGTTCCGGCCCCTGGTCTCGGCGCGTGTGCCGCTGGCGTCGCTGGCCGCCGGGACGGTCCCGGCGGCGGAGCCCGGACCGGAGCCGTCCTCCGGCCCGGCGGCGCGCAAGGCCGTCCCCCCTGTGGCCGCCTCTCGGCGCCCCGGAGCGGCGGCACCGCGGACGGGGCCGGGCCCGGGGCCGCAGCGCGCCCAGGACCTCCCCCAGGACGGCCCCGGCCTCGTCGCGTGGCTCCTCGCGCTGCTCAAGGGCCCGGGCGCCGGCCTCTGGGCGGTCGTCCTGCTGGCGGGCTGGCCGGTGGCCGTGGTGCTGGTGCTCGCGCTGCTCCTGAGGGACTGAGGGGCGGGGTACGGGCGAAACACGGGACGGAGAACCCGGCTCGTGTGATCTCTTTCACAGACGGATGGCCGTCCTTCGGGGAAGGTGTGCCGTCGGCCCGGCTCGCGCGACCCGCAGCGGCCGACCGTGGCTTGATCGCCCTCCCGAAAGCGAGATGACCCACCCGTGAGCACGCATACCGTCCAGGAAGACGCCTACCGGCCGCCGGACGGGGGGAACGGCAATGCCCCGCACGACGCGGGCGATGCCGGATACAGCAAGGGCCTCAAGGCCCGGCACATCAACATGATCGCCATCGGCGGCGCGATCGGCACCGGCCTGTTCCTGGGCGCCGGCGGCCGGCTGGCGGCCGCGGGACCCGCGCTCGCCGTCGCCTACGCGGTCTGCGGTCTCTTCGCGTTCTTCGTCGTACGCGCGCTGGGCGAGATGGTGCTGCACCGTCCCTCCTCGGGCTCCTTCGTCTCCTACGCCCGTGAGTTCCTGGGCGAGAAGGGCGCCTACGTCGCGGGCTGGATGTACGTCGTGAACTGGTCGACGACCGGTATCGCCGACATCACCGCCATCGCGCTCTACACGCACTACTGGAGCCTCTTCACCGACGTGCCCCAGTGGGTGATGGCCCTGATCGCGCTCGCGGTCGTGCTGACCGTGAACCTGATCTCGGTGAAGATCTTCGGCGAACTGGAGTTCTGGTTCGCGATCATCAAGGTCGCCGCGCTGGTCGTCTTCATGTTCATCGGCATCTTCCTGCTGGCCACCCAGCACCCGGTGAGCGGTCACACCCCCGGCTTCGACCTGATCAGCGACAGCGGCGGATTCTTCCCGACCGGCCTGCTGCCCGTGGTCGTCGTCCTCCAGGGCGTGGTCTTCGCGTACTCCGCCGTCGAGATGGTCGGCGTCACCGCCGGTGAGACCAGCGAGCCGCACAAGGTCGTCCCGAAGGCCGTCAATTCGATCATGTGGCGAGTGGGCATCTTCTACGTCGGCTCGGTCGTGCTGCTGACGCTCCTGATGCCGTGGGACAAGTACAGCGGCTCCGAGAGCCCCTTCGTCACGGTGCTCTCCAATGTCGGCGTGCCGGCCGCGGGCGACGTGATGAACCTCGTCGTGCTCACCGCCGCCATGTCCAGCCTGAACTCCGGCCTGTACTCCACCGGCCGCATCCTGCGCTCGATGTCGATGTCCGGCTCCGCGCCGAAGTTCGTCGGCCGGATGAACCGCCACCAGGTGCCGTACGGCGGCATCCTGCTCACCTCGGCGGTGTGTGTGCTGGGCGTCGCGCTGAACTACCTCGTGCCCAGCCAGGCGTTCGAGATCGTGATCAACATCGCCGCGCTCGGCGTGATCAGCACCTGGGTCGTCATCATGATCTGTCACATGGTGTTCGTCCGCCGGACGAAGGAGGGCCTCCTCCAGCGCCCGAAGTTCCGGCTCCCGGGCACGCCGGTCACCGACATCGTCACCATCGCGTTCCTGCTCGGCGTCATCGTCCTGATGTGGTTCGACGGTGGCGTCGGCCGGGACACGGTCATGCTGGCCCCGGTGATCGTCCTGGCCCTGATCGTCGGCTGGTTCGTCGTCCGCGGCCGCGTCGGCCGCATCGCGGCGGAGCGCGCCGCCGGCGGCTCGGACGGCCTGGAGGGCCCGTCCGCGCCGGACGCGCCGAAGGTACCCGGCCCGCGCGGCTGATCCCTGCATCGTCCCGGGGCCACCGGGTGGCGGTCGTCCGACCGTCACCCGGTGGCCCCTAGCCGTTCCGGCCCACCTCTACGGCTGATCCGCCGCGCCGTCCTGTGCGCCGGCGGCAGCCGTGACGGGGTAGTGGTCCGAGAGGTTCGTGTACGTGAAGGACTTGCCGCCGCTTGTGACGGTCCAGGGCGGGGTCTGCTCCTTGACGACCTCGTTGTGCCAGCCCGCGGGGCGGACGTGGCCCGCGCGGTGCAGGACGTGGTCCAGGTCCTCGCGGGGATCGGTGGGGTACCGGTCCCTGGCGATGGAGTTGTCCCGGGTGTCGAAGGAGTACGGGTGGCCGGTGCGGGCGTCGGCGCCCACCAGGCCGGCGTCGTTGAGCATCGTCCGGTACTCCGCGCTCCGCGCGTCGACGTTGAAGTCGCCGGCGACCATGACCTGCTCGTCCGCCGGGATGTGCCGGGCGTCGAGGAAGGCGTCCAGCTCCTTGAACTGCTTCGCGCGCGTCGCGGCGGCCTCGCCCGCGGCGCATCCCGGGTCGGTGGACTGCGGGTGGGTGCCGACGACGTGCACCTTCTTGCCGTCCACGTTCAGAACCGCGTAGACGAAGCCCTTGTTGGACCAGTAGTCCGAACCGCAGGCGTCCTTGAAGACGTGCTGCTCCTTGCGGACCACCGGCCACTTGCTGAGGACGGTGACCCCGCCGTCCTCCGGGGTGAGCGAGGAGTACGCCCCGGAGGTGGCGTCCCAGCCGTCCTTCGAGCGGCCCAGTACCGGGGTCTGGTACGGGTAGTCGGCCGCCGCGTTCGCCTTGAGCGCCTCGGAGGAGGAGTTGTCGAACGCCTCTTGAAGGACGACGACGTCCTGTCCCCGGAAGAAGCCGGCCGCCGGGATCTCCTTGGCGCGGTGGTCCTGGCCCCAATTGGGGTACAGCGCCTTGCTGAACAGGAACGTGTTGTACGTCAGGACCTTGAGCGCGGGGGTGTCCGCGGTGGCGGCCGACGCGGGCGCCGCTGTGGCGAGCGGCGCCGCCGCGACGGTGATCGCGGCGGCGAGGACGGCGGCGCGCGTGCGGCGCGGCGTGGAGTGCGGCACTGAATCTCCCTGTGGGGGTGTGGGTTGATCCGGCGCCGCACATCCAACCAGCCGTGATTACCTTCTGGTAACCACCGGGCGGCCGGGAGATTTACTCCGGCCGGTGCCCGTCCTGTGCGTGCACGTCACCGTGGTCGTGGACGTCGTTCGTCGCCGCGATGGACTTCCACGACTTCGGCCGCTCCGCCGCGGTCCTCGCGGCCGCGATGGAGGCGCCCTTCGCCGCCGGGGCGGAGGGCTTGGCGGGCTGGTACAGCCAGGTGTCGAAGAACTCCGCGAGCGGCTTGCCGGACTTCTGCTCGGCGAACTTCACGAAGTCGGCGACCGAGGCGTTGCCGTACTTGTTCTCCGTCGGCCAGGACTTCAGGAGCCCGAAGAACGTCTTGTCGCCGAGCTTGTTGCGCAGTGCCTGGAGGGCCAGCGCGCCCCGGTCGTAGACCGCGATGTCGAACTGGTTGTCCGGGCCCGGGTCGCCCGGCTTCACCTTCCAGAAGGCGTCGTCGGCCGGGTGCTGGTCGTACACGTAGTCCGCCAGCTCCTGCGCAGTGCCCTCGCCCTCCTTCTCCGACCACAGCCACTGGCTGTAGCGGGCGAAGCCCTCGTTGACCCAGATGTCCTTCCAGTCCTTCAGCGACACGCTGTCGCCGTACCACTGGTGGGCCAGCTCGTGCACGACCACGGAGACGTTGGTGCCCGCGTCGAAGGCCTTCTTGCCGTAGAAGGGGCGGGTCTGGGTCTCCAGCGCGTAACCCGCCGGGACGTTCGGCACGTATCCGCCGAGGGCGTTGAAGGGGTACGGGCCGAAGACCGTCTCCAGCCACTCGGCGACCTCGGTGGAGCGCTCGATGCTGGCCTTCGCGGCGCCCTCGTTGCTTCCCAAGTCCTTGCTGACCGCGTTGATGACCGGCAGGCCGTTCGCTGTGGTGTCCTTGGTGATGTCGAACTTGCCGACCGCCAACGTCGTCAGGTACGTCGCCTGCGGCTTGTCCGAGCGCCAGTTGTAGCGCGTCCAGCCGAGCTTGGAGGACTGCGAGAGCAGGACGCCGTTGCTGAGCGCCTGGGTGCCGTCCGGGACCGCCACGGAGATGTCGTACGTGGCCTTGTCGGTGGGGTGGTCGTTGCTCGGGTACCACCACACCGCCGAGTCCGGCTCCTGCGCCACCACACCGCCGTCGGGGGTGCGCGCCCATGCCGTGAAGCCGTCGATCTTCAGCTCGGAGGGCTTGCCCGCGTACCGCACGACGACGCTGATGTCCTTGCCCTTGGGCAGCGGCGCGGCCGGCGTCACCTCCAGCTCGTGCTTCCCGGAGGCCTTGAAGGACGCCTTCTTGCCGTTGACGCGGACCTCGCTGACCTTCAGGCCGAAGTCGAGGTTGAAGCGGGAGAGGTCCTGGGTGGTCTTCGCGAGCAGCGTCGCGGTGCCCTCCAGCAGGTCCGTCTTCGGCTGGTACTTCAGGCGCAGGTCGTAGTGGGAGACGTCGTACCCGCCGTTGCCGCTCTCGGGGTAGTAGGAGTCGCCTGCGCCCGGCGCGCCGGGGGAGTAGTCGGCAGCCGATGCCGGGATCGCCAGCAGCAGGCTGAGCACGGCAGCGCCCGGCACGAGGAGTCTGTGACGCACGAGTCCTCCAACTCGTCGGAGAGGCCGGACGATTCCGGCCTACGTGGGGGGTGACACCGACCCTGGTCGGGTCTCTCCCGACCCTATGTACTGCGGCGTCTCACGTCAGGTGCATGGCCATATCTGACACATGACCGACATCGGGCCGTCATGGTCACTTCCGTCCCTGCCGCACCCTTACGTGGCGCCGGGAGCCCGCGCTACGGTCCGGCGGGTGACCATACGCACGCGGCTGGGCCGCATACCGTGGCAAGCGTTTGTCGTGGCGGCCACCGCCGCCCTGCTGGCCGTCCTGCTGCCACCCGGTGGCACCGCGCAGGCCGCCCCCGAAGGGACGCGGGCCGCCGCCTCCGAGGGGATGCGGACCGCCGCTTCAGGAGATGCGCGGGCCGCGGGCCCCGGAGAGAGCAGACCCGTCTACTCCTACGACCGCGCCATCCGCGAATCCGTATGGGTGGACACGAAACTGGACGGCGACTCGGACGGCAGGACCGACCGGGTCGCCGTCGACATCGTCCGGCCGCGCGAGGCCGCCGAGCAGGGCCGCCGGGTCCCCGTGATCATGGACGCAAGCCCGTACTACTCCTGCTGCGGCCGCGGCAACGAGAGCCAGAAGAAGACCTACGACGCCGACGGCCGCCCCGTGCAGTTCCCGCTGTTCTACGACAACTACTTCGTGCCGCGCGGGTACGCCACGGTCCTGGCCGACCTCGCCGGCACCAACCACTCGGACGGCTGCGTCGACGTCGGCGGCCGGTCCGACGTGCAGTCCGCCAAGGCCGTCGTGGACTGGCTGGCCGGCCGCGCCCGCGCCTACGACGCCCCCACGGGCGGGAAGCGGGTCACCGCCGGCTGGTCCAACGGCAGGACCGGCATGATCGGCAAGAGTTACGACGGCACCGTGGCCAACGGCGTGGCCGCCACCGGTGTGCCGAACCTGAAGACCATCGTGCCCATCGGCGCCATCTCCTCCTGGTACGACTACTACTTCTCCCAGGGCGCCCCGCTCTACGACTCCGGCCCCGAGTGGCTGTCGGACTACGTCGAGAGCCCGGCCGCCCGCGCCCGCTGCGCCGCCGTCCAGAAGAAGCTCGTCGACGGCGCCCCGCGCAGCGGCGACTGGACGGACCTGTGGTCGGAGCGCGACTACGTGAAGGACGCGCACAAGGTCAAGGCGAGCGTCTTCGTGGTGCACGGCATGCAGGACCTCAATGTCCGCACCAAGCACTTCGGGCAGTGGTGGGACGCGCTCGCGAAGCACGGCGTCGAGCGCAAGATCTGGCTCTCGCAGACCGGCCACGTCGACCCGTTCGACTTCCGGCGTAGTGATGAGGCCTCCCCTGCTCGAACGGAGAGGAGAGCCTGGGGATGGGTGTCGACGCTGCACCGGTGGTTCGATCACTACCTGATGGGCTACGACAACGGCATCGACCGGGCCCCGATGGCCGACGTCGAACGCGCCCCGGGGAAGTGGACGACGGACCGCGTCTGGCCCGCGCCCGGTACGGCCGCCCGTACGACGCTGCGGCCCGGAACGGGCGAGGAGCCGGGTGTCGGGGTGCTCGGGACGCGGCCCGCGCCGTCCGGCGCCACCGAGACCTTCACCGACGACCCGAAGCTGAGCGAGACGGACTGGGCCGAGCACGCCGACGAACCGACCGCCGCCAAGGCCGCGTTCCGCACCGCCCCGCTGGCCGCACCGCTGCGGCTGTCCGGCGCCGGCCGGGTCACCGTCACCGCCACGCCCTCCACCGCCAGTGCCCACCTCTCGGCCGTCCTGGTCGACCTCGGCCCCGCCACCATCCGCGACTACGCCGGGGAGGGCGAGGGCATCACGACGCTGGACCGGCGCACCTGCTGGGGCGCGAGCCGGGACGGCGACAGCGCCTGCTTCAAGGAGACCGCGCCCGACACCCAGAAGGTGGCGCAGACCGTCGTCAGCCGCGGCTGGGCCGACCTGGGGACGTACGCCGACCCGCACAAGGGCCGCCCGCTGACGCCCGGGAAGCCGTACACGATCACCCTGGACCTGGCAGCGACCGACCACGTCGTGCCCGCCGGGCACCGGCTCGCCCTGATCATCGGCGGCACGGACGCCGGGCTCATCGACCCGCCGGCCACGAAGCCGACGCTCACCCTCGACCTGTCCCGCACCAAGGCCGAGCTGCCCCTCGTAGGGGCCGCGCAGGCCCTCTCCGGTACGGCGCGTACGCCGCGTACCGAGGGCAAGCCGCTCGCCGGCCTCGATGCGCCGCGCCCGACCCGCCCCGTACCGGCGGCCCGCTGACCCCGGGGGCGGGCCGCACCGCACCGCATACGTGCGGCCCGCCCCGGAGAACCGTGTCCGAACCGCTCAAGGGAGACACCGCTTCGTGAGGTACAGATTCCGCACCGCACTGCTCGGCGTCGTCACCACCGCGCTCACCACGGCCTTCCTCGCCGTACCAGGCCAGGCCGTCGCCGCGGGCCACGAAGGGCCGCGCACCGGCTTCGAGGAGAGCGACGGCGCCCGCTGGACCACCCAGCCCGAGGAACAGGAACTCCTCGCCCGCGCCGACCGGGAGAGCGCGCGCATGCGGGTCGACCGCATCGGCTCGACGAAACAGGGCCGGCCGGTCCGGCTCGTCCGCATCGGCGCCTCCCAGCCGCCCGCCGCCGACCGCGTACGCCACGGCAACTCCGTCCTGCTGATCTGCTCCCAGCACGGCAACGAACCCTCGGGCCGCGAGGCCTGCCTGTCCACCGTCCGCGACCTCGCCTACGCGAATGACGACGCCACCCGCCGCTTCCTGGCCCGTACCAGCGTCCTGGTGATCCCCACCGCCAATCCGGACGGCCGCGCCGCGAACACCCGCGGCAACTCCGACGGCGTGGACATCAATCGCGACCACATCGCCCTGAAGACCGCCGAGGGCCGTGCCATGGCCCGGGTCTTCCGCGACTACCGCCCCGACACCGTCTACGACCTGCACGAGTACGGTGCCACCCCGCCGTACTACGACAAGGACCTGCTGGCACTGTGGCCGCGCAACCTCAACACCGCGGACGCGGTGCACAAGGAGGCCACCACCCTCTCCGAGCGGTACGTCCGCCCCACCGTGCGGGACAGCGGCTTCAGCACCGGCATCTACGGCATCTGGACCGACCCGGAGACCGGTGAGCCCGTCAAGCAGGTGGCGGGCGACGGCCAGGAGCGCATCCTGCGCAACACGGCCGGTGTGAAGAACTCCGTCGGGCTGCTCGTCGAGACCCGTACGACGCCGCTCACCCAGGCCGAGAAGGACGACCCGGCCGTCAACAACCGGCGCCGGGTGGACTCCCAGCTCGCCGGGCTGGAGGGCGCGTTCGCCTTCCTCGGGGAGCGCCGTGGCCGGATCGAGGCGGCCACCACGGCGGCGCGGCTGGCAGGATATGCGGACCGCGGGCCGGTCTACCTCGGCGGCGCCGACAACGATCCGGCCACCGACGAGCAGGTCATCAAGGACCCGCCGTGCGGCTACCGGCTGGACGGTGCCGCGTACGAAGAAATCGGCGACGAACTGGCGCTTCACGGTGTACGGGTCGAACATGACGGTGCGGGTGCACTCGTCCGGCTCCGTCAGCCGCTACGGGCGCTGGTGCCCCTGCTGCTGGACGGGCGGTCCGCAGGTCACCTTACGGTCGCGAAGCCCTCATCCAGGTGTTGAACCGTGGTAAGGGGTAATGGCTAGGGGAAATCCAGCCCATCGAAAGGTCACCACGTGACGGACAGAGAGAACGAACCGGGGGGCGGAAGCGGGGCACCAACCCCCATAGACCTGCCCACGGAGTCTCAGGGTGCCGGGCCCGCCCAGACCGACAAGGTCGTCTTCGGCGTCACGGCACTGCTCACCCTGGCCTTCATCATCTGGGGTGCCACCTCCACCGAGTCACTGGAGAACGCGTCGAGCACCATGCTCGACTGGCTCATCAAGAACGGCGGATGGGCCTTCGTACTGGCCGCGTCCGGCTTTGTGATCTTCGCGATCTGGCTGGCCATCAGCAAGTACGGGCGGATCACTCTCGGGGCCGAGGGCGAGCAGCCGGAGTTCCGCACGGTCTCCTGGATCGCCATGATGTTCAGCGCCGGTATGGGCATCGGCCTGATGTTCTACGGCGTGAGCGAGCCACTGGGGCACTTCACCACGCCGCCGCCGGGCACCCATCCGGGCGACGCCGCGCAGGCCATGGACACCGCGATGGCCACCACGCTCTTCCACTGGACGCTCCACCCATGGGCGATCTACGCGGTGGTCGGGCTCGGCATCGCCTACAGCACCTTCCGGCGCGGCCGCAGGCAGACCATAAGCGCGGTCTTCACGTCGCTGATCGGGAAGCGGCGGGCCAACGGCACGGCCGGCCGGGTCATCGACATCCTCGCGATCTTCGCGACGCTCTTCGGCTCGGCCGCCTCGCTGGGCCTGGGAGCGCTGCAGATCGGCAGCGGCATCAAGGTGCTGGGCTGGAAGGACAGCGTCAGCACGACGCTGCTGGTCGTCATCATCACCGTGCTGACGATCGCGTTCATCCTCTCGGCCGTCTCCGGCATCGCCAAGGGCATCCAGTGGCTGTCCAACATCAACATGGTGCTGGCGCTGATCCTGGCCGTCTTCGTGTTCATCGCGGGGCCGACCATCCTCATCCTGAACATGCTGCCCACCGGCGTGGCCTCGTTCATCGGCGAGCTGCCCCAGCTGGCCGGCCGTACGGGCGCCAGCAGCGGTGCGGACGTCGACACCTGGCTGCGCAGCTGGACGGTCTTCTACTGGGCGTGGTGGATCTCCTGGACGCCCTTCGTGGGCATGTTCATCGCGCGCATCAGCCGGGGCCGGACGATCCGTCAGTTCGTCGGCGGCGTCATCCTGGTGCCGAGCGTCGTGAGCCTCATCTGGTTCGCGATCTTCGGTACGTCCGCGATGTTCCTGAAGGACCACAAGAAGCTGTCGGACGCCTCCTCCGTGGAGGGACAGCTCTTCGATGTGCTGCACCAGTACCCGGTCGCCACGCTCATGAGCGTGCTCGTCATGATCCTGGTCGGCATCTTCTTCGTGTCCGGCGCGGACGCCGCCTCCATTGTGATGGGCACGCTGTCCCAGAAGGGGACCATGGAGCCGACCCGGCCCGTCGTCATCTTCTGGGGTGTGGTCACGGGCGCGGTCGCCGCGATCATGCTGCTCATCGGCGGCGGCAGCGGTGACGCGCTCACCGGCCTGCAGAACCTCACGATCCTGGTCGCGGCGCCCTTCACACTCGTGATGATCGCGATGTGCTGGGCCTTGCTGAAGGACCTGCGGAGCGATCCGCTGATCGTCCGCGGACAGATCGGCGAGGAGGCCATCGAGGCCGCGGTCGTGGCCGGACACGAGAAGTACGAGGGCGACTTCGAGATCCGGATCGGACCGGCCAACGGCGACTCGGGGGAGGGGGCGACGGTCATCAGCGACAAGGACGGCCCCGCACCCGCGGGCACCGGGAAGGACTGACCCGCACTCACGTCAGCGGTGACATCGGAGCGGAGGGCCGCCACGGCCCTCCGCTCCGGCGCGTCGGCCCTCGTGCGGCCGGGTGCGGCCTTGTGCGGCGGGGCCCGGCTCAGGGGCCCTCAGGCCGCCGCGTCCAGCAGCCGCAGCACCTCGTCCGCGCAGCCCCACGCCACGGTGACGCCCGCGCCGCCGTGCCCGTAGTTGTGCACGCACAGCCCGCCGCCCGGCAGCCGCTCCGCCTCCAGGCGCACCGCGGGGCGGGCCGGGCGCAGCCCCACGCGGTGCGCGAGGATCCGCGCTTCGGCGAGCGCCGGGTGGACGCGGGCACAGCGCGCCACGATCGCCTCGGCGACCGCCGGATCGGGCTCGGTGGACCAGGCGCCCTCGACCGCCGTGCCGCCCAGCACGACCCCGTACGGCTGCGGCAGCACGTACGTCGTGGTGTCCGCGTGCCCGTCGGCGTCGACGAACCACTCCTCGACGCCCGGGTTCTCGACGATGACCAACTGGCCCTGCACGGGACGCACGTCCGGGTCGGGCACCAGCTCCCGGGCGCCCAGGCCCGAGCAGTTCACCACCGCGCCGGCCTCCCGCGCGACGTCGTCCAGGGAGCCGGCCGGGCGCCGCTCCAAGGTGCCGCCGGCCGCGGCCAGCCGCCGCTCCAGGTACTGAAGGTGCGCGTCCATCGCCACCAGAGGGGTGCGGGCCCGCAGGCCCTCGGGTATGCCGGCGGGCAGCTCCTCGGGGCGCGCGGCGCGCAGCCCCGGTACGGCCTCCCGCCAGCGGTCGGGCACCGTCGCCGCCGCCATCGTGCCCGTCACCATCCGCACACCCGTGTCGTCCGCTCCGGCGAGCTCGGCCAGGGCCTCGTAGCCGCGCACCGACCACTCGACCGCCGCCGCCTCCGGGAGGATGCGGTACGGCCAGCACAGGCCGCCCGCCACCGAGGACGTCGTTGCCGCCGCCGGGTCCCGGCTCAGCACGCGTACCGTCCGGCCCGCCTCGGCGAGGCGGACGGCGCAGGTCAGCCCGGTGACCCCGGCTCCGATCACGATCGCATCGTTCGTCATGGGAGGACCGTATCCGGAGTCCCTTCGACCTTTTGTGATCTTGGGTTAACCCTCCGGCAGCGACCCGGACAATGCGGGCACTTAGGCTGGTAGCAGCACACCGTCGGCCGACGACGCCCCACGGACCGTCCGTACTCGTACGCAGCGATGACCTGTACCGCAGCCGTACGCAGCCGACCCGAGGAGGCCCATGCCCCGCGCCGTACCCGCCTGGCTCGCTCACCCGTTCCGCTGGCAGCGGCTGCCCGTCCCGTGGGCGGCGGTGGTCAGAGGAGCGCTGTGCGCCGGGCCGCTGCTGGGCGCAGGCATCGCCACCGGCCACCCGGCCGCGGGCGTGCTCGTGGGCCTGGGCGCCATGCTCGCGGGCGTCAACGACCGGCCCGGCACCCGCCGCAAGGGCGTCGTGCACATCGGACTGCCCGCGCTCGCCGTCGCGCTGGGCATGTTCGCGGGCGCCTCACTGTCGGGCGTCGGCTGGTGGCTGGTGCTCGCCCTCTTCGGCATCGGATTCGTCTCCGGCGCCGGCAGCGTCGCCGGGCCCGTGCGCTCCGCGGCCGGCATGCAGATGCTCGCCGCCGCGATCCTCGGTGCCGGCATGCCGCTGCCGCAGCTGGAGCCGTGGCAGAAGAGCCTGCTGACGCTCGCCGGCGCGGCCTGGCTGCTCCTGCTGCGGCTGGTGCTGCGCTCACCGCGGCCGCCGGGCGGCCCGCTCAGCGGCGAGCGCGCGGCCGTCGCCACCGTCTTCGACGCGCTCGCCGAGGCGCTGACGGCGGTCGGCACACCGGGTGCCGAACCGGCCAGGCGTCGGCTGACCACGGCTCTGGACCGGGCGGACGAGGCCATGCGGCTGCGCCGGCTGCTGCGCCGCAGGCCCCGCACGGGCGAACGGCGGCTCATCGAACGCTTCGCCGCCGCCACGGCGCTCTGCGAGGCCAGCGTCGCCCTGCTCTGGGAGGCGCGGCCGCTGCCCGCGCGCATCGCCGACGGGCCGCGTGCCCTCGCCACCGCCCTGCGCACCGGGCGGCCGCCCGGCCGGCTGCCGGCGCCCGAGACCTCCACGCCCGCCCGGAGCGCCTTCGACCGGGCGCTGCTGGACGCCGCGGTGGTCTTCGCCCGTACGCAGCCACCGGGCGGCGGAACCGCGGCGGGAGCGACGGACGAGCGGCTCCTCCGCGGGCTGCGCCCGGCCCTCGGGGGGCCCGGCGCGACCCCGGAGGAGGTGGCGGACACCGCCGCCGACGCGGCACCCGAGGAGAGCGGCGCCTGGGCCCCCTTCGGGTCGCGCGCGGCCTTCGAGACCGGGCGCTGGGCCTCCGTGGCGCGCGGCGTCGCGGGCGTGTTCGCCTGGCGCCGGGGGCCGGGCCGCCGCGTCTTCGGGCCGGCCGGGCGCGACTACGGACTGCGGGTCGGCCTCTGCATCGCGGCCTGCGCCGCCACGGCGCTCCTGCTGCGCGCCGACCACTGGTACTGGCTGCCCGCCACCGCCACCTTCCTCGTCAAGCCCGACCTCGGGCCGCTGTTCTCGCGTACGGTCAACCGGTTCGCCGGCACCGCCTGCGGCGTGCTGGTCTTCGCGCTCCTCGGACCGCTGCTGCCCGGCGCGTGGTGGCCGGTGGTGATGGCGACCGCGGGCGGTGCGCTGCTGCCGTTCGCAACCCGGCACTTCGCCCTGCAGACCGTCGCCATCACGCTGATGGTGTTGTCGTTCGTGCACGTCAGCGGCGCGCGGGAGGCGGCACCCGAGCGGATCGTCGACACCTCGATCGCCTGCCTCATCGTGCTGGTCGTCGGTCATCTGCCGAAGCTCGCCGACCCCCGCCGCCGGGTCGGCCCACGAGTGGGCGCCGCGCTGCGCTGCACGGAGGCGTACCTGCGCCAGGTGCTCGCCACCGAGCCCGGTACGGACACGGGGGAGCGGCTGGCGCTCCGCAGGGCCGCCTACCAGGCGCTGGCCGAGGCCCGTACCGCGGCCGAGACCGCGGCGGCGGAGCTGCTGGCGCACCGGACCGACGCCCCCGACTGGCCGACCGTCGTCAGGGCCGCCGAGCGCATCGTGGACGCGACGACCGCAGCGGCCGTCCGGCTGGACCAGGGCGCGCAGCGGCCCAGCGAGGAGGACGCGCAGCGGCTGTGCGCGGTGCTGACGGAGATGGCGGGGGCGCTGGACGCCCCGCGCCGGCACCGCCCCCGGCTGCTGCCCCCGCCCGCCCTGGAGTCGGCGCCGGACTGCGCCACGCTCAGCGACGTCGCGGCCGAACTGGAACGGATGCGGGGGTACGCGGGGGCGGTCTGAGACGTACGGGGCGCGGCGCCCTCGTGCGGGGCGGTCCGGGGCCCACGAGGGCGCGGGCGTGGCGCGCCCCTTGTGGGGCGGGGCCCGAGCCGCACGAAGGTGCGGCGCCCCTCGCCTCATCGGGTGGTGAGCGCGCCGCCGTTCACGTGCAGGACCTGCCCCGTGATGTGCCGTGCCGCCGGGGAGGCGAGGAACGCCACCGCACCCGCCACGTCCTCCGGGGAGCCCGGCCGGTCGACGGCGGTCTCCGTCACCAGCTGCGTACGCCGCTCGTCGGTGAGCCGGTCCCGGAAGAACTCGGTGTCGGCGATGTAGCCGGGCGCGACCACGTTGGCGGTGATCCCGCGCGGCCCCAGGGCGCCGGCCAGGTCGATGTTCCACGTCGCCAGCCCGGCCTTCGCCGCGCCGTACGAACCGCCTCCCCGGGCGGCCGCGATCGACCCGATGTGCACCACTGCGCCGCCTTCGGCGAGCCGCCCCTCCAGAGCCTTCGTCGTCAGCGCGGCGCTGACCAGGTTCGCGTCGAGGTTGGCGCGGAAGTCCCGGGCGTACGCCGCCAGGTCCGACGCCGCGTCCGCGTCGAAGTCGGTGTTCCCGCCGGCGTTGTTGACCAGCACGTCGACGCGGTCGGGCAGCTCGGCGAGCAGCCGGGTGAGCGCATCGGGGTCGGTGTGGTCGCACACCACGGCACGGGCGCCGATCCGGTCCGCCGCCTCCTTGAGCGGACCGGTGCGGCGGCCGGTGATGACGACCGTGGCCCCCTGCTCGGCGAAGTGCCGCGCGATCGCGTGGCCGATGCCCGTGCCGCCGCCGGTGACCAGGACGTTGCGTGTCATAAGCTGAACCCCTCACATCCATTCAGGTCTAAATTTAGAGCTAAACGTAGCAGAGGTGAGGGGCGCCGTGACAAGGGAGAACGAGACAAGCGAGAGCGGGAAGCAGGCCGACGACGGCCGAGAGAGGGAGGGCGGTCGGCAGGGAGAGAGCAGGGCTCCGTCCGACCCCGTGCGCGACATCGCCGCCGCGTGGGAGCGCGAGCGCCCGGGCACGCCCGTCTCCTCCATCGGCATCGTCACGAGCGTCTGGCAGCTCGCCAAGCTCTTCGGCGACGACCGCCGCCGCACCCTCGCCCGCGCCGGCGTGGACACCGCCACCCTGGACCTGCTCAGCGTGCTGCGGCGGAGCGGCCCGCCGTACACCCTCAGCACCCGCGAGATCGGCCGCCGCAGCATGATCACGGCCGGCGCCGTCTCCCAGCGGGTGGCCCGCGCCGAACGGGAGAACCTGGTGGTCCGCGGGCCCGCGCAGGGGCGCCCGCGGACCGTCGAGGTCACGCTGACCGCGACCGGCCACGAGGTCGTCGAGGCGACCGTGGACCAGGTGCTGCACCGGGAGGCCGAGTTGCTCGACGGCCTCGCCCCCGAGAAGCAGGCCGAGCTGACCGCCCTGCTCCGTACCCTCCTCGCCGACGTCCAGCACCGCCTCGGCGACGACCGCCTGACACACGTCGGCGAGACCTGACCGGGGTACCACGCGCGCCCACTGCCCGCAGGCGTGGCCTCGGGTGGGCCCTACGGGCACGGTGCCCTGCCGCACATACAAGGGCGGGCGGCCGGAGCACACGTATGCTCCGGCCGCCCGCCGTCGTTCGTGCCCGGGGCGTTGCGCCGCCTATCGGCTCAGCGCTTGCCGCCGTCCTTGCCCAGCAGGCCCGCGCGGCGCAGCGCGTCGGCCATCGCGCCGTTCGCGGGGGCCGCGTCCCGGCCGCCGCCGCGTCCGCCGCGGGCGTTGCCGCCGCCCTGCCGGCCCTGGCCGCCGCCCTGCCGCTGCCGCGGCGTACCGCCGCGCCGCTCGCCGCCGCGCTCCTCGCGGCGCCCGCCGCGGCCACCGCCCTGGCCGCCCTGGCCGGAGGCCGCGTTGTGGTCGTCGTCCAGCCGCAGCGTCAGCGAGATCCGCTTCCGCGGGATGTCGACGTCGAGCACCTTCACGCGCACGATGTCGCCCGGCTTCACCACGTCCCGCGGGTCCTTCACGAACGTCTTCGACATCGCCGAGACGTGCACGAGGCCGTCCTGGTGCACGCCGATGTCGACGAAGGCACCGAAGGCGGCCACGTTGGTGACGACGCCTTCCAGGAGCATCCCGGACTGCAGGTCGCCGATCTTCTCGACACCCTCCTTGAAGGTCGCCGTCCTGAACTCGGGCCGCGGGTCACGCCCCGGCTTCTCCAGCTCGCTCAGGATGTCCGTGACGGTCGGCAGACCGAAGGAGTCGTCCACGAAGTCGGCCGGCCTCAGGGTGCGCAGCACCGCGGTGTTGCCGATCAGGGAGGGCACGTCGTTGCCCGCTGCAGTGACGATCCGGCGCACCACGGGGTAGGACTCCGGGTGCACGCTGGAGGCGTCCAGCGGGTCGTCGCCGTTGCGGATCCGCAGGAAGCCCGCGCACTGCTCGTACGCCTTCGGGCCCAGCCGCGCCACGTCCTTGAGCGCCTTGCGGGTACGGAATGGGCCGTTGGCGTCGCGGTGCGCCACGATGTTCTCGGCCAGGCCCGAACCGATGCCGGAGACCCGGGAGAGCAGCGGCGCCGAGGCGGTGTTGACGTCCACGCCGACGCCGTTCACGCAGTCCTCGACGACCGCGTCCAGGGAGCGCGAGAGCTTCACCTCGGAGAGGTCGTGCTGGTACTGCCCGACGCCGATCGACTTCGGGTCGATCTTGACCAGCTCGGCCAGCGGGTCCTGGAGACGGCGCGCGATGGACACCGCGCCGCGCAGCGACACGTCCATGCCGGGCAGTTCCTGGGAGGCGAAGGCGGAGGCGGAGTACACCGAGGCACCCGCCTCGGAGACCATCACCTTCGTCAGCTTCAACTCCGGCTGCGCGGCGATCAGGTCGGCGGCCAGCTTGTCCGTCTCGCGCGAGGCCGTGCCGTTGCCGATCGCGATGAGCTCCACATCGTGCTCGCGGGCGAGCTTCGCCAGAGTGGCCAGCGAGGCGTCCCACTTCTGCTGGGGCACGTGCGGGTAGATCGTGTCCGTGGCGGCCACCTTGCCGGTCGCGTCCACGACGGCCACCTTCACGCCCGTACGGAAGCCGGGGTCGAGGCCCATCGTGGCGCGGGTGCCGGCCGGCGCGGCCAGCAGCAGGTCACGGAGGTTGGAGGCGAACACCCGTACGCCCTCGTCCTCGGCGGCCTGCCGCAGCCGCAGTCGCAGGTCGATACCGAGGTGCACGAGGACGCGGGTACGCCACGCCCAGCGCACGGTGTCCAGCAGCCAGCCGTCGGCCGGGCGGCCGCGGTCGGCGATCCCGAACCGCTGTGCGATGGACGACTCGTACGACGTCCGGCCCTCGACCGGCTCGGTCTCCGGCTCCAGAGCGAGGTCGAGGACCTCCTCCTTCTCGCCGCGGAACATGGCCAGGACGCGGTGCGAGGGCAGCTCCGTGAAGGGCTCGGCGAAGTCGAAGTAGTCGGCGAACTTCGCGCCCGCCTCCTCCTTGCCCTCGCGCACCTTCGACGTCACCTGGCCGCGGGTCCACATCCGCTCGCGCAGCTCGCCGATGAGGTCCGCGTCCTCGCTGAACCGTTCGGTGAGGATGGCCCGCGCGCCTTCGAGGGCGGCTGCCGGGTCGGCCACGCCCTTGTCGGCGTCCACGAACGCGGCGGCGGCCGCCTGCGGCTCCACGGACGGGTCGCTCAGCAGACCGTCGGCGAGCGGCTCCAGACCCGCCTCACGGGCGATCTGTGCCTTCGTCCGCCGCTTCGGCTTGAACGGCAGGTAGATGTCCTCCAGGCGGGCCTTGGACTCCGCGCCCCGGATCTGCGCCTCCAGCGTCGCGTCCAGCTTCCCCTGGGACCGTACGGACTCCAGGACGGCCGTCCGGCGCTCCTCCAGCTCCCGCAGGTAGCGCAGCCGCTCCTCCAACGCGCGCAGCTGCGCGTCGTCGAGCATCTCCGTCGCTTCCTTGCGGTACCGGGCGATGAACGGCACGGTCGAGCCGCCGTCGAGCAGTTCGACCGCGGCCTTCACCTGCCGCTCCCTGACGCCGAGCTCCTCGGCGATCCTGCTCTCGATGGACCCCGGGGCCCCGGGAGCCCCCGGGGACTGGATGGGCCCGGTGGACTCGGTGGTTGCCGTCACGATGCTCCCGACCTGCCTTCTCGCGCTGTGCTTGAGCCTGCATTGTGCAGGGTCGCGGTCCGGCCTGTCGCGTGACCCGGGCAGGAGTACACAGGTGTGACAAGAGGCACGGCAGCGGGGCGGGCCGCCGGACGCCCGGCGGCCCGCCCCGAAGCCCGGCTCAGCCCTGGCCGAACAGATCGGCGGGGAACGCCCCGTTGCCGACCGCGGTGGTGGTGAACTTCGTGGCCAGCTCCGTCAGCCGGGCCACGCCCTCCGCTCCGAGGTGCTCGTAAGGCGCCGCGTCCAGGCGGTCGGTGGTGTCCTCCAGGTCGGCGCGGAGCCGCGTACCGGCCTCGGTCAGGCCGTATTCGGCGTCCAGGAGGCCGCGGTCGCGCAGCGCGTCGCGCGCCCCCTGCCACTCCTCGGCCGACCAGCCGCGGGTCGCCAGGATCCACTTGGTGCTCATCCCGCGGCCGCTGGCGGTGTGCGAGGCGAGCGCCTCCAGGGGGCCCAGGCCGGCGTCGGCGAGCGCGATGAGATGGCCGTCACCGCGGTGCTCACGCAGCAGGGTGGCGGCGTGCCAGTACGCCAGGTGCGGCGCCTCGGGCACCGGGAGGTCGGCGTGGGCGGCGTACAGCGGCCGGGCGTGGCGGGCGCAGGCCTCGGCGGCGCGGAGCGCGAGCCGGGCCGCCTCGGCCATCTCGTCGGACTCCGCCAGCTCGTCGCCCAGCAGCCGGCGGAGCGTGCTGTCGGCGGCGCGCAGCCGCGCGTCGAGCACCTGCTGCGGCGTGACGACCGACCAGGCCTCCGGGATGTGCCGGGCGATCAGCTCGTACTTGAAGTTGTAGAACGTCGCGGCGATGACGCCGGGGCCCACCGGGCCCATGGCGGCGGCCCGGCCGAGGAAATAGGCGGCGCTGCGGTCCTCGATGCCGAGCTTCGCCATCTCGGCGGGGAAGTCCGGGGCGAAGTAGACGGTGGAGTGCAGCGGGTTGACGACGTTGTGACAGCGTCGTCCGGCGCGGTCGGGCAGCGCGGAGTGGTCCTGCGAGGAAGCCGTGGTGGTCATGGCAGCACGTTACCGACCCGTCGGTATGCCCGGTAGTCCGGGGCGGGCGGACGGTCGGGCCGGCCTTCGTGGCAGGAAAGGTGGGAAAGACGTCATTGCCGCCATCGTGCACCGCGCCCACGATGGAGCCATGCCATCGCACGACGTACTGGTCGTCCTCTTCGACGGCGTCCAGAGCCTGGACGTCACCGGCCCCCTGGAGGTCTTCACGGGCGCCGGCCACTGTGTGCCCGGCGCCTACCGGGTCCGTACCGCCACGTTCGACGGCACCCCAATACGCACCTCCAGCGGCCTGCGGATCACGCCCGACCTGGCGCTGTCCGACGCGGCACCCCCGGACACCCTCCTGGTGCCCGGCGGGCAGGGCACCAGGGACCCCGACCCGCGCCTCGTCCACTGGCTGCGTACTCATGCACCGCGGGCCGGCCGCAAGGTCTCGGTCTGCACGGGCGCGTTCCTGCTGGCCGCCGCCGGCCTGCTGGACGGCCGCCGCGCCACCACGCACTGGGCGATGTGCGACACGCTGGCCGGCCGCTTCCCCGGCGTCGACGTAGACCCTGAGCCGATCTTCATCCGGGACGGCGACCTGGCCACCTCCGCCGGCGTCACCGCGGGCATCGACCTCGCACTGGCCCTCGTGGAGGAGGACCACGGCCGGGACGTGGCACTGACCGTCGCCCGCCACCTCGTCGTCTTCCTGCGCCGCCCCGGCAACCAGACGCAGTTCAGCGCCCAGCTCGCCGCGCAGACCGCGGAGCGCCCGCCGTTGCGCGAGGTCCAGCACTGGATCACCGAGCACCCGGCCGCCGACCTGTCCGTCGAGGCGCTCGCGGCCCGCTCCGGGCTCTCACCACGCCACTTCGCGCGGGCATTCCGCGACGAAGTCGGCATGACGCCAGGTCGCTATGTCGACAGAGTCCGGCTGGAGGCCGCGCGCCGGCTCCTGGAGGACACCACCGACGGCGTCGAACGCGTCGCGCGCCGCTGCGGATACGGCACCCCCGAAGCCATGCGCCGCGCCTTCCTGCGCGCCCTCGGCACCGGCCCGGCGGAGTACCGGCGCCGGTACCGCCCGCACCACCCGGCGGCCCCTCAGCCGTCGGCCGCACGCTGACGAAAGGGCACCTCGTGCAGATCGCGATCCTCCTCTACGACCGCTTCACCGCCCTGGACGCCGTCGGGCCGTACGACACGCTCGGGCGGCTGCCCGGCGCGGAGACCGTCTTCGTGGCCGAGCGCACGGGCCCCGTACGCAACGACAGCCATGGCCTCGCGATGGTCGCCGACGCGGCCCTGGAAGACGTCACCGCGCCCGACCTCCTGGTCGTACCCGGCGGCCCCGGGCAGAGCGACCTGATGGCCGACGGGCCGCTCCACGAGTGGCTGCGCGCCGTCGACACCGCCACCACCTGGACCACCTCCGTGTGCACCGGCTCGCTGCTGCTGGCCGCCGCCGGACTCCTGGAGGGGCGCCGCGCCACCTCCCACTGGCTCGCGCTGGACCAGCTCAAGGAGTACGGAGCGGAGCCCACGGGGGAGCGGGTCGTCTTCGACGGCAAGTACGTCACGGCGGCCGGCGTCTCCTCGGGCATCGACATGGGCCTGACCCTCCTGGGCCGGCTCCAGGGCGACACCCTCGCGCAGACCGTGCAGCTCGCCGTCGAGTACGACCCGCAGCCGCCGTACGACAGCGGCTCGCCGGAGAAGGCGCCGGCAGAGGTCGTGGCGGCGCTGCGCGACCGCAGCCGCTTCCTCCTGAAGGGCTCGGCCTGACACGGACGCCCCGGCGGACACGTTCCGCCGGGGCGTTGTCAGTGGTGCGGTCTACGGTTTCCCCATGACCCGATGCGTTTCGAGCGGCACCGCGGCGAAATCGTCGCGCAGACCGACCTGTTGCGCTTTCACGCCACGAGAAGTCCGCGGTCACCGTGCGCGGCCCCCTCGTCGAGCTGCTGCTGACGATCTACCGGCGGCGGTCTGCGCAGGAGGGCACCGTCGAGGTCATCGGCGACGCGAAGCTGCTGGACTTCTGGCCGGAGCGGGGCGCCTTCGGGTGAGGCGAGCCGTCGGGGCCTCTTGGCAGCGTGCGGCCCCCGGGAGCGGCGTGCGCCGCGGGCTCCGGCCGGCCCGGCGCCGATGCGGTCGGCCATATCAGCCGGCGCGGCTCGTCCCGGCCGTCGACCGGGTGGCTCACACCGTCCACTCGAAGCGCGGCGCCCGGCGCTCGAGGAAGGCGGCGACGCCCTCCGCCGTGTCGCCGCTGCCGCGCGCCTGCTCCTCCCAGTACGCGTCCCGCTCCGCGTCCGCCGGCCCGTCGGCGAACTCCTTCGCCGCCGCCTGGGTCAGCTGTGACCGGCTCGCCAGCACCGCCGAGAAGTCCGCGACCCGCTTGTCCAGCTCGCCCTCCGGCAGCACCTCGTCCACCAGCCCGGACCGCAGCGCCCGCGCGCAGTCGATCAACTCCCCGGAGAAGAGGAGGTACTTGGCGGTCGCCGGGCCCACCAGGCGTACGAGCCGCCGGGTGGAGGCGGCCGGGTAGACGATCCCCAGCTTCGCCGGGGTGATACCGAAGAGCGCGCCCTCCTCGGCGAACCGCAGGTCACAGGCGGCCGCGAGCTGGCTGCCACCGCCCACGCAGTAGCCGCGGACCGCGGCCAGCGAGGGCTTGGGGAAGGCGGCGAGCGCCTCCTCGGCGGCCTGCGCGAGCCCGCGGTTCTCGTCCCCCGACTCGCGCAGCGACCCGATGTCGGCCCCCGCGCAGAACGTATTGCCCTCGCCGGTCAGTACCAGTACGCGGACGGACCGGTCCTCGGCCAGCCGCGCCACCAGCTCCGGCACCGCCCGCCACATGGCGGCCGTCATGGCGTTCCGCTTGGCGGGATTGCTGATCGTGACGGTCGCGGTGCCGCCGCTGACACGCGTGCTGAGCCCTGGGTTCATGCTGCGGATCGTAGAACCGACGCCCGGCCCGCGTCCCGCCGGAGAGACCGCGATCACAGTGCCTCGGCACGTGGGAAGGCACCCGTACGTCCGAACCCCCGGCCGTACGCGGCCCCGTGGACCCGCGTGCGCAGGCCGGAGCCCGTGCACGCAGGCCGGAGCTCACGTGCGCAGGGCTGATGCCCACGAGTGCAGGGCTGATGGCCCACGTGCGCGGGGCCGCGGGAAATGCCGCGCCTGTTCGGCGGCGGCGCGGCTACGATCGGCGGTCTGATGTCTGCCACTCTCGTCGCCAAGAACCTCGCCGCCGGCCACGGTGACCGCACCCTGTTCTCCGGGCTCGACCTCGTCGTCGCGCCGGGGGAGGTGATCGGGCTGGTCGGTGCCAACGGCGCGGGCAAGTCCACACTGCTGCGGCTGTTCGCCGGGCTGGACACCCCGCAGGAGGGCGAGCTGCGGCTGAGCCCCGCCACCGCCACCGTCGGCCACCTCCCGCAGGAACCCGAGCGCAGGGCCGGGGAGTCGGTCCGCGACTTCCTCGCCCGCCGCACCGGCGTCGCCGCCGCCCAGCTCGCCCTGGACGAGGCGACCCAGGCGCTGGTCGAGGAGAAGCCGGGCGCCGACGACGCGTACGCCGTCGCCCTGGAGCGCTGGCTCGCGCTCGGCGCCGCCGACCTGGACGAGCGGGCCGGGGAGACCGCCGCCCAGCTGGGCCTGGCGGTCGGCCTGGACCAGCCGATGACCTCCCTCTCGGGAGGCCAGGCGGCCCGCGCCTCGCTCGCCTCCCTCCTCCTCTCCCGGTACGACGTCTTCCTCCTGGACGAGCCGACCAACGACCTGGACCTGGACGGCCTGGACCGGCTGGAGCGGTTCGTCACCGGGCTCCGGGCCGGCACCGTCCTGGTCAGCCACGACCGCGAGTTCCTGACCCGCACGGTCGACCGGGTGGTGGAACTGGACCTCGCGCAGCAGCAGGTGAACGCCTTCGGCGGCGGGTACGCCGCGTATCTGGAGGAGCGCGAGCGGGCCCGGCGGCACGCACGCGAGGAGTACGAGGAGTACGCCGAGACCAAGGCGTCCCTCGAAGCGCGCGCCCACCTCCAGCGCAACTGGATGGAGAAGGGCGTCAAGAACGCCCGCCGCAAGGCTCCCGACAACGACAAGATCGCCCGCAAGGGCCGGGTGGAGGCCACCGAGAAGCAGGCGGCGAAGGCCAAGCAGACCCAGCGCCTGATCGACCGGCTGGACGTCGTCGAGGAGCCGCGCAAGGAGTGGGAGCTGCGCATGGAGATCGCGGCGGCGCCGCGCTCCGGCGCCGTGGTCGCCACGCTGCGCGGCGCGCGCCTGGCCCGCGGCGACTTCCGCTTCGGCCCGGTGGACCTGCAGATCGACTGGGCGGACCGGGTAGCGATCACCGGCCCGAACGGCTCCGGCAAGTCCACCCTCCTCGGCGCGCTGCTCGGGCGGCTGCCGCTCGACGACGGGGACGCGTACCTCGGTCCCGGCGTCGTCGTCGGGGAGATCGAGCAGGCCCGCGGCCAGCTCTTCCAGCACCCGGGCGCGGCCGGCGAACCGCTCGTGGACGCGTTCCGGCGCTCCGTCCCCGAGATGGCGCCGGCGGACGTGCGGACGCTGCTGGCGAAGTTCGGGCTGAAGGCCGGGCACGTACTGCGCCCGGTGGCCACGCTCTCGCCGGGGGAGCGGACCCGGGCGGCGCTCGCGCTCCTGCAAGGCCGCGGCGTGAACCTCCTCGTCCTGGACGAGCCGACCAACCACCTCGACCTGCCGGCGATCGAGCAGCTGGAGTCCGCGCTCGCGTCGTACGACGGCACGCTGCTGCTGGTCAGCCATGACCGCCGGCTGCTGGAGGCGGTGCACACCACGCGCCGCATCGAGGTCGCGGACGGTCGGGTCACGGAGCGCTGACGGGAAGCCGCCGGTCCGGCCGGTAATGGATTTGGCCCTGCCGGACGGAACCCGTAAGGTGGTGTTCACCGACGCGGGGTGGAGCAGCTCGGTAGCTCGCTGGGCTCATAACCCAGAGGTCGCAGGTTCAAATCCTGTCCCCGCTACTCACGCAACAGTGCGTACCGAAGGCCCCTTCTTCACAGGAAGGGGCCTTTGGCGTGTGTGCGGCCGGTTCCCTGAGCCGGTGCTCCGGCCCGGCTCGGCCCGGGCGAAGCGGGAGAAACGGAGAAACGCATCTCTTCCTCGCAGTTCTTCAAACAAGAACAAAAGGGTCAAAGTCGATCTCTCGGATGATCGACACGTAGAAATGCGTTCAAAAACTATCGATAAGTGCTGACTTTTTGTCAGCAGGCCAGCCCGGACGGTGGGATTCCCAACACTCGAAGGGTGAGGATGCCTTCCGGACCCCCAGCCGAACCTCCCGAGGAGCTGACGGCCCCGCTCGCGTACGAAGGTGTCTGGAGGTTCACCGCTCCGGCACTGGAGTCCTCGGTGCCACAGGCTCGGCACGCCGTACGGGATCTGCTCGGCGACCAGCGCGTGCCCGCGGGGCCCGACATCGTGGACGGCCTGCTGCTGATCACTTCCGAGCTGGTCACCAACGCGGTGCAGCACGCAGCCCTGCTCTCCCCGCAGATCGCCGTCGAGCTGGCGGTCGGCGCGGACTGGGTACGGATCGCCGTCGAGGACAACCACCCGTACCGGCCCACGGCAATGGAGGCCGACGAGGAAGACGTCGGCGGCCGTGGCCTCTGGCTGATCAAGATGCTCACCACCGAGGCCGGCGGAAAGTGCGGGGTGGAGCACACGGCGAGCGGCGGCAAGGTCGTCTGGGCCGAGCTGCCGCTCGCCGAGGTGCCCACGCCTACCAGCCCGCCGACGCCCCTGTGAGCTCACGGATCGCCGGACGCGCCGCGTCCAGGACGGTCATGAACCACACCGAGAACGGCGCCTCGGCATGGCGCCGGGTCAGCTCGGCCGGCGTCACGAAGGCGTACTCGCCGACCTCCTCGGGGTCCGGCTGCGGGGTGTCCCGGACCAGGCCCACGAAGAGGTGGTTGTACTCCTGCTCGACCAGCCCGGACTCCGGGTCCGGGTGGTTGTAGCGCACGGTGCCGGCCTCACCGAGGAGCGACGGGGCGACACCCAGCTCCTCGGCGGTACGCCGGGCCGCCGCCGCGAACGGCTTCTCGTCCGGGTACGGATGGCCGCAGGCGGTGTTGGACCACACACCGGGGGAGTGGTACTTCCCCAGCGCGCGGCGCTGCAGCAGCAGCCGCCCCTGCTCGTCGAAGAGGAACACGGAGAACGCGCGGTGCAGCTGCCCGGGTGCCTGATGAGCGGCGAGCTTCTCCGCCGTACCGATCGTTCTACCGTCCTCGTCCACCAGCTCCAGCATGATCGGCTCCGCGGCCGTGTCCGGCGCGGCCACCGCCGCGGTTCCGGCGGTCTGTCCGTTGGCAGGTGTGATCGGCATGCCCATCCTTCTCGGTCGGTCCTCGATGTTCAGTCTGCCCTAGTAGCGCCCGTATCAGTGGCGCAGTGCCGCACCGTGTGCGGCGTGGCAGAACAGGCGGCGCGCAGCAGCCTTTACGCGCCGTCTCAAGCCGACCGTGCGCCCTCCTCTGCGGCCCCACGAGCCTCCGGATGGTGGCGGCACCAGCCCTCCCAGGCCGAGCCGACCATCGCGTCGATGCCGTGCCGGGCGCGCCAGCCCAGCTCCCGGGTCGCCCGCTCGCACGAGGCGACCACCCGCGCCGGGTCACCGGCCCGCCGCGCCTCGACGACGGGCGTCAGGTCATGGCGGCCGCTGACCCCGAGCACCAGATCGGCCATTTCCCGTACGGAGACGCCCTGACCGGTGCCGACGTTGAGCGTGAGGTCCTGCGGGCTGTCGAGGTCCGTGAGCCGGCGGGCGGCGGCGAGGTGCGCCTCGGCCAGGTCCTCGACGTGGATGTAGTCCCGGACGCAGGTGCCGTCGGGGGTGTCGTAGTCGTCGCCGAAGATCCGCGGCGGCTCGCCGGCGGTCACCTTCTCGAACATCATCGGAATGATGTTGAAGACCCCGACGTCCGCCAGCTCCGGCGCCGCCGCACCCGCCACGTTGAAGTAACGCAGGCAGGCGGTCGCGATGCCGTGCGCCCGGCCCGCGGCGCGCACCAGCCACTCGCCCGCGAGCTTGGTCTCGCCGTAGGGGTTCATCGGCGTGCACGGGGTGTCCTCGGTGACGAGGTCGACGTCCGGCATGCCGTACACCGCCGCCGACGAGGAGAGGACGAAGCGGCGCACACCGGCCGCGGCCACCGCCTCCAGCAGCACGGTCAGCCCGTGCACGTTCTCCCTGTAGTACGTCAGCGGCTGCTCCACCGACTCGCCGACCTGCTTCTTCGCTGCGAGGTGGATGACGCCGGTCACGCCGTGCTCCGCGAGCGTGGCGTCCACCACGTCACGGTCCTGTACCGAAGCGCGCACCAGAGGCACCCCGGCGGGCAGCCGGGCGGGGTATCCACTGGAGACGTCGTCGAGCACGACGACCTGCTCGCCCGCCGCCACCATGGCCCTCGCCACATGCGCGCCGATATAACCCGTCCCACCTGTGATCAGCCATGTCATAACCGGCACCCTAACCAGCGCCGCAGTTGTTCATCGACGGCAAGATCCACCATGATGATCGCGGCAGACGCCGCCGCCGGTCGGCCACCGGGCGGTGAATGCGTGGTGAACGGCCGCATCCGGCGATCCGCTAACCTCTGCCGACGTGCCACCGACCCCTCCGGGGCCCGAGGTGTGCCACGACTGCTGCCCGGGTAGTTCGTATCGAATGCGGACCGGCCGGCGGCCTTGCCAGCATTCAGGGAGTGAATTCGTCTGTCGACCGCAATCCTCACCGGTGCGCCGGTCGCCGGGTCGCCGCTCGAGGGCGACCTGCGCGAGCTGGGCTTCGATGTCCGCAGCGCGGCCGACGCCGCCGATGCGGCCCGGCTGCTGGCCGAGGTCCCCGCAGGCCGCCGGGTCGCGCTGGTCGACGCCCGGTTCGTCGGCCACCTGCACAGCCTGCGCCTGGCCCTGACCGACCCCCGCTTCCCGGCCGCGGCCGTCACCGGCGCGCTCACGGCGCAGCCCGAGGCGCGCGCCGCGCTCACCCGCGCGCTCGCCACGGCGGACTCCGCCGACGGGCTCCCGGACGCCGTGGCAACGGCGCTGGACGCCGAGGGCGTATCGGTGCACCACCCCGAGCTCGGCTCGCTGGTCGCCTCCGTACCCTCCGGCGCACAGCAGCGTCACGAGGCACGGGCCGCCGTGAGCGCCGTGGACGACGAGGCCGTACGGCTGCGGACCGCCGTGAAGTCCCGCGACGGGTTCTTCACCACGTACTGCATCAGCCCGTACTCCCGGTACATCGCCCGCTGGTGCGCGCGGCGCGGCCTCACCCCGAACCAGGTCACCACCGCGTCCCTGCTCACCGCGCTGATCGCGGCGGGCTGCGCGGCCACCGGCACCCGCGGCGGCTTCATCGCCGCAGGGCTGCTCCTCCTCTTCTCCTTCGTCCTGGACTGCACGGACGGGCAGCTCGCCCGTTACTCCCTGCAGTACTCGACGATGGGTGCCTGGCTCGACGCGACGTTCGACCGTGCCAAGGAGTACGCGTACTACGCGGGCCTGGCGCTCGGCGCGGCCCGCGGCGGGGACGACGTCTGGGCCCTCGCGCTCGGCGCCATGGTGCTGCAGACGGTCCGGCACGTCGTGGACTTCTCCTTCAACGAGGCGAACCACGACGCCACCGCCAACACCAGCCCCACCGCGGCCCTCTCCGACAAGCTCGACAGCGTCGGCTGGACGGTCTGGGCCCGCCGGATGATCGTGCTGCCGATCGGCGAGCGCTGGGCCCTGATCGCGGTGCTCACCGCCTGCGCCACCCCCCGCATCGTCTTCTGGGTGCTGCTCATCGGCTGCGCGCTGGCCGCGTGCTACACGACCGCCGGCCGGGTGCTGCGCTCGCTGACCCGCCGCGCGCGCCGTACCGACCGGGCCGCGCAGGCGCTCGCCGACCTCGGCGACTCCGGGCCGCTCGCGGAGGGCTTCGCCGCCGCCTTCAAGGGCGCGGCGCGCAAGCTCCCCGGCTTCGCGGCCCCCGTGATCGCCGCCGCCGGCGCCGCTGTGATGATCGCCACCGCCGCGTTCGCCGGCTGGGGAAGCCCCTGGGTCTGCGTCGCCGTGCTCGGCTACGCCGTACTCTCCGGACTTGCCGTCGCCCGCCCCCTCAAGGGCGCGCTCGACTGGCTCGTACCGCCGTTCTTCCGCATCGGCGAATACGTCGCGATTCTGGTGATTGCGGCCCGTTCCGAGGTGAACGGAGCGTTGCCGGCGGCATTCGGGCTGGTGGCCGCGGTCGCCTACCATCACTACGACACGGTGTACCGCATCCGCGGCGGCAGCGGCGCGCCCCCGCGCGCCCTGGTACGGGCGACCGGCGGGCACGAGGGCCGCGCCCTCGTGGTCACCATCGCCGCGGCCGCGCTGCCCACCTCAGGTTTCACAATCGCGCTCACGGTCCTTGCGGGGGCCCTGGCGCTGCTGGTGCTCACCGAGAGCATCCGCTTCTGGGTGTCCTCCCATGCACCCGCCGTACACGACGAAGGAGAACCCGCATGATCGGCCTCGTGCTGGCGGCCGGCGCCGGACGGCGTCTGCGTCCCTACACCGACACCCTCCCCAAGGCCCTGGTGCCGGTCGACGGCGACACGACCATCCTCGACCTCACCCTCGGCAACTTCGCCGAGATCGGCCTGACCGAGGTCGGGATCATCGTCGGCTACCGCAAGGAGGCCGTGTACGAGCGCAAGGAGGCCCTGGAGCGGAAGTACGGCCTCAAGCTCACGCTGATCGACAACGACAAGGCAGAGGAGTGGAACAACGCCTACTCCCTCTGGTGCGGCCGTGACGCGATCAAGCACGACGTGATCCTCGCCAATGGCGACACCGTGCACCCGGTCTCCGTCGAGAAGACCCTGCTCGCCGCGCGCGGCGACGGCAAGAAGATCATCCTCGCGCTGGACACGGTCAAGGACCTGGCCGACGAGGAGATGAAGGTCGTCGTCGACCCCGACAAGGGCATGACGAAGATCACCAAGCTGATGGACCCGGCCGAGGCGACCGGTGAGTACATCGGTGTCACCCTCATCGAGGGCGAGGCCGCCGACGAGCTGGCCGACGCGCTGAAGACCGTCTTCGAGGCGGACCCGCAGCAGTTCTACGAGCACGGCTACCAGGAGCTCGTGAACCGTGGCTTCCGGATCGACGTGGCCCCGATCGGCGATGTCAAGTGGGTCGAGATCGACAACCACGACGACCTCGCGAAGGGCCGTGAGATCGCATGCCAGTACTGACGAGGCTCATCCCCTCGCCGCTCGTCGTCGACATCCGGCCGGGGGCGCTCAACGACCTGGCCGGTGTCCTCGCGGACCAGAGGATCTCGTCGTCGGGCAAGCTCGCCATCGCCATCAGCGGCGGCTCCGGATCCGTGCTGCGTGAGCGGCTCGCGCCGGCGCTGCCCAGCGCCGAGTGGTTCGAGGTGGGTGGTGGCACGCTCGACGACGCCATCAAGCTCGCCGACGCCATGAAGAAGAAGGGCCGCTACGACGCGGTCGTGGGCCTCGGCGGCGGCAAGATCATCGACTGCGCCAAGTTCGCGGCGGCGCGCGTGGGCCTGCCGCTGGTCGCCGTCGCGACGAACCTGTCGCACGACGGCCTCTGCTCGCCCGTCGCGACGCTGGACAACGACGCGGGCCGCGGCTCGTACGGCGTGCCGAACCCCATCGCGGTGGTCATCGACCTCGACGTGATCCGCGAGGCACCGGTCCGCTTCGTCCGCTCCGGCATCGGCGACGCCCTGTCCAACATCTCCGCCATCCGGGACTGGGAGCTCGCCGCCCGCGAGCGCGGCGAGGACATCGACGGGCTCGCGGCCGCCATGGCGCGCCAGGCCGGCGAGGCCGTACTGCGCCACCCCGGCGGCGTCGGCGACGACGGCTTCCTGCAGGTGCTCGCCGAGGGCCTGGTCCTCACCGGCATCGCGATGTCCGTGTCGGGCGACTCCCGCCCGGCGTCCGGCGCCTGCCACGAGATCAACCACGCCTTCGACCTCCTCTTCCCCAAGCGCGCTGCCAGCCACGGCGAGCAGTGCGGCCTGGGTGCGGCCTTCGCGATGCATCTGCGCGGGGCCCACGAGGAGTCGGTGTTCATGGCAGAGGTTCTGCGCCGTCACGGCCTGCCGGTCCTGCCGGAGGAGATCGGCTTCACCGTGGACGAGTTCGTGCAGGTCGTGGAGTACGCCCCGCAGACGCGCCCCGGGCGGTACACGATCCTCGAACACCTCAACCTGAAATCCGACCAGATCAAGGACGCATACCTCGACTATGCCAAGGCCATCGGTAGCTGAACTCCGGCCCGTCGTTCACCCCGCAGGGGTGAAGGACCGCCGTAGCGGTGAGCACTGGGCGGGCCGCCTGTACATGCGAGAGATCTCGCTGCGCTGCGACCGCTACCTGGTGAACACCAGGATCACGCCCAACCAGCTGACCTACCTGATGACCGTCTTCGGCGTGCTCGCGGCCCCGGCACTCCTGGTGCCGGGGATCGCGGGCGCCGTCCTCGGCGTCGTCGCGGTCCAGCTCTACCTGCTGCTCGACTGCGTCGACGGCGAGATCGCCCGCTGGCGTGAGCAGTACTCGCTGGGCGGCGTGTACCTGGACCGGGTCGGCGCCTACCTGACCGACGCCGCCGTGCTGGTCGGCTTCGGCCTGCGCGCCGCAGACCTGTGGGGCTCCGGGCGGATCGACTGGCTGTGGGCCTTCCTCGGGACCCTCGCCGCGGTCGGCGCGATCATGATCAAGGCGGAGACCGACCTCGTCGGCGTCGCCCGCCACCAGACCGGGAAGCCGCCGGTCCAGGAGTCGGCGTCCGTGCCGCGCTCGTCCGGCATGGCGCTGGCGCGCAAGGCAGCGGCCGCGCTCCAGTTCCACCGGCTGATCCTCGGGATCGAGGCGTCGCTGCTGATCCTGGTCCTGGCGGTCCTCGACACGATCCGCGGAGACCTGTTCTTCTCGCGGCTCGGCGTCGCGGTGCTGGCCGGTATCGCGCTCCTCCAGACGCTGCTGCACCTCGTTTCCATCATGGCTTCAAGCAGGCTCAAGTGACTCAGACTCCCCAGAACCTGAAGCTCGGCGCGGTCGTCCTCACCATGGGCAACCGCCCCGAGGAGCTGCGCGCGCTCCTCGACTCCGTCGCCAAGCAGAACGGCGACGCGGTCGAGGTCGTGGTCGTCGGCAACGGTTCGCCGCTGCCGGAGCTGCCCGAGGGCGTACGGACCGTGGAGCTGCCGGAGAACGTCGGCATCCCGGCGGGCCGGAACGTCGGGATCGAGGCCTTCGGGCCCGGCGGGTCGGAGAAGGACGTCCTGCTCTTCCTCGACGACGACGGCCTGCTCGCCACCATGGACACGGCCGAGCTGTGCCGCGAGGCGTTCGCCCGCGACCCGGAGCTCGGCATCATCAGCTTCCGCATCGCGGACCCGGACACCGGGGAGACCCAGCGCCGCCACGTACCGCGGCTGCGCGCGTCCGACCCGATGCGCTCCTCCCGCGTCACGACCTTCCTCGGCGGCGCGAACGCGGTCCGCACGAAGGTCTTCGACGAGGTCGGCGGGCTGCCCGACGACTTCTTCTACGCGCACGAGGAGACCGACCTCGCCTGGCGGGCCCTGGACGCGGGCTGGATGATCGACTACCGCTCCGACATGGTCCTGCTGCACCCGACCATGGCGCCCACCCGGCACGCCGTGTACCACCGGATGGTGGCGCGCAATCGGGTGTGGCTGGCGCGCCGCAACCTGCCCGCCCCGCTGGTACCGGTGTACCTCGGGGTATGGCTGCTGCTGACCCTCGCGCGGCGCCCGTCGCTGCCGGGGCTGCGGGCCTGGCTGGGCGGCTTCAAGGAGGGCTGGACCAAGCCGTGCGGCCCCAGGCGTCCCATGAAGTGGCGTACCGTGTGGCGACTGACCCGACTGGGCCGGCCTCCGGTCATCTGACAAGCTCGGGGCGAGAGCAGCATCCGGCGCTGCCCGGGGTACCCACCTCACTCCGGGAAGCGCCCCTTGAGGACGAGAGTGTCAACTGTGAGCGAGACCAGGCACGACAGTGCGGTCGCCGTGAATGCCCAGCGGGCCCCGGAGGAGGGGCTTACGCCGGTGCGGCTGGCCCAGAAGTACGGGCTGACGCAGAGCGGCGCCCGGCCGAGCCTGCCGGCGTACGTGCGGCAGCTGTGGCAGCGGCGCCACTTCATCTCGGCGTTCTCCAGCGCCAAGCTGACCGCCCAGTACAGCCAGGCCAAGCTGGGCCAGCTGTGGCAGGTGGCGACGCCGCTGCTGAACGCGCTGGTCTACTACTTGATCTTCGGCCTGCTCCTCGGCACCAGCCGGGGCGTGCCGGACTTCGTGCCGTTCCTGGTCACGGGCGTCTTCATCTTCACCTTCACGCAGAGCTCGGTGCTGGCGGGGACCCGGGCCATCTCCGGCAACCTCGGCCTGGTGCGGGCGCTGCACTTCCCGCGCGCCTGCCTGCCGATCTCGTTCTGCCTGATGCAGCTCAAGCAGCTCATGTTCTCCATGGGTGTGCTCGTGGTGATCCTGCTGGCGTTCGGGCAGGTGCCGGGCTGGTCGTGGCTGCTGGCGCTGCCGGCGCTGTGTCTGCAGTTCGTCTTCAACACCGGGCTGGCCATGATCATGGCCCGGCTGGGCAGCAAGACCCCGGACCTGGCGCAGCTGATGCCGTTCATCCTGCG